>JAQIBV010000034.1 GCA_027858855.1 Spirochaetota bacterium | reverse complement strand
CCTGAAAATTATTAAAGAAATCCAGGTCTATATTACTCCCCTGTCAGATACCGATAAAAAGAGTTCATTCACCATAGATAATTTTGATAATCAGGATAAAATTCGAGAACAGACTTAATCATACAAAGCTTCAAAAAAATTATTAAAGAATTTTGAAAAAATAGAATTGTTAGAACGGTAACTTTGTTGAAGTGATTATTAATGACATTTTAAGTGCCTTATTCATGTACAGTTATTTATGAGCCTGAAATATATTTAAATTCTAAATATATTTCAGGCTCTACCAAATAATAATAACGTATACTCTCGTTATTACTCTCCCTTATTCTTAACAAAATACCAATTCGAAAACTCCGCCTCTGCGATATGCTCACCAGTGCGATTATTGCCATGTTCACTGATTCTTGAACCTCTGTCCCTGCAGCCATTGCCGTTGCACTGATATTACCGACACGCTGTTCTGTAGCAACCTCCGTCCCTGGTATTGTTGTATCTCGGAACGAACTCCGTCCCCACTATTTACAGTCCGACTTCTACAGACACACGGGCACACGGGCCCTGGAACAACCTCCGTCCCCGTTACTGTCCCCGTTACTGACCGTTAGCTGCTTGTCCTCCGTCCCCGATTCTGCCAACTTTAACTTTCGAACTTTAACTTTCGAACTTTCGTCAATACCGTTACAGCTGGGTCATGAGGTACATGATGCGACTTGCTTTTTCGCGGGGCATTAGTGAAATCAGATATGATGTTATACTTACGGCACCTTCGGCTTCGGCATTCTGATCCATCTGACGCAGCACATCAATGATTAACGGATCCTCCCAATTAATCATAATTCCCACGGATGAGTCAGGTGGCATGGACTGTATCTTCTGCGCCAGGTCGACCACGTTTTTGCGGTAACCAGCATACTGTTCCTTTTCGGATTCAAACTTCTTCTGTTCAAGTTCAAGACCCTTGGATATTTCATCAAGACGTTCCTGCTCTTTCTGAAGCTCCTTCTCCCGTTCTATGATTATTGCTTCACGACGGTCAAGATCAGCTATCCTCTCTTTCAGGGTCTCCTGCTCTTTCAAGAATTCTTCACGCCTTATCAATGATGGCTCATCATCATCGGCATACAGAACCGACTCTGATGTCTCTGAAAATGTCTGTCGATAATAACGGCTCAAGTGAACAAGCCCAAGGTAATCCAACCAGAACATTCCAGCGGCAAGAAGAAAAATTATCAGGATTAAAAGATATATTACTTTCGATTTTTCTGATACTCTCATTTGTTACTCCCGATCCAGGCCTATATCAAAACTTTCAGTAACAGATTGCCTGTTTTGATTATATGATTTCAGCGCCTCTTTCATAATGATGTCACGCTCTTTTAGCATAGAATTCTGACCAACATCTTCAGAAAGCATTGGATTAATATTCATCAAATTCTTTATAATTGTGTCCTCAGTCGCGATGTCAGCTGTTTTGGGTTGTGGCTGCATTGTGGAACGATCAGTTTGATTATTAATCTTCTGCTCCGTCACATACTCCTTGAACGGTTTTAAATCCTGCCTTTCACGTCGCAACCCGAAGCGTTTCTGTAACTCATTGATCCGGTTCATTACGTTAACCATATCAGGTGTCATAACTGTTCCTCCTCTGCTGATCATGAAATATCCGCATGTTTATCTCTTCCAATTCTTTCTCTTCAGCACGGTTAACCGCGTATTTCCATTCATCGTGTTTTTTTTCTTTAAGTTTTTCTATTGATTTACGCTCTTTCGATGCCTCGATTAAGCGTGATCGAATCTCATTTATTTTTGGTTGCATAGCCTCTATCTCGGCTTCGGAAGAGGCTATGACCATATCAGCATATTCCGAATACCGGTGGAAGGACTTCAGGTCGTTAAAGTTACCACCAGTACCCCTCATTGATTCATGAAACGCATGCTGCTGCCCCTCAACCCTTTCACGTAATAACTGCTGCTTATCACGTAAAAGATTCTGCTTCCCAATTTCCCGTGCAAGCTCGTGTTGAATCTGCTTCTCGAATGCCATCTTTATATCCAGAAGCTTCTGCAATCTGAACTTGAATTTCTTCATAAGCCGCTACTTACCGTCCTACCGAAGAGACATAATCCGATCTACGGGTACGAGAAGAGGGCTGCACGTCCAGTAAAGCATGCAACAGAGCTACAGTTTTTTCTAATGAAGATTCATCCTCGACCTTCTGACGTAAAAATGCATTTATATCGTTTATCATGTTTATTGCACGGTCGGCAACCAGATTAGTTCCGCGTGCATATGTATTTAGCATAACCATGTCTTCCACATCTTTATAAGCAGCCATAAGTTCACGCAATTGCTGTGCCAACTGCTGGTGTTCGGGAGTAGTTACATCTTTCATACAACGAGAAAGAGATGCGAGTACATCAATTGCCGGATAATGCCCCTTGTTAGCAATGGCACGATCAAGAATAATATGACCATCCAATATTCCTCGAACCGCATCTGCGATTGGATCATTCATGTCGTCAGCCTCGATCAGAACTGTATAAAAGGCTGAAATTGAACCGTTAATACCGCTTCCAGAACGCTCCATCATTCGGGCAAGCATGTTAAAAACTGATGGAGGGTAACCCTTCGAAGCGGAAGGCTCGCCAGCAGCAAGGCCCTTTTCTCGTTGTGCCATAGCAAAACGGGTGATAGAGTCAAGAAGCAGATTCACATCCTTACCCTGGTCACGAAAATATTCAGCAATTGCATGTGCAAGATAGGCTCCACGAATACGCATCATTGGTGGTTGATCTGATGTAGCGACTATTACTACTGAACGCTTAAGCCCCTCTTCACCGAGCTCCTTATAAACAAAGTCTCGTACTTCCCGACCTCGCTCACCAATAAGCGCAATTACATTTATATCTGCATCCGTATAACGTGCAATCATTCCAAGCGTTGTTGACTTCCCGACTCCTGAACCGGAAAATATTCCAATCCGCTGTCCACGTCCAACCGTCATTAAACCGTCAATCGCTCGAATGCCAGTTGAAAGAGGAGCTTCCACATTATGACGCTGAAGAGGATTAACGGGGGTGCCATCAATAGGATACTTCTGTCCGGTTATAATCGGCCCTTTCCCGTCAATTGGCATTCCAATTCCATCAATAATACGTCCCAGAATTTCATCACCAACAGGTGCCATAAGAGAAGTTCCAAGAGATATAACATCTGCTCCAGGAAGAACGCCCTGCATGTCTCCAATAGGCATCAACAACGGACGATCCTTGGCCTTGAAGCCGACTACCTCCGCATAGATATACTCCTTTTCGCTGGTCATGATCTTGCATACATCGCCAAAACGCACATTAGGCCCAACACTCTCTATAGAGAGCCCTTGAATCTTGTCGACAAATCCCGTTAACCGAACACAGTCAACCTCTTCAAGTACCTTAAAGTACTTTGAAAGAATATCTACTTTTTCGTGTGGTAAAACCCTTATCATACTTTCTAGCGCATCCTTTTCTGCTACATTGTACTGGTGTTTCTTATGGCCTCTTCTATAGTGTCAAGCTGCGTGGAAATACGCGAATCAATTGATCCGACATCGGTTTCAATAATACAACCGCCACGATCCACTCTTGAATCTTCGTAAATATTGACCTTCTTAAGAGACTCCATCATCTTGATCAACTCATCTTTGTGAGCCGTTGTCATATCCAGATCCGCAAAGTTTACACGTATATCAATGCGGTCCCGATCCTTAACTCGACGTATTGCCTCTTTTATATTATTAATAACAACCTCGCGTCGTTCGACTATTTCGTCCTTGATTACCTTACGTGAAATCATCAGAATCATTTCGGTCATCATTTTCTCTGATGATTTAATAATATCGTCCCGAATATCAACAGCTGTTGAAACAATCGTTCCTAGTCGGTCAATAAGGCGCATAACTTCCGATTCGCCCTCTTTGTAACCCTCTTCACGACCAGCGTCATATCCCTTTTTATAGGCATCGTGTTCAATAATCGAAACTTTAAGCTCTGCGTCCTTAATCATCTTCTCAGCTTCGAATTTTCCACGCTCAATTTCACGATCAGAGTCCTTACGCTGCTGCTCCATCTCATTCTTTATCTGCTCACGAGCGATCTTAAGTTCGTTAAAAGCATCATTCTTTCCCGCCTCTACAATCCGCTCGGCTTCAAGACGAGCCTCTTCAAGCATGCGACGACTATCTTCCTCGGCCTCACGACGGTTACGCTCAAGTTCCGCTTCCATCTCTTCAATTGATGGCCCCTGATATACATCAACCGGGTTACCATCAGCATCGACTTCAAATTCCTTATACTCGTCGTCCGATAAAATGCTCTTCTGATATTTATCAGGCAATTCAATCTGTTTTGGTATTACAGTCTGATGAATTTCCATAGGTTTAAAAACTAACTTAGCCAAGAAACACCTCCTGATCTACCCATACTAATTTTATCATATCTACTCAACAAGCTCCTCTTCACCACTTCGGGCAACAACAATCTCTCCGGAATCTTCAAGTTTACGAATAATGTTTACAATCTTCTGTTGTGATTCCTCTACATCACGAATACGAAGAGGTCCCATGAAATCCATGTCCTCTTTCAATAATGACGCTGCACGTTTTGACATATTCTTAAATATTTTTTCCTGAACATCGGCATCCACACCCTTGAGGGCCTTACCTAATTCGTTATTATCAACCTCGCGCAATACCTTCTGAATTGAACGATCGTCAAGAAGAACGATATCTTCAAAGATAAACATACGTTTCTTGATGTCTTCTGCAAGCTCGGGATCATCCTCTTCCAATGCCTCTATAATAATCTTTTCTGTTGTACGGTCAACATTGTTAAGTACCTCAACAATTGCATCAATACCACCTGCAGAAGTATAGTCTTCAGAGGCAAGTGTCGAAAGTTTTCGCTCCAGTACCCGTTCAACCTCACGCAGTACATCCGGTGAAGTACGGTCCATCTTCGCAATACGCTTGGCAACATCAGCCTGAATGTCGTGATTCAAAGATGATAATATCTGAGCCGCCTTCTGCGGATCAAGATAGGCCAGAATAAGAGCTATTGTCTGAGGGTGCTCGTTTGCAATAAAGTTCAAAAGATGACTCGGGTCGGTACGACGGATAAAGTCAAAAGGACGAACCTGCAAAGAGGAGGTAAGCCGGTTAACAATATCAATGGACTTCTGTGTTCCCAAGGCCCGCTCTAGAACCTCGCGGGCATACTCAATACCACCATTTGTGATGAACTCCTGAGCCATCATAAGCTCCTGGAATTCCATCAAAACCTGGTCCTTTTCAGCAGGTTCTACCTTATCAATACGGGCAATCTCAAAAGTCAGCTGTTCTATCTCGTCCTCTCGAAGATGCTTAAAGATCTCTGACGAGACCTCTGAACCAAGAGTAACAAGAAAAATGGCCGCCTTTTGCCGACCGGTCAGCTGTGTCTTTTTAGATTGTAGCATAATTATCCATTTTATGGTTCCTGGAATCACATACGAAAGAAAATATCGCTAAATCCAGGAATTTTCGGTTATTAATCGAGTTTATGAAAAACAGCAGACGTCTATCGCCATGCCGTTTTTCATAGAAAACCTCACTAAAGTATCGGCATTTTTACCGCTATTCTTCAGCAAGCCATGTCCGTAAAAGCTGAGCAACATCATCTGGTCGCTCTTTTGCAAGGTTCATTGCATTCTCCTGCAACTCAAGACGTGCGCGATCTTCAAGAGAGAGTTCAACATCAACACCCTCCTCCTCAGCGGCACGAAGTGCTGCTTCACGCATACGCTGCTGCTCAAGTGCAAGCTGTTCTTCGCGAATACGACGACGGCGTTCCATCTCCTTGCGGATAGACTGAAATAGAATAAATCCGAGGAAAAGCGCAAAGAGTCCGATCAATGCTGCAAGAGCCAAGCGCTTCATCTGTTCTTTGCGATAATGTTCGTCCCGTATACCTGCCCACTCTTTTGAGTGGTCAAACATTATATTCTTAACTGCAACCTGATCACCACGCACCTTGTTATACTGAATAGCAGCCTTCACAATCTCTTCGGCCTCTTTCAACTCTTTAGGCGTAAGAGGGATCTGAACAGGATCCTTTGTGGGGTCAAGGTCATAACTACCATCCGATTTTTTTGGCAAATCCTGAATGCCATCAATGGCTATTGAAACAGATATATTTGCTATGTCATATGGATCCTGGATTATTTTGGTATTTTTTTCATTTACTTTATGGTTTTTGATATCTTCATTTTTCTCATATTTTGCAAACTGGTCATCGGCAGCCTTATATCCCGGAGGGCGGTTAGCCTCGGTTCCGGCTGGTCCTTCCGGGTTCCAGCCATGTCCCTGAAATTTTTCATCTGTAGTTTTTTCAGAAACGACAAGAGAGTCCTTCACAACACGCTCGGAATAGGGAGTGTTAGGATCATCTGGAACCATCTCCACCGGAAAATACTCGGTAATATCCTCAGTTATGGCATCCCAGTTATACTCAAGATTAAGGCTAACTATCTGAACACGGTCAGGGAATATACGTTCAAGCCCGTTATGGATATCCTTCAGTAAACGAACTCGATCCCTCTCCTTTATTTTTCGTCGCTGCTCAATAAGACTCATCTCTTCTTTAGCCCTGCTAAAGTCATCATCGAAATCAGAGATTATCTTTCCGTCAGCATTTGTAACGGTTACATTTTCAGGCTTAAGTTTACTGCCCACTGCACGTGAAACAAGGTACATGATACCCTTGATGGATTTCTGACCAATTGTTTCATAACCGGGAGCAAGGTAGATGGTAACTGCTGCGGTATAGGTCGCTTCGGGTGATGAATAGAGGTCATCATTTGTCATTGCAATTTCGACATCGGCTTTTTCAACAGGTCGAAGAGATTCGATATGTTTCTGAATAGACCCACGCAAGGCACGCATATATTTAACGTCAATTTCACGATCCGTTTCGGTCCATTTACTGACATCAAACAATTGCCAACCAGGAATACCCTTCGGAATCATATCCTCCTGAGCAAGGCGAGTCATAATTACCTCGCGATCCTTAGGATCAACATGAATCGCAGTGGTACCGGTTGTTGTATAGTTATAACCAAGCTCTTCAAGCTTCTTGGTAACCTGGCCGAAATCATTCGACGTCAATTCAGCAAACAGAACAGATTTAGGAGTTTCACTGCTGATACTGAAAAGTGCAATAAACGAAATTATGAACAGTGCGCCCACAGCTCCAATAATAATCTTTTTGGTTGAATTCAGCTTGCTGAAGACTTCCTGTAACTGAACGACCATCTGCTTTAAAAAATCCATATATTTCCCCCGAAACTACAAGATAAAAACCGTTACTAACAAAAAGCAATCCGAACGGATCGCCCCCCCCCGTAACACAACGGTCATCTTTTGAAATTCGATCTATAATGCGACATAATACAACAGATACATATGTCGATCTATTTGTAAACGATAATTCATGTTTTAAAATCACCAAACAGTAAAAATTAGAGCTGATGAGCCATCCAGACTGAGTTTTATATTAAATAAAGTAATTTCCGAAAGATAATTAGGTAGAAAGCAGTAACCAGAACTAAATTTTCGGAATTTTCTTTTTTAATTTCTTGATTTCTTGATTTCCGAAAGGAAAATAGCTATTTATTAAGGTTTGAAAATAGCTATTTATTAAAGGAGAGCTTTATGGGCTTACCTCTGTCTCTCGCCTGTATTATACTGTTCATCACATCGTGTGGTTCATCGTCGGTGCCTGATGTACCCGATGTTCTTCTAGTTGAGCAGCAAATGGGTAACGATGTCACGGCGCTGGTTGTAACCAACATAAGCGGTCTTCGAAATGGTGTCGCCGAACCCGTTGGCTCATTGCCATCACCATCGACTGCGATATCAAAAAACGGCTCATTAATACAGGAACCGCCAACAGCCTACATACGAGGACGAAACCTGTTGACCGGATCAACACCGAATAGACGGGATATTACTATTTTACGCAAAACTCGCTCCGCTCGCGGCCTTTCAGAAGAAGATACCAGCTACAGCTTTTACGCCTACGACAACGATGACGAACTCATCACTGTAACGGCAAGCCTGGAATATGGAGCCACTGATTCCAAATGCCTTATTTACGTTCAGGATAGCTACAATGGCGAATTCAGCGACTGGAGCTCCATCGGTAAATTCTTTGACAATACCGTTTCCCCGGCAATGCTAACCGGTTTCGGAAACCCCACCGATGTCGACAGCAACGGAAAAGTTGTAATTCTCTATTACGACATGCAGGATAACAGGTACATGGGATTCTTTTACTCAGTCGACCTCTTTAGCCAAGAAGATCTGGATGAATATTATCCCACAGAAGGATATACTTCTAATGAGATGGAAATTTTCTATATGAACTACAACTGGTCAGTAAGTGAAGAAAATCCGGAACCCATACCAGACGACGCAGAGATGTTACGCACACTACCCCATGAGTTTCAGCACATGATAAACTTTGGCTCCCGTTTTCTAAATGGCAATTCGACTATGGATACCTGGATAGACGAGGCTCTTGCCGAATCAGCTGAGCATTATACCCTGAAAACGCCCGGGTTATCACGAATTGACTGGTTCAACCAGGACTACTATGGAAACATCCGAAACGGGCTTGGACTTTGCGTCTGGGAAAACACAATAGGCAACTATTCACTCTCTTATACGTTCATGCAATATCTTCGCATTCACTCAAAAAGCGGTCACACGCTATACAAAAAACTGATAGATACCCCTGATGGTAGCTATCACGGTTTAACTACTGTTATGAAAGAAGAGAACAGATACTTTACAGATTTCAAAACAATTCTTCTCTCATACCGCATGGCTAACCTTTTACAACAACCGGACAATATATACGGATACTTAGACGAAAATAGCACATTCAAGTTGACCGTACAATCGCCCATAACTCCGGTTTCGGCAATCAGTTTGAAACCGGGCGGATCAATAGCAATCATGACCGAATGGGACTCTATACAGACTGCAACGGGAGCCGGCCGTGGTGAGAACATTAATCTTACAAGCGTGCGGGAGGGTATCGTAATTGATCAAGATCTGTAGAAAACTTTTTGCGACAAACCTTTTACTAAAATATTTACTGAAAACGCCCGCAGATGATGAGAGTTGCTACTATAGCGAGCCTCTTAAAATGAACTCTATAGAGGCTCTCTGCAAGAGAGTCTTTGTAATCCTCGCTCTTGTATTATGTACAATTACACTCTGTTGCGCCTCATCAAGCGTTCGTGAAATTCAGACTTTAAAAGATAATAAACACGTAAAACTTTCACCGGCCGACATCGAAAGTGGTGAAAAATATACTGTAGTAGGGATTATCCGCCTTGTTGGCAGTTCCCGCTTTACAAAGCTTGTTGTTACAACCGATAATAAACTAACCGTAGAGATGAAACTTAACAAGGATGACTACGATAAAATTTTCAAACACCAGTACCGCTACATACAAATCGAAGGTGTAATCGAAACCTTTACTTTGCGACTTGCAAACGGCAAATCCGGCACAAAGATTCATCGTATGAAAGTTGAAAAATACACTATACTCCATGTAAATGATCGCAACCAGTTTTAGCAACTACGATAAAAAGGATGAACTGAAGTCATAATGACAATACAGCATCAAAATTGCCTACTTAGCTGATTTTTGACAAAGAAGAGCCCGACCATGAGAGTTTCAGCTCGTCGATAAACTGCGGTCGGGACTCCTCGCTGTAGCTGATTATATCCAGCCTATGAGAGGCTCTTGTTAAAGCTACGTAAAACAGCCTCCGCTCTTCTGCAATGTTACTGAGGGGTGACGGCACCTGTGAATTATGCAGTCCGCAAAGTATTACGTGATCATATTCAAGCCCTTTAGATGAGTGAAAGGTTGAAAACAGACAGCGGTCTTCCTCAATGTCATCAATCAGATTCTTTTTAAGCTTTGCTCCGTATGCGTTATTCCTGAAAAGCAGAGCGCAGGAGGAGTATCCACTATTTTTATTGAGCAAAGCCCTTATCAGTTCGCACTCCTGATCAAAACTACTTACAGAATAGAGTTTCACACAACCACCGGAACCACGATGCGAAACCATTCTCTTATGTATTTGCCGCCGGTTTTTACGAATCAGACGATTGGATACTGCTACGATCTCCTTATGCGAACGGTAATTTACAGTAAGAAAAAACCGGTCTACCTGTCCAAAATGTTTACCGAACTGCATCATTATTTCCGGTGAAGCCTGACGAAAACCGTAAATGGATTGATAGTCATCACCAACCGCACAGAGAACAGCCCCCCCCTCTAAAAGATTTTTTATCATAGTGCAATTCCGCACCGATGTATCCTGGAACTCATCCACCAGCAAATAATCGAAACACTTTGACATCCACTCGTTAAAATCCGAATCCAGCAAATAGAGCCTGTTACACCAGTCTATAAGATCATCAAACTCAAAGGCCTCAATAGCACGTTTGCCTTCACCAAAAAAAACAGGATATTTCAAAATAGTACTCACTGTTTCGAAGCATGTTAACTCCTCTATCTTTTTGCGATATTTGATGTCGGCAGAAATTTTCCGAGATAACTGTGGTATCAGGTTATAGGGAATACCATACAAAAGATGGCCATGTTGTTCAAAAAAAGCGTCATTTATTTTCAATGCCTGTTCCCGTGTTAATAGAGACGGAAACTGGTTGTATCCAAAATATTGAAACAAAATTTTTTCATGTTTATGCATGGCCCAGTAACAGAAAGAGTGGTAGGTTCCTATAAACATCTCACCTACTCCTCCCGGTAGCCTCTTCTCCAGTCTTTCGCGCATTTCGAATGCTGCTTTTTTACTAAAGGTTAAGAGTGCAATCTTTGACGGATCGGCACCCCCCTCAGTCACAATAGCTGCAGTTTTGGAAATTAATGTCGAAGTCTTACCTGTTCCAGCACCGGCTATAATAAGCGAATGGGTGCGCGAAAAAGCAGCAGCCCTCGCCTGATCT
This sequence comes from Spirochaetota bacterium, assembly GCA_027858855.1. Taxonomy (GTDB): domain Bacteria; phylum Spirochaetota; class UBA4802; order UBA4802; family JAFGJZ01; genus JAFGRW01. The sequence continues at coordinate 51,800 of JAQIBV010000034.1, read as the reverse complement.
CTATTTAACATTTCCATGATTCTTAATTCTAATACCCCTTTGTGATCAAAATTTAACAAAGATGACTGCTCTCCTTAATTATATATAACCGATTTATTTTTAAAAGAGGCGAATTTTTTTATAGTTTGTGAAATTTTTCAGCATTATTAAATTTTGCCGATACCAGGCAAGACCTTTACCCAACTTCAAGCCTGAAATCAGGAACGAAGTTCAACAGGGTGGAAATATTATTGACATATAACCACTCATTTATAAACAATGTCTATTTTGCTAATTTTATGGAAGGTTTGTGTCAAACAACCGAGGAGGATCAGATGAACAATTTAGAAACCGTTATGAAACTCGATAAGGAGTATCTTTTCCAGAACTATGGAAACCGCCTTCCGGTTGAATTTGTACGCGGTGAAGCATCTTTCCTCTTTGACAGTACAGGAAAAGAGTATATCGATTTTCTTTCTGGCATTTCAGTAGTTAACCTGGGTTATGGCAATCCCCATTTTACTGAAGCTCTGCATAAACAAATCGATGAAATAATCCATACATCTAACTGGTATTTTAACTCTAAACAGGCGCTGGCTGCTAAAGCGATTTCTGATAACTCGTTCAAAGGGCGTACGCTCTTTGTGAACAGCGGAACCGAAGCGAACGAAGCTGCGATCAAGCTTGCACGTAAATACGGGCAATCAATTGACAGTGACTGCTATACCATTATTTCTTTTTCAGAATCGTTTCACGGCCGAACCTTTGGCGCAATGTCGGCAACTGGTAACAAAAAAATACATACCGGATTCGGACCAATAGTTCCGGGTTTTGAATATCTGCCTTTTAACGATAAAGAGGCCTTTTTAAAGACAGTATCCGAAAAAAAAGTATGCGCAGTCATAACCGAGCTGATTCAGGGTGAAGGCGGTATTAATGTAGCCGACAAAGAGTTTGTCGAATTCGTCTATAATACTGCACAAGAAAACGATATTCTTTTCATTGCCGATGAGATACAAACCGGAATCGGAAGAACCGGCACTCTGTTCGCCTATGAACACTTTAATATAAAGCCGGATATTATTACACTTGCAAAGGGGCTCGCAAACGGAATTCCTGCAGGAGCAATGCATGCACAGGAAAAGTTACTGGAACTGCTCGGCGCTGGCTCTCACGGGACCACTTTTGGTGGCAACCAGCTTGCAACAGCCGGCATATGCGCTGTGTTTGATATCATTACAAAGAATGGTTTTCTGGATCATGTTAATAAAATGTCAGAAGTTGCATTTTCTATTCTAAATCAGATGAAAAGCGAATGCCCGAACATTACACAGATTCGCGGTAAAGGACTTCATATTGGAATTGAGCTTAATAAAAATGGTATGGAATTTGTAAACCGAGGTCTTGAGGCTGGGCTTGTTATAAACTGTACCGCACAAAATGTGTTACGAATTATGCCGCCATTAACTATTGACGAAGATACGCTCCGTAAAGGGCTCGATATATTTAAATATATTGTGAAACAGGGGTAATAATATGAAAATTCCCGTAATACATACAAAACATCTACTGAAGGTCAGCGATCTATCGCATAGCGAAATAACGGAGCTTTTCAGATTTACCCGTATTTTAAAAAAACAGCAGAAGGCTGGAAAAAAACATCATCTATTAAAGGGTAAAGTTCTTGGAATGATTTTTGAAAAAAGTTCCACACGTACCCGTGTATCATTTGAAACCGGCATTTATCAACTCGGTGGAGCCGGGCTCTTTTTAGGAAAAAATGACATGCAGCTTGGACGGGGAGAACCACTAAGCGATACTGCAGCAGTTTTATCACGCTATATCGACGGCATAATGATTCGTACCTTTGAGCATTCAAAAGCTGAGGCTTTTGCGCAGTTTGGTTCAGTTCCTGTAATCAACGGGCTAACTGACGACTTTCACCCCTGTCAGGCTCTGGCTGACTACTTTACTATGTACGAGAAGATGGGTTGCCTGTCCGGTAAGAAACTGACCTATATCGGTGATGGGAATAATATGGCACATTCTCTTATGCTTTGCGGCGCAATGCTGGGTGTGAATGTCTCCATAGCAACACCTGATGGCTTTGCCCCTAATGAAGATGTTGTTGCTGAATCACAGGATTTTGCTAAAAAAACGGGTGCAACAGTTACCGTTACAAATTCTGTCGAAGAGGCATCAAAAGATGCTGATGTGTTATACACCGATGTGTGGGCCAGCATGGGACAGGAGAATATGGCTGAAGAACGAAAACGTCAGTTCGACGGTTACTGTATCACCATGGACCTTATTAAAAACCATGCTCCAAATGCTCTTGTGATGCACTGCCTCCCGGCACATAGAGGTGAAGAGGTTACCGCCGAAGTTCTTGATTCTGAGCACTCAATTATACTTGACGAAGCAGAGAACAGATTACATGTGCAAAAGGCAGTCATGGCTATACTAATGGGCACAAAGTAAAACAGATTCAATTTAGAACGAAATATTATGCTCATTACAGAAACATGAATTATCAAATATAAACAGACCAGGAGAAACGTATGGGAAAAGTGAATAAAGTTGTACTCGCCTACTCCGGAGGACTCGATACATCGGTAATAGTAAAATGGTTAATTGATACATATCAATGTGAAGTCGTCTGCTACGCGGCCGATGTCGGTCAGGAAGAGGAGCTTGATGGTCTTGACGAAAAAGCTCGCAAAACAGGTGCTTCTAAATGTTATATTGAGGACTTACGTGAAGAGTTCGCACGTGATTACGTTTTTCCGGCAATTAGAGCGAATGCCGTTTATGAAGACCGTTATTTACTTGGAACATCGCTTGCACGCCCCATTATTGCAAAACGTCACATTGAAATTGCCCGAAAAGAGGGTGCCGATGCAGTTTGCCACGGTGCTACCGGTAAAGGTAACGACCAGGTGCGTTTTGAGCTAGCTTTCAAAGCACTTGCTCCGGACCTCAGAATAATCGCGCCTTGGCGAGAATGGGATCTTCACTCTCGATCTCTGTTGTTTGACTATGCGGAAAAACATGGAATACCTCTTCCTCTTTCCAAAGATAAACCCTACAGCATGGATCGAAACCTTCTACACATCTCTTATGAGGGTGGCATTCTTGAAGACCCTTTCAATGAGCCCGATGAATCTATGTTTCTTTTAACCAAATCACTCGAAGATGCACCTAACGAACCAGAATATTTCGAAATTGAATTTGAAAAGGGTAATCCTGTAGCATTAAATGGTAAAAAACTTGCCGCACACACCCTGATGAAAGAGGCAAACGTAATTGCCGGAAAACATGGTATCGGAAGAATCGATATTGTCGAGAACAGACTGGTCGGGATAAAATCACGTGGCGTATACGAAACTCCCGGTGGCACAATGTTATGGAGAGCTCACCGTGACCTGGAGTCAATCTGTATAGATCGTGAAACACAGCACTTAAAAGATAAACTGGCAAATGACTACGCTATCCTGGCATACAACGGCCAGTGGTTCTGTCGCAAACGCGAATCCCTTGACGCTTTTATTACCGAAACTCAAAAAACAGTTACCGGTACGGTTCGCCTTAAGCTTTTTAAAGGAAATGCTTTCGTTGTAGGTCGTAAATCGCCCTACTCACTCTACTCTGAGGACATAGCATCTTTCGAACACAGCGAACTCTACAACCACTCTGATGCCGAGGGCTTCATTAATCTTTTTGGCCTGCAAGACAAGGTCGAAGCGATGATCAAGCTAGAGCGAAACAAGTAAATCAGTCAACCCACCTGGTTCCGGCCTCATACCGGCCGGAACCGGTTATCTGAACACCACTCTCATCCTCAACAGCAAATCCCATCTGTTTCAGATCCTCCACACAACCACGAAGAATATATCCGTCCATCCCAGTTGTAGTAAGAAGCTCGTCAAAGGTTAAGAAGGTTGTACTAGTATCACTATGGGAAAACAATTCTCTAAAAAGTATTTCAGTATTTTTCGTCAATTGAGGTAATCCTGATGGAGAACTTCCAGAATTTAATTCATAAAAGCTCTCGGGTATTTTATTAAACTCAACACTCTACTTATAATGCCATAGTCCATAATTTCCAAAATAGATTCAATATAAGTAAAAAATAATTATTGTTATCTGTCCCCCGTCGAAGACGAGAGACAGATAACAATAATTTAGGTATAATTCTTTCGAAACGAGAGAAGTTTAAATAGTCCTTTTTGAACCACTGTTACCGGCAAAGCCTGAAACTTAAGACAACACTTCCAATAAGGCCTAATTTTTACTATGTTATAAGAACTTCCTCAAGTAATTTTTAACATTTCGCTTATTTCGTCAAAACCTTTTTAAATCTTGCCGGCATGGACAGATAGACGGTGATTTGATCGATTAATTCAATCAAGTAGATCTAATCTGTATACCAGAACTGCTTTACTGGATTAAAAAGTTGTTTACCCTAACCTCTTATGCTATATTAGTACACTGATATGAAGGAGGAGGCTTTATGGAAATAAAGACAGTATGGGGAGTTACCTGGTATGAAGCCGGTATGCGCGAAATTACAATTATGATAATTGTTCTGCTAATAATCGCAATAGTACTTCTGCTTATTCGAACATATTTTAACCACAATAAGTCACTGAATCACGAATATCAGTATATATTGTTCCAAACGAAAAACAGGGGGCTTACCAATTTCCAGTACAAGATAGTTAGAGGAATGGCCGAGATTCTCAAACTTAAACATCCAGTACAAATAATCGAATCAAAAGAATGTTTTGAAAAATCAATAGCCTCTTTCATTCTGTTTCTAACTAAAAACAATAAGAATGACAGTAATTCCCTTATGAAAATATTCAAATCAATTGTTATCACCTATGAAAAGCTGTTTTCTGAAACTGGCTATAAACGCCCTATGACTTCTATTGACGAAATATCCGATGGACGACTAATATATTTCTACACTGACCCTGAATTTGTATTTATTGGAAAATTGTTCCGAATAGAAAACAGTAATATGGTTCTTAAACTTTTCCGCCGCCCCCGTGAACTTAAACTTTTGAAAACAAATTTATCAGTCACCTGTTATATCTGGAGAGCCGGAGATGCAGAATATACCTTCCAAACAACAGTAACCGACATTGCAAAAAACATGGTTATCTTACAAAAACCGTCTGAAATCATCCGTGGTAAAGAGGTTCGCCTTCCATTTGTAAATATAATAATTCCGGGAACAGTTATTATAAGCAAATCGGCTGAAGAAGAAGAGACTTTGAACGTAACAGTCTTTAAACTTGCCGAACATGAAATAGTTTTACGCCTGTCAGAAGATCGTATAAAGGCTGACAATTGCATCATAAATTTCACACTGGAAGATTTCTCTATTTCAACACCAGCCACCATTCTTACAGAAAAAACTATTTCCGAACAGGATGCTGTCTACTACACACTAAAGTTTACAGAAGTGAGCAAACCGGCCGAAAAAGTTATCCGTAACTATATATATGAACACATATAAGAGGCATTAATGCTTAAAAACAACTATAAAGAGCGCAGTGCCTATATAAGACTGAAAACACAAAGCGCTAATGACATCAAATATAAGCTTCAGAAGCATATTTATGAGATGGACGGACTTTCCTACGCAAACGGATCTCGTAAAGGTGACTTTGAAATACGTGATGGTGTTGAAAAAATATCTGAAGAGATAAACCGGTTTTACGAATATTTACGACTGTTTGACAGTGCCAAAGATGGAGACGCTCACGCACTGGAGGATATTCTTGTCTTTTTTCAGAATAATTTCATCGACTCATGCACTGTTACCGCAGCACTGAGAGATCTTAACTCTGCCATAATTGAGCAGACGAGGCTTGATAAACAACACAATAAGTTCATAAACGACTCTCGCTTGAAACGCACAAAAAACATCTATCTGGCTGAGTTACAAAATCAGATCGACCAATTTGACTCAAGATTCCAGAATAATATCGCCCCAGCTTTGCGCGAATTTTTAAATGACATAAACTCACTGCACTTTTTTAATATCATCGAGAAGTGTCTGAATACAAAAACCGGCTCAAACAACAATCTAAAACACAGCACCATAATTGAAAGCGAACTCTACACCTTTATCTGGATCTACGTTAAAATTAATACAAAAGCCAGCACTCCAACCGAAATTACAGATCTGCTGGCCGGTGAAATCACAAGAATGGGGATCGATAATCAGGTATTAGCTATAACCGGTATGACTTCAAATGAATTCAGGGAGCATATTAAAGACATTATTATAGAAATACCAGACACAATTGCAACAAATGAAAACAGGCTCTTTAAAAGTCAGAGCGCAATTTTACAGAAAGAAAACAATAAAAACCATATTAACACACGTATTCATCTGCAAACCCTGATCAACAGCATCTACAACCTGAATACGGGCTCTCCTTCCCAATTTATTGAAGAATATAGCGACTGCTCGGGACTTGCAAAGGCAAAAAAAAAGGATCGCAGTCTGTTTCATGCTTCATCTGCATTCGGGGTAACCCTGAAGACTGTCTGTGATTATCATTCAAACTCCCTGATGTTTATTATCAGCTGGATATTGACTGAAATAAAAACAAATCCGGATATTAGCAGTTATATGCAGCCACTTATCAAAATACTGGATGAAATTGAATATTTTATTGGTCTTTTTGGCACCGCTCTGTTAGTTACCACGGAAAAGAGCAATGTTATAATCACAGTTCTTAATAATGAAACCAAGGCCTACATTCCCTCTTCATTAGCACATCTGCTTGTTGAAACAATACACTCTAATTGCAAGAATCTTGACCAAGCCTTTTCAGAAAGCAATATAGAGTGCGACTTGCAAACATTACCAGATAGAATAACTAGGGTTTTCAGTAAAAAGCTGGAGATCATTCGTGAAGCACATCATGATGCAACAAAACGAATAAAAAAATATATCAATGACGTAGAAAGTTAAAATGAGAAGATAAGAGAGGACAAGCTAGGATAAGCTAGAATAACAGAAAACCTCCCGTTAAGGAGGTCGATCTGTTAAGACTGATAGTTATTTGTTATTGTGCGTTCTATATTTTTTTTTACTATTTAAGCTTTTCTTCCATCTTGGTTATGTAGTCAAGTACAATCGGATCTTTTTCTTTTCTTTTCAGCTTTTTCAAGCGTTCTTTTTGCTCATCATCCTTAATTCCAAGACGGGTAATTGCAAGAATTATTGTATAACGAACGTCTGCCGAAGTCTCTTTTTCGAGTTGATCGATAAGTGGATTAACAGCTTCAACATTTTTCAGAAGACCAAGGTTTGCAGAAGACCAGATACGAACAGACTCTTCACTGTGTGAAACAAGAGTAAGCATCTTGTCATAACCTTCTACGTTTTCATTCTTTCCAAACCAGTTACATGCATCAACAACACGAGCAGGATTCTTGCTTGAAAGGTCAGTAAGATAATCCTCGACAGTTTTTTCAGCATCAGCCGAATAAAGTGTGCCAAAAGATACAACAATTGCAAGTAATAGGAAAAGTGCTTTTTTCATCTTTATACCTCAAAATTTTTTATAGAGTTAGTGCAAAATCGATTTTATGCTAAGATTTTAAACCGGATCGATAATTCACGAATCTGATTCTTTCACCTATAATAGTAACAGATAAGGGTGAATGTCAACAATTTATTTCAGACTGCTTTCAAAAAGCACATTTTTTCCCACTATTTACGGTTTTCCTTCAAAAAAAACGACTATTTATTACTTTATCCGAATCTTGATCTATTCGTTATTATAGAAGAAATTTTTGGGTTTTAATTGAATATTCTGTTTGATTAAAAGTTGTTCGTTAGTAATTCTGGTTTTAGTTCACTATAGCAAATAGCCGGAGAATAACTATGGACTCAGACAATTTTGAAGATCTGCTGAATGAATCTTTCAGCAAACTTGACCACTACTACGAAGCAGGTGAAGAGGTCACTGGAACTGTTGTAAACAACGATGACGAACTTGTATTTGTTGATATAGGCTATAAAAACGAAGCTGTTGCTCTTATAACAGAATTCAGTAGTGATGAGCTACCTACACTTCGCTCAACACCGAAACAATTTTTTATCAGTTCTGTGCGTGGCACAGAAATTGAGCTTACAACTAAAATTGGTGCCGGATTTGTTTCAGACGAGCTTATATCCTATGCTACCGAAAACTCGTTACCTGTTTATGGCCATGTGGTTTCAGAAAACAGTTCCGGTTTTGAAGTTATGATTGGCGATAAAAAAGCGTTCTGCCCCAAGTCACAGATGTCAAAAACAGATCTTATGGCCTACGAGAACAAAAACAGCACCCTTCTTCCATTCTCTGTGCTTGAAAAAAAGCGTGGCAACTATCTGGTCTCTACTCGCGTTTTGCGCGATGAACAACAGAAGATTGTTACCGAAAAACTTGCTGCCGAACTATCCGTTGGAGACGGTGGATCAGGCATAGTTACACGAATCGAAGAGTATGGAATCTTTGTTCGTCTTGACTCAGATCTGGAAGGACTTGTTCCACGTCGGGAACTGGATATATCTAAATTTGTTACACCTACTTCATTCAGTATTGGTGACGCTGTAAATATAACCATTATTGCTCTTGACTGGAATCAAAATAAACATACATTCAGCATTCGCTCGACTCAAAAAGATCCTTGGAGCCATATCGGTTCAACTCTTAGCGAGGGTGATACATTATCTGGACGCGTAAGCGGTTTTATCCCTGATGGTGTCTTTGTTGAAGTTGTACCGGGAATTGACGGTTTTATACATAAGTCACTACTTTCTAAACGGAAACGAATCAATAATCCCAAAGAGCTATTTTCCTACGGCCAGACTATTGAAGTTTCTGTTCTGACAATAGACGAAGAAAAAAAGCGAATTTCACTGGACTATATGTCAGGTGAAATTGATCCCTGGGCAGGAATAGACGAAGACGTCCGTAACACCGAAAAAGCCATTGTTGAACAGAAGGCTGACCGTGGGCTTGTAGTTCGACTGGAATCGGGCATAGAGGCCTTTATCCCGCAAAGTGAACTCAGTAGCCGACTGGAGGACAGCCGCTACTCTGTGGGATCGACACTGGAAGTAGCGATAATTGAAGCCGATAAGAAAAGCCGACGCGCGCTTGCCAGTGAAAAACAGCATACCGAAATTCGTGAAAAAGAGGAGATGGCAGACTTCATCTCTGAACAGAATAGCGCCGAGCACAGCTCTTCATTAGGCGCAATGCTGGGAGATAAATTTAAAGATTTAAATAATAAAGTGAAGAATAATGATAAAACTTAAATCAGGCAAAATAATAGAAGTTGAAGAGGATTTTGATCAGTTTTTTCAGACAATCATGACGGAAATAATTAGTGAATCTGTAACTGCTGCTCAAACCGGATCAGACAAAGTTAAGGGACAGGATGCATTTAACAAAATTCTTTTGAAAGAGATTATGGACAACAGTATTTTTGTTACTCATCAGATCTTTGACCTTGCAAAAGTTAACAAGAATCTTTCAAAATTTCTTGTTACCGGTTTTCTTTTTAATAGCATCGTGCTCTCCATTCCTGACCTCTCGAACCAATTTCTGGACACAGACAAGACTATTCACTAAGGACTAACTACCCATGATATTATTTCAACAGCTTCTGATCCTCGCACTATCAATAGTTTTTCTCTGGTTCGGCGCTAATTATCTTGTAGAATCTGCTGAAAAAATTGCAAACCGCTTTGGTGTTTCACAACTTGTTATCGGTTTAACGATTGTAGCATTTGGAACGTCTGCACCAGAATTCGCGGTAACTGTTAGTGCGGCTCTTAAGGGGCAGTCAAGTATCTCAGTTGGAAACGTAGTCGGCTCAAACATCTTTAACCTCGGATTCATTCTTGGACTGGTTGCCCTGTTCCATCCCGTTGCGAGCAGTCGCAAGTTGATCTATCGGGACGGTTTCTTTATGACAGCCTCGTCAATTATTCTACTTATTTTCTTTTACACCGGAGACTACACCCTGTCACGCATTGAAGCTGTGTGTCTGTTCATACTCCTAATCGTCTACCTTTCTGTTCTGTTCATTAAAAAAGAAGCTATAGAGTCAGACGAACTGATAACAAAGACTGCGCGCTGGTACGATTTCCTAATCACACCAATATCGATTATTGTTATTGCTACGGGCGGTCAGCTACTGGTATCATCTTCCGAATCGATTGCTCGAATGTTTGGAATTTCAGAATGGGTAATCGCAGTCACAATTGTTGCAGCAGGGACATCGGCTCCTGAGCTTGTCACATCTCTTGCGGCCGCAATCAAGGGCAAACATGATATCTCTGCTGGTAACCTTGTGGGTAGTAATATCTTTAACATACTGGGCGTTCTGGGTGTTGCAGGTGCAATCAATCCTCTTGTTATTGAAAAGACATCTTTCTTTTCACTAATTATGCTGATAACAATGATTGTGACAGCACTCATCTTTTTAAGAACCGGGTGGAAGGTCTCGCGAAAGGAAGGTGTTGCTCTAATTTTATGCGGACTCGCCCTCTGGGCCATAGACTTTATTAAGATGTAAATAAATATTGACTATTATTCACAGAGTTTATATAAAGAACCTAATCAATTTAAAATTTTCCTTCGGAGTCTTCATGCTGGTATAGTCCGTAGTTGCTACGGTTTTCTTAACTCCTTTATACCTAAAAACTCGTAATAACTACGGCATCTCTTCTTATGCTCAAAAACAACAGACACAAGATAATTTGAGCAGAACTAAACCATAATCCGGCTTACCAATGAGCTTTGTAAGCATTTGTCGTTGGTCGTTGGTAAACCGTGTAACAACAGGAGAGAATCATGAAGAATTCAACTGAATATATTATTAAACAATGCAGTTCGCAAAATGATCGTAAACGTCTGATTGACTTCAACGCTATTATTCATGACGAAATTTGCGGTCGGCTAACCGATAAGATTTTCAAGTTACACCCAACAATTTTGGACGAACACTTTTTCTTTATTGAAAACAGTAATAAAGAGATTATTTCATCTGTAGCACTTATTCCCTGGGATGTTTATTTTGGTTCAGTAAAACTAAATGTTTATGAACTGGGAATAGTAGGAACACGTGCCGACTACAGAGGGAAAGGACTAAGTCGTTCTCTGACTGAACATTTTTTAAAGTATATTGATAATCTTGAATATGATATGTCTATCATACAGGGCATTCCAGGATTTTATCATAATTTTGGGTTTCACTACGCAATACCTTTAGATATCCACCTCGATTTACCCTTGTATGGAATTACAAAATCTATCGAAGAGAGCGGATATATTCTAAGAAAAGCCGTTCCGGAAGAGTCAGGAGCCATTGCTGATTTTTACAAAGAACATATAAAAAAATATGATCTTCATACAAAATTAAACAGCACTACAATTACATACTGTATGGATTGTTCCTTCGATTCCGAGTATGATGCTGAGTACTACTTTTTGAATCACAACGGTAATGATATCGGCTACTTTAAGATCAATCTTCATGGCTTTGGTGATGGCTTGATTGTCAGTGAAGTTTCTGATATGGACTATTCTGCATACAGAGCCCTTTTGGTTCACTGTCGCACCTTAGCCCTAAGTCGAGGAATGGATTATATCCGTTTTAATATTCCAGATTTTCACTCTATCGTTCCGGTAATTAAGAGCTGTCGTGGTCGGCATACAATATGCTACGCATGGCAGATCAGGATTGAACCGATTCGATTTTTAAAGAAAATTGCTTCGATACTTGAACATAGAGTAAGAAAAAGTATTCTTCAATCACAGAGTTTTACATTCAGGGTTGATCTGTATCACTATTCACTTATACTCACCTTTACAGATGGCAAATTTAAATCTGTTGAACGTGAAGCGATAACAGGAGAGTTTATGGATATTTTTTCGATGAAAGAGGGAGATTTTTTCAGCCTGATTACAGGGCACGAAACTATTAATATGATTATGAATCGTACATATGACTGTATATGTGATGATGAAAACATGGTCATTACACAAATTCTCTTTCCGAAACAAAACTCATTTCTCTATTATAATATGTAGAGGATGCGGGATTTTTTCCGGTTGTGCGTGAAAACGCGCAACCGGAGTTTTTCAAAGACAATTATGCAAAACCTACAGACTCTTAACGAGTCGGGCACAATAATTATAAATCAGATCTGACTTTTCTACCGTGTCGGCTTCTGTTATAATTCTAAAGATAGGTTCAGTATTAGAGGGACGCAGATGAACCCAGCCATTTGAAAACTTTTCAATAGTTATAAAGTCTATTCTTATTCCATCAACTTCAGATATTTTCTGATCTTTAAATGTTTTTTTGATCTTGGCGTACAGACTTTTAAGCTTAGCACGATTAAAAGATACTTTCCCTTTTCTCATATAATAGCGGGGTAAATCTTCCAGCAGTTCGGAAAGCGACTTGTTTCGCTGAGCCATCATATCAAGTATGTAGCCAATGCCTGCAAGGCTATCGCGCCCCAGATGAATCTCCGGAGAGATGACTCCGCCGTTACCCTCGCCACCTATACGGGCACCATTCTTCATTTCATCAACAACGTTGATTTCACCAACCGCAGTACGTACACACTCAACGCCATATTTGGCCGCTACATCCTCCACGGCCTTGGTAGTAGAGAGGTTTATAACGACACGCCCTTTCACCTGTGACAGAAGATGTTCCGCAACAAGCACAAGTGTATACTCCTCAGATAATGGAGTTCCTGTTTCATCGACTAAAGCAAGTCGATCGGCATCCGGATCCTGTGCAAAGCCGATGTCACATTTGTAGCGCAAAACCGCAGTAGATAGATCAACCAGGTTCTGAGGCTGCGGTTCGGCAACCCGGGGGAAGGTTCCGGTTATTTCACAAAACACAGGTACGATTTTACAATTCAGATAGTTTAGAAGTTCTGTTGTAATATAAGAACCGGATGCGTTAACAGAATCCAGTGCAACCTTGAATCGTTTTCGCTTTATTGCGCTAACAGAGATAACATTAACAACACGCCTGATATGTGTGGTAAAAGCATTGTCCGTTGTATAGACCTGACCTATCTCGTCCCAAACCTTTGGGCTACCGGCATCTTTTTCAAGCAGTGCAAAAAATTTCTCAATTTCACGACCATTTAAAAAAGTTCCATCCGACTTGAGCAGTTTAAAAGCATTCCACTCTATCGGATTATGTGAAGCCGATATTATTATGCCTCCAGCCGCTTCAAGATCTTCGACCATAATCTGTACAGTAGGAGTTGGCACAACACCCAGATCAACAACATCGCAACCGTAAAGAGCGAGCGTCGATTCGATTATTGCCGAAATTGCATGGCCAGTACAGCGACCATCACGCCCGATAACGACCTTGCCTCCACGAACATAGAGAGCAAACGCACGCGCCACATTGAGAATTAGTGCTGGAGTCATTGTCTCTCCAACGATGCCGCGTATTCCTGATACGCTCTTCATTAACTCTGAAGACATCAGCGTCTCCTGTTGCGACGGGATTTAACTCTCTTGGTGCCACCGACAACCGGTTCAGGTTTTGATCTTGTTTTGTTCGGATTTTTATGAGTACCAGTGCTAGTTGGAATACCGGCACCCGCACCAAACTGCTGAACCTCGGCATGATGCTCGTTTCCAACCTGACGATATTTTACAGGAGCCTCTTCGCGGATCTGTTCGTTTATCTGCACCTTTAACAGAAACTCGGTTATGTCGGCACGCAGAGCATCGAGCATCTCTTGAAAAATATCGTATCCTTTAAGTTTGTATTCAACAAGAGGCTGCTTGTTTCCATAACCAACAGTCCAGATACCATCACGCAACTCATCCATCTGATAGAGATGCTCACGCCATTTAGTATCTATTATCTTTAAAGCTATCATCCTTTCCAGATGGCGCATATTTTCATCACCAATCTTAGATGCCTTGCTGTTATATACATCAAGGAACTTCTGAAATGTCTCCTCTACAAAATTATCGAAACTGACCTTTTTCCGATCTTTAGCCTCGAAGGTAAAATCAGATATGTACTTGGATCGGATAAATGAAATCAGGGATTCCATGTCCCACTCATCAGAGTAGTTCTTCTCGTTGGAATGAATCTCCACCGCGTTTTGAATAGCTTCGTACATATAATCCTGAATGGTTTCTGAAATATCTTCACCTTCAAGAATGTCATTACGCTGAGAATAGATGAATTCACGCTGAGAATTCATAACATCATCATATTCAAGCAGATGTTTACGAATCTCGTAGTTACGGCCTTCGACCCTTTTTTGTGCTCCGGCAATAGCATTCGAAACCATCTTGCTCTCTATTTGCTGGCCCTCTTCCATTCCAAGACGATCCATAACTTTGTAGATACGCTCGGACCCGAAGATACGCATCAGGTTATCTTCAAGCGAAAGATAAAAGCGTGAAACACCCGGGTCACCCTGACGGCCGGCACGTCCACGCAACTGATTGTCTATTCGGCGAGCCTCATGGCGTTCTGTTCCCAGAATATAGAGTCCGCCAGCATCGAGAACTTTTTGATGACTGACCAGCCATTCACGACCTCCGCGAACAGCAGCTTCGGCTTTATGACGATCCTTACCCTCTAAAGAACTGCTGAACCGCTCAGCCTCATCAAAGTTATTGGAGAGAATCATAACTTTAAATTCCTCCCACAACTTTACATCATGAGCCGGAATATAGTGTTCAATATCTTCAACATGTTTTTTCTGCCCACCCAGGACAATGTCTGTACCACGACCAGCCATATTGGTTGCAATAGTTACCATTCCAGGACTACCAGCTTCTGATACAATCTGAGCCTCGCGCTCATGAAACTTGGCGTTTAACACATTGTGTCCGATTCCCTTGTTTTTAAGCAAAGCGGAGAGTATTTCTGACTTTTCAATAGAGACTGTACCAACAAGAATTGGCTGACCTTTTGTGCTGCAACTTCGTATATCTTCGGCTATTGCATTAAACTTCTCTCGTTCGGTTTTATAGATCATGTCTGCATGATCGACTCGAACCAATGGTTTATTTGTAGGAATAACGACCACATCAAGGCTGTAGATATTATGGAATTCGACCGCTTCGGTATCGGCTGTACCGGTCATACCGGAAAGTTTGTTGTACATACGGAAGAAGTTCTGAAAGGTTACAGAAGCGAGGGTCTGACTCTCACGGGCAATGGTAACCTTTTCTTTGGCCTCAAGTGCTTGGTGCAAGCCATCAGAAAATCGGCGCCCCTCCATCAATCGGCCGGTAAACTCATCAACAATAACAACCTTGTCATCTTTAACGATGTAGTCGACATCAGCTTCGAAAAGTGTATGTGCCTTGAGAGCCTGATTTACATAATGAACAACTTCAAAATTATTATTATCAAAAAGATTATCAATACTCAGAAGTTTTTCGACAGTGTGGACACCACTTTCAGTCAAGGAAACATTACGATCTTTCTCATTTACCTCGTAATCTTCGTCTTTTTTCAGGCGTGGGATTAATTTGTCGATTTCGAAGTATTTCTTGGTACTCTCTTCGATGGAACCGGATATGATAAGTGGTGTTCGTGCCTCATCTATAAGAATCGAGTCAACCTCATCCACAATACAGTAGTTCAACTCGCGCTGTACACGTAAAGTTCTGTGTTCGACCATATTATCGCGCAGATAATCAAAGCCAAACTCATTATTTGTACCATAAGTTATATCTGAACCGTAAGCAACCTTTCGCGCCTCATGATCCATGTTATGCTGAATTATACCAACATTTAACCCCAGAAAATCATAAACTGGGCGCATCCAGATCGCATCACGACGTGCAAGATAGTCATTTACAGTAACAACATGAACCCCCTTTCCACTGAGTGCATTCAGATAAACCGCAAGAGTTGCAACAAGAGTCTTACCTTCTCCGGTTTTCATCTCTGCATTCTTACCCTGATGCAATACAATACCACCCATCATCTGTACATCGTAGTGACGCATACCAAGTACACGGACAGCGGTCTCCCGCACTAATGCGAAGGCCTCCGGTAAAAGATCATCAAGGCTTTCACCTTTCAGGCAGCGCTCTCGCAACTCGAAAGAGCAATCTTTCAACTCTTCGTTTGTTTTCCCCTGCATCTTAGGCTCGAAACTGTTAATACGTGCCACAATGGGCTTCATGCGCTTAACATCACGCTCGTGTTTTGTTCCAAAAATAAAACCGATTATTTTACCAAACATTAAACATTCCTTTTCTTTTATATGGGAATCAAATTATTCCCTACCGGTTACATCATAAATAGAATGTGATTTTCTAATAGTAACCATAATTTTATAGTAGTGCGGAGTAGATACTTCTCTTTGCGAACGACGATGCATGGTTTCCACATTTTCGTCAAGTTAAAGTTTAATACCAGCAAAACTGACAGACTGGTGTGGAAAAGGAGAGTTTATATGCTTAAAAATATAATTGAAGAAGGAGGCTGGTATGATTTATCTGGCAACTTTTATGCCTCTAATAGATAATCAGATTATCTCGGTGAATAACCTCGTCGTAGTACTCTCGACCGAGCACCGAAGCAATCGCGTCTGACCTGATGCCAGCAATTTTTACAAGCTCGTCTGAACTGTAGTTTACAATCCCCTTACCCACAATAGCATCCTGATATTTGATTACAACAGCATCTCCGGGAGAAAAAACACCCGAAACTGATGTAATACCAATAGCAAGAAGAGACTTTTTCTGTTCAAAAAGAGCCCGGTATGCCCCCTTATCAATAACAACTAAACCCTTCTCGTTCATGTTAAACGATATCCACCGCTTTCGTCCAGGCATAGTGATATCATCCGGATGAATAAATAGAGTACCCATTTTTTCACCAGCGACTATACGTTCAATTACCGAAGGTTCGGAAGCAGAGGCAATGACCATCATTTCACCGGATTTGATAACCTTATCGGCAGCGCTGATCTTTGTCTGCATTCCACCGGTACCATACCGTGATCCACTTCCACCTGCACAGGTTCGAATATCATCATCGATTTCATGAACAATATCTATCGGTTCTTTATCAGAAAGATCTCGGTAAAATCCATTTACGTCGGAAAGAAGAATAAGAAGCTGTGCTTCAGTCATATGCGCAACATGAACAGAGAGAGTATCGTTGTCACCAACCTTTATCTCTTTTACTGCAACCGAATCATTCTCATTAATGATCGGTACAGCGCCCATCTTAAGCAGGGCATTGATCGTGTTGCGCAAATTCAGGAAACGGCGACGATTTTTTACATCATCCTCGGTCATTAAAATCTGACCGACCATTACCCCATTACTTTTCATAGAATCACGATACTGATTCATAAGCACAGTCTGACCTACAGCGGCAAGAGCCTGTTTAACCGGAATGGTAAGATGTCCAAGCTCAATACCGGATTCACCGGCACCGGCTGTTATTGCACCGGAAGAGACGACGATAACCTCATAGCCCTTGCTCTTAACTGCAAGGACATCGCGTACAAAGGTTTCTATTTTTTTCGCACAGATACGACCGTTATCAGTTATGGAGGATGACCCTATTTTAACAACCAGACGCCGAACGTTTTGCAGATATTCTTTGCGTGGCATATGTATTTACTCCTCGTCTGTAACCATGGTCTCGATCTCTTTCAAAACAGTATCTGTGTTATAACCATCAAGTGATGAGATTGCAATAATATTTTCAAGACTCAGATCGGAAATCATATCCTGTATGAAACTCTTATCGGGAACCAGGTCAGCTTTGGTAAGAACAACACGGAACGGTTTTTCAAGAAGCTCCTCACTATATGATGACAGCTCACTTCGAAGCAGTTTGTAAGTATACTCGATATCCTCCGACTCGATATCGATGAAATAGAGAAGGCAGTTTACCCGTTCGATATGGCGCAGGAAGGAGAGCCCCAGCCCGCTGCCCTGATGTGCTCCCTCAATAATTCCGGGAATATCTGCGATCTTGTACTCATGACCACGAGGACTCTTGACAACTCCAATATTTGGTATCAGAGTTGTGAAGGGATAACTACCAATCTTTGGTTTCGCATTTGTTACCGCTTTTAAAAAAGTGGATTTACCGGCATTTGGAAGCCCAACAATTCCAACGTCAGCTATCAATTTCAGGTTCAGGACTATTGAAAAGGCATCGCCCTCTTCTCCAGGCTGTGCGAAACGGGGTATCTGCATTGTGGACGATTTAAAAAAGGCGTTACCCTTGCCACCACGACCACCCTTAGCAATCAAAACCGGAACATCTTCATCTACCATATCAGAGATAAGCTCGCCGGTATCTTCACGGATGATCTCAGTTCCCGGTGGAACCTTCAGAATTAAATCAGATCCATCAGCGCCGTGCTTATTGCGTCCCTCACCATGCATTCCACGTTTGGCCGCATAGAGTCGATCCTTGAAAAAAGACGAAAGATTGGTACGACTACGATCGGCAACAAAATATATGTTTCCACCATCGCCTCCATCCCCTCCGTCAGGACCTCCTTTGGCAATGTACTTTTCACGATGAAAAGCAACCGAACCGGGACCACCCTGGCCGGCCTTCAAACGTATTGTTATGGTATCTGTAAATTTAGGCATGATTTTCTCTTCTTGTCATCATCTTAATGACTCTTTTATTACAACAAAAAATGCGTAAGTATATACTCACGCATTTTTATCAGGTACTTATTTGTAAGAAAAACCGGTTATGCAGGATAAACAGAAACCTTTTTACGGGCTTTTCCATATCTCTCAAACTTGATTTTTCCGTCAATCTTTGAGAAAAGAGTATCATCAGATCCCTTTCCAACATTGATGCCCGGATGAATTTTTGTTCCACGTTGACGAACAATAATTGTTCCGCCTGTAATAACTTCACCATCAAAACGCTTAACGCCCAGACGTTGAGAATTCGAATCACGTCCGTTTCTGGTTGAACCGCCACCCTTCTTATGTGCCATATCTATTCCTCTTATCTGTAGTGTATAGTAACGTTTTCAGAATACTCACCAGCCACGGCTTCCATACCGATCGCAGTGGACTCAAGAATAACAGAAAACGCCTCAACATTATCTATTGTATCAACATTTATCTCCAGAAGTTCATCATCAACGATGGTGAGCGTGGCACCCGCAATAAGCCGCGAGGACGAGATAAAGGTGTGTACTAAAACTGAAACGGCCGAACAGACAATATCATGCCCCTTTTTACGGAAGCCGGCATGCCCTTCGACAGTCAAGACTCTCTTTGATGAGGCTGAAAGAGAGTAAAACGAAACAGTAACCAATTACGCAGAGAGTTCGTCAATCTTTAAGGTAAGAAAAAGTGGACGATGGCCGACTGTACGTGTATAATTTTTACGTTTTTTGAACTTAACGCCAAGGACTTTCTTACCCTTAACCTCTCCAACAACAGAAGCTTTTATTGAAGCACCCGAAACATAGGGTTTTCCAACACTTACATTTTCTCCGTCAACCACCATAAGAACCTTATCAATTGTAAGCGTAGAATTCGCTTCAGCCTTGACTTTCTCTATATCAATTGACATTCCCTTCTCAACTTTATACTGCTTTCCGCCTATTTCAACAATTGCATACATTGTCATTACTCCAAATTTTATTATGTGGGCCCTGTAGGACTCGAACCTACGGCCTACTGATTATGAGTCAGCCGCTCTAACCAACTGAGCTAAGGGCCCTCTGATCGCAAGTGGGAACACTAAACCAATGGCATGTTTTTTTGTCAATAAAATATTGTTGCCAGGTTTTGATTTTTATTATGTCTCTAAAACCTGAATTATTCTATTTTTGCTTAATTTAACCCGATAGTTATCGGGTAAGAAATTACAAACCAAACATAATTATCATATTCTCGTTTTCTCATTTTTTTACGCCTCTTTTTGAAAATTCTTCGTTGTAATTATTAGTAAATATATTAACAATGAGGAATGATATGACAGAAACAACAATTACCATGGAATTTAACAGACTCCAAAGACTCGAAAACTATTGTAAATTAGCAAATGTCTCCAAATCCCGCATTATTATTCTCTGCTTGAACAGATATATCCCAAAACTTAAGAGATCTAACTACCGATTCGGACCGACTCAATACCAAAAACGTGCCTCAAAATGGGAAAATGTACATGTTTACCTTCATCCAGCAACTGCAGAGAAATATCGAGATGTGGATAGACACCTTAAGTATACATTTTCTCTTCTAGTGGCTCTGGCATTAGATATTTATGCTGAAATCGTAATAAATGAACTTTTAACTGAAAATAAAGACCACAATATTGGTCTTTATCATGATTTTTATTCGGTTTTTTCCGGTTATACAAACAATCAAAGAACATTTACATTTATATGGGGGCGATCTAATTCAAGCAACACGATAACTATCGATCAAACCGTCCTAGATAAACGTTTATTACTGCTTTCGTTCCCATAAAAAGCAGAACAGACCAGCACAAACTCCACTTTACAACCACATCTACACCGTGGTCACCGGAACCTGCAGTTCGGTCAACCACTCACTATCATTTTTATTCTTGTTCCATATCCCATCAATATAAGACTCACGTGGATTCCCCACAATAACAAGATTATTATCTTCGATCCATTTGAATACTGCGCCATAAGCATAAGGTAAAGAACTATAAGAACCCTTATGCAACGCACAGGCTGCTTGTTTAACAGATTGAATCTCTTTGAATTTAATTCGCTCAGTTTCCTGACCTCGTTCGCTAACAGCCTCACAAAACTCAATATCAATCCTCTGTTCTCGATATTCACCATCATGATACATAATGAAGCAGTAGGGAGGGTCATCAACACAGCATAATCCAGGATTTACACGACAAACCTCCTCACCTATTTTCGGAATAACAGTAAAGTAGTCATCATAAGAATCTACAACCATACGGCAACTGTAAACAATAACGGAGGGTAACTCCTTTAGAATCACATCGTATTTTTCATTCTCAGCTTCGGTTACCGATTCAAGATAATGATTAACCGAACTAAGCTGGCGCGCAGTCTCAAGAGCCTGCTCCTCGAGTTTGTTACGCTGATCATAGAATAACTCTTCAATGTTTCTTCCGTCCAGTATCTGTCTAATCTGTACCACAGAAAAACCACATTGTCTAAGAGAAACAATACGGTAAACATGTGATAGCTGTGGTGAAGAATAATAGCGATAACCGCTATCTGGATCAATATAATCTGGCACGAGTAGACCCTCCGCCTCATAAAAACGGAGAGCCTTTATAGTAACCTTTGTCATTTTAGAAAAAAGCCCTATACGGTACATTAAATCCTCATTATTCCCAACGAAAAGTTTTTATGGATATTAGATAAGCCACAAATGCGATAATTGTAAGGAGAGCAAACCTCGGAATATCACCGTCAAACTCCAAACCGTAAACAGCTCCCCTAAGCATTTTTATACCCTGAGTCAGGGGAAATAAATCCGAGAACACTTGGACTCCCCGCGGTAGTATATTATAGGGGACTGTAGCTCCTGACAGAAACAGCATCGGGAAATATACAATTACACAAACCATATTGGCTTTTTTAATATCTGGAACAAGAGCCGCAATCAAAAAACCGATACTGTATATCGAAAATTGAACAAAAACAAAAGTCATCATGTAACGCCAGCCCCCCCCCTCAAGACTCATACCAAACATAAACCTCGCTGTAAGATAAACCCCCACCCCAGAAACCCATGCAAACAGAGTCTGAAGCGCTGTTATCGAAACAAGTAAAATAAGAGGGCTCACTGGTGTCGCTTGAAATCGCTTAAGAATTTTTTCATGTCGATATGAGGCGACCGTCAACGGAATACCCATTAGTCCGGCCGCGCAGATACCAACACTTGCTACACCAGCAAAATTTTCAGCAACTGTTTTGCTGTCACCAATCGCTCCAATCAGCATCATGATACTAACCGGCATAACAATGCCGAAAAGTATCATATCACCATGGCGGAATGCAAGTAACATCTCTATTTTCAACATTATTAAAAATCTGTTAAAATTTTTTTTTAAACTGTTCATGCAGCATCCCCCTGATTATCTTTCATTAATGACAAAAAAAGCTCATCAAGATTTCTTTTACCATAGACATTGATCAGCTTCTCGGGTTCTCCATACACAACTGTTTTACCCTGCTTTAAAACCACAACATTGTCACATAAATACTCAACCTCGTCCATAAAATGAGAGGTCAGCACAATTGACACCCCGTTGCCACGAAGTTCTTTCAAGTACTCCCATACATCCCTTCTCGCTTCAGGATCAAGGCCTGTTGTCAACTCATCAAGAAAAAGCAGTTCAGGCTTTCCTATCAAGGCCTGAACAACAGCCAGCTTCTGTTTTTCTCCACCTGAAAGATCAGAAACAGTCTGTCGTTTTTTATCTATCAATCTGAATTTTTCAAGAAGTTCCATCCAGTCTGCCGTATTATCGTAAAGAGAGGCCGACAACCTGCAACACTCCTCTACACGAATCTTATCCTGAAAACCGGTATGTTGAAACTGTACACCTACCCGCTGAAATAAAGAACGCCTATCAATAACTGGATCCAGTCCAAGGAGTTTAATACTCCCCGCATTCTTTTTCCGAATTCCCAGCATGCACTCTACAGCAGTAGTTTTTCCTGCTCCATTATGTCCTAATAAACCGAAAATCTCTCCTTTTTTTACAGTGAGATCAAATCCACGCAGAGCGGATTTATCATCGTAGCTTTTACACAGATTCCTGACATTCACAGCATCAACCACTTTATTGCCCCCCTTATTAATTAAGTCACAATGATCTTTTGTATTACCTGGTTCTACATCCAAGTCTGCACTCTCCCGTTACAGGAGGGTCAACAAAATTAATTACAAACAGGAAAGAAGATGATTTTAAACGACCTAATTATAAGTTAAGCTTGACGAAACAGCTGAATGATATACTCTTTATATACCACAATTGAAATTAGTAATTTATAAATCAAAGGATGCTATCGGTTATGAAAAAATTCGAATTGAAACATATCGCTTCGCTTCTGGTTTCTCTTTTTCTAATACTTTTTATACATTTTCTGACCTCTTTCAATCTTCTTGACGGGCTTAAAAACATGTCCCTCGATTTTCGGTTCTTTTTACGCGATACAACACAGGCACCTGTTGATCTAAAAGAAGGTATTGTCATTAATCAGGAAAACCCTCTCGCATCTGACGATATTATGATAGTAGGTATAGACATTGAAACAATCCGTCACTTCGATTCTGTCGGCATACAATGGCCATTCCCATGGGGCATTCATGCCGATGTTACCCGATTCATAGACTCAGGCAAACCGAACTCTATTCTTTTTGACATCATGCTACTGGAACATAAGCCCGGTGAAGAAGAGCTTGCAGCAGCGTTTCAGGAGGCTGGAAACGTAATCCCCGACTACGCTCTTGAAAAGGATACTATACATAAAAAAACTGCTGATATTGAAGAACGTATGGCAATACTTAACACCTTCGTACTACCGGTAGATGCGAATAAACTTCCAGAAATATTCAAAGAGATCGACTCACCAACCCCCGAAATATCACGTTCATCAAAAATGATCGGTTTTGCCAATGCTTTAGAAGATAGCGACAACAAGGTCCGCAATACCCTACTCTTCGCACGTGTCAAAGATAAGGTATATCCATCAGTAGTTCTTTGTACTATAATGAGTTACTACAATGTAACGGTAGATGATTTGGAGATTGTTGTCGGATCTCATATACGCATTTCAAATGCCGATCCCCAAAAGAGCTCTGAGCATTATCCGGGTGGAATAATTGACATTCCGATTGATGATAATGGCTTGATGCCAATTAATTATATTGGAACCCACGGCTCCTTTAACAAAATACCTTATTTTTATTTTCACAACGAAGGATCACTTGAAGGCTCGCTCGAAGGCAAAATTGTAATGGTTGCCGCTTATGCAGCTACAGGAATTGCAGATGACATTAAAGATTCTCCATATGGCCAGATGTACGGAATTGAACACCATTCTCATGCAATAAACACAATAATCACGAATAATTATCTTTATCAGTTTTCATATAAAGAGACATTGATTCTGCTACTTGTTATTGCCCTGATTTTTGGACTGCTTCTTCCACGTTTATCCATACTTCTCTCAACCGGAACAACAGTTATTGCAATCATTGGCTATATCATCGCAGCCCATGTTCTATTCGAAAAATACAACATTATCGCAGCGTATGTGACTCCGATTATATTTATAATAACAGATTACACATTCATTACAACAATCAGAATGCTTACTGAACAGAAAGAGAAACGGATTATCCGACAGACCTTCTCGAAGTTTGTCTCAAAAACAGTTGTTGACGAGCTTTTACGACAACCCGAAAAGGTTAAACTTGGTGGTGACAATAAAATTTTAACCGTTCTCTTTTCAGACATAAGGGGCTTCACAACTCTTTCCGAGCACCTTACTCCTGAAGAACTGGTTAAACATCTAAATGTCTATCTTCAAGCAATGACCGATATTGTTATAAAATACGATGGCACACTTGATAAGTATGTTGGAGATGAGATAATGGCCTTCTGGGGGGCTCCAATTCCACAAGCGAATCATACCTACCTTGCATGCAAAGCCGCCCTCGAAATGATGGTCGAGCTCGACCGACTTAATGCGATGTGGAAAGCTGAAAAGAAACCACCTCTTGACATTGGCATTGGTGTAAACTCGGGAGATATGATTGCCGGTAACATGGGGTCAACCTCACGCATGGACTACACACTGATGGGTGATAACGTAAACCTGGGTGCAAGACTCGAAGGTACGAATAAGATGTATGGTACCCATGTTATTATTAGCGAGTACTCATATGAATTTTTGAAAGAGTACGATTGCGTAGTCAGAGAGCTTGATCTTATTCGTGTAAAAGGAAAAGCTAAACCTGTTCGCATCTACGAGCTTCTTGATCTGAAGTAGAATTATTCTTTTTAACGAAATAGCTCTATAGAGACATCGGGATTTTTTCTGGATTCCAATACAGGGTTCAAAAACGTACCTGAAAAACGGAAATACCCCGATTCACGCTTCAATCTTGATCCATCGCTCTCTGTAACGGTTATGGTTACAGGCATATTATAGCCCTCCTGAAACAGATAAGGACCTCGTGCCGAAAAAGACATGGCTTTACCCGATAAAGAGAGCTGATTATAATAGGAAAGACTCTGTTTTTTCATACGATAAGAGAGCTCATTTATATCAACCGTCTCCGGCTGAAGAGTTACTCCTTCCGACGCAAGAAAGGTATAGTATTCATCCTGGAACCGTGTTCCTTTCACATAACCATCTCGTAAAGAGAGAGATAAAGAGGAGCGATTTTGCAGAACCAGTTCTCGCAAGCGATAACCTTCCACACGCCACTGATACTCTCCCCGCAAAATGCCAGCTACCTCTCCCTGAGAGCCAGTATCCTCATGAAATCTTTGAAGATCAAAATTGTAAATACCAGCATTAGCCTTAATTACAGCATAATGACCTTTAAAATTACCACTTAAATCAAGAATATACTCCGCACCATACCCCTCAGCATTAAATGTTTCAGTATAAGACATCTTGTCTTCAAGGACCTGTTTAAAAACAATATTTTTAACAGCAGCATTATTATGGAATAGTAGTTTTTTACAATCCATAGAAAGTTTGATTGAATTGTTAGTTAAAAACTTACCATACTCCTTGTCGGGGAACATGACTCCATCATACCCCTCTTTGGTATCAGCAAGACCAACAGATTCAAGATATTCCTGTCCCTCGGCTAATAATTGAACTATTAGCGATGCTTCAAGTTGATCAGATTTAATGCTTATCACAGAATTTCCGGCGAGAGGGGCCCAACTGTCAACATCCGACTTAAGCGTAAGCCGGTAGTCTGAATTGAAAGAGCGGGCATCGACAGATACATTCAGCTGCTTTTCGGTCCCCGAAATTACAGCATTAGTATTTTTAAAGAAACCACGGGCGACTCCATCTTCAATACGTTCCGCAGAAAAATTATTCAGATGTAACAGGATATTGCTACGATTATTTTTCCCTGAATTAAAATCATAGTCGGTCGAGAAATCAAATTGTAATCCACCGGTATAAGAAATATTCTTAACCGGCTTTAAAGATTCTGAAAGTGAATTAAGATCTATCCGGTTTGAACGGACATTTGTTTTAAGATAATGAGACTTTTCACTGTTTACGTATTCTCCCTCGGCAACAAGATGAAGGTTCTCATCATCTATTAAAAACTTATGAAGTATAAACCGATCTCCTCTGTTCAGAAAATCCATATTTGCGGTAACACGCATATTTTTATTTACAATTATCGCATGTACATCATCCAGGCGGGAAACACTTTTAAGAGACAGACCAGTGAAAATTGAATCGGTGTTGAGTGAAGCGTTATTTTTAAGGATATTTAATGAACCGCGACTGGTAATGGCTCCGTACATTTCGTAATTCAGATCTGCTTTATACAGTAAATAGGGATTCAGATACGATAGGTCAAGATTAACCACTGAAAAATCGGCAGTCATTCCATGAAACTTTGCCTCATTGAAATAGAGAGCCCCTTTTATTGAAAAAGGAGATTCTTCTATAAAAGGAGTTCCTTTCTTGTTAAAGGCCCCCTTAGTTGAAAATTCTATAATATCACGTGTTATTGAGAGATCCAAGTTAAAGGTAGAGGCGGTAAATTTCTGAGCTTCGTTGCGATAAATTTCACTATAGGTAAATTGAGAATTTCTGATCTTCAGACTTATTTTTTTTTTAGAAAGTTCCTTCGATGCGGCAAACTGATCGAATATCCCAGTAATAACTGAAAAGGCGTCTCCATACTCTGCATCAAAAGATTTATGTATTGTAAATTGTGCAGAATTGATATTTATATCTTCTATATGAATTTCTCCATTCAACAATGCCATTAAATTCAATTCAATAACTGTTTCTGGTGAATCAACAAGTAAAATATTGTCATTAAAATCGCTAAAAGCCGAAATTTTCAGGTTGGTTATGACAATATTCCCCTTATAACCCATTTTAATCGAATCAAATCGAATAGCCTTATCGAAGTTTTGTTCCACAAAATCAGTAACAACATTACGTAAATGCTGAACAGTAAACTGTTTAGTCAAACGGTACGAGACAAAAGCCCCAGTCGCCATCACAGCTATTAGCAGTATTATTAAAATCAGAACCAGCTGACGAACTCGTTTCATTATTCTTTTCCAAAATTGATTAGTATTGTACATATAGTTCACCAGCAAAATTCTCAATTACAGTTCGCTGATAAAGTTCGGCAGATATCCAATTAACCGGATACTGGCGTAGAAAAGAGATTCAATAGGTAACATTCGCATAATCATAAGACAAAAGTTCTCAAACATCTAGTTTAAAACATTTTTTTTATGTTAACCTTATTTAAGACTTATTTATTTAAGGTAATTCATTGTAAATAAGTCAAGGAAAATTGCAAGGGAGCCTTACAGGTTTGCATGCAGATTCACAAAATTATGTTGCCAAATAATTTAATCAAATGATTATGGTGTTGATTTCCATACTCAAAAAGCAACAGGAATTCCATGTCAAACAGTATAATAGACTACATCTTCATATTTTTCAGCCACTACTCCCATTTTCTACCATGGATATCGTTCGGGGTGCTGTTACTTGCTGGGTTTAATCTGCCAATATCAGAAGATCTTATTCTGATATTATCAGGCGCGATATCAGCAATCTATGCTCCCGAGCTTGAGTACTTCATCTTTATTGGCTGTTTTGCAGGAGCGTTTATTAGCGACATCATGTCATACTTTATTGGCAAATACTTCATACACCGTATTGTAAACTCTTCAGTATTATCACATATATTTCATCCCGAACGCATTGACAAAATCAATGGGTACTTTCGAAAATATGGTGAAAAGGTAATCTTCTTCGGCAGGTTCATACCCTTCGGAGTTCGAAATCTGGTATTTATGACATCAGGACTGACCAGAGTCCCTTTAAAACATTTTTTAATCATTGATCTACTGGCTCTTTCCATCACATCAACAGTCCTTTTCAAACTTGGAGTGATGTTCGGTGAAGACTATGCATCCCTCTTTCGCTCACTTAACAAATATAAACTCATCTTTGCAGTAATCGCTGTTGCAATAATTACCATTATAGTCAGATACGAACTAATAATTCACAGAAGAAAAAAAAGTCAGAATTAGAATCTATCTGTTTTAAGTAAAACGATTGAGCACCCCCTGATTACCTCTATTCCGGCTTCGGTTAAAAATTTCTCGGCCTTTTCAGACTCGCTACCGGGATTCATTACAACGCGCTGTGGAGAAACTTTTATTATATCATCACAGTAACCTTCAAGTATTGTTCCGTTTACATAGGCCGAAACTGCATAAATATCTGTTAATCTCTCTATACTTTTCAAAACCGGAACCCCATCTATACTTTTATTACTGGGATGAACTGGTAATACTTCGAATCCCTTTTGTTGTAATAAACCAAATGCTGTATATGCATAACCGTCTTCCTTACTATTTGCACCCAAAAGAATAACTTTTTTCATACTGCCTCCATATAAATGTATATTAATTGAATATCATAAATCCAGGCCATTGTACAGTTAAATTTAAAATGAGGAAAAGCACAATAAAAAGTAGGCGAACTTATCTTGACACAACGCAATATCAATCAGTGAATACAAAATGACATCATAAAGCACAATATAAGGATAATTATGGCACTTATAACACTTCAAAACATAAATCACACATTCGGATCTGAGCCGCTATTCAATTCTATAACAGTACATATTGAGATAGGAGAAAAAATTGCTCTTTTAGGGCGAAACGGATCCGGCAAATCTACATTCATGAAAACTCTTCATCGCTCCTTCCAACCCGATAGTGGCGAGGTGATAACCAGCAAATATTTCAGAAGCGCTCTTCTTCCACAAGATGTCCCCTCCACAATTAAAGGCTCCATTGCATCCGTAGTACAAAGCGGCCTCAGCCGCCCCGACGATACAGCCCGTGTCGAGTTCGTCCTTTCACTGCTGACTCTCGACGGATCGTTGCTGTTCGAAACCCTATCAGCCGGTATGAAACGACGTGTACTGCTGGGGCGGGCACTTGCAGACGATCCCGATATCCTGCTGCTTGACGAGCCTACAAACCATCTGGACATTGACTCTATTACCTGGCTCGAAAATTTTCTGATAAAATATACAGGGACTATTCTACTTATTACTCACGACCGGGAATTCATGCGTAATATAGCAAATCGGATTATTGAAATAGATCGGGGACGACTCTTCGACTGGAAATGTGATTACACGACATTTATCGATCGCAAAAGCGAGTGGCTCGAGAATGAAGAGACTCAGAACAGGCTGTTTGACAAAAAACTCAGCGAAGAGGAGGCGTGGATCCGTAAAGGAATAAAGGCCCGCCGTACCCGCAATGAAGGACGAGTTCGCGCACTGCTGAAAATGCGCGAAGCGCATAGCGCCCGAAGAACGTCAATGGGAAGCGCAAGGCTTGAGGCAAATCAGACCTGCCAATCAGGAAAGATGATTGTCGAGGCCGACTCAATAACATTCGGTTTCGACACACCGCTTATTTCCGACTTTTCGATTCGAATTGTCAGGGGCGACAAAATCGGAATCATCGGGCCTAACGGCTGTGGCAAAAGTACACTGATACAGATTCTTTTAGGATTAATTCCTGTTCAACATGGTTCTGTGCGTACAGGTGCAAATCTGCAGATTGCTTACTTCGACCAGCTACGCAACCAGTGTGATGATGCTCTTTCAATAATTGAGAATGTGTCGGGTGGATGTGAGACCGTACATGTAAATGGACGTGACCGCCACATAATTAGCTACCTCCAGGATTTTCTGTTTACCCCCGAACGCCTTCAGGAAAAGAGTGCCGTTCTTTCTGGTGGTGAAAAAAATCGCCTGCTTCTGGCAAAATTATTCACACAACCTGCCAACGTTCTGATTCTTGACGAGCCTACAAACGACCTGGACATTGAGACCGTTGAACTGTTAGAAGAACTAATCTCTGACTTCGACGGTACCGTTCTGACCGTCAGCCACGACCGATCATTTCTGAATAATATTGCAACTGACATAATAAACTTCGAAGAGGATGGTACAATACTAACTTATGCTGGCGGTTATGATGACTATCTAATACAAAGCGGGAAAAACAGTTCTCAAAAGCGATCTGAACTTAAAGAAAAATCTACCAAAATAAAGCCTAAAAGCAAAAATCCTAAATTGAGTTACAAAGAAAAACAGGAACTTGATAATTTGCCCCAAATGATAGAAGAACTGGAATCAAAAATAGACTTTGTTCATGCCGAACTGGCCGATCCAGAGCTGTATAAGAATAAAGGAGATGAGGTAACACAGAAGAGTGAATTGGCCGAACAACTCGAATCTGAAATGGAAACCCTCTTTTCCAGATGGGAAGAGCTTGAAGCAAAACGAATCGCGTCTGAAGAGGCAACCCCCTAATCAACATCCTTCCGTTCAACAGAGTATGAACCTGTTGCACTGTTTACACTTATTTTCAGGTAATGCCGCCCGATATTGTCGTACTTTCTGGGCATGGCTCCACCTCCGCCCGAGATATATGAATCGACTCCTGCAAGGCTATAATGGTAGTAGGAATGAATATCCCCAAAAAAAAGAAGATCAGTCCCTCCTCTTACCAGCATACCAAGCAGCTTATAGACCTCATTACGACTACTAAATGAGCCTCCCTGCACACCAGATGGATCAATAAGCGGATAGTGCGTAATCACAATTTTTAAAGCAGCAGAGGGGCTAAGCCATGAATCGATTACACCATAGAGCTCTTTTTCAAGTCCACCCGATGATGAATCCAGAAAACAGAAAAGCGTATTTTGATAAATAAAGCTGAAATTCACCCGCCCGAACGGTCTATGCCAATATTTGTATTATGAATCAAATGCATCATGATTTCCCATAGTTGTATAAAGCGGAACATTTAACCGTTTTGTTTTTTTTACATAGGTTTTAATTTCACTTATGGTGCCCGAGCTGGTAAGATCCCCGGTAGAAACAATAAACTGTATATCATCGTCATCATTCATGTGATCATAGATACCGCACTGCTTTTTATAACTACTTTAGCAAGGTATATAGCATCAGTTTTCATAATAAAAACAACTATATTTATTCTCATATTTGGTCATTCCTAATTTTTTCTTTTCTGAAAAACCGCCGTATTGCACGTTAGCCAAAAAAATGTAACATATGTAACATTTTTTTGGCTAAGCTATCAAAACATCTTGACTGAAAAGGGTTGCATATTTAGTTTATTATCTGTTACACATGTTTAAGAAAACTTTTTACACCCCGTAAAGCAAACCCAGGAGGCTTACTATGAAACACCACGCCTATACCACGTTAACATCAACTTTTATAAAGATGGTGTCTCAACCGAAAAAAACAGTTATAACACTGCTTATCGGTCTTATTTTAACATCATGCTCTTTCGGTGATCCGCTAAAACAGTTTGATTCTGAAATAGAAACAGACCTTATTTCATTACAAGAATTTTACAAAGATGACTTTCCTATCGGTGCCGCTGTTGAACCCTTTCAGCTTGAAGAAGCAGAAGGAGCACTGTTGCGCTACCACTACAACAGTATTACCTGCGAAAATGCGATGAAGTTCAAATCGATTCATCCGAAAAAAAATGTATATAACTTCAAGGGTGCCGATAAAATTTATGAATTCGCAAAAAAATATAAAATGAAGATGCGCGGTCACACCTTTGTCTGGCACCATCCAGCTGAACACGTTTTCTGGATGTTCCTTAACAACGATGGGAGCAAACGCTCGCGCGAAAGTGTACTTGAGCTCTTGAGTGAACACATGGAGACTCTTACCGATCGTTACGGCGATCATATATACGCATGGGATGTTGTTAACGAAGCGATTGATATTGCAGAAAAAGATAATATGCGACGTTCTCAGTGGTACAAATCAATCGGCCCTGACTATGTAGTCGAAGCTTTCAAGCTTGCCCGAAAAGCAGCACCTGATGCGCTTCTGTTTTATAATGACTATGACTATTTTAACCCAATAAAGCGTGACGCAATTTACGATCTTGTAAAAAGTTCCCTCGAGCAGGGCGCCCCTATTGACGGTATTGGTATGCAGTTGCATATTAGCAATGGAACTCCTACTATAGAATCCGTGGAAGAGGCCATCGATAAATTCAGAGATCTGGGACTTCAGATTCATATAACAGAATTTGATATCAGCATGTATGCCCACGAATATGATACCTTCGACACACCCTCTGAAGATCATATAAATAGTCAGGCAAACAGATACAAACTTCTTTTTCAACTGTTTCAAAAGAACAAAGATATCATTACCAACGTAACATTCTGGGGTTTTAACAATGGGCATACCTTTCTTACAGGCCCACCATATAACCGCCCTGACTGGCCGCTTCCTTTTAACGCAGATTTAAAGCACAACCTGGCATACAAGGGAATTATTCAATCAGACGAGCTTCCCGAATACAAGCCTCTTCTTGAAGTACAAGAAGCTAAACGCTATCTAGCTCCAAAAGGAACTCCGGTTATTGATGCGAAAAAAGAGGCAGCGTGGGACAAAGCGCCTGTAGTTAAAACTGAAATCATCGTTTTTGGAGACAAACCTTCAACAGCCTCTGTTCGGGTTTTATGGGATAAAAACTACCTCTATTTTTTAGCAGAAGTTGCTGATGACGACCTTTCTCTCAATGCTCCTGAACAATACATGAATGACTCTTTCGAAGTATTCATAGATGAAAATAACGCCAAGACTCCCATATATGAAGAGAATGACGACTTTCAATTCCGTGTTGACTATGAAAATAAAGTCGGTATTGGTGGTTACTCCACAGAAGATATGGTCAAATCGGCTGCGAAAACAACAGCTACCGGCTACATTGTTGAGGCTCGTTTCAAACTGCAGTCAGTCTCAGGTGAAGTCGGCCGTGTTATGGGTCTCGACTTTCAGGTTAACCAGAATGATGGCTCCGCTAAACGGACTGCAATATCCAAATGGAATGACCTGACAAATGAGTCATGGAGAAGTACCGCTGGTTGGGGTGTCCTTGAACTTATAGACTAATTCGAAAGCACTTATAGGAACCTCTAATAATTAACTTTTTATCAAGGAACTTGCGAAAAATTCTTATAAGCTAAAATTTTGCGCTGTCCTTAAAGCGAAAGATTTCTGCGTTTTTTCGAGCCCTGCGAGAAAAATTATCCTTAATAGGTACTTAAACAGTGTTACCTTCTGAAATATGGTAATTTTTCGAAGTTCCCTTATGTAAAGAATCCTTCTGAGAGTCAATTTCACTGACACTCAGAAGGAATTTATTATTATTATTAACAAGAGCATTTGTCGTTTCCAATTTGAAATAAACATAATAATAATCATCGTTACAAAAACAGCGATGATTATTTTTTTAAAAGCCCGATGTTCAGCAGAATAACAACTAAATAGATAGATTCTCAAATCTAAATCTCTCTCCTCAAACCATCCTTTATTAAAAGAATCAACCGTTAAAAAAGTTCTCTTGACACAAATCTCTCTTTTATTGCAGATTATCTAAAAATCCCTGCTATTAAAGTTGCAATTTATAAGCAAAAAAGAAAATTCTTTGCAGGGTAAGATCACTATGATCCTGCAATAAAAGGAAACCGTTATGAGCAAAGAATACACGAACGAGCTCCTTCTTGATTTCGGAAAAGATGGAGAGACACTGATTCCTGTTGTAACACAAGATGCGAAGACAAAGGAAGTGCTGATACTTGCATTCGCCAACCAGGCTGCATTCAATGAAACTAAAACAAGTGGACTTGCAACCTACTGGAGTCGCAGCCGTAAAGAGCTCTGGAAAAAAGGTCTTACATCAGGTGACACCCTGAAAATTGAAGAGATCCTTATCAACTGCGAGCAGAACTCACTGGTCTATCTGGTGACGCCACAGGGAAGCGGAGCCTGTCACGCAAAAAGAGAAAACGGTTCAGCACACACCTCATGTTACTATCGCAGAATAACAGAAAACGATACACTGGAATATATAGAGGCGTAATAATGAGAAGACAACTAACTATTGGCATGCCCGCAGGTTCACTGGCCAACCCCAACCGGGGCGGAAACCTGATTGACCTTCTTGAGCGGGCTGGCTTTCATACAAAAGGATACGAATCCGGTGGGCCATCAAAATTTACCACTGTCGATTTTCTATATGGCTGGGACGGCAGACCACAAGAATTCGGCTCTCAGCTGGCCATTGATGAACTGGATGTCGCAATTGCCGGGGATGACTGGATCGAAGAGAGACGACTTGAACTGAAGCTTGAATACAAATCAGATATTAAACTTAAAAAAATTCTATCCCTTCATCGCGGTGGAGTACGTATTGTTGGAATCATAGATTCACGCTGTAGCGCTGAATCGATAGATGAGCACTTGAAGAAATTAACTTCAGACAAGAAACTTCTGGTAATTGTATCCGAAATGCCCTACATCGCTCTGGAGTGGACTCGCAAGGCTCTTGATAGAATTGGTAAACTTGACGAATTCAATAACTTTACCGTACAGAAATACAAGACTCCCCCAAAAATTGAATCGGGTATTGTGATATATGAGACCTGGGGCAAAACAGAAGCGAAAATTAAAAATGGCGGAGCCGATTTTGGTGTCGAGATTACTCAATCAGGCAGTGCACTACGTAATTACGGTCTGAAAATTGTCGAAGAGATAATTCAATCAGAGACAAGCATCTGGATAAACCCTGAACTGTTAAAAAATTCAGTGAAAAAAGATTTACTGCATATGTTTCTTCTTAACTTGTATGGCTGCATCAATGCTGAAAACAAGGTTCTACTTCTCTTTAATGCTGAATCTTCAAAATCATCAGAAATTGAGGAGTATCTGCAAGTTAACAATCTCTTCGGTAACGAACCTACAAAGGCATCCGGTGACCGTTACACAGAGTACACCATTCAGGTAGCAGCCGACAACCCATTGTTGCCTTTAGCTCGTATCCGTTACGAATTACTAAAAATCGGTGCTCAAAACCTCGACACAGTTCCGGTTCACTCATCAATACCGGACATTTCAGTTATAGACATCTGACGTTCATTACTCCATTTCCGGCTGGTACCTATACAGCCGGACCTCCCTTTATTAACTTTTTTCACAGCTTAGTACCCTAAAACTCCTTTTTTATGATTTGAAGTTGTTATTTTCATAAAATGTTTGTATCATTGTATATACTGGATGCTGCAATCAGGATTCTCTCGCAATCTGCTTTTACAAGCACAGCAGCAAAACCCTGAAAATCAGTCACCAAACAACTTCTATCTATTGCGCACAACGGATCCAAGGAGGCTCATGAAAAGTAAAGACTATAACATGGCGACAGCAGCAGAAGAGCTCGGCATCGACCTTGACAAGTTTAAAACTCTAATGAAACAATTTTTAAATGAGAACTTAAACGAATACATAACCAGGCTTCGTGAAAATATCGTAAAAAACAACTTCACTGAAATAACTTTTTTTGCTCATAAAATTGTCGGTGCATCGGCAAATTATCAAACTGATGAAATAACAGAAAAAGCACGTAAAATTAAAGATGCCGCAAAAGATAGACGTCTTATTGATTACCGTATGATTCTGGCTGAAATGGAAGAAGAAATCAAAAAATACAAATCTGTCTGTTTTGGAGCTAAATAACTATGTATTCAATTTTAGTAGCTGAAGACGAAGTAGGCACAGCCGAAATAATACGAACCATTCTGGATGACGCCGGATATACAGCTGTTGTATGCTCCGATGGTAATGAGGCATTCGAAGCTTATAAAAATGGGGCCTTTGCTCTTGTTTTGACTGACCTCAACATGCCCACCATCGATGGAGAAGAACTAATTCGTCTGATTCATACCATCAATGAGGATCAGATAATTATGGTTCTTAGCAGTATTGACGATATTGATGCAATTATTGATTCCATGAAAGCAGGCGTTTATGATTACATAGTAAAACCGACTAACAAAAAAAAGCTTATATATAAAATACACAGGGCATTAGAAACTTCCGAACTCAAACGAATAAAAAGAATCAGTGAAAAAGAGCGAGTCGTAAAACTTGAACATGAGCTGCAGTGGTATCGCTGGAATGAAACGATAATTATGCGTGATTATGACCGCTTTGACGCAACACTCTTCTCTAATCTAAATGATAGCTTTAATCAGGGTTCCGGTTTCGGTACTCTCATTTCTCTTCTTGCATTCATATCTGATTCAGTTAAGGAGGAAAAGGGCTCCTACACAATTGATAAAGGAATTTATGAGATGCTCCTGCATAATGCAAATAGTGCCAAAAGCATTCTGAAAACCTTTACAAAAATATCCACCATTCTTTCCGAAACACTTAATGCTGAAATAATCTACTGTACCGAACTCTTCGATATTTTACTCGCTCTTAAAATCGAGATGAAAGATATGTGTAATATCCATAAAAACAGCCTGCACCTGGCCGATAACAATGAATTAAGTGAGACCTTACAGGTTCATGTTCACCGGGAGTATATCAAGGAGGTCTTCCGGGAACTTCTCATTAACTCCATGAAATTTTCTAAACCAGAAAGCAAGATATACATTTTTTTCCAGATCAAGAAAAATGAGTGCTGGATCTCTTTTATAAATACGCCGTCTGGAAACAGAAAAAACATTAATGGAATACCCGAAGAGTATGCTGCAACAGTCTTTGAACCGTTTTACCGTATCGACAAGAGGGTTTACGATGGCTATAATACTCTTGACTTCGGGCTCGGATTAACCCTGGCTGATAAAATAATCCGTAAACATGGTGGGATAGTAGAAATTCAAAACGTCGAGGATTACACTAACCTGAAGACTGAAGAGATCCTCAAAGTTATGGTAACGGTTCGACTGCCTCTTCATCAAGTTACACTAAATTCCTAATATATATGCATTATTAAATCTTTCGTGGTAAGTTTTAATTATCTTTTATTATCTTAATGTTTTGTTAAATGGGTTTAATTAATAATTCAGCAACTTTTTGTAATACAAAATCTTTACGGTAGGGCTTACTTATACATGCGACAGCGCCGTGTTCAACCACCATACGCTGCTGTTCGCAGTTCTCGATCGCAGATGTGAAGATTACCGGCACCTGTGCAAAGCAAGGATTCGCTTTAATACGCGAGCACACCTCGTAACCGTTTAATCCAGGCATCATAATATCTAGCAACACAAGATCCACAGATCCATCTTTCTCCAGTATCTCTAAAGCTTTTTCTCCTGCGGTTGCTACAAGTACCCTGTACTTTTCTTTCAACATCTCATACAGTACCGAAATATTATCCGGAGTATCATCCACAATCAAAACGGTTTCTTTACTCATTGTATCCACCCACTCCTGTATCTGTCCACCATGGATTCAGCTACAGCTTTTGCACTTTCAAAATCAAACCCGCTAATGAAATCATGCAGAACCCGAGTTTCTTCGCGAACCTTTAAAGGGACTTCAAGCTCGTTTATTTCATTTATTACATCCACTGCCGCTCCATTATTTTCATTAAGCAATAATACAAGACGAACAATTTTTTTTACGAAATCTTCCGAAGACACAGCACCAACATTCAATCTTTGTACTGTAGGAAATTGCTGTAAAAAAAGAATGATCTGATCCAGAATATACTTAACCTGTTCATCAAGCTTCCGCAATAATTCAATAACAGGCTCATTTGCAATTTCACTAGTACGAATATTTTTTTCAATAGCTACACATAACGAATCAATTCCCTCCAACCCCAAATTCACAGAAATACCTTTCAGAGTGTGTATCAGACGAAGTGCTCCGGCATGATTATCATTTTCCAGAAGATCACGAGCTTCATCTACACTGCCAGCCATTGTCTTTGTGAATTTACTTAACAAAGTACAATAAAGATTTACATTACCATTCAATCCTTCAAGTATTTCACTGCTTCTTATGCCCGGAACCTCCATCCATTTCAGATCTGTTTCGGTTGGTGCATTATTACGTGCACGTTCATTACATACCTGCATGCGATGGCCGATTACCCGATACAGCTGTTTTACGTTTATGGGTTTTGCAATATAATCACACATACCTGATGCAATCACCCGCTCACGGACTCCCTGCACAACATCAGCACTCATCGCAACAATTGGAGTCTTGCTTCTTTTTGAAATTATTTTTGCTGCTTCATAACCATCCATAACAGGCATCTGTAGATCCATAAGAATAAGATCAAAAAAGTTCAGGCCCGTTTGTTCAAGAATCTCAATGGCATGCGCGCCATCCCCCGCGACTCTTACCTCCAATGCTTCCTGCTCTAAAAGCTCTCGCGCAACTTGCTGGTTGATTTCGTTATCCTCCACAAGCAAAACCTTGGCATCACTTGTAAATCCGAACTGGTTACCGTCAGTAACAACTGCTGCCAAATTTTTTGCCGCGATTTCAGACTCCGTTGGAACTCTACAGGGTAGTGTGACCGTAAATACACTGCCCTCCCCCGCACGACTACTGACAGACAACGTCCCGTCCATGTTTGCAACAAGTCCTTTACAGATAGCAAGCCCCAGACCTGTTCCACCATGAGTTCTGGTGGTGGATGAATCCGCTTGTGTAAAAGAATCGAATACCTGACGTTGCTGCTCCTTGTTCATACCAATACCGGTATCACTAACCCGATAAAAAAGCGTAATTAAATTATTACAACTCACTTTCTGAACAGAAGATAACCTCCGCGAAACTGTTCCCGTCTTAGTAAACTTAACAGAATTGTTCAAAAGGTTCAATATTATCTGTTGAATCCGTACTGGATCACCTACTACCTTTTCAGGAACACTCTCCTCTATATCAATGTCCAATTTTAGATTCTTCTGATCTGCGTTAAACTGAACAATCGAGACAATACCCTCAATAAGTGTACGCACGTCATAGGGGATCTCTTCCAGAATCATCTTGCCGGCTTCAATCTTCGAAAAATCGAGGATATCATTTATCAGTGCCAACAAATTATCCGATGCGACTTTAATCTTTGATGTATAGTCTCTCTGTTGCGCTGATAGTTCTGTCTTCTTAAGCAGATAAGTCAGTCCGATTATTGCATTCATAGGTGTTCGTATCTCATGACTCATATTAGCAAGAAATGAACTTTTAGCGCGGTTGGCCTCTTCAGCCTGCTGCATTGCTGAAACCAATTTCTCTTCGGCCTCTTTTCGGATAGTAATATCCTCAACAATACCGATTACATCAGAGCGCCCTCCCGGCAAAACAGGTTTAAGAATTATATGCAAGGTACGAGCGTTAGTTGTTGGTTTGAACGGACAAAGGTACTCTCCCTCATATTCTATCCCCTCTCCTTCACTTGCTCGATTGATAAGCTCTAGTATTACAGAGTGATTCAACTTGCTTATTTTATCCATCTTTTGGGGATTAAATCCGATTCCAAAGATTGATTCAAAGTTATTGTTTACCTGCAGAACCGTTCCGTTACGATCGATAAAAATCATACCCAATGGTGAATTGTCAAAAATAATCGACTGCTGTTGACTGTTCTTTAACTTTTGTCTTTCCGCTACACGTTTTTCAGTAACATCAGTAACTACTCCTATCACCTTTTCAGGAACTCCGGATGCGTTTTCAACTATTATACCGTATCCCTCAATAAAACGGACATTGCCGTTCTTATCAAGAATCCGGTACTGCTGATGCCAGTCACTTGACTCCTGAAGGGTGTGGAAAAATATGGAATTCTGGTAATCAATGTCCTCCGGAAGAACAAGGTCAACAATTCCATCAATGGTTGGTTTAAACTCCAAAGGGTCACTGTCATATATTTCAAACATGCGCTGATCCCACCAGACATCACCGGTACTCAAATTAATCTCATACATACCAAGACCGGCCGATTGCAGTGCAATATTCAGTTTATTCTTTGCTTCACGCATTTTTCTGGTCATCATTTTAAGGTCTGTAATATCGGTTAGCCAGGCAAATGATCCGATATAAATTCCATCATCATCTTTTATTGGTGTAGGGTTAACCAGGCAGTATATCATGGCTCCGTCAGGTGCATATATCTCTATTTCATAGGGACCGCTATTAATTCCATTATTCACATAATTCAAAAAACGCTTCTTCACTTCTTCACGACTCGCTTCAGTTAAGAACCTGTAATAGCTGTCGTTTTCAATTTCTTCGCTGGTTCGGTTCATAACACGCATCAGAGACGGGTTATACTGTAAAATTCTTCCATCAATTGTTGCTACAACATAACCAGCATCGGTGCTCTCCATTATCATACTCAGATGTTCATCACTCTTTTTCAGCTGAGTTTCGTATCCTTTACGCATCGAAATATCCTGTTGCAGACCAACCACTCGAAGAGCATTACCAGCCTCATCATATTCAACAACCTTCCCCGTACACGACATCCAAACCCATTTCTGAATTGTTTCATTAAACATTCGGTATTCTACATATAAAAGCTCATTCTTACCGGAAGAAATCTCACTCAATTGCCGCAATACACGGTTTTTATCACCAGAGTGGAGATGGCTTATCCAGTAATCACCAATTCCATTTAAGGCAGACCGGTTAACACCCGAAATCCTGAGCCACAGATCAGAAACAAGCAGGGTGTCACTCCGGCAGTTCCACTCCCACATACCAAGCCCTGCTGATTCAGTCGCAAAACGGAGCCTTGCTTCATTTTCACTAAGTTCACGAACGGTTGTTTTTTCCTCAGTAATATCCTTAACAATAAGATGAATAAGCCACTCACTCATCCGAATGGAGGTCACCGATAACCAGCTCTTTTTATCAGTTCCGACAGCAATCTCTCTTTTGATGCTGCTATCATTTTTTTGAAAAGTTTCATCAACTAACAGCAGAATGGGACAGACAGGTGTTACATCATCAACAGAACAGTCAAGTTCGGTACAATCGAAAAGCTCTTTTATGCCCGGATAATTTAATTGATCACTTACGCTAAAATATTCCCGTGCAGCCCTGTTCATCGAAAGAACATGGTACCTACAATCCACAGCCAGCAATGCCGAAGGCAACTCTTCTATAAGTGCATCAGTCTCAACAAATGAGCCCGATTGATCTGAAGATCCGGTTTTTATTAAATTTCGGGGGATGAGTTCAAGAGCATAAACTGATTCTGAAGAACTATTCGTCTTCGGAGACAGGCTTAACAATACGATATAATGCTCTGATCTTATTGAACAATCGAATACTAGAGAAAATGTCTGTTCAGAGCTGCTTAACTTTTGCTTAACATGTTTAACAAACTTTTTGGTTGTAAAAGATTCAAGTGAGCTATTCGCATAACCACTCACCACAGGTTTCCGCTTCAAGGCATGGGCGACCTCG
This sequence comes from Spirochaetota bacterium, assembly GCA_027858855.1. Lineage (GTDB taxonomy): Bacteria > Spirochaetota > UBA4802 > UBA4802 > JAFGJZ01 > JAFGRW01. The sequence continues at coordinate 10,182 of JAQIBV010000034.1, read as the reverse complement.
TTGCAATCAATAACCTGAAAATCGCTATCACAAAAGAAAACAGCATGATGTAACCGATCAATACCCGGTTTATTTTGCGGTTTCATCCGATATCCATTTAAGTGACATAATATCCTCCCGTCTGTACCCAGTATAAGATACTAAAAACAGACGAAAAGGCACTAAAGAACTGCAAAAAAATACAATAGGATTTTTGACACTCTCTTAGTTATTCGAATTACACGAGCAGTTTAGAAGAAATTAAGTGTTACCTTCTTGTAACAGAGAACAATTCTGTTTCGTGTTTTTTACCGCGCAAGGCTATATTGGCTTCAGAGTTTATATCGTAGCAGCGCTTTACTATATCGTCTTTTTCTATGAGTTTTTTAAAATCCTTAGATATTAAATAAAGGTTATTCAGTCTGTTGCATTCGCCGATTACCCGGGCTGTTGTATTCATAACATCACCTAAAAACGCTACTTCACGTTTAATATCTCCCATCTGTCCAACTACAACAGTGCCGCAGTGTACCCCTGCTTTAAATTGTGGTATAATGCTGTATTTAGCAGTATATTTTTTTTCCAGGTAATCAATTTTATCCTTAATTAGAAAAAAACATTTAAGTGCGTTTTGTTTTTTTAAACCATTCTTTATTGTCCAGGTGATAATTATTTCATCTCCAATATATTTGTAAATTTCACCTCTGCATTCAAGAATAGCTGATACTATATCAGAGAAAAAATCATCTAAAAACGAGTGGAATTTTATATCGCCGATTTTCTCGGCAATGGTTGTAGAACCTTTTAAGTCAAGAAACATGAAAACTCGTTCTTCTTTAACAGGTCGTAAGTATTTGCCAAAAAACAGTCGCTGCATAGCCTGTTGTCCAAGCAGTTGATTGATAACATCAAGAGTAGATATTACAAGTGTAGCTACAGAAGAGAAGGCAATGGTCATTAAAAAATATTTTATATTAAATATGTCGTTTGAGTGAATAGTTATGCTCAATACAATAAGATATGCAGTGGCTATAATTAATGCATATACAACTGATTTTAATAGAAGATTAATAGCAATAGGTAATTTTTTAAATGTCAGCAGTTTGAATGCTTCTAATGTCGCTATAGAACCACCAATTATTAAGCCGATAAGCGCACCTGAGATGATAAGAATAAATACATGTATTACAGTTTGTGATTCGCTTCTGGATGATGTTAGAAAACTGGCAAAAACAGCTCCGCCTAATGATGATACAAGTATTACTATTGCAATGTTTACTATTTTGTTTTTTGTATATGCGTTCATTTCTTGCCCCACATCTTTATGTTAAGTCGGATTTTTCTCAAATTAATTAAATCACTACATACATACCGTTGTTATGCAGAAAAGTCAATTCATGTTTATCTTCTATTCACAGAAAGCAGTTCTGTTTCCTTTATTTTACCGCGCAAAACCCGTTTTGCATCATAGTTAATGGCATAAAATTTCTCTAAATCGGTGTTGTCTTTTATAAGAGTATAAAACTCGTTTGATATGAGAAGTTTTGAATGAAGTTCCGTGCATTTATTACTAATACGGGAAGCAGTGTTAACAACATCAGCTATAAATACGACTTCGCATTTATATTCCCCCATTTGTTCAACAACCACCGCTCCCGAATGAATGCCGACTTTAAATTCGTCTTTCTGGGAACTTGCTGACTGAAGAGTAATATATAAATGAGCAAAATTATTACTGACACGACAGGAAGGCATAAAAAAATAGCATGTGACAGGCCAAAGGCAGGAAGGTTATAAGCGGCACCCGAAACAGGAAGTTTGAAACAGGTACCGCAGTCACGATAAAGCGATTTTAGTACGGCAAAGTATTTCATTCTATCCTCAGCGATACCCTGGTCGCAACTTCGTTGCTGCTCGGCATGCGTCCTGCCTGGTCGCAACTTCGTTGCTGCTCGGCATGCATCCTGCCTGGTCGCAACTTCGTTGCTGCTCGGCGTGCAGGAAATGGAAATAAAAGAAATGGTTTCATCTCCAAAAGACAATCAAAAGATAAGAGAATTAAAAAAAGAATAAAATACTTGAGAAAGAGCTTGCCCGAAAAGAAAAAGCTCTCGCTGATGTGGCGGCTTTGTTAACCCTAAAAAAAAAGCAGCAACTGTGTTGACATATACCGGGGTGTGACCTCCTCTATGTATTTTTACTATTTACTACATAGTAATGTGTCCCTGTTTCTATTTCACATTTTTTTGTAAATAGAATTAGCACACGAACTTTTAAGAGTCACACCCATACTATCTAAAAAGATAATGGAATAACTATTAATAGTAATATTATAATTATCTTTTTCATAAGAGTCTCCTAAAATGTCCGGGGAATTGATAAGCGGTAAATCCACTCCCTACGCCGGGTTCAGCCGGATCAGGTTCAACGGGTTTGCTCTCAGACTGTAAACAGCCACCCCGGGTAAGGCCAATAATAGTTATTTTCGGGGGATTAATCAAGGGAGATGTCCGGTCTCTTCATTATCAGCCATGACTGTTTTTTTGTTCACGGTTGAAAAAATCTGATTGTTTTTGCTAATTATAACAAAATGGGAGATAATTAAATCATGAGAAAATCTGGAATGTTTTTAATTCTTCTCCTTTGTATGGGTTATAGCGCATGTAATATTCAACCTTCGGGTAATTCTATGCCGGATCGCTATTATGACTATAATGGTCCAAAGCCGAAAAACATTATTATCATGATAGCCGATGGCTGCGGTTATGCCCAAATACAGGCGGCCGATTTTTATTCCGGCAGTCCCCAGGTCTATGAAAGCTGGATGGTTCGATACGGCATGTCCACATTCCCGTCAGGAGGCTCGTATCTCCCCGCCGAAAGCTGGAGTGATTTTAACCATGTCCTATCCGGTCCAACAGATTCTGCGGCAGCGGCAACGGCCATGTCTACCGGTGTAAAAACAACATTGGGAACCATCGGTCAACTTGGCAGCCGGCGTTTGAATCATCTTATGACGGCAGCTCAGCTGGAGGGTTATGCCACCGGTGTTGTCACCAGTGTACAGTGGAGTCATGCCACACCAGCGGGGTTTGTTGCCCATAATTCCTCAAGAAAAAACTATGGGGCTATTGCTCTGGAGATGCTGGAGAGCAACATGGATGTCATTATCGGTTGCGGTCATCCTCTGTATGATAATGACGGCAACCCTGTCAGTTCCGGATCGGAAGAGTATCAGTATGTGGGGGGAGAATCAGCCTGGAATCATCTTCTTGACGATTCCGATGGTATCTATGATCAATGGACCCTTGTTGAAACAACCACCGCATTCCAATCCATCGCCGATGGATCAGTCAGTGCTCCGGAAAGACTTCTGGGAATTCCCAGGGTTTATAAAACCCTTCAGCATGAGCGGTCCGGAACTTCTTCGGTGGTTAATCCCGGTGATAACACAACAGGCGACACATTCAATGGAGATGTTCCGGCCTTGTCTCTTCTTGCACAGGCTGCCATTGAGGTGTTGGATCAGAATGATAGTGGATTTGTTCTAATGATAGAGGGCGGTGCCGTGGATTGGGCCGGACATGATAATAATTCTGTGAGAAACATTGAAGAGGAGCTGTCTTTTAATACGACAGTCGAAGCCGTTATTTCCTGGGTCGAGGCCAATTCCAGCTGGGACGAAACCCTGCTGATCGTTACAGCGGATCATGAATCGGGATATTTGACTGGATCCTCTGTGGATACCGGTTCAACGGGGCCCTGGGCTTCTGTTGTTGATAACGGTTCCGGGAATCTTCCGGGAATGGACTGGCATAGCTCCGGACATACAAACCAGCTGGTTCCCTTTTTTGCGAAAGGCATCGGAGCCGCTCAATTCAGTTTGTATACTGATCAAGCCGATCCCCAGCATGGCCACTATATCGATAATACGGATATTGGATTGGTTGTGAAGGATTTAATGGATAATTAACTGAGAGATCCCAACACTCGGGGATTTGGGAATATCCTCCCTTTGAATAGGCTCTGAAATAATAATTCATGCTCTACCTTATTGACTCTTTATTAAATCCATGTTTCTATGTGTAGAAACATGGGGGCCTTATGGACACTGTAAAAAAATGACGGACTCTGGAAGAAGTCCGCAGGGAGATTGATGATCTGGATCGGCAACTGCTGGATATTCTGTCCTTACGGAAAGACTATGTCCATCAGGCCGCCCGTTTCAAGAGAGACCGGGATGCGGTGGCGGATCCCCAACGGGTAAGGGCTATGCGGATGCCCCGGCTAAAACAGGTGGCCGGGCGGGATCTGGATCTGTATTTTGCCCGGGACCTGTTTAAACTGTTCACCAGTTATCTTATCCAGCGTGAGAGGGCCCAGTGGGAAAAGATCCAGGGAGAGATTACGGCCTCCGCTCCCCATATCCGGCTTTTGGAAGAGGGGGACAGCGCTGAGCTGTATCAACTGCACCAGGTCTGGATATCCTGACTTCTGACTATTTCATTGTAGGCGTCTCTGGAATAGCCCAATACCATCACAAACACATAGGCTTTCACCATTGTACCGGCCAGCTCATCATAGAGTTTTCCGATTGAGCCAAAGTCAACCTGTGCAATTTCACCAGGCTTTGTTTCAATTCTGAAAACAGATCTCTCCCCAAGATTATTGCATTTCGAGATATATCTTTGCAGCGATGAATAACTGCCGGAGAACCCTTTATCCCTCAGCACCTGAAACAGGCGCACATAGTTGTCACAGTTTTCTGCAAGCTTTTCTATCTCTTCCGAATGAAGTTCCAGCCAACCATAGTTCACCGAATGGCGTTCCTTCTTTCGCATGTTTCGAAACTCATCCATAATCATTGATAGATTACCGAGCAGGTGAGGATTGCCCGACAATATTTTCTCTACATGCTTCCGGTACTTTTTTACCGTGTTTTTAGAGATCTTTTGCTGACGAGCAATTTGCTTTATTGGAGTATTCTCCAAAAGGGCATTTACTATTTCTTCAAGCTTGTACATAACCAACTCCCTTTTATCCATTGCATACCTCCGAGTTTGAAGGTGCATTTTGGTATTTGAAAAGGGGTCAGGATACCGATTTTTAGGGGGTCAACTTCGTGAAAATTGACATTTTGAGTGATATAAAACATTTTTTAATTATCGTATATCTTAACTTTAAAACACATCAAAATAACAACGGTTAATCTCAGTTTTTCACCTCATTTGAATTCTTTTAATAATATCAATGGTTTTTTATAAATTTAACTTGACACTGTCAAGTTTCACGCCATATCTTCTTCTTATCTTGACAGTGTCAAGTTAAGTATCTACAAGTCTTTATTTCCTCATTATTTTTCAAAACTAATGAGGAAATAAACTGGAGGCGTATAATGGAAAGTAATACTATGCAAATATTTGATGCGGAATTAAAAATAATGAATAATAGCAAGATTTTATGGAAAAATGAATCTTTAACGAGAAAATACCCATTTTTGAAAAGAATACGTAAAAATTTTGTTAGAAGAATGGGTGATTGGGTTCTTTTGAGTTGTGCTGCTAAGCAATATAGCAAAGGAAGTGACTTGCAAGGAGAAGAGTGGATGTGTGCAAATATAATATTACGCCAGTTTGACATGCAACTACTATCATTAAAAGAAAGCATTAGGTATGGAGCTCCTAAAATTCCTGAGTCAAAAGGAAATATTCTTACGGTATTACCGCGTTTAAAATCTGATAAAACATTTTACAAAGAGGTAAGTGCGGAAATATACTTATCAGATGATAGTTGTCAGGAATCAGTATATTCAGCAAATGAAGCTGGCAATCTTACTTTGATTCTGGCTGCTGGTAATCATTCATTTTTAATAATTGCAGATATATTGAACTACATGTTTCAACAGAGTCAGACTATAGTTGTTAAGGTTAATCCGGTAAATGAATATCTTTCCAGTATATTAGAAGAAATATTTCAACCATTAATAGAAATGAATTATATACTATTTATCAATGGAGATACTGAAACAAGTAAATATCTTACTACGCATAAATATATTGATGCACTTCACTTAACTGGTTCAGACAAAACATATGAACAGATTGTTTATGGGCTGAACCTGAAAAATACTGATAATAAATCAATTAAAGTAATCAATAAACGCCCTTTTTCAGCTGAACTTGGGAATATCACTCCAATTATTATTATGCCGGGCAAATGGTCTATAGATGAATTATATCTTCAGGTTTTACATGTTGCAAATATGTTTGTAAACAATTGTAGTTTTAATTGTATTACTCCGCGTCTTTTAGTTATGCATGATGAATGGACACAAAAAAATCAGTTTCTAAAAATGCTAAAAGATTATCTAACAAGTAGACCGGCAAATTACTCATACTACCCAAATGCCGAAATGGTATATTCACAGTTTATGGATGCTTACACTAATGCTGAAAAATTGGGAGAAGAAAAGTCCGGCCATCTCCCTTGGACATTTATTCCAGGATTGGACTGGCAGAACAAGGATGAAATGATTTTTAATTCAGAGCCATATTGTCCAATAATGGGTGAAGTTTCTATTCCGGGTGATGATATTTCAGATTATGTTAGAAATACAGTTTCATTTTTAAATGAAACTGTATGGGGTAATCTTGCAGCAATGATACTAGTTCACCCCGATTCACTCAAAGATGATCTTTATAATAAAGCATTTCAACAAGCAATTAAGAATTTACGGTATGGGACAATCGGTATTAATATTTGGGCAGCTATGGCTTTTTTCTTGGGCGTTACTCCATGGGGAGCATTTCCGGGAAATCATTCTGCTAATATACAGAGTGGTAAAGGGGTAATTTGTAATCTTTTTAATTTGAAAGGTATTCAGAAGTCAGTAATTAAGGGCCCCTTTAAAGCCGAAGGATTGGATCCCTGGGTTTTATCCGGATATGCTGGTTTTGCTAAAAATTTAACATATTTAAATGCAAGTTTTTCATTATGGAGACTTTTTAAATTTCTAAAATCAATGAAGTTTATGACCAAAAATGCAGAACACAAAATTATAAAAAACATTATAAAACTAAATGCAACGCCAAAGGAGATATAAAGTGATAGTTATTAGCAACAAAGTACTTATGATAATAATGTTTTTACTTCTCTTACTAAGTTCGTGTAGCTGTTCATCTACAAAAGGAATATGGGTAATGGGAACACCAAAGCATCACTTAAATAATGGTTATCGAAATTTTCCAATCACTCCAGGTAGAAAGCCGGGTTTTACCTTTTATACACGTAGAGTATTTGATTCTATTATTTTACCAGATGTGCAAGAGAACCATGTTGTGCCAGAACAAGAAGTATTAAAAAAAATAAAATTAATTAAAAGTTCAAATATGATTACATGGCTGGGGCATTCTGCATTTCTAATCATTTTTAATGGGAAAAAAATACTAACAGACCCCTATCTTACAGAATACGCGAGTCCTTATATTCGAGGACCAAAAAGATTTGTTAAGTCCGGGATTAGTATTGAAAACTTACCGGCTATTGATGTAATAATTATTTCGCATGATCATTATGATCATTTAGATGAACAGACTATTGAAGCATTACCGGGAAAAGAAAAGATAATGGTGATCGTACCACTTGGTATTGGTAAATTATTCAAGAAGTATGGATATAAGAATATTCAGGAGTTAGATTGGTGGTCAAAAACAAAAGTTGATAACATAACATTTACACTATTACCTGCGTTGCATGATTCTGGCAGAAGTACATCAAATAAAAACAATACACTGTGGGGATCCTGGGCTATTACTACAGAAGCTGTTAAATTATATTTTGCAGGTGATACTGGTTACTCGAAAACAATATTCAAAAAAATTGGCAAGTTGTTTTCAGGCTTTGACTATGCATTTGTCCCAATTGGAGCATACGCTCCACGTAAGGCTTTAATGATATCTCATACAAATCCTGAAGAAGCAGTTCAAATCGGAAAAGATCTTGGTGCAAACAATCTTATAGGAATGCATTGGGGCACGATTAAGTTAAGTGACGAGCCAATATGGGAGCCGCCTGTCCGTTTTAAAAAAGCAGGGAAATTAGCAAAGTATTCAGATGAAAACCTTTGGGTCATGAAAATTGGTGATACAAGAAAATTTGATATAAATTAAAATAATCAAAGAAGTAGTTATAATGAAGAAATATAAACTTGTCGGTATTGGGTCTATTATAGGATTTTTATTTCAAAGCGTTGAAAACATATGCCTTTTAGAGAATTTTAAAATTCCCGGAATTGATATGCATATTTTTTCTATAATTGGAAACTTTATTGATGGAGCTATGACTATTTTAGTAATTATTGCACTTATCGTGTTAGGAAATCAATTATGTGCAAAAAGAATTAATTTGTATACAGTGCTAGCAGTTTCGATATCATGGTGGCCGCTATGGGCATTTATAAAAACTATATATGTAAAACAGATAAATCTTGTTTTAAATGTGGGTATTTCATCCTTTGCAGGAATTATTACTATGGTTATTATAGTGTTTTTGTTTAAGGATAGCGGTAAAGTTGCAATTAGTAGAATTTAAAATAATTACACTACTTATATTATCAAGGTAATATAAGTAGTTACCGCTATTTATTAAGAAAATTAACTTATGTTAATCTTTTAAAATTCAATTACATTTAATAATTGAATCTAAGTCAGTTATTGATTTTTAAACCAGTGTAAAGCAGGTTGGTGATTTTATCCGCATATTCCATTTTATTTTTTTTCAGACCCTTACTTTTAAGTTGATCATTGACCGCGAGATTGGAAAAACCATGTACAGTTGACCAGGCGAAAAGGGCAGATTCATCAAGGTTTCCATCTTTAATTAGTTTTTCTTTTTGACATTCCATGATAATATTTTTTAATAATTGAAATGGCTTTTTGCTTTCCCGCATTAGTTCTGGATAAGATTTTTTATCTGAAAGTTCCGAGTGATACATTATCTTAAGAAATGATGGATTTTTTAGCGCAAATTCTATGTAAGCTAATCCGATTGTTTTGAATTTATAAAGAGGATTATTTTCCTTTAATTGATCAATTGAATTTACCATCTGCGTGGTTAGCAATACGAATCCGTTAGTTGCAATAGCGGCCAACAAACCTTTCATATCTCCAAAGTGATGCGCTGGTGCCGCGTGACTAACTCCAGCCAAACGGGCTGCTTTTCTCAAAGTTAAACCACCAAGCCCTTCTTTGTCAATAATTGAAAGTGATTGATTGATCAATGTTTCTTTTAAGTCGCCATGATGATAACTGGTATTTTTTTTATTTTTAGCTAGCATAAATGATATAAATACACACAATCTTGACAGCGTCAAGAACAATGTTGGTTTATCTTGAATTATCGACATACTCTATATGCTCATCAATATGATAAGTATAAATTTTAATTAATCACAGTACTACGCCCTTGTAGGTTTTTGTTTCACAAAAATCCTGCGGGTGCCAGGGGATTTCTCTGGCAAATAACCCTTATTTGTACTGTATATAAAATGCAGTATGTCTTAGGTCGCATGTGCGAGAAGGACGCATGCACGAGCAGCGAATGTAGTGAGCTACCAGTGCAGTCAGCTTGTGAACGACCAGCTCATTACGGAGGATAGAATGAAATACTTGGTCGTACTTATAACATTTATGCTCTCCACTACAGTACTCTTCACTGATGAAATTCCTGTTATGGGTGTGACTGTCAATTTAATTTAGAAAATTATTTTAAATCATAATGTTTCTTCCTTCTGCGATAAAGCAAATTAAATTCGTTTCATAGTATCATTACTATCCTCAGTTCCGAGGACTGACGTAACCGAACTATATCGACGACATTTTGGTCATCTGAGTTATTCGTGTACTTTCAACACATACTTGTATTCGCCAGAAGCTAACGCACTCTAAAATCGCAGGCCTACAACTCTACTAATAGAATTAACCGCATAGGAAAGTACGCGTTACTTCAAACGCCGTCTGGTTACTACCTCATATTTATCAGGCCAATCAGGATGCTTCTTTTAGCTCGCCCTGGTGATAGACAATCATGGCTTCTGAAGATAAAACTAACAAGCTCACGAGCTACTGCTGTTTTTGCAACATTGCTGTTTTTACCTTTATGGATTAACCGAAAATATTTACTTTTTAACGAACTGCAATCGACCAA
>JAQIBV010000032.1 GCA_027858855.1 Spirochaetota bacterium | reverse complement strand
TATTATAAATATTTTGAAGGGCTTAAAGATGCTTTTTTACAATATATAAACAATGTACCCTTTTATGGTTATGCGGTACTTTGTATTGATGACCCAGCGGTGGTTTCAATACTTCCTCGTGTAGAGCGCCCTTATTTTACCTATGGACTTTCGGAAGAGGCTGATTTTCGTGCTTCTGATATTCGTTTTGAAGATGGTATGACCCGTTACAGCTGTTATTTCCATAATGAATACTTAGGCGAGATTGCGATTAAACTTTTGGGGCGTCATAATGTTGTTAACTCGCTTGCAGTCGTGACCGTTGCGCGTGAACTTGAGATTCCGTTTGAGTGTATTCGTGATGGTTTTGCTGAATTTGAGGGGGTTGGGCGAAGATTAGAGATTATTGGAGAGGCTGCAGGTGTGATGGTCATTGATGATTATGGACATCATCCGACGGAAATTGCTGCGACACTTTCTGCTGTTAAATCGTTAGGACGTCGTATTGTGACTATTTTTCAGCCACACCGTTACTCGCGCACACAGCTTTTATGGGATGAGTTTGGAAAATCGTTTCCTGATACTGATCTTCTGTTTCTTGCGGATATTTATCCGGCGAGCGAGATTCCCATTGATGGAGTTAGTTCCGAGTTGATTGCGGACTCATATTTGAAGCATCATGGTAAAGAAGCACATATTATAAAAAGTTTTGAGAAAATTCCAGAGATTCTGGCCGATAGTGTAGAAGAGGGTGATGTTGTTCTGACTCTGGGAGCCGGTGATATTTACCGGTGTGGTGAGCAGATTCTTGAATTGTTGAGGAAGCGATAGATGAGATATGTTGCTGTTCTGCTGTTACTTGTCGTTGTTCCATTGTATGCTTCAGAAAGCCGTTTTCAGCGAATACGGTTTACGGGGCTTAAAAATGTGGCAAAACATGACATTATTCGCATGGCAAACATATACTCGAAAGATGGAATAATTTTTGTTGATAAAGAGAAACTTGAGAATGCCCTGGAGGCGAACGCTTTAATAAAAAGTCATAAATTAATTGATAATAGAGGCGTACTTACGATAGTTGTACAGGAAAGTGTTCCTGAAATGGCCGTCTATGTTGTTGGGAACGAGAGCAGTCGTTTTTGTGAAATTGACGATTCTTTCAGGATAGTTACAGTTGGTGAGATTCGTTCGGGCACGATGCCGTTAATAACCATACCGGTTGAAAGTTTTAATGGCAGGCAGGTAAATCAGAAAACTCGTGTTCGTATTGAAAGAGTACTGGAGAAGGCGAAAAGTTACGCTGTTTGGAGTCAGATTGATAATATTGATTTTAGTGCTGCAGATTATCTGCTGGTAACTTTGAAGGCGCGGGATACGGTTTTTACTGTTTTTGGAGACGGGGCAGGCTTTAAAAAGTTGAATGCCTGCGTGGGCTACCTTGATGCTGTTAAGCATTATCCCTTCTCGGTAGATTTGCGGGAAAAGATTTTTGTTTTTGAATAAAAGCGGGTATTAGAAATATTTATTTATATGGGATATAATTTTTTAAAGGTTACCGGAAGTAATTGGGGTTTATATGGATGATGTAGTCGTCGGTCTTGATATCGGTTCGACAAAGACATGTGCTGTTATCGGCTTTTTAAATGAGAATGGGCAGGTAGAGATTGCCGGTGTGGGAGTCGCGCCTTCTCGTGGATTAAAAAACGGTGTGATAATTAATATCGATAATACACAAGCAGCTATTGCCAAGGCAATAGAAGATGCCGAATTGATGGCAGGCTGTGAGATAGCTGCCGCCTATGTCGCCATTACCGGAAGTCAGATCAAGGGTGAAAATTCCAAAGGAGTAGTTGCTGTTTCGGGACGGACTCGCTCAATATCTGGTAGCGAAATACGTCGTGTAATTGAAGCTGCGCAAGCTGTTGTGATACCCGCTGACCGGGAAATAATCCATGTTTTATCACGAGAGTTTTCGGTTGATGATCAGCACGGAATTAAAGATCCTATTGGCATGAACGGAGTACGTCTTGAGGCGGAAGTCCATATTATTACCGGATCGCGATCAGCCATAATTAATTTGACCAAGAGCGTGAATGCTTCTGGTATTCATTGTCAGGACATTGTTTTCTCTCCTCTTGCTTCGGCTGAGGCGGTTTTATCGCCTGATGAGATGGAGCTTGGAGTTGCCGTAGTCGATATCGGTGGCGGTACAACCGATATTGCCGTTTTCAGTGATGGAGGTGTGGCCTATTCGTCAGTACTATCCATTGGTGGGCGTCATGTAACAAATGATATTTCTATCGGCCTTTCGACTCCAGTTGATTCGGCCGAAATGATAAAGAAGAAACATGGTTTGTCGATGGTCTCTTTTGTGGATGCCTCGGAAACAGTAGAGGTTCCTTCAGTGGGTGACCGTGCACCTCGCCGAATTATGAGAATGGAGCTTGCCCGCATAATTGAACCCAGAATGTTTGAAATAATGGAAATGGTTGAGCGGGAACTTCTTGTCAGTGGCAAAAAGGATCTGTTAGCTGCCGGAATTGTTCTGACTGGTGGTGGCTCTATGCTTGAAGGCACAGTAGAATGTGCGGAGAGAGTCTTCCGGTTGCCGGTTAGGATTGGCCGGTCTAAGAATATTACCGGAATGAAGGATATTGTTTCGTCTCCACAGTATGCTAACGCGGTTGGACTTGTTAAATATGGAATTAAGACCCGTCAGTATCGTGATACGAAGAGTATTTCAGGGCGACAGGGAATGAATGGCATAAAAGAGCGAATGAAGCGGTGGTTTCAGGATTATCTTTAGTTATAAAAATTAATGATGAGAACAATTAATTTAAATAGATAGTGGTTTTAAAAAAAGTCGCAAATTTATCAATGATAAAGTGTTTTTTGGATGACATAATGAGACATAATATATAGAATTGTTACATTAATGGGGGGCGTAATGTTAAAGATGCAGGAAGAGAGGATGATGAATACCGTCATCAAAGTAGTTGGTGTAGGCGGTGCCGGCACTAACGCGGTGAATCGAATGATTTCAACAGGTATGGAGGGCGTCGAGTTTATTGTTGTAAATACTGACGCTCAGCAATTGGCCGCGTCTCTGGCATCCAATCAGGTTCAGATTGGTCATAAGCTGACCCGTGGGCTTGGAGCCGGTGCTGATCCTGAAAAGGGTCGCGAAGCAGCGAATGAGGACAAAGATAAAATTCAGAAGCTGCTGAAAGGTGCGGACATGGTTTTTGTTACCGCTGGAATGGGGGGAGGAACAGGAACCGGTGCGGCTCCGATAATTGCTGAAATAGCCAAGGAGTTGGGCGCTCTGGTAGTTGCAGTTGTTACTAAGCCGTTTAAAGTGGAAGGCCGTCGCAGGATGGAACGGGCGGAAGAGGGAATGCGTAACTTGCGGGAAAAAGTAGATACCACTATTACTATCCCCAATGATCTGCTTTTGAAAATAATAGATAAGAAGACACCGATTGATGAGGCATTTAAACTTGCTGATGATATACTTCGTCAGGGAGTTCAGGGGTTGGCTGATATTATTCAGGTAACCGGTCTTGTTAATGTGGATTTTGCGGATGTGCGTACTGTTATGCGTGAAACCGGAGATGCGTTAATGGGAGTCGGTATTGGACATGGTGAGAACAAGTCGGTAGATGCTACTCGAATGGCTATAAACAGTCCGCTGCTTGAAGAGACCAGTATAGAAGGTGCAAAAGCAGTGCTGATTAATATTGCAGGCGGAACCGATTTATCGTTGCATGAGGCTACAGAGGTAACTGAACTTATAACAAGCCAGGTTGATCCGAATGCGAACATAATATTTGGTACTACGATTGATCCTGCTCTTGATGAGCGTGTGCGTGTTACGGTTATTGCGACCGGTTTTGATAAGAAAAAAAATATGTTGAAGCAGAAGAACGAGTTGCAGAAGGGCATGTTTGAAAGTGAGAAAAGCCTCAACCTGGTACAGGGTGCATTCAATTCTGATTTAGAAGAGCGGAAAGTTTCTGGTGCTGATAGAGCAATAAATTATGAATATTTAAACAAGGTATACAATAATAACAGTAAACGTATTTATGAAATGCCTGTTGAAGATATTAATGTCCCTGCATTTTTAAGACGTGGTAGAAATTCATAAAATTCCTGTTTGGACGCGGGATGAGGCCGAAAGGCCTCTTTTTACTCTCTTTCGATTATTTTAAGAGAGGTTACCGGATTCGATTCGAAGGTGTGGATACTATCGAATTTGAGGATGGTTTCGGTTCTTTTATTTTTTTGTATAATGAAGTAGTACTCTTTGACCAGTTTTCTTACCAGTTCTATCCCTCTACCTGATTCTGCCAGATCAAAATTTTCCAATACTCCAGATTCAAGTGCCCGCTCCATTGTTTTACGTTGAGTAATGACTGCGTTAATGCTTTCAAGAATTCGTTTTGATGAAAGTGTACCCATATAGTCGCGGATGCAAATAGCATATTCATTTCCATTGTGAGCAAAGAAAATATCGACATACTTATTGTTTGGTAAGGTTATTTTTTTCCGTTCCAGCTTCTCTTTTGTAAAGCCGTGAGCATGATAGACTGCATTGATGATCAGCTCGTTTAGTATTAGATTCATCATCATCAGGTTTTCTATCTCAAAGTTCCATTGTTGAACGATAGTAGTAATCTTGTTTATTGCTGCGTTAATTTGTGTTGAGGATGATATACGTATTTTTTTATGTTCGATTATGTCGGAAAGATAATTTTTTAAACCGAATATCGGGGATTCACGGAGCAATTTAGATATTAAACCCAGCAGCTCGCCCTTGTCTATCGGCTTATAGAGAACATTACCGATACCGTTCTTGAATATTTCATCGAAATAGTCGTCGATATCACGGTTTGTTGTCATAATAACCGGCATGTATGGAAGATTTTTATTCAGATAGTAGTAAAATTCGAATGAATTATCACCAGGAAGGTCAACTTCGGCTATAACCAGGTCGTAGGCTTTCATGTTTAAATTACTGATCGCATCGAAGGCGGTTGTACAATAGTCAATTTCTGTCTCTTTTATCATAGAGATCAGTTCATTTGCATAGTCAGTTGGATCAACAATTAGTATTTTCTTCATAAAATTGATTATTATTCAGACCTTTATTTCCGATAATTTAGTAGGTAACACTCGTGTAAAAACTACTAATTATGTGTCTAATATAAATAGTGGCAATAATTATGCAATAAATTATGATATTATTTAAAGAAAAAGAAATTGTTGATTAATCGTGCGCTGTTAAGCTATGTTTCAGAGTGTGTACGGTATTATCAGACAAACAGGCGCAGGAGGATATGATGAAAATGATTAAAATAGCTTCGACAGCCCTGCTTTCCATGGTTGTTTCATTGCTGGTTTTTGTTTCGGTGGTGAACGCTCAGGCTGAGAAAGCGGATGATGAGGCAGCTAAGGGTGAGAATATTAAGAAGGATTCAGCAGCTCTTGATAAAGAGATAGCTGCTTTTTCACAAAAAATGGCTGATGTTATTAAAAAGTATGAACTAGCAAAGGCTGAGTCTGTACAATTGCTGCCTTTTAGAATGGAGTATGACCAGGGAGAAGGCTTCATTTATCTGCAGAGACACTCTCTGATTAAAAGTGAACGCTATGGTGATATTATTGGAATTAAGACAAAAAGTATGAAGATATTTACCGGTGGCGATACTATATCCAAGATTGAATCAGTAATTGTTGAACGAAATTTTACAAGAAACAACCATGAAAAAATCACAATTATTGATCCGTCTCCTGCAACAGAAGGAACCGATGATGTTATTTTTACGCATGTTGTAAATGGCGAAGAGATTGTTAAAGATAAAAAATTGAGCGAAATTAACAATTCTGCTGCTTTTCCTGTAGCGAATAATATCAAACGTGAATTTTATGTTCCTCATCTTACCTATTTCTATTACTCTATTATGTCAATTGCTGAAACATATGTAAAAGGTAGAAAAGATACTGATTCGTTGATGACCGAATTTCTTATAGAAGCAAAAGATATTTAAATGAAATTACCGGTAGGGGCCCCTCTACCGGTTTCTCTCCCTAAAACTCCCGCTTTGTGCAATAAATACTTTACAATATTTTTATTACGACAACAACTGATGTGAGATTATAACTGCTATGGTGGTGTTTTGTGAAAATTCTTGTCACCGGTTCTGCCGGTTTTGTCGGCTATTTTTTAACCTGTAATCTGCTAAAACAGGGTCATTGTGTAGTTGGTATCGATAATATGAATGACTATTACGATGTTAACCTTAAAAATGATCGCAACGAAATGCTGCTTAAAAATGTTAATTACACCTTTTACAAGGATGATATCTCTGATTGTGACCGTATAGATGCAATTTTTAAAGCTGAAACCCCAGAAGTTGTGATAAATTGTGCCGCTCAGGCCGGTGTTCGGTATTCTATTGAAAACCCAATGTGCTATATTAAGAGTAATGTGAATGGATTTGCTGTAATACTGGAAATGTGCCGTCATTATAAGGTTAAGCACTTAATTTTTGCCTCTTCCTCATCGGTTTATGGAATCAATGGTAAGGTTCCCTTTTCGGAACATGATAACGTTGATCATCCTGTATCTTTGTATGCCGCAACCAAGAAGGGGAACGAACTGCTGGCACATTCATATGCCGACTTATACAATATTCCCGTTACCGGACTGCGTTTTTTTACAGTATACGGCCCCTATGGCCGGCCAGATATGGCATATTTTAAGTTTACCAAGGCAATTCTTGAGGGCACGCCTATTGATGTGTACAACAACGGCGATATGTATCGGGATTTCACTTACATTGATGACATTGTTGAGGGAATAAGCAGGTTGATAACCATTATCCCACAACCTAACGATAATTGGGATAATAGGTCCCAGGATCCGGCGCTGACCCGCGCTCCCTATCGTATTTACAACATTGGAAACAATACGCCAATAGCATTGAGTGAATTTATTGAGACAATTGAACGACACACCGGCAAAAAAGCATTAAAGCGGATGTTGCCTATGCAAAAGGGCGATGTTCCAAGGACCTATGCTGACATCAGCGATCTTCATAAGGCCACCGGGTTTTCCCCTGTTACTACACTTGATGAAGGTATCAAGAAGTTTGTTGATTGGTATACTACCTATTATCGATAGCCGAACCCCCCAGAAGTATTGTAAGTGCCGCTGATGCACAGGTTAAACCGAAAATTGATGGAATTGTGGCAATGGATCCCAGTGGGCCGGGTGTTGACGGCTTCTTTGGCTGTTCGGTGCTGTAGACAGCGGTGATATTGTGTCGAATATTTCGCTCGCGAAGCCCCTTGCGGATGGTTTTAGCCAGTGGACACTGGTGTGTTTTATGTATGTCTGCTATACGGATGGCAAGTGGATCGGTCTTGTTAGCCGCGCCCATTGATGTTACTACCGGTATGTTGCGTTTGTTCAGGTATTCTATCAGGTCAAGCTTGGAATCAACCGAATCTATGCAGTCGATAGCGCAGTCTATCCGATAGTTATCGTATAGCATGAGTGTTTTTGATGATATATACTCATTATGACTATAAACAGTACACTCCTGATTGATATCAAGAATGCGGTTTTGTGCAATTTCACACTTTCTTTGCCCTATTGTTGAGTGAAGCGCATAAAGTTGTCTGTTAATGTTTGTTATGTCGATTATATCAAAATCGGTAATGATAATTGTTCCTACACCGACGCGCGCAATAGCCTCTGCTGCAAATGAACCGACCCCTCCTAAACCGAAAACGGCAACTGTTGCCTGCTTTAAGTCATCTACCGCCTGAGTCCCTAACAGTCGGCTTGTACGGTTAGTAAATCTGTTGCTTTTATCCATGGAAAAACTTAAAAAGATAGGGTGCAGCCACGAAAGTACCAACTGAAGAGCCGATTGAGGATAGAATGAACACAAGAAATATTTTTGTCAGTCGGTTTTTCCACCATTTTCCTATGGTAAGTGTACCATCCTGAATCTGCTCGAAGTCTTTTACCCGTGGTTTTACCAATAATGTTTGTACAAGTGCGGTCACAAAGCCTGCACCAATTGTTGGGTTAAGACTGGTTATAGGTGCTGCAATAAAACCCGCAATGATTGTTAACGGATGTGCTAGTGCCAAGGCGCAACCAATGGCTGTGAGTATTCCATTCGCAAGAACCCAAAAAATAGCAAAATCCAGTGCTATGTCTCTCTTCCCGAAGATAAAACCAAGAATAAAAACAATAATGATGATGGCAGGAATGATCCAGGGGGTGATTTTTGAAAATCTTCCTCCGGCAGGTATGATGTCAATTTCAGTTCTTGTTCTTTTAGTAACAGGAGAGGTTAAAGTTTTTAATATACCGGGCACATGACCAGCACCCACTATGGCAACAGTTTTATCTCCTAAGTTGTTCATAATCTCGTATGAAAGAAAAGCATCCCGCTCATCTATAAGAACCTGCTTGGCGTTGGGAAGGTAGACAGCGAAGGTTTTTATCATCTCGTCGAGCGCATTTGTTTTTTTAAGGTCTTCTATATCTTTTTCCTCGACCTTTTCTTCTGACGAGAAGAGCAGAGCAAAAAAGAGTTTTATTTTATGCTTAAAGGGGGTAAGTCTCCATGCGCGTTTCAGGGTTGTTCCCAGCTCACGATCGGCAAGAACCAGCTTTTTATCGCCTTCTTTACTCAGTTCAATTGCTTTGATAAACTCCTGACCTGGTTGCGTGCCAGTTTTTTCGGATATTCGCTTTTGATACATAGAGAGAATAAACTGGCCGATGAAAAAGAAGAGTTCTCGCTTTTTTATCATCTGGATTATGTCGATATTTTCATAGCGTGTTTTTTCAGTAATGGAGTTGTACCGTTTTTTATCGAGTTCGATGGCGATAGTATCTGGGTCATAATCTGTGATTACATTTTCGACTAATTGCACAGAAAACTGAGAGACGTGCGCTGTACCAACCAGGTAGAGTTCTTTGTCGTTATCAAATACAATATGATGAACATTTTGTTCAATTTCGCTGATTTTAGGATTATTCATTACGGTTACTCACAGATGTTTATTGGTTTTGATTAACTATTGATTAGTTAACACCTTGTTTGACAAGTAGAAAAAATCAGCATTGGTATCCTTGTTAATTGCCACATTTGATCACAATACAGTTTATATTCGCTATGTATTGATGTATTCAGATTATGATAAAGCAAATTTGAAAAAGAAATGAATCATCAACTGCCATAAGTAGAAAAAGTTTGGCCCACTGTTTCTAACATTTGTCAATCACCGCATTAAAATTCAGTAAACCTGCTAAAACTACCGGAATTTAATAACAGAAGTTATTATTTAAAAGACAAAATAAAACGGGATCCGGTCTATCATGTTTATTTTGCTTCATCTTTTATCATAATAGTTATCCTGTTATCGAATTATATAACTAGGAAGCTAACTAATGTATAATAGACAACAGATATTTCTATAACGAAGCAACTTGAACAGAGATGTTGGCTCAAAACACACTTTACCAAACGTAGTTTAAAATAGATGATGAAACTGTTTCACCCACGAGAAAACAATTTCTATATCCCTATATGTCAGCATAGTTGAAGCTTCTAAAAACACGGAGGATTTCAATTATGAGATACAGTTTGGCATTTAAAAGAACAAGATAGCGTTCATAAAGTAGTTTTGCCGTCATGCATTTCTGGCAGTTAATCTGCTGTGTATGAGTACCTTTTTAGAGAATGGCTGTTTTTTAATGTTCTGAAGGGTGATCGTTTATCCTCTCTCTTATTGTTTTTTCAAGATCGCGTTTAATGTGAATAAAGGCAGCAATTTCTATGTCTTCTCGAATTCTATAAATAATGCGGTATGAACCAAGAATGATTTCTCTGATTTTAGGCTCTCTAAACTCAGGGACAACACGACCCATCTCGGGGAAAACTTCAAGGTTCCGAATTGCCAGTAAAAGGGATTGTGTAACTTCTTTTGCGTAGTATATAGAATCCTTGGCGATGTAATCGTGAATGTCCAAGAGATCCTTTCTCGCCAGTTTGGCTAGTTTTATCATTAGGGAACTTCGAAAAATTACCTTTTTCGGAAGGTATCAACTTTTAAGTGCCTATTTTATTGGAATTTTTCGCAAGTTCCTTGTTGAAAAGTTAATTAATAGAGGTTCCTATTAGATATTTACCAGGTCTCTATTTCTTTTTCCAGTTCTTCGAGAGTGACAGTGTTGCCGTCGTCGATATCTTTTAGACCTCTTTTTACTTTGTCAATTACATAGAGGCGATACATGATATCTTCGGTTGTAGCGGTATCAGGTAGTGAAGAAATAGCGTTTATCGCTTCTTGTTTTACAGTGGACTGCATAGTATAAACCTCAATTAAACAGTGGGGTGTGTTTTCTTAGAGATCATGTCTCCAAGTTGCTCTTTTATGATAAAACGTCCATAAATTCTTTTACAATAGATTTTGTATGTTCGTTCATTCTCTCAACTTTGGCAAATGACTCCAGCAATTCTTTGTCTTGCAGTACAGTCGAATCCCTTTGTTTTACTTCATCTGAAAGTAAATAATCAATTGATACATTAAATATATCTGAAAGTCGGATTAAAGTGTCAGCGGAGGGCATGTTTTTGCCTTGTTCCAGCTTCGTCATGTTTACAGGGTGCATGCCGAGTTTTTCGGCTAGTTCTGCTTGAGTCCAGCCTTTTTCCTATCGGAGTTCTTTTATCTTAATGTGTACCATAATATCCATACATAAAGCTATCTTTATTAAGTAAAAATGCAGCAATATATAAAAAAATCAAGGTTTTTTCTAGTGTTATGGCAATTCCCTGTAGAGAAATGAGGTTGGTGTACAAGAGTTATCATCCACGTGAAAACCAGTATTTCAGAGAGGTTGACGAAGAGTACTTGAAAGCATTAGAGGATTTAAAGGTACATATAGTACGGGCACGGCACAAGCGGGGATTATGTTGATATTGTCTTGACAGGATGCTGAAAAATAG
>JAQIBV010000031.1 GCA_027858855.1 Spirochaetota bacterium | reverse complement strand
ATAGGGAACTTCGAAAAATTACCATGTTCCAGAAGTTAACATCGTTTAAGTGCCTATTAAGGATAATTTTTCTCGCAGGGCTCGAAAAAACGCAGAAATCTTTCGCTTTAAGGATAGCGCAAATATTTCTGCTTATTGACAATTTTTCTCGCAAAGTTAGAAGACGCTCGAAAAAGCGCAGAAATATTTTCGCTTTAAGGACAGCGCAAAATTTTAGCTTATAAGAATTTTTCGTGTTACCCGTGGGATTGTTCTGATAAGAACAACCTACAAGGGCAAGTTCCTTTGCTGGTCGCAAGATGACTCTTGCTGCTCGCATATGCGGCCTGTGCTGGTCGCAAGATGAATCCTGCTGCTCGCACATGCAACCTTGTTGAAAAGTTAATTATTAGAGGTACCCAATAACTATTATCAATGATTACCAACGACTACTATTTAACAAAGCTTTATTATGCTGTATATTGTATTTTTTCAATATTTTTTTAAATACAATAAACTATTTAATCACATCAATATACCGCTTCAAACCATCCATCTCTACTACAAATATATATACAACTCTGGACTCTTTACTATCATGGACACGTTTTATAGACCCATATTCATCAATCAGATTTATAAGTTTGGTATTTGTATTAGAATCAACCCGAACCCCTTTTTGTCGAAGATACTTCTGAAACGAAACATATATTCTTTTTTCGGCCTGATCCATGATCGATTCGCTAGGTTCATCACTTTCAACAGGACGCACAATAATCACAGCATAACTGTTCAGGTCTACAAAACCTTCCTGGCGGTATTTTTTTAATAATTCCCGGTCATCCTGCGACATTATACTATCGATAGTCTCAGTTTGAGTACCACCATTTTTTACCTCTGGTATACCTTTACATGATACAAAAGACAAAGTGATTATGAATAGCAGGCTTAAACTTAAAATACGCATGGAATACTCCTTATTTTGATAAGAGATCAATAAGTTCATTGATATTTGACGATCGCGGGTGATCCGGTTTTATTGCAAGAACCTTTTTAAAATGATCAACTGCTTTCACCTTGTTTTTTATATTTCGGTAGTAGATCATTCCTAATTCATAGTGTGAACTGTAGTTTTTTGTATCTAATCGTGTTGCACGATTAAAAGAATCGATTGCCTGATCATACTCTCCGCTATCTCGATAAACCATCCCTTTTCGAAAATAGATAATCGCTGATGTTGGTTTTAATTCTGCTGCACTATTATATGAATCGATTGCATTGCTGTACATCTTGGCTCCGTGATAGGTATCAGCAAGATTCATGTGAGCGTCAAATGATCGGGGATTATTGATAACCGCACTACGATACAGGTCTATTGCTTTATCATATAAGCCTTTTTTCTTGTAAAGAGTCCCTAAATTTATGTACGCTTTAGCGTAGTTCGGGTTACGTGTTATGGCTTTAGTATAATAATTGATCGCTGAGGGCTCATCATTCAGACCTTCATAAGCCTTACCAATTTCATAAAGTGTTTCATGGTCGCCCGGTTTAATTGCCTGCGCTTTTTTAAGCTGGGTGAGGGCGGTAGAATACTCTTTTTGTGAACTGTACAAAAGACCCATGTTAAACAGAGCCTGAAAGTAATTTGGATCCAGCGTTAAAGCCTTTTCATAAAATCCGATAGCGGTCGACCTGTTACCCATCTCGTGGTAGGTTTCACCCAGTTTAAATTGGACCTGGGCACTTGATGGGTTTAATTTTGCATCACGAGTAAAGTAGTTGAGTGCTTCCTTGTAATTTTTAGTATCAAGATATATATCACCCAGATTAAAATTCACACCCGGTGCATTAGGATCCTGTGCCAAAGCAGCCTTAAAGTTTTTTATTGCAGCTGCCTTATCGCCAACACGCAGATAGGCAGTTCCACGGGAGGCAAGGGCTTTGGGAAAGTTGGGCTGCTTCGCAATAGCCTGATTAAACGATTTGATTGCGGCACTATATTTTTTCTCGAAGTAGTAAATCTGGCCAAGCCTGTAGTGAGCATCAGCTTTTTTTGGATTTGCAAGTATAGACTTTTGAAAAGATTTTTTAGCCTCTTCATCCATCTTATTATGGTAATATATTCGTCCCAGCCAGTAATGTGAATGGTCATCAAGATCATCATATTCAACCGCCTTTCGGTAGGCCTTGACCGCATCGTCAAATTCTTTACGCATACGGTGCTTGTCACCCGTTTCACGCCACTTAACACTATCAGAGGCTGCCCCAGCCGTACCTGCACTGGCTGATGCAGCTGCTTCTCCACTCATATCATCGGCTGAATCCAAGTCACCTGTGCGTCCAGAACCATCTGCTAAATCAGCAGCGTCTGACCCGGCACCAGTTGAACCGGCTCCGGAAGAGCCGTCAGCAGAACCTGAAGATCCTTCACCAGCGCCTGCAGAAGCGGTTGTACCGTCTGTCGACCCACTGCCACCAGCGCCCCCCGAAGAGCCTTCACCTGTTGCGCCACCTGCAACAGAACCACTTCCTGTCGCTGCAAGTTTGGATTTAGCGTCTTCATATTTTTTTCGTAAAATCGGGCTATCGTAATTATAGCGTAGAGCATGGGCATAATCTTCTACGGCATCTTTGTAGTCTTTTCCTTCATAATTTATATCTCCAACGCGTTCCGCTGTTTTGAAATCTGTCGGATCAAGTTCAAGTGCTTTTTTGAAAGCAGCAATTGCACCGGCACGATTACCTTTCTTATAATAAGCCTCTCCTAAGGCACGGTAATACTTAGCATTTTTCGGTGCCATCGCAATAGCCTTTTCATAGGCCTCAATGGCCTTGTCATAATCACCAGATTTGGCAAGAACTTCGCCCAGGTTAAAGAAGCCCTCGGGAGAATCTGGAGACTTGCTCATACCCGACTCGACCTCTTTAATCGCTCCCTTAAAATCACCTTTCTTTAACTTCTGCTTAGCAAGATTAAGATATGCCTCCTGATCTTCTGGTGCAACAGTCTTTGCTTTTGTATACTCATCACGAGCAAGAGTCTCCTCTTCCTTGTCGTCATATACATTACCTAACTTGTTATAAGCTTTTGGTTTATCAGGGCTGTATTTTTGAGCAAGCTTCAGATACTCAATGGCCTTTTCATAGTCACCAATTCGTGAATAGAGGTATCCAAGTTCGTGCAGAGCCTCATAATTATCATTTTCTATCTCGAGTACACGCTCATAATACTCAATAGCCTTTTTATACTGATCAAGATTTTTATAAAGTCGTGCAAGTTTAAGCATAGTATCAACGTCATTCGGATCAGTTTTTAGTAGCTTTTCAAAGAGTTCAATACGTTCTTTCTGCAGATTTTGAATGTCTTCAAGTTCATCTTTGTTAAAAACCGAAAAGGTAATCATTGTTAATAAGCCAGCAGCAAGTATGACTCCCGCCCCGATCATTGCATTCCGTTTTAAATCACTATTATAATATGCCATTTATGACTCCTTTGTAAGGATTTCTAATGTACGAACAGATTCAGTTCCGTTCTTTTTTTTAAAGATCATCATCCCGTTCAATATCTGCAGTATGATCGACCGTCTTTTTTGCTTCGTGACCGGCACCCTTGTCGCTGGTATCACTTCGCTCTGTCTTACTCAGAACTGAACCACCCAGATGTAAAGCCTCTTCAAGAGAGATATCACTGCCAACCGGTGGGATAACAAAAGAGGGATCTTTCAGCAGTTCAATGGCCCGGCGTATTTTTTCGTACTGTGGGTCTTCAGGGGCAATAGATAGATAAAATAGCCAGGAAGAGATTGTTTTTCCCTTATCACGCAGAATCATAAGATTGGTAAGACCGATATGGTAATGAGAATATTTTATTTGAGGGTTCAGATGATAGGCCTCGGTAAAATGACTGATTGCAAGATTTCCGATACGCTTATAGTAGTAGGCCTGTCCCAACCTGAAATGATTTTCTGCAAAGTCGGGTCGCAAATCAAGAGCACGTTTGTATAATGTGATTGCTTCATCATATCTTTTTTTTAACAGAAAAATATCACCCAAATAGGAATAGGCGAAATAGTTTTCAGGGTTTTCTTTCAACTCTTCCTGAAGTAGGTATTCAGCCATTTCGAATTTTTTCTGAAAAAAATAGCTCATTCCCTTTTTAAAATTCTTACTATCAAAACTTTTTAATTCATCTGCAAGACGTGATGCTGTTGTTTCACTCCCTGTAGATTCAGTTTTTTCATCAGTAGCAGTTTCATCGACAGATCCGGAATCAGTAGCTGTTTCTGCAATGTCTTCAAGCTGGGCAAAGAGGTAAGTATTGCCAAAAACAAAACAAAATATAATGATATGAATATGTCTTTTCATAAAGTAACCTGTTTTATTCCCGCTTCCTTCATCATTGTAAGAGCCAGTTCGTCATTGTACGGGTTTTTGTAATAGAATGTTTCTATTCCACTGTTAATCAGCATTTTAGTACATATGGAGCAGGGCTGAGTTGTTATATAAATCGACGCTCCTTCGATCTTAATTCCATGGTAGGCAGCCTGAATAATTGCATTCTGCTCGGCATGAACGCCGCGACACAACTCGTGCATTGTTCCCGACGGAATATTATTGATCGTGCGTAAACAGGTTTCAGCTGTACAATGGTCAATGCCACGCGGAGCACCATTATATCCGGTTGTTAAAATGCGCTTATCCTTAACAATTACAGCACCAACTGAGCGCCTTATACAGGTCGAACGTGTGGCAACAAGCTCAGCTATCTGCATAAAATAGGTATTCCAATCTGGTCTACTCATTATCAATATCCACCTCGGTTATTAGTTCCAGTTCAACACTCTCGGCATTCAAAAAAACGGCCCGTATCTGAAAAACAGATGACGATGAACCGGGTAAAAAAGAGCGCTTTTGAGACTCAATCTTAATACCATTCTTTGTTAATGCACGTTTCAACTGGTCGGTCGTCACGGACACGAAATAGTTAAGTGTAGCCCCTTTCTTCATAGAAACCACAGACTCATTACTACCACTGTACAGCTTAAGAATGGTTACCCCCCTGAATGATACAAAAATTTCTGCAATAGCTTTATCAAATGGAATCTCTTGTGGATTATCGGAAGAGAGAGAAGTGGTAATTATCAGTTCTCCTCTATTGACTAGCGAACTGACCCGATAATTTACTCCTTTTATTACAACAGAGCTGTTGGAAAGGGTAGACTCATCATCCCGGTTATTAAAATAGAAAAATATCATCAGAATCAACAAAATATCCGCAAGGAGAATTAATCGTGAAAACTTTCTCTTACTTCGGGCTTGTGGATTTGGACAGCCCGAACGGATTGTTTCAAGGCGATCTTCAATAATTTTTGAATGTTTACGCACAATTTTCTCCGATATTTGAAATGAAACATATAATTATTATCGGTATAACAAACGGTATAGTAAAGCAGGTCAATTTAATAACTTTTAGCTCTATTTATGAAGTAAATCACGCTATCACTTCACAATTTGTGGTAAAAAAAAGAAAAAAAATAAAATTATCTTTGATTTATCATTTGCAGCGTACTCTATATACAATATAATCTTTAATAGTGAACTGTCCCGCAGACAACGGGAGAAAGCAGAATATGCTCCTGATTGGTTAAAAAGTTATTAGGACACTTCACTATTAAAAAGTCGAGAAGTAAATAATTTAAAGGAGTTAGCTATGATAATAGAAGATGTTCATGCAAGGGAAATAATCGATTCACGTGGGAACCCTACTGTTGAAGTCGATGTTTTTCTCTCTACAGGAGAGCTTGGAAGGGCTGCTGTACCTTCCGGTGCATCCACAGGAGTACACGAGGCAGTCGAACTTCGTGATGGAGGCCGTCGATATCTGGGTAAGGGCGTCGAAAAAGCTGTCAATAATGTTAACACCGAACTCTACGAGCATATAGCAGGCATGTCGGCAATTGACCAAATCGAAGTTGATCGAGCCATGATAGAACTGGATGGTACAAAAAACAAAGAACGGATCGGAGCAAATGCAATACTTGGTGTATCAATGGCACTTGCAAAGGCTGCTGCAGAAAACTGTGCTCTACCGTTGTACCGTTATATTGGCGGTATTTCGGCCTGCGAATTGCCGGTTCCAATGGCCAACATTCTTAATGGTGGCGCACACTCTGATGCTCCAGTAGATATTCAGGAGTACATGATAATGCCGATTGGCGCCTCTTCATTTAAAGAGGGTATACGCATGGTTGCTGAAGTCTTTCACGTCCTGAAAAAAATATTAAAAGAGATGGGGCTCTCAACTGCTGTCGGTGACGAGGGGGGATATGCACCTGATCTTGACAACAACGAGCATCCGCTTAAGGTTATAATCGAAGCAATCGAAAAAGCCGGTTATAAACCCGGAATAGATAAGGATATTGCAATCGCAATGGATCCTGCATCATCAGAATTTTATGACGAAAAAAAGAAGAAGTATGTTTTTGCAAAATCAGACAAGCGGGAACTTTCATCCGACGAAATGGTTGACTATTGGGAAGACCTGGTAAACCGTTATCCTATCATTTCCATTGAAGATGCCATGTCCGAGGATGATTGGGACGGATGGAAAAAACTGACTGACCGGATTGGAGATCGTGTACAGCTTGTTGGAGATGATCTGTTTGTGACCAACACAGAACGTCTGAAACGCGGCATCGAAATGGGTGTTGCCAACTCTATACTCATCAAGGTTAATCAGATTGGTACACTTACCGAAACAATGGAAGCCATCGAGATGGCTAAGCGAGCTGGATATACTGCGGTTATTTCACATCGTTCGGGTGAAACCGAAGATACGACTATCGCTGATATCGCCGTTGCAACAAATGCCGGGCAAATAAAAACCGGTTCAGCTTCGCGTACCGATCGAATCGCAAAATACAACCAGCTGTTACGAATTGAAGAACAGTTAGGGTCAACAGCTACCTATAAGGGTAAAGAGGTATTTTACAACATTGCTGAACGAAAAAACTAAAGCTACCTTAATAATCCTTGTTTCTGCTCTATTCGGAATATACTGCTTTGTCTTCGGACAAAGCGGTCTTCTGGAGCGGATATACCTTAATAATCAAAAAGAGATTATCTCTAAAGAAATTGCAGAACTTGAAGCAGATAACGCTCAACTCTATGAATACCTTCTTGCAAACAAATCAGGAAAGCATTACGAGAAGGAGGCCTATTTACAGGGGTACATTCGTGAAGGGCAAAAACGGGTTGTATTTAACTCTGATGACCCTCCAGGCGGAGAAAAAAGCCAATTAACACGCATAACTCTCGAAAAAAGTCATTCTGAGACACAACAATTAAGAATTTTGTGGATTATTCTCTCGTTTTTTATTATATTTCTTTATATCGTTAGGAAACAGTCGTTAGCCACAAGAAAGGACAATTATCAGTGAATATTTGGGGTGAAGCTGCAACTGAGGATGATTGCAGGCTAATAGGAAAGCAGCTTAATCGAAAGAGTGTTGATCCCTACGGGATTATTCGTCGTTGTTCCTGGGGGTTTCCAGTAGCTATATGCCAAAAGATCAGACCAAACGGAATTCTGCACTATGGCAACCTGGCTAATCCTATCTGGCTTACATGTCCTTATCTGAATGATACTATTCACGGGGTTGAGAACGACGGCATGATTGCTTCTATTAACGATTTTATTCTTAATGACAGACAAGCGATGGAGAGTATGCAGGATGCACATGCTCATTTCTATTATTACCGTAAACATCTGTACGGAAATCAGTGCAATGAAAGTTACAGCGACTCATTAATCGATAACTTTAATGTCGGTATTGGTGGTATTGCTGATACCCGTTTCATCAAATGTCTACATCTCCACTTTGCCCACTATATGATTTGTGATAAAAACTGTGTGGGTTATATGATTGAACAACTTCTGAATAAAAAAATAAACTGTAAGGATGGAAGGTGTATATGTCTAAAGGATTAGTTGTCGATAAGACAGATAAACACGGGAATATTGATACTATTGTTCTCTCGAATGTTAAGCAGTACCTGCTTCAGGGTAAATGTATTATTTTACCAGTTGATGGGATTTATTCAACCGCAGCTCTTTTAACCGAAGATAACTATCTGAAATTTCAAAAACAGGGATTTACCGATATCTTCGTTATGATCAAAAATTTTGCTGAACTTGAGCGCTGTTCACGGATTGAAAAACAGGAGTACGATTTTTTACATCGTTTATGGCCGGATGATGTATATGTCAAACTTCACAGTATGTTCGAAGAGTCGTTCAACACAGATTTTTATTACTATATCCCCAAGACTGGTTATCTTAAAACACTTCTGAACCAGGTTGAACAACCAATAATGTACAGCTTCAAAAGCGATCGTAAAAGCAAACCCTATTACAGTGTAACCGATCTTAAGCGTAACTATTCACGTGTTGCCGACCAGATGTTAATTATCAACCAATACTGTAAAGAGCATCTCTCACCGACATTCATTGACATCCGTAACAAGAAAATTCAGATCGATTCTCCGGGGCGAGTTGATGATGAAGATATAAAATCGTTATATTATTTATAAAATTTGGTAATTATTCGAAGTTCCCTTTTATCCTCAACCGCCTTCAACCTCAACCTTGAAATTTGTCATATTTCAAGGTTGAGGTTGAAGGTAAAAGTTTTTCAGGTCTCTGAAAGAGGGTAGTAACGATTGCCCTTGTAACGAAAAACCGCCCTGTTCCGCCCGGTTACCTTTCCATAAAACTTAATAATATCTTTTCCGTGAGTACGTATTTTTTGCATTACGCTATCGGCCGGGTAACAGTAGGAGCCGTGTCTGTCGGGAATCACATAACAGGCCGGTTTATTGCGTTCAGGCGTAGGGTAAGAGACACGATAACTGCGATTCATGAAGTTAATTGAGCCATCAGTAACTTTACATCCCTTTACCACAAGATCGAAATACGAGATAAGTTGAAGGCCATCGCGAACAAATGTGACATAGGTTCTTTTAAATGAGGGATAGGTAACAGATGAACGGCCGAAACCGGTCTTGGAATAGCGAGCTGCTACCTGCTGCAGAAGCAGATTAAGATTTTCTAATACGGGATTGTTCGCGTCATAATTAATGTAATTGGTAAGGGCGAATTTAAAATCCAGAATAGCCTCTAAAACAAAGGTCGTATAGAAGTGGTAGTAGAGATCATGATAAAAATCGAGTTTTTCTATTAATAGTTCGGCTATATCAAGCGGGGAGTGTTTTCGTTTAACTGAATGGTAATATTCACGAATATCAGACAACAAAACAGAGATGAAAAAGTTATTCTCATCCCTGAAAATGTTGTATGATCCATGATAGGTAATCTCATTCATCTGCAATGATTAATCAGACTGAACAACCCGTTCGGCCTGAATGGCCAGATATTTAACAAGTGATTGCTCGTTAAGATATCCGAGGTTTACAAGAATAATTCCGATCAGGCCACCCTCTTTCTTTTGAATAGAAAGTGCTTCATCGAGCTGCTTTTGAGTAATTTCCGAGTTATCAACAAGAATGTCGCCTAATAGTTGCTTTGACATATCCCCTCCAGAGTTAAAACATAGTGACCATCTAATTTAAAGGTGCTCTTAAAACGATACAATAATCAGTCATCATCTGAAAAGCTTTTTTTAAAACTAAAAGAAAAGTTTAATTTAAAATATTTATAGCTTCTTAATAACTATAGTAATAAAGCTCTTCAGAAATATCAACCCTGAACAGTTAAAAAAAACCAGAACCTCTGCAAAATAGAACTTTATGTTAAAATTTAGTACCATGCCTTTTACAGTATGCGTTTTACAGCACGATTCCATGCTGCGATCTCTTCTTCTGCCTTATCACGGCTCATTACAGGATCAAATTGACGTGAGATTACATTGCGAGATGCAACCTCTTCTATGGTTTTATAAATTCCAGCGCCTACTCCAGCAAGATAGGCAGCTCCCAGAGCTGTAGATTCAGTAACTTCAGGTAACTGAACCTGGACCTGAAGAATATCGGCCTGAAATTGCATCAAATAGTCGTTGGCTGTGGCTCCTCCATCAGCACGGATAAAGCCGAAAGTCTCTGAAGAGTCGTTCTGCATAGCCTGAATTGCGTCGTATGACTGAAAAGCAATCGATTTGAGTGCAGCACGTACTATCTGTTGCTGAGTTGTGTCACGGGTTATCCCAAAAATTGCACCTCGTGCATCCATTTTCCAGTGAGGAGCACCAAGCCCTGTAAATGCCGGTACAAACACAAGGTTATCATCGGGAAGATCGTGGCACATATCAGAGCTCTCTGATGCATCTGAAAAAAAGTTCATGTAATCCCGCAACCACTGCATAACCGCTCCACCGATAAAAACCGAGCCTTCAAGAGCATAAGACAATCCCCCAGTGTTGTCGGCCGCGAGGGTAGTAATCAGGCCATGATTTGATTCTATAGGAGTAGAGCCAATATTTTGCAGAATAAAACAGCCTGTACCGTAAGTATTTTTAATTCGTCCGGGTAAAACACAGTTCTGCCCAACAAGGGCAGCCTGCTGATCACCTGCAATGCCGGTAATTGGAATACCATCGGGTAACACACCGCACTCATTTGTTGTTCCGAAATTCGAAGCCGAAGGCACCACAGAGGGCAGCAGTTGTTTAGGTACATTAAATAGTGATAGCAGTTCATCATCCCAGGAGAGGGTGTGTATGTTATACAGCATCGTTCGGCTGGCATTCGTATATTCAGTCAGGTGCGAAACCCTGCCAGTCAGGTTCCATAAAATCCAGCTGTCAATGGTTCCGAAAAGAAGTTCTCCGTTGTCGGCTGCTTCGCGTACATCTGGAACAGAGTCTAACAACCACTTGATTTTTGTTGCGGAAAAATAGGCATCAATAACAAGGCCCGTTTTAGAGCGGATCATCGGTTGATGACCACCAGCAATTAACTCATCACAAAAGGCTGCCGTGCGTCGGCACTGCCAAACGATAGCATTGTGTACCGGTTTTCCGCTTTTCTTATTCCAGATCAGAGTGGTCTCCCGTTGATTGGTAATACCGATGCAGGATATAGCCTTTTTATCAACCGATGAGCTCTTGCAAACCTCTGTTATAAGTTTGAGAATCGAATCAAGAATTTCAACAGCATCATGCTCTACATATCCCGGTTTCGGAAAATATTGTTTAAATTCAGAGTATGCACTTGCAAACGGTTTTCCCGATTCGTTGAATAGAAAGACTCGGTTTCCTGTTGTTCCAAGATCAATGGAAAGAATATAACGATTCATTACCACTCCTTTGTCTGAAAAATAGAGAGCAATCAGCTCACAAGTATCTTAATCACGATAAAACTTTTGTCAACGAGATATTACAGAGGAGAGCTTCGAAAAAGTGAGGGGATATTTGTTTTGAGGGTAGTGATCTGTGAGTGGGCGCGATTATCTGGCTTCGCCAGATAATCGCATGTATTATTGAAAATTTCTTTCTGCTTATATACTTAGTGAGTCGGCTAATTTTTTTCGGTATTCATCGGGTTTCATGAGTTTCCAGGTGCCATCATTTGAAAGTTCCAGAACAGCATCGTGATAGTGTGAGAGTTGAGGCCGGTGTCCGATAGATATATAGGTGACTGTTGAGCCGTTGAGTATTGAGTAGAGATTCTTTTCATTTTCAACATCCAGAGCGCTTGATGCCTCATCCAGAATTGCAAAACGTGGTTTAGCTAAAATCAGTCGTGCGAAAGCAAGACGCTGCTGTTCGCCAAGCGAGAGGATTTCCTCCCAGTGCAGTTCTGCATCAAATGGATCGCTGTACTCAGGTGCAGCCTCTCTGATACGGTCAGGCAGATCGGCAAGATTAACTATTTGAAGTGTTTCAATTATCTGATCATCACTTATCTCCTGTTCAAAAGTAGGGTAGAGCAGCTGCTCCCGAAGAGATCCGAGCAAAATATAGGGTTTTTGTGGAACAAAAAAGGTCTTCTCTTTCGGTGGAGTCTTGATAAGACCCTTACCGGACTCCCAGAGCCCCGCGATTGTGCGTATCAATGAACTCTTGCCGACTCCCGAAGGTCCCACAATCAGAAGACTCTCGCCCTTGTTTAGGGAGAACGATAGATTTTGGGCCAGCTTTTTAGAGAAATCGGGTGTTTGGAGTGTAAGGTCGGATACTTCAATAAAGTCCGCCTCTTCGCGTTTAATAGCGTACTCAGAACTCATACCTTCAATATATCTAATTCCACGTGAATTTACCAAAGCATTTTCAAAAGAGGTAAGACGTTGAATACCAGCAACATAGCCACTTATGGAATTGAAGTATGTAATAATTACGGAGAAGGCCCCGATTACCATAGAGAAGGCGAAACTTGCCTGATAAAGGATACCAAACTCAATCTCTTCATTGAAGTAGGCGGGAGCCAAGATGATGTAAGGAATAAGAATCTGCATGTAGTGATAATACTTTGTAAAAAACTTAAGATTCCTCTCCCAGCCAATTAAGCGTATATAGTTTCTGAAGACACTCTTAAATCGTATTGCAAGATTCTGTTTTTCAGTCTTTTCTCCACTGTAAAAGGCGATCGATTCAGTATTGTCGCGTATGTGTATCAGGCCGTAACGAAAATTGGCCTCCCGGCGCAACTGTTCAAAATTTAACCCTATCAACTTCTTACCTATAATGATGGTGCAGAATGTTCCAAAAAAGGCGTATAGCACAAGCATGAAGGTTAGCCTTTGTGAAATAGACCAGAGAATCAGAGTAAATGCAGCCAGATCGATGATAGCTCCCAGTATAATCAGAAGATAATCAAGACTCTCTACAGTAAAACGGTTCAAATCTTGTGATATCCGCTGGTCAGGATTATCGATCTGTTTATTATTGTTTATCTCATAATAGGCACGTTTGTTCATATATGAGTCTATGAATTTCTCGGTGAGCCACTTTCTCCATTTAATGCCGAGTATACCCTTTATCCACGGATAGAACACAACAGTCGGAATGGCTATAATATAGACGCCAAAATGTACAAAAATAAAGCGCCAGAAACTGTCAGGATCACGTTGTTGAAGGGCCGTCTGCCAAAAACGACCGGTATAACTTAATACAACGTTTACACCACTGACGGCCATTGAAAGAGTCAGTAGAACAAAGAGAATTAACCAGGCAAGCTTGCGATTACGGATTCTTTTATAATATAGAGCGAAAATAATTACCGGCACAATTGAACTGGCAATAAAAAATTTATTCAGACCTCCACCGCGAATGCCTGCAAGCCACTCTGTAAGTCCCGGGGCAATTATTGAAAGGTAATCCGGGGTAACCTCAAGTATTGGAGCACCGAAAACCTCTGAGATCCAGGTTGATATTGAGGGCACAAGACCGGCAAAGGCCATGGTTCCATTTAACAGCAGATAAAGCAGTGAAGCGATGAATGCAATAAGTGCTGCCAGTAATAGTACAAAAGAGGGTATACTGTATTTACGCGATGGTAACCAGTACTTATGAGTAAGTTTCAGGTAATGTTTCAGGTTATGCATCATGGAAAAGGGTTTATCTTTCATTAGTTACTCTTATATTGTATAATTATGAAGATCAGTATCCCTATTATGTCACAATAAACAATATGGCAAGTAAAAAACAGTTGCTCATTTTGACGGAAATGTATACTTTATCTGAATTCTGGAGTATTTTATGATGATTCTCATAATATTCCACAAAAATTTTTTAATTGTTGGACATTCTGTTATTATAAATTTTGATCCGTCCCCTCTGGTGGTGGTGATTTGAACCAATTTATTGTTTTCTTACGAAATTTATAAAATGTACTTATCAATCTGTGTCTATACTCGAGGTTAAAAGATGTTTAAAATTCTGCATATCGAAACCAGCAATCTGTATCAGAAACTGATTTCTGATATATGTATTGAGATTGGAGTTGAATACACAAGCTGTTCTTCTTCCAAAGAAGCGCTTAAAATTCTTTCTTCTGATGACATCTCTCTTATTGTAACCGCCATGGAGATCCGCGAAGGTAATATAGAAAGGTTTATCGAAATTATTAATAAATCACATATTACTGTGCCTATCATCGTTATTACCGGCAATGACACCTTCGATGACCGGAAAAAGATGTACGACCTGGGAATAATCGATTATATAGTTAAGAAATCCACACCTGAAGAGATACGTGACTATTTGAAGTCATATATCTTTAAATCTGAGCAATATGACTTTCTTGCAACCATGCGTATTGCTGTTTGTGATGATTCAAAAATGGATCGTAAAGTTACGGAACGTATATTCAGGATGAACTCTATAACCCGAGTCGACTTCTATGAAGACCCTGACGAGATGTTTAAAGCAGGGCGTGATTACGACATCTACCTTATTGACTTGTTGCTAAAAAATTCATCAGGTCACCATGTTATAAAGAAACTTCGTTCCGAAGGCTGTGAAAGCATTATCATCGCCATCTCGGGGATTGACAACGTAAAAACTATATCACATGTTCTGTCATTGGGTGCTGATGACTATATAACGAAGCCCTACAACAATGACATCTTCATGGCTCGTATCCGCACTAATGCCAGATCTTATTCACTTTACAAAGAGGTCAAAGAGAAGACAGTCGCACTTGAGAAAATGGCAATTTCAGACGGGCTAACAGGACTGTCCAATCATATGGAAATTTTCCGGCAACTTGATGTCGAAATAGAGAAGGTTGCCCGTTATGGAGGCATTCTTTCGTTAATCATGCTGGATCTTGACCTTTTTAAGAATATTAACGATACTTATGGCCACCCCTTCGGTGACGAAGTTTTGAAACAGGTCGCACAAGTAATTCAGGATAGCATCCGGAATGTCGACTATGCCGGTCGCTACGGCGGTGAAGAGTTTATGATAATCCTTCCTCAGGCGAATCTGGAATCAGCGTTTGAAGTTGCAGAACGTATACGTCACTCCATATCAGCATTAAACTTCAGGACAGCAGATATAAAGATAACCGTAAGCGGTGGTGTGACTGAATGTGATGAGGAGACAACGAAAGAGCTGGTAAGTCGTGCGGATAAATTGCTGTATGAAGCCAAAAACGGAGGGCGGGACAACATTCGGCACTAAGGCTAATAGACCGGAAGTTTAATACCCGAGAGTCTCTGATAAAGCTCAACAGCATAACGGTCTGTCATTCCGCATATGTAATCTGTTACCGATAGTATCCGTTCGTAGGGAGTCAGTTCGGCAATAAGTATGTTGTGGTCATTTGTGGCAGATTCGTTTTCATACCTTTTGAAGTACTGGGGGGGAATCATACGCCGGCTTATTGCATCCTGCGAGCCGGGCGAATCTTCGAGTACTGCATTCATAAAAATATCAAACAGCCCTCCAATAGTCTTAAAACCGGCACATTCAATCTCGAGCACCCTGCTTGAATTGTATATGTTGTCTTGTGAAAACTCCTTAATTTGGGCATAATGCTTTGCAGATTGAACATCATCAATCAGTGTAGATGTATATTCGAAACTCTGAAATTTATATAGGTATTCTATAAAAACATCCATTACCTGATTAATCAATGTGCTTATAGCAGCCGAGCGGAGGCGTGCTATTCTGATATCGGGATCATAACTCTTTTCATCGTGAAAGGAGTTATCTGTACGGGCAATGGGCTCAAGAAATGAATGAATATCCTCAAATCGAATTATCCCCAGATGGTAGGCATCTTCAAGATCGACAACAGCGTAACAGATATCATCGGCAGCCTCTGTTAAAAAAGAGAGGGGATGACGATTAAAGGCACGCTTCGAACTGTCGGTCGAAGGAATAGGAAAATTACTGAAAACTTCATCGAAACTAAGCCTATCAGATTTAAAGTAGCCGTTTTTTTTAAGAGCCGGATTTCCAGCCGCCCGGTTAACAAGGCAAGAGGAGCAGGGGTACTTCATAAAAGCGGCGAGGGTTGTAATGGTTGGTCGTAAACCGCCTTTTCTTTGACAACTCTCAAGACGCGACAGTATTCGGAAACCCTGAGCATTTCCCTCAAACTTAATGATATCATTTTTTTCCCATGAGTCTGTCAACGCTCCATCAAGATGCGAAAGGGCCCACTGTTGTATGGCATATTCACCGGAATGGCCGAAGGGCGGATTACCAATATCATGGGCAAGACAGGCAGATGCCAGAATCATACCTATGTCATAGGGCGATACATCTACGTTCTGTTCAGTAAGATATCGTCCAAGCCTGATCCCCAGAGAACGCGCAACACAAGAGACTTCGAGTGAATGTGACAGGCGTGAACGGGCTTGACCCGAATTTGAAAGCGGTGCATACGGGAAAACCTGTGTTTTATCATGCAGTCGTCGGAAAAAGTTGGAATAGACTATACGGTCGTGATCCATGTCGAAAGCCGAACGGCATTCAGCATGTTCATTTGTTTCAGAAGATGCGAGGCGTTTTGTAATAATGATATTTTTCCAGAATTGAGTATCTACTTTCATGAGTTAACCTTTCAAGCTGTGATGCTGTTTAATGATTACAGTATTGTATGCCGGTATGGCCGTCAACAAGAAACAGACAGCTAAATATTCTTGACAGAATAACAAGGTGCATATATATAAAGAAAACAACTAAAAATTGAACTTAGTATTATCAGGTAAATAAATATGAAATGTGTATCATTAAAGGATCAGCCATTTGCACTTAAAAACGATGGCTCGCTACAGCTTTTTTTTGTGGGTACAGGCAGTGCTTTCACAAAGATAAACTATCAGACCAATCTTTTGATAATAAAAGGGGAAGACCACCTTTTAGTTGATTGTGGAACGAAGTGTCCACAGGCATTTACTGATCTTGGTAGTTCAATAACTGAAGTGCAAAACTTTCTTATAACGCATTCACATGCCGATCATATTGGCGGTCTTGAAGAGGTCGCTTTAATGAATAAATATATGACTCACAAAAAACCGACTATGACGATTAATGAAACTTATCAATATATACTATGGGAGATGTCCTTAAGAGGGGGATCGGCATATAACGAAGAAAACGCCGGTGATATCCTTACTTTTTTCGATTTTTTCAATATTAACCGTCCAAAAGTTCTTCAGGACTACCAGCGAGAGACACTCGAAGCTCAAGTTGGTTCAATTAACCTGAAAATTTTCCGTACAAAGCATATTCCTGACAATTCCAGGGATTGGGAGAGCTCTTTCTGGAGTTGTGGTCTTATAATTGACGAACGAGTCATGTACACAAGTGATACACGCTTTGACCAGGGGCTGGTTGAATATTTTGATTCCCGTTTTAACCTTGAAGCTATTTTTCATGATTGCCAGCTTTTTACAGGTGGCGTACATGCATCAATAGATGAATTAAACAGTTTACCTGAACCAATAAAGCAAAAGATGAGATTAGTTCACTACGGGGACAACTATAAAGATTTTATTAAGACTGCAGAAGAGTATAAGTTTAAAGGTTTTGCAGATTCACATGTTTACTACACCTTTGAATAACTGTTAAAAAAACAACCCAATGATGCTTAAAATGAATTATTTATTTGACTCAATAATAATGCGTTTATAAACTTACAAAAAGCACCCGCTTAAACCATTATATAATTAATTCTGTGTGCTTTTACTGATAAGAATTCAATTAAAACTGATAAAATGCTGGTTGTGTCCGTTAATTTTAGCTTTGATGAAGTTTTTTGAGTTCTAAGAAATCTTTTTATTACAGATGGTGCACATGTCGAATTATATTGAGCTGAAACGTGGCGGATATCTTGTTAACACCTCAATGGGACCCGTACAGGTGGGTGTACCACCAGAAACAATAAAAGATACAATGATAATGGAGCAGGGGGTTCCTGCTTTTTTTATTCTTCCGATAACACTTTTTGACTGGATAAAAGGAATTAGTGTTGCCGAAATTGAATTTCCTCTCTACTTCAACTTTTTTGTCAAAAAACAGAAAACACACGTTATATGCCATAAAGAACAGATTCCACGTATGAAAAACGTTCTCCAGGAATCATTGTTCGGCCCTGAAGAGCTTGACGTTCACGGTGACTTTGACACCACCAGTATAACATCCACCAGCTGCTACTTTGACCTAAAAAAAGAGATCGATTATTTTCGCAGTAGCTTTACCCTTGATGATCTGGTTAGTTTTATTCCATTTAAAAACAACAGTGTTTCGATAGGTACCAAGAAAAGTAGTAAAAATCTGAAAATAAACTATAACGAGTCCAGCACCTCTTACGAAATAATCGATAATGGGGAACTGCTCTGCACTACTCCATCAACAATTCAATATAATGCCCATCACCAACTTGGTGAAAGATTAGCTGAACCGTATATTCCCCCCCTTTTTGGAATTACCTGCCTTGGACCAAGTCACGGTTTTGATCCCGAACAGAACACTTCTGGGTTTATTCTCTGGTTAAACTACGAAGGTGTAATGGTCGATCCACCGGTAGAGTCTACCGAGTGGCTGATCAACTCTAATGTTAACCCGAAACTGATTGATAGCATTATTCTGACCCATTGCCACGCCGATCATGACGCCGGTACGTTTCAGAAAATTCTAGAAGAGGGTAAGATAACTGTATACACCACTGAGACTATACTGCTCAGTTTTTTACGTAAATACTCCGCTCTAAGTGGAATCTCGATTGATGCATTGTGCCAGCT
Organism: Spirochaetota bacterium; assembly: GCA_027858855.1. Taxonomy (GTDB): domain Bacteria; phylum Spirochaetota; class UBA4802; order UBA4802; family JAFGJZ01; genus JAFGRW01. The sequence continues at coordinate 79,439 of JAQIBV010000031.1, read as the reverse complement.
CTTTACATTTCAACCGATAAAAATTGGCGAGCCAGTCTTTATTCATAGCGCAAAATTTGTAATGACCTATTCTCTCCACTCTATACCGACTATTGCTTTCAGCATGCAGTTTCAAAAAAACAGCTTTGTCTACACATCTGATCATAACAATGACCCGGCAAAACATACTGAGCTGTTAGAACAGAATGTTATTTCGAAGAAACGCTACGAGGAATTAACAAACTTTCCCTGGGAATCAGATATAATCTACCACGAATCGGGAATACCTCCTTTGCACACTCCTGTCTCTTTTCTTGCATCATTACCGAAGCAGACTCAGGAAAAAACTCATGTTTATCATATCGCTGAAAAAGATTTTCCCGACAACACCAGTCTGAATCTCGCCCGTTTTGGAATTGAGAATACATTTTACCGTGACGTAACTCCTTCTGAACATATTGAAGCCTATAAAATTCTAAGCCTGCTAAAACACATCGACTTCTTTGAAGAGATACCAGTTAGTAAAGCACAGGAATTTATAACAATTGTAAAGCAAGAGAAATATTCGAAGGGTGATAGAATAATTTCAAAAGACACCATTGGCGACAAGTTTTATATTATATACATGGGCAATGTATCTGTAGTTGGTGAGGATCTGAAAAGCAGAAAAATTTACGGATCATACGAATACTTTGGAGAGGTTGCGCTAGTTACACAGCAAAACAGGGCGGCCGATGTATATGCTGAAACAAACGTTATACTCTATACAATTGAACGTGACGAATTCTTAAGCTTTATTTCTGGTACAGACTTTGAATCTATACTCAAACGGCTTGCCAAAATACGTACAAGCGAAACATGGAATCTTCTGAGCAACAGTCCCTATTTTAAATACTGTTCAGCTTCGCAGAAAACATGGCTCGAGTCGATGTTTATGCCGGTCGAGTACACAGAAAAAGGAATTATACAACAGGAGGGTAAAGATACAGAATTTATGTACATAATCCGCAATGGAACTGTGCATATGAGCCGTAAGGGTGAGCATGTCGCTGTACTGAGTTCAGGCGACCTGATCGGGTCGATGTCCGAAATATATGACGATCTTCCATCAAGTTATACCTACACATACGAAGGCGATGTTTCACTTTTTGCTATGAGAAGCAGTGAAATTTCTATATTTGCCGAAAAAAATCCTGGAATTGTAATGAAAATAAAGTATAACTATAAGGAACTTAAATAAGACCGGTTTTCTTTGATCAAAGTGGATAGAAATTAAAACCTGTTGTTTAAGTTTTCTCAACCATAACAGTTTTAATTATCGTCCTCGGAGGATCAATGAATAATGACTTAATGCAATTTGCGGATGAGCCCGACAGTAGCAATACCGGTTTTGATACACAAAAATACTGGAAAATCCTCATTGTTGATGATGAACCGGATATTCACCAGGTAACAAAACTGGTACTTGCCGATACCCTGTTTCTTGGGCGCAAGCTGGCGTTTTACGACTGCTATTCGGCATCAGAGGCCGAACTCTTTTTACAGAAGCATGATGATATCGCTATTATTTTCCTAGATGTTGTAATGGAAGAGAATGATTCAGGTCTGAAACTGGTTGACTATATTCGCAATACCATTAATAACTCAATGATACGTATTGTACTTAGAACCGGACAGCCGGGAGAGGCTCCCGAAGAGAAGGTTATCGTAAAATATGACATAAACGACTATAAGGCAAAAACCGAACTAACTACCGAACGACTCTTCACTACAGTCTACTCTTCATTGCGCTCCTACCGCGACCTGATTACTATCGACCGAAGCCGCAGAGGACTCGAAAAAATAATCGACGCATCATCGAACATATTTGAGATACAATCTTTAAAACAGTTTGTTCATGGAATACTTATGCAGATTCTCTCAATACTGCACATTGAAAACGATGCAGTTTATCTGAAGACATCCGGCCTAACAGCAACTAATCAGCACGGTGATGTAATAATACTTGCCACGGCAGGTAAATACTCTGAACTTCAGATCGAAAAGAAAAGTATTGAAGCAATTAATGATGAAAACGCACGTCTGCTGATTATTGAAACACTCGAAACTAAACAGACAATAAAACGCGGAAGCCGGTATGCGGGTTATTTCAGGAGTAACAACGGTTCTGAAAATATTATCTATCTTGAGCACTTTGAAGAGATAAGCTCCTGGGAGCTTGATCTTCTGGAGATTTTCTGCTCGAATATTGCTATTGCTTTTGATAACATCTATCTTACGCAGGAACTAGAAGAGTCTCAGAAGGAGATGATGTTCATCATGGGAGAGATCGCAGAGAGTCGCTCTCAGGAGACACACTGGCACGTTAAACGAGTCGGTGAATACTGCAAACTGATTGCGCTGTTAAGTGGCATGGAGGAAGAGGAGGCCGAAACGCTAAAGGTGGCTTCATCTATGCATGATATCGGGAAAATTGCTATTCCTGACAATATTCTGCTTAAACCGGCCCGATTCGAAGAGCATGAATTTGAAGTAATGAAAAACCATGCAGATCTGGGTTCAAATATTTTAAAAATCAGTAGTCGCTCACTACTACAAAGAGCTGCGATCATTGCTCAACAGCATCATGAACGTTACGATGGCAAGGGGTATCCAGAAAAGCTGAAAGGTGATGAAATTCATCAGGATGCACGTATTACAGCCGTAGCAGACGTCTTTGACGCACTTTCAACAGATCGGATTTATCGCAAAGCCTGGCCCATGGATATGGTGATAGAGAAGATGCGCAAAGAACGAGGCCGCCATTTCGACCCGGTATTCATAGATATTCTGCTAAACAACATAGATCAATTCTTATCGATTCGCAAAGAATTGGATAAATAGTTCTAACCTCACCCCGACTCTCTCTTCCAGGAGATGGGGTAGTGATACATTTTGTTATAATATGAATAAATCAACCACTACTCATAAATATGCTCGTTCTAAACCGACAATAGTATGGAACAAAAGAATAAATCAACTACTACCCAGAATATTGCCCTTCTAAACCGGATATAGTATGGAATAAAGCAAAATTTCAACCAATACCCATAATATTGCTTGTTCTCCCCGCCGCAGGCGGGGAGAACAAGCAATATTAAAGCCCCAATTATACCACAAATTTACATCTTACCGAAATTTTTTACTAAAGATTTGATAATTTATTACGATATTATTTATAAGTGACTCATTTGTTTTTTGTATATGTAATGCTTCAGGAAACAGTGATAAAACAAGGAGGTTTTATTATGACACCACGGATTGGAGAACAGAATTTTCAACAAGCAGTAACTTATTTTAACCCGATCAAAGAAAATCATAACGAGCAGCAGACGGACAGCAATGTTATGAAAAGCAAAGAGATAGATCAACTTGCTGCAAAATTTGAAAACAGTGGATTTTTTACTGCTGAGGCTTCAAAAATTCTTGCCCAGAATATCCTAGACGGCTCTATAGACGTTTTCGCATAGGACCATTGCTTTAGAGCCGATCTTGCTCTGTTCAATTATATAATTGACAAAGATGTAACGCTGCAACCTTCTGCATAAACATGAACAAAGAAAAAATAACCTCTCTTCTTGATGACTATGGCCTACGACCGTCTAAACGGTTTGGGCAGAATTTTCTAATTAATGACGAAATAACCAGAAAAATTGTTGCTGCAGCTGAGCTTGACGAAAACGCAGCTATTCTTGAGATAGGCCCGGGGCTGGGCTGTATGACACAGTACCTTCTTGAAACCGGGTTTCCGGTTACCGCTGTGGAAATTGATAGGGGCTATGTTTCTGTTCTTAACGACCTTTTCGCAGAAAATCAGGAGTTTCGACTGATACATGCCGATTTTCTGAAACTGACTGAGAAAATCAGCTGTACCCACGTTATAGCCAATTTACCATATTACTGTGCTTCTGAACTGCTCTTTCGTGTTATAGATTTTCAGCCGGGAACTATTGCAGTTATGCTGCAAAAAGAGATGGCTGAGCGCATTAATGCTCTTCCAGGTTCCAAAACTTATGGGATGTTAACCGTGAACCTGAACCTGCATTACCATTGTACCGAAATCTTTACCGTTGGCAAATCCAACTTTTATCCTCGCCCTGATATCGATTCGGCTGTTATTGTACTGAAGCGCCGATCAAGCCTGGTACTACCGGAAGATTTGACACCACTGTTTAAACAGGTGACCAAAACACTCTTCTGGGGGCGCCGTAAAAGTATATTAAAATGTTTAACAAGTTCACCTCACATTCTGCTTGAACGATCTCAGGCTCAATTGGTTATAAATAGAGCCGGACTGCCTGAACTAGAACGGGCCGAAAATCTTACTATCGAAAACTTTGTTTCACTGACCGAAAACATAAACGAAATCAGGAAACCATAAGAAGGCTATTTGTGGAAAACTATACATTTGAACAACTGATCCCCCTTTTAAACAGAGTAGAAAAGCCGGGCCGGTACACCGGTGGCGAGGTGAACAGCTGTAAACCTACAGAAAACGATCTACGCTTCAGCATATGTTATCCCGATTTGTATGAAGTAGGGATGGCAAACCAGGGGCTTCAAATTTTATATGACAGACTTAACAGACAGGATGGAGTCAGTTGTGAAAGATTTTTTGCACCGGCATTAGACTTCTTTAATGAATTAAAAAAAGAGGGTTTAACACTATATTCTCTGGAAACCTATACACCCGTGCATAAAATGGATGCGATTGGTTTTAACCTCTCTTACGAACTGCTTTTTACAAATTTATTGTATATACTGGACAGCGCCGGTATTGCACTATTTTCAAGAGAACGTACTGAAGACGACCCGATAGTTATCGGTGGAGGCGAGGCGGTAAGCAACCCCGCGCCCATTTCACTCTTTGTTGACTGTATATTTGCAGGTGAAGGGGAAGAGGGCATTGTAGAAATTGCAAACACGCTCAAAGAAAATCGCAATCAGAGCCGTGCTGAAAAATTATATGCGCTCTCTTCTATTGAGGGCGTCTTTGTTCCAACCTTGTATGAAGAACGAATAAACAATGATGGCATGAAACTATTCACAGGCAAAGCTGTTTCTAAGCGGTTTGCGCCGCCCGAAGCATTGGCTAATCCATTGTGGCCGGTAATACCCTCTATTCGAACATCGCAGGAGCGAGCGGTTATTGAAATAACACGTGGTTGCGATAACCTTTGTAAATTCTGTCATGCTGGTTATTACACTTTGCCCTATAGACAGTGCTCTGTAGAAAAAACTGTCAAAGAGACGATTACAATTCTTGATAACACCGGCTATGACGGTGTTACATTTACCTCTCTCTCATTAAGCGACTATAAAGATCTTATACCTCTTCTTAATAAGGTGCTTCCTGAACTGAACCGCCGCGGTGTAAATATAAATCTGCCGTCGCTTAAGGTAGACAGTGGAACCCTGCCGATTATTATGACAATTTCAGGCGTAAAACAGGTTAACCTTACTTTTGCCGTCGAGGCTGCACACACGGAAATACGTAAGCTGATACATAAGCGGGTATCTGAAGATGAGCTGCTTAAGATAGTGAATTATGTTTTTCAAAATGGCTGGAAAACCATCAAGCTCTACTTTATGCTGGGGCTCCCCGGCTACCGAACATACGACGAGGCAGATTCTATAATTGAACTTTTGCGGCGGGTATTCGATGCCGGCAGAGGTAAAAAGAGTATTCATGTTACCGTTTCACCGTTTATTCCCAAACCACATACTCCATTTGATATGGTCGATATGGCAAGTAAAGAGTACTTTCATGCAGTTGTTGATAAATTAAAATCATCACTACCACGAAAAATAGCTGTCAAGAATCATAACATCGACTCTTCATATGTAGAGGGATTTCTTGCCCGTGGAGATATTGAAATGGGCCGAGCACTTTACGAAGCCTATCAGGCGGGATGTACCTTTGACTCGTGGAGTGAACACTTCAACAGCAGAGCCTGGCTTCCGATTGTTGAAAAGTTTTCTCACAGAGCCGACTATTTCGGTGAACGTACCGACCGTGAACAGAGCTGGAATATAATAACAACAGCTTCTGAAAAACTGATAGAGAGCAAACGCGAAAGGGTGCTCACTGATGAGGAGTTGTCTAAAAACAGAATGAATGCAACTGAATCTCTTGATACCGAAGCGATTGAGGCTTCGATGAAAGAGTTTGAACAGAGTTATATTAAGCAGTCGGTAATTCGCTGTGTATTTACAAAAAAAGGAAGGGCACGATACATTTCGCACCTTGATCTTGTAGAGATAGTGAAACGCTCGTTTCATAGAGCCGGATTGCCCCTGTGTTACAGTCGTGGTTTTAACAAACGGGCAAAGATTGGTGGGGGCTTTCCATTACCACTGGGGTTAGAAAGTAGTTGTGAAGTCTTCGACTGTGAACTTTACAGTTCACTTCCTGAAGAAACTATCGATAAAATCAATAATGCACTACCGGAAGGAATCGAACTTTTATCGCTTTCACAACATAACGAAACAACCATTCCACTCGCCCGTAATACGGTTACTGCCTATACGATTACTGCCGAAGCTGAAATATTAAACAAAATAGGCAGAGGGATTGTCTCGGATATTACTTTGAAGAAGAAGACAAAACGTGGTGAAACCGAAATTATGATAGCAGACTCTGTACATTCACATCAGTCAAATAGCGATTGCTTGACTCTCTTTCTTCACACCGGAGTTACAAATGCCCTCAGGATAGACTCCATTTTGAACGCACTCATCAACGCGGCCGAATTCGCGAAGACCCGGATAACACGCAGCGGGTTGTACACAACCGGTCAAGACCCTGATATTTTGACAAACATGCTCCAGGAGAGCTAACCCTACCTGAATAACAGTTTTGTCCCACACAGAACAACCGGTTGCATCGGCCTTTAAATGAATTCGGAGCCGATATTTAAAAACTGTCAAACTTTGCAGAGTTTTATTGCTGTTTTATTGTTGACCTTTATGTATATTAGTTATCAGATATTAATACTATGGAGGCATATCATGGAAGTTCAAAATATCTCAGGAACAGACATTGTGCAAAACAGCATGAACAGAACCCCCGAACAGACTCAACAGACTGAAGCACAAGTCTCTGAACAGCGGCAGCAGGTTGTACAGGAAGAGAACAAGGGTACTGCTTTAGATAGCTACGCTTAAACTGGAGTAATAATGGCAGCCAGCAAAGAGGAAAAACAGCAGTACGACGAGGCCATACGCGAGCCTAAGGCTCGGATGAAAGAGCTTGAAAAAGAGATTAAGGATATTCTTGTAAAAAAGAAAAAAAGTCCGGCTATCGCAGGTTACTACAACCTCGAGATGGTGCTCTTTCATCTGGATATCATAATGCTGAACATCAACATGAATGATTCGTCCATCGAATTTCTTGACCTGCGCAACTCGGCTTTTCTTGAGAGGGGGCGCAAAGAATTTTACAAGGCTCTTCAGCTTCTTGAAGAGATTGCTGGGACAGAACTTGAAAAACCACTCTCCGAGAATAAGGAGTACCTTAAATCGATCGAACAAGTCTCAATTCGCAACATTCTTCACCTTGTTCGCAAGTTTTCATGGGTTTTCGAAACCTTAAAAGACCGTGTTGGTTCGACATCAAAGTGGAAGTGGGCCTTCGTTGATATTTACGTAAGGGTTGCGGCTGTTATAAAAAATATGATAAACTTTACCGAACTCGAACAGTACCGCAACTTTAGATCGGAATATTTTAAAGATCGCGAAGAAATTCTTAAATTCTGCAAAACCAACCTTGAAGAGGCCGCGAAAGAGTCGCGCAACAAATATGAGATGTCGACCAAGGCGCCCGAAGATATTCGAAAAGCGCTGGAGTTGCTCTCGTCGCTGCATAATATTCATGTGCTGTACGGAGAAGTTAACGAGGCACAAAAGACCAAGACTGTTATAGATGCCCTGCGTACCCGGGTTGATACCGAAGAGAAAAAGGTCACCAAAGATAAGGCCAAACTTGCTAAATAGACAAAACTGGTTTAACATTACTAAATGAATTTACTGAATGAATTTATTGAATGAAAATTGAAAATATCAATGCCAAATGCGCTACTGTAAAAAACGGATGTCCTCTTTTTTTAAAGGGCACTAATGGCCGGGCAGTACTTCTGTTGCACGGATATAATGGTTACGTTCAGGACGTACGGTTTCTGGCCGAACAGCTGAACCGATCGGGCTTCACTGTTTATGCCCCCCGCAACACAGGTTGCGGCACCGACCACACCGATTTTCTTGAAACTACTGCTCACGACTGGGTCAGGCATGCGGTAGACTGTTACCTGGATCTTAGAAGCGAATATACGGATATTTCTCTTGTGGGTCTGTCGATGGGAGGGCTGCTTTCAATCATACTCTCTTCCCGTTTTAAGACTGATAAGCTGGTGCTGGCCGCTCCGGCACTGATTCTCCACACCCCGCTGCTGCCCTTTACCATGATAATCCGTTTTTTTATAAAAAAAATTCCACGTAAACAGAATAAGAAACAGACTGTTGTATCAAAAAACAGAGAATTCTCTCAGGAACTGGATTTTTTACAGGTAGAGTACTGGAATTGGCACTATATTCCATTACTGTTTCAGCTGCGAAAGGTTCAAAAACTTGCACTTCGCTCATTAAAGAAGGTTAAGGCCGACACGCTGATTTTTGTTTCAAAAAGTGACAGGACTGTTTCAATTAAAACAGCAGAGATAATTACGAAAAAAACTGGGTCCCAACGCTGTAGAACTGAAGTGCTGGAAAAAAGCCAGCATGTGATCACCAACGGTGTTGATCGCGAAGTCGTAGCCCAAAGCACCATAGACTGGTTGAACTAGTGATTACAGATAAAGGAGCATAATGGAACACAACCGTTTTGAAATTGATGAAGAAACCGGATCGCTAGAAACTCTTATAAAAAAAGAGATTCTGAATCTTAGCCGGACATACATTAAAATTAACCAGGCGAAAATCTGTTCGAGCGACTCGGTACTGCTTGTTGACCTGGGTTCGTGTGTCAGCGTTGTATTATGCGGCATTACAGAAGAGGGCGAACTCCATTTTGGTGCAAATCACCTGTTTAAAAGCCGCGACGAAAATTCTGATATGGCACTTGAACAGATAAGTGAACTGTTCAAACAGCTTCAGGAGGTTGGGGCGGTACAAATTCAGTGTGTAGGTGTGTTCGGAGCAGGGTACAGAGAAAAAAGCCTTGCACAACATGTAGCAAAAAAAAACATAATGACGGTTCTCGAGACATTAAGTCTCTTCAATCTTGATATCGAAATTTTTCAGACAGGCTACAGTCAGGGTCTTATGATGTATCATTCACAAACTCAAAACGCTCTAATCGTACGTCTAAAAAATCTGGGAGAAAAAACCTATATCTTTTACCGTCTACCCATTAAAGAGCTATTTCCTTCTGGTGCCTTTTCGCCTTTTTTTACAGGTTCCAATTTATAAAATTCAGAAAAAGTCTAAAATTCTATTAGCCTAAAAGATGAGAAAAAACTTATTACACATCTTTTATACATTCTTTCACACTATATTTCATCGCCATTTTTCGCAGTATCGAATTTATAGTCCTATTAAAAATCTATCAGATGTTTAAAACATAATGGATCAAAAAAGCCAAGAACTATCACGATCGTTTTATTACGTGCTGTAACAAAAAAATCTTAAACGGTACAACAAATCTATAGGGAACTTCGAAAAATTACCAAAGAATTTTGAAAAAAATTTCTAAATCTCAGAAGGTAACACTGTTTAAGTGCCTATTTTAAAGGAATTTTTCGTGTTACCCGAGGGATTGTTCTGATAAGAACAACCTACAAGGGCAAGTTCCTTGATAAATAGTTAATTATTAGAGGTTCCTCATATAACTAAAGCGGGTAAACCTATGAACCTTATTAAAATTACAGCCCTGGTTGCAGCACTTCCAATTGTATTTATATTGCAGAGCCTCATCGCCGAAAGTTTTACAACTAATCGAAACAAACTTCGGTTTAATCCCGACCTTCCTTTCATAACACCGGATTTTACAGGGAACCCGGTAACCGATAATGACCGTTTTATGAACATGAAATCAACCAGAGAAACCGGGGTTTTTGACATAATAAAATGGAAATTCAGCAAAAACCCCCAGGCCGAAGAGAAAAAGAGCGATACATTTCGCCTGCAGGTTACCCTCAATAGCAGTTTTATTGACTCGGATAAAGACCTCATAGTTTGGCTTGGGCACGCATCTTTTTTCATCCGTATTGATGGAATCACAATTCTGACTGATCCAATTTTCGGCAAAGCCACTGTTGTTCCCCGCGAAACGGGTGTCGCATGCAACACCGATATGTTTAAAAACATCGACTATCTGTTAATATCGCATAATCACCGTGACCACCTGGACCTTGACACACTCAAAGAGATCTATAAAAATAACCCCAATATTCATGCACTAATTCCACTCAAGATGTCATCTGATCTTACAGGAGACCTTACCGCAATGCAATACACCGAGGCTGGTTGGTATCAAAACTATAATCTCAGTCACCCGATAACTATTACATTTTTACCCACCCAGCACTGGAGCAAACGTTGGTTACGTGACGAGAACCGCTCCTTATGGGGTAGCTTCATGATCCAGGGAAAGAACAAAATTCTCTATTTCGGTGCCGACAGTGCCTACGCTGATTTCTATAAAAAATTCGCAGAAATTTTTCCGCAAATTGATTATGCACTGATACCAATAGGAGCATATAAACCGGCCTACATAATGAAGGATTCACACATGACCCCCGAAGAGGCACTCGACAGTTTTAATGATCTTAATGCAAAAATCATGATCCCCATGCACTACGGCACCTACGACCTTGCCGACGAACCAATTGGTGAACCAATCATCAGGCTTCGAAGTGCAGCCGCAAAGCAGAATGCATCAGACAAAATAGTTGAAGCTGTTATTGGTGAAAGTATCGAGCTGTAATAATTGACTAATGAATACAGATAAACCTGAGTTTAATGATAGTACCAAAAATGATATTTGCTATCATTAAACTCAGGTTTAAAAAGCCCTACAACAGTAAAACATAAAATTTATGTTTTATCTTTTTCTCTTCTTTGCAATCGGTTGAACAAAAATACAAAAGCCTAAAAAAACCCCCAAAAGACCAGAATATAGATTTTCTGCAATTTTTTTAGAGTATATTACCCCCAATTTCCGTTTTTTTATTGCTATTGTATTTAACCTATTATAAATTTCTTTTTTATCAGATATAAGTTTATTGAATTACAACGTTTTGAAAATGACGAAATTATTGTTTTTTTTATTAAGATTTGCTATGAAAATGTTTTCTGTCTTTTTAACAGGTAAAAAAAGTGGCGAACCACTTTTTTAATAAACTAAATTAAAGGGGAAATTTAATGAAACGAAAAAGCACACTCATTATGTTGGTTCTTCTGGTTTTCGGACTCATCGGTTTTGCTTCATGCGATGCTGTAGAAGATGCGGTTAAAGATGCAGCAAGCCCGTTCAAAGACGCAGACTACGCTGATAAAGATGAGAACATACTTTGTGTTGATCCGGCTATCAAATGGTCAACAAACAAGGTCGGCAAGTATGAATCGGACAATGCAAAGGAATTCGATGAAGCTACTTCTGAAGATCTTGAAAAAGGTGGTAAGCCCGGTTCAGAATTATTTTCAGATCTCTGGGAAGGTACATCAAGCATTCTTGATAAAGTTGGAGTAGAGTTACCTACACTTACCACCTGTTCTGATGCTGTATCAGAAGAAAAAACTGAACCTGCTGATGACTCTCCGGTTGCAGCCGCTGCGGATGGTACTGCTCCAGCAGAAGCTGCAAAAAAAGTTAAAGAACCTATAGTAATCTCAGGTGTTGATGGCGAAGATGCAGGTAAGCAATGTGTTGATCAGATCGCAGCACAACAGGATGATGATACTGATTCTCAAACAGTTATTATCCTTATTGACACAACGGGATCTATGAGCACGTCTATTTCCGGTGTAAAAGATGATGTAGCTGATATTGTTGCCGAAGTTACTAAAGCTGGTGGTAAAGTTCTTATTGCTGAATACAAGGATGCTTCTGGAACACCTGGTAATTATCACTGCGAGGGTGGTACTGATGCAGCGTACACATGGATGGACGATTTTTCTAGCAGTGAAACTGATCTAAATACATACGTTAACGACTTAGGAGCTTCTGGTGGTTGTGACCTTCCTGAATCACTTTATGGTGGTATCTATACTATAATTGACGCATTTAAAGACAATGCTGATTTTACAGCAAGTGATAACCGTATGCTTATCGCGATTACAGATGCTGAACCAATTGACTCGGATACGACTTATGACGGTCGTACAGATACTGCATGGGAAGGCGGTGATAAAGCAAATGAAAAACTGGTTGGTGCATCAGATGCTGAAGAAATCATGGCAGACAACGCAGTTCAGTTTGTTTTGATTAACACTACCTGGTAACTGTTGTACAGTAAAGCTTATTCTAAAGGCCGCCCTTGGGCGGCCTTTTTTGTTTGCAATTGCAATTAATCAATACCCGAGATTCCTGCGGATGCAGGAATCTCGGGTATTGATTAATTCTCAGCAGAGATTCCGGCACAGAGGCCGGAATGACAGTTTAAGTAATTTTAAGTTCGTTATGTATATGCCATTTACATGAATGGGGCAGATCATGTATGTGTCATCGTGTCTTGTATCTGGGCAGAATAGCAATGTAGCAATCAGTCAGTTTCGACACTGTAGTAACTCTTCATAACTTCAAAGGGTACACGGTAATCCTGTCTTGCGTTCCACATTATGAAACCTTCGATTTCGGCGTCGTGACAGGCGCGTATCTGCTCTTCTATGTATTGAGCATAGGTTAAGCCCGATGGTTTGATCTTTAGCTGAAAGGCCTGTATCCAGCTTACAATAAGAGCGCGTTCTGTTTTTTCGCGTGCCATTACAGAGGTCTTAAATACGGTCTTGTACGGCAAGGCAATATAGTTTTTACCATTTGCGCGATCGTTCCAGTAATGCGATGGGTAGGCCATGGGCAAAATTACATCACAAACCTTGTCAAAGTTTTCCATTTTTTGACCAATCGTGTCGTGACGCTCCGCTGAAAGCCATGGAATACGTCCGAAAACATCGGCTGCTATCCGAACATCATAATCTTTGATGCGAGCGCGGGCAGTTTTTAAAAGATTCTGAATAAAATCATATTTTTCGACATGGCTCATCTTTACAGATTTTCCGTCTATAATTGTGGTGGATCTGTCGGCAAAACGGATATAGTCAAACTGAATCTCCTTAAAACCGGCTTTGGCGGTATTCTCTGTTATTTTATATATTCTTTCGAGTTTTTCCGGATTTATGGGCAACCTGGTTATCCCCTGATCAAAACATACTATACGAGCTACAGGATGTATCCCGTTATCCTTCATCAATCTAACATGAGACTCAGGTATTTCGCAGGTATCACGACGGCCTCTTTGCACATCAACAACAAATGTATTAATGCCGGACTCCCTGCTTTTTTTAATATAGTCATTAAGCAACGCATTATTGCGACCTGTGTTGACATTAAGGTATATACCCTTGTAAAACTCAGGAAAATCATAGCTTTCACTTCGAGATTCGGCTGATAATATCGGTTCAGTTTCCGATACTGACACGGATTCGGATGATGATGCAGAAGAATCTTCTTTTTTGTGTAAATTTAAACAAGATGCGAGCATTAGTAATAAAAGAGCAGATAAAAGGTGTTTCATTTAGTTCTCCGGGAATGATAGATATAATTATCCATATATAATGGATAATTTTTTACATAAACTAAAAAAATAGTTCACAAATAACAGGGTATTGTTATGAGTGTACATTAAAATATTTTAATCAGATAAAATCAAAACGCTGCTATTTAGTATATCGGAATAATTTTTTAAACAGTACTAATAAAAAGTGTTTAATGTCTGTCTTTTTTCATTTTAATGCAAAGGAAAAGCGGATGTTGTTGTCTCCGTTTTTTGTCTGTAAAAACTATAAACAGGGCGCATAGAATATTGGGGTTTTCACAAGAGACGTTGGACAGACTGCGTGCCTCTGCGCGCATTGAACATATTATTGCTCGGTACATTCCCGCGATGCAAAAACGCGGTGATAACCTCCTTGCACTCTGTCCGTTTCACAAAGAGAAGACGCCGTCGTTTACAATTTCACCTGCCAAACAGATTTTTCACTGTTTTGGATGTCATGAGGGTGGAAACGTATTTACCTTTGTACAGAAGATTGAAAGAGTTAATTTCCCAAGAAGTGTAGAGATTGTCGCCGATATTATTGGCTTTGATTTACCCAAAAAAAATGATCCCGAGGCAGATTACCGTTCACGGCTTTATCGTATACTCGATTACGCAGCTCGAAGTTTTCAGCAGAACCTTAAAGATTCACCTGCTGTTGGCTATTTACAGAAACGTGGAGTCAGTGACGAAGCGGTAATCGATTTCGAGTTGGGTTTTGCTCCCGACAGCTGGGAGTTCATGAAAAACCGGCTCGATTCCAAAGGGATATCTCTTAAAGAGGGGCACGAAAGCGGAGTTTTAGGTTGGAAAAAAGAGACTAACCGCTATTATGATCAGTTCCGAAACAGGCTGATATTCCCGATTCGCAATCAGGCAGGTAACTGTGTTGGTTTCGGCGGAAGAGTGCTGGACGATTCGTTACCAAAGTATCTGAATTCGGCAGAAAACAGTCTCTTTTCAAAACGGAATGTTCTGTATGGTCTGCACAGGGCTTCCGAAGAGATCCGATCGCTTAACCGGGCCATTGTGGTTGAAGGGTATCTGGACGCAATAGGCTGCCACCAGGCCGGTATAAAAAACGTTGTGGCTCCATTGGGAACTGCTCTGACCGAAAACCAGCTACAGATGCTTTCACGCATGTGCGCTGAAATTGTACTTCTGTTCGATTCAGACACCGCGGGAACAAAGGCGGCGCTACGTACAGTTTCGACATCACATGATTACAATGCCGCAATCCGTATTGGATCGATACCCGAAGGCGATCCATTTGATTATATTCAGAAATATGGTGCTCGCAAACTGCTGATGCATGTAGACACAGCGTGTGAACCAGTAGAGTTCATGCTGCGTGACCACTTTGAAAAAAACAGGTTCAAAGAGCGGCCACTCATTTTGCGGGAGATGTTTGCAATATTAAAAGAGTATGAATTTGAGTCTGAGAAAAATAATGCGATAAAAATTATCGCTCAACTTCTGGAAGCCAGGGTTGACACAATAGAGTTGGACTATCAGAAATACCGGGGTACAAAACCGGTGGCAACTGTGAATGTAGCACCCACAAAACAGAAGAGTTTTGTGCAAAAGTCAGTTGAAGAACTGATAATACTTATGCTGAATTATCCTGATCTGATTGAAAAATCGATGATTGATTTTCAGGAGTTTGAAATAGATGATCAGTTTTTAAAAGGTTTAGTAAACAAAATTTTTGATTTATATGAACATGATGACGCCATTACAACTGAAAAAATTTTTGATTTTATTGAGGGTGAACGCGAAAAGCAATTTCTTTCTGAACGTTTATCTGCCGATTATGTAATAGAAAACCCGGAGTCGGCATATACAGAGATATATCTGAACATGAAGATTCACTCAATTGATATGAAGCTAGCTCATTTTAATCAGTTATTAAGAAAATGTGCTACAAGCACGGACAGTTCAAGAATATTAACGGAAATTGATATCTGGAGACGCGAAAAGGATAAACTATCGAGTTATATTTACAGTAAAAATTCTTTTTCTTTTGTAGCAAAAAACAGATAGAAACAGATAGCTGCGATAAAAGAACAATAAAACAAAAGAACAATATTCTAATACCGGTTTTTTTACAGAGGGTGAAACCGCAAAACGCACACCAGAGCGTGTGCTAAAAAGACAAACGGTAACATAACACCTGAAACTGTATCAAAATAACCGTATAAAAATACAGAATGCTTAAAAGAGACAAATTAAGCGATAAAGCATTGCAAAGTCTGTTTCTTGAAGGCGCACTATCAAAAAAAAAGAGGTATTATGAGCAAGAGTGATATAGCTTTGGATTCGAATGCCGAAATTCAGAAGTTGGTTAATCTGGGTAAGACAAACGGTGAAATTACCTATGATGAAATTAACGATATTTTGCCTGATAAGCTACTCAATTCTGATAAGATCGATGATGTTTTTATATTAATCAATCAGCTTGGTATCGAAGTTGTCGAAGAGTCTACCCGAAAAGGTACTGTTCTGGCTGAAGTCGGTGCAATTCTTGAAAAGAAACCTGTAGTTAAAAAGAAGGCGGCTAAGGGCGCAAAGAAAGCGGCCAAGAAAAAAGATGAATCCGGTGTAGACGACCCAATACGCCTTTATCTTCGAGAAATTGGAAAGGTTTCACTTCTTTCAGGAGAAGAAGAGGTCGATCTTGCCAAGAAGATAGAAGAGGGTGAAATTCTTATCGAAGAGGCTGTAATCCGCTCGACACTTCTTATAAACGACCTTATAAAAAATTACCCGAAGGTTAAACAGGGTAAGATGAAACTGACTGACCTGTTAAAGATTAACCGGCTCTACTATTTTTCATCATTTGATATGAAGGCTCTTGAAGAGCGCTACTACTCGAATATGGAAGTAATCGTAAAAGAAGACAAACTGATGATTCAGGCGATGACACGTCTGAAGAAAACCGACATTGATGAAGAGACTATTAAAAAGGCTGAAGAGCAGTACACCAAATCGTATGAAGTCATTGTTAAACATATCAAGGCCATTGAAATTCACGAAAATGAGATAAACAAGCTGTCGTCCAAAATTCAGTCGATGGTGTCTCGAATTAAAGATACCAAGAAATTTTTCCGTGATATCGAACGTAAATATGATACCGACATTAAGAACATAAAACATGATGCCCGAAAAATTGAGAAGAATGAAGAGATGGACGAGATTCTCTCTAAATACAAGATTAAAGATCCAGAAATACTCCATGAGATAGTAAAAGACATCCGAAACAACGAGCGTAAGATTCGTCGTATTGAGCAGGAAGCCGGTACAAATGCTGATGACATTCTGGAGTGGGGAAAACAGATTTTTCTTGGACAAAGAAAAATCTCTGTGGCTAAAAAACAGCTTATTAATGCAAACCTGAGACTGGTTGTCTCTATCGCTAAAAAATACGCAAACCGCGGAATGCACTTTTTTGACCTTATTCAGGAAGGTAACATCGGTCTGATAAAGGCCGTAGATAAATTCGAATATCGTAAAGGTTATAAATTTTCGACATACGCAACCTGGTGGATCCGTCAGGCAATTACACGTGCTATTTCAGATCAGGCACGGACTATCCGTGTTCCGGTACACATGATTGAGCAGATAAACAAGATTACCCGCGAGACACGCCTGTTTCAGCAGGAGTTCGGCCGTGAGCCGATACCCGAAGAGCTGGCCGACCGTTTAGGATGGCCTGTTGCCAAGGTAAAAGCTGTTAAAAACGTAGCGCGTGAACCTATCTCTCTTGAGACTCCGGTGGGCGAAGAGGAAGACTCTCTTCTTGGTGACTTTATCGAAGATAAGGATGTCGATTCACCAGCAAATGCAGCAGCCTATCAGCTTTTAACAGAACATATCAACAAAGTTCTAAGCACACTGCCCGAACGAGAAAAGCGAGTTATTCGCATGCGCTTCGGCCTTGAGGACGGTTATCAGCATACACTGGAAGAGGTTGGATACGTATTCAATGTAACACGTGAACGGATTCGACAGATCGAGGCCAAAGCCCTCCGCCGCCTCCGCCACCCAACCCGCTCACGCAAACTTAAAGATTATTTAGAATACATATAAGCCAATAGAATCGCTGTCTTTAAAGCGATTATATTGAGCGTTTTTTCGAGAGATAGCGAGAAAAATTCTCCATGAACCAATATAATCGCTGTCTTCAAAGCGATTATATTGGGCGCTTTTTCAAGCCTTGTGAGGAAAATTTTCTTTGAAACAAAGCGAAATTTGCGGGAAACCGTAAAGCTTCTACTACTGATTTTCTGCAATAAAATCGATCAGTTTGTCAAATTTTGAAGATCCTTTAACAAGAACTCGTTTCATTTTATAGGGAATGGGGGTTTCGTTATATTCAAAGATGATACGCTTATCCTCTGTCTCATTTTCAAAAAAGACACAGATCTTTTCAAGAGAAAGTTGATAAATGAAGATTGAATCGTTGTATTTGTCTTTTAGCCGAGAAAGAATATATTCTGAAATATCCTCTACTGTATCGATACCCAGATGATTAAAAATTTTATATAGATTTTTAAAATTGTAATAGAAGAGAAACAGATCGCTGGAATAACTGTTTAACTGCTGACCGAATTTTTCATTGTAGTAGGTGTAGTCATAGCTTTTGTTTCTAATCATTAGAACAAGACTATACAGTTTTTCGGTGAACTCACGGAAAAATAGTTCAGTCGAGAATGGGGAGGAGGTTATGGAAATAAACTCTAAAACAGACTGTTCTTCCTGAATACTAAAGTAATAGAGAAGAAAGGTTCCGCTATCTGTCTGCAACTGGCGCGAGTGGACGGTTCCGGTATTAATGTTAGAAAAATCCTCTGCTTTTATACTATCGGTAATAAAAGGTTCACCCACACAGTAGAAGTGTTGCTCACCATTTTCGCTATAACTCAGCTGTGAATACAGAGAACAGAACTCGGCATTAAAGGTATTCAGCAGCGATTCGAAAAGTGGAGCAACATCATGTTCATCAGCCCCAGTTTCTATATTCTCGTAAACACGAACAAGCTTTTCAAGCGATTTTTCGATATCCTCTTTATCTGAGCCAAGATAGATCTCTTCGCTCAGTTTTACACAATCTTCAATTACCTGTTGAAGCTGATTTTCCATTGTCATTTCTATACTCCGTTGAATTGGCGGCATTATTTATTTTTTTTACAGGAACCCTTTATCAATAATATCGGCCAGAATCGGAAATAATCTGAAAGAACCACAAAAAAGATTAAGCGATCCGTCAGAAGAGATATGGCTTGCTACCTCTGAAGGCTTCACAATAGTAAGATTATCAGATTCTGTCGGACACCAGGCTCGTTCGTCGGAAAGAGTCACATACAGGATTCTATGTCCACTCGCTTTTATTTGTGACAGAATCTCTTCAGAATTTTTATCTTTCATTAAAGATAAAAAGATGGTCGTTTTACTGTATCCGGAGCGGGTAATGTTCAACAACATTTCGGCAATTGCGTCAGAATTATGCGCACAGTCATAAACGACAAGGGGATTGCTGCTAATAAGCTCGAAACGTCCATGCGGTGGGCTAAATGGAGTTTCGTTTAGAATTGAAACGCTTAAGTTAATTCCACATGTTGTCGCAAGTGTAAGTGCTGCTGCAAAGTTCTGCCTCTGCACTGGCGAGGGCGAGTCAAATGGTATCGCCTCAAAAAGACGATCGCCAACTGTGACATTTATTGTTCTGTTTTCAGGGCAGAAACTCTGATAATCACGGTCGGGAAGCAAAAGCTCAGCCTTTGCCTTTTTACAATACTGCTCAATGATCTTAATAATGCGTTCGTCGCGGTTTGTGGTAATTACAGAGCCCCCCTTAATTATTGCAGCTTTTTCAGCGGTAATTGATTCAAGAGTATTACCAAGAATTGAGGTGTGATCGAGAGAAATAGAGGTTATAAGCGCATCAGATTGTGAACAGATATTGGTACTGTCTAGTCGCCCGCCCAGACCGCATTCAATAACGGCATAGTCGACCTTCATTCGCTTGAAGTATTCGAAAGCGATTAGAGTCAGCATGTCAAACCAGGTTAGGGCGGAGGTATCACAGTGCTGTTCGATGTAGTCGATAATTTGTACAGCAGTGTGATCGTCGATCATTTTTCTGTTAATTCGGATGCGTTCGTGTACCGTACACAGATGCGGCGAGGTGAAAACCGCGGTTGTGTAGCCGGATCGTATCAATATCTCGGCTAAATAGTGAGCGACTGATCCTTTCCCGTTGGTGCCGGCAATGTGGAAGACGGGGTAGGTGTTCTGTGGATTCTGTAAAGCAGAAGCGGCCGCTTTTATGCCGTCTGGGGAGTAGCGACTGAAATTGCCACTACTCTGCTCGTTATTAAGATAGGGTTTTAAACTGGTTTCAAATGACATATCGGCTTTCTCTATTTAAAAATTTTCAGTGGTATTTAAGATATTCTTACGAATCTGTATGAATTCATACGGTTGCACAACGTTTTTACCTTCACATAATAAAAAAAGTAATTGAAAATAATAATACAACTACTAAACTATTTCTTAACAATAGGGAACTTCGAAACTTTTGATATTTTTTACGGCTTGAACGGCTACTTATTCAGTCCCGTATTTAAGAGTAAATTTCGTGCTCCCCTGTCAATAAAAACATAATATATGTTAACACTGCACCGGTATTGGGTATTGCGTACCGACATTATATTACTATATCGGGATAACTATGGATAAAAACAGACAGGTTTTAACAATCATTGTTCTCTTCCTTGCGGTTTCTGCAATTCTTTCTATAATTCAAATCAGCATAACTGTAAATAAAACTCCGACCTCTGGGTCAGTATCTTTTCCGGATACGGCACCCGGAGTAGCCATCGTTCAACTGTATGGACCGATTACAACTTCCGGAGAATCGGCCGCTTTTTCAAATGTAAAAGGTTCTGATGCCATTGTTGAGCACCTGGACCGGCTGGAGAACGATCCCAAAATAAAGGCAATTGTAATACGTATCAATTCACCGGGTGGAACAGTTGCTGCCACACAGGAAATTTTCAGAAAAATTACAGAGATTCGTCAGAAGAATATCCCGGTTGTCGCATCAATGAGCGATTTAGCAGCTTCGGGGGGGTACTATGTGGCCTCGGGATGCAGCTATATTTTCGCGAACCAGGGAACAATCACAGGGTCAATTGGCGTCATTATCTCTTCACCGTCACTGAAAGGCCTTTTTGACAAATATGGTATCAGTATGAATATCATAAAGAGCGGACGTTATAAGGACATACTTTCGGCTTCACGCGAGATGACCGATGACGAACGTGAACTGTTGCAGTCTGTTATCGACAGCACCTACAAGCAGTTTCTGAAAGATGTCTCGCTTGGACGAAATCTTCCAATAGACGAGTTCCGTGAATATGCTGATGGAAGGATCTTCAGCGGTACACAGGCTCTGGAATACAAGTTAGTAGATGAGATTGGTACTTACAGCGATTCGATCAAAAAGGCAAAAGAGATGGCTAAGCTTGATGAAAACTCACCCGTTTATAAAGAGCCGGTATCACCTTTCAATCAGTTTCTTGGATCAATAGAAGGCCGACTCTCTTTTATGAATGGAGCAATAGCACCAGTAACAAAATCTCTTGTTGAATACCGGTACATACAATGATTGAAGCTATACGAACACTGAGGTGGGCTGACTATCTCTATTGTCTGCTATTCGATAACGAACGGCTTGCTGTTCTGCTTGAAGAGGGAAAACCATTTTTGCCGGCAACAGTAGTCTTTCCGATTTTGCACGCACTTTTCCTTATTCTTACTGTTTCCACGCTTAAAAGAGAAAATAGCAGCCTTTTTTTTGTTAAGCTCTCATACGGATTTTTTTCGTTAGCTTTATTCCTGCTATTGCTGGAAGTTATTAAGGCGTCGCTGGCATCTTTTGCGCTCAGCCTGATGAAGGTTACACCGGATACTCTAAGAATTTTTTCTATTCTGAATCTGGCCTCTTTTCCACGGTTGTTTGTTCTACCGATTACAGTGTTTCTAGTATCCATACATCCTGTATATACAGCACCCGGACTTTTAGCCGCAACATCTTTTTCTGTTTTGAACATCGTCTCTATAATGTTTGCTGTAAGGTCTGTTGCCTTTTTACATAAGATAAGCATGATGAAGAGTTTTGCTTCAACAATTATGCCGCTATTTATTACCGGATGCCTGCTCTTTTTTATTGCTACAGGCTCATTTATGATTATGTTTTATGCAATATCACAATATCTTTGATGTGGAAAACAATTTATGCGTTATATAAAAATTATTCTTCTGTTGTTATTCTTTGTACCACTAATAATTACTTCACAGGAGAGCCGCCTTGTTGAGGTCACCGCGCAAGAGATTCTTGCCCGCGTTGACGATGTGTTACAGTATCCGTCTGGCCAAATGAAGGGAAACCTTATGCACATCTATCCGGATGGTCGCTCAGTTGTACGAGATATACTTACTTATGTTGCCAAAGATAACTATCTTTTTACCTTTTCCAGTAAACAACGTGGTAACGAAATACGAATTCTTTATAATCTTGGTGGTGAGGATACCTGGGTGTACAATATCCTTTCACTAAAGCTTTTTCACAAGGTGGATGTCGACAGGTATGACCCTATATTCGAATCAAACTTTTCGTTCATAGACATCTCTAATGCCGACCTTCAGAGTAACTACACAGGTAAAATATTACGAAAAACTACCTATAAAAGTAACGATGTTATTATCCTGAACCTGGACCCGATTTTCAAGGATGGTAAATATGGTAAGCTGACTCTTTATGTGGCAGCTTCTAACTATCTTCCTATTCGTATTGATTACCATGACAACGACAATGCTATTACGAAAACTCTATCTTTTACAAAGATGTCATCGTTCAATAAGCGCAACTTTCCAGTACGCTACGACATGCTTCACATTGGCAGTGGAACGCTCTCAATAATTGAATTTTCAGATTATGACCATAAAGTCACATTTCCAAATACAACATTTCGCCATGAAAATATGGCCTCGGTAAAATAGTGCCACAGTACCTATACGACCAGACAAATGGGGAACTCTATGTCGGTGACATTGCAGAGTTACGTGGAGAACTGTATCATCACATAGTTAATGTTCGTCGCCATAAAACTGGTGATACAATTTTACTTCGTCTTGGTAATGGTAATCTGGTACATACATCATTGCACTCGGCCTCAGACGGCTGTTGCTCACTTTTAGTGAAAAGTATCGAAGAGTGCCACTCTTTTGAAAACTCTTTGAGTGTAGCAATGCCGCTTTTAAAAGGGAAATGCAACGATCTGATAATTGAAAAATGTGTGGAGATCGGAGTTAACCGAATAATACCTGTTGTCTATAAGCGTTCAATTCCCGATTATGACTCGTGCGCAAAAAAAGAGCCGCGCTGGTTACGTATTATCGAAGAGACCTTCAAACAGTGTATGGCTCACGACATGCCTGTTCTTGAGCACGCAATTACATCTGAAGATCTGTTTGTTCAGCATTCATGTACAGCGCTCATCGCCCATGTTCACAGTAGTACAGAGTTAAATAGTGATCTGCTAATTGGTGACACATTGATAGCCGTAGGCCCTGAGGGTGGCTTTGATGATTCAGAGCTATCTGCGGCATGCAAAAACGATTGGCAGACCTTTAAGTTGTCTTTAAACCAGTTGAAGGCCGAAACTGCATCCATTGTTATACCCGCTATTTTGCGTGAACGACTCAAATAACAGACCTTCAGTATTTTAATTGACCTCAAAAAGCTACAAGTATATGAAGTAAAACATTCCATAGGAGTAGCCATGAAT
This sequence comes from Spirochaetota bacterium, assembly GCA_027858855.1. Lineage (GTDB taxonomy): Bacteria > Spirochaetota > UBA4802 > UBA4802 > JAFGJZ01 > JAFGRW01. The sequence continues at coordinate 55,756 of JAQIBV010000031.1, read as the reverse complement.
GTTAAAGACAGCTCAATTTTTTTTGCCACATCTATAATTTTTTTTATGGCAGCCGCTATAATTATTTCGATTGCTCTCTATTCACGTCACTCCTATGAACCACATGTATCTGAACTGCTTAAGGGTTCACAGAAACAGATTACTGAAGCCTATACACTATTGATGAATCCATCACCGTTTGCTGGTTATACCGGGCTTGATGGTACCAGTGTTGTTGTGGAAGAACCACTTGCAATCCTGAATCATGAATACAAAGTAAATGGAGCCATTTCCACAGAATATATCGAATACCTTGAAATGCTTCTGGCCTACCGCATGCTGGGTACCGAGTTAGGAATGAAGACAGCATTCTATTTCTTTCTGATTGCAGGCGCCATGGCTCTTCTTGGTTTTATATCCCGTTACCGAAAAAGGCCGGTTTAGCTGCTGTATGTATGAGAAAATCAGTACCGACATAGAACACCTCCGAAAGCTCTTTGTTTTTCCCGAATCACAGGACAAGTTTCTTGAATTTGGTAAACAGATTCTTGACATGATGTATAAATCTTTCAAGCAGAAGGGCGGGTTGCACAGCTCGATTACTCTTGATGAGCTTACATCACTCTTTTCAGACATATCAATACCACGTGACCCTCAACTTTTACGAGATATCTTTCCCGAAATTGAGAATAAAATTGCCTCACATTCTGTAAAGGTTTACAGCCCCTATTATATTGGTCACATGACCAGCGCAATTCCCTATTTTACCATCCTTATTGATATGATAATTAGCTCGCTTAATCAGAATCAGGTTAAGATAGAGACCGCAAAGGCGTCGACCTTTGTTGAACGTGAATTGCTCTGCTGGATTCACCGGTTGATCTATCAGAAGAGCGCCAAGTTTTACCGTGAGACTGTACAGAATCACAGAGTAGCATTGGGGAATGTGACTTCTGACGGAACACTGGCAAACCTGACTGCAATGATGGTTGCACGTAATCTGCTGTTTGCGCCGGATGGTCGTTTCCCGGGGATTGCACGTGCTGGAATTGCTGAGGCCTACCGTCATTATAACTGCGAGCGCACTGTGATTCTGATTTCGAAGCGGGGGCACTATTCATTCGATAAGATTGCCGACACATGTGGAATAGGTGACAGCAATGTAATAAAGATTCCTGTAGATACAGGTTCAAACAAAATTGACCTGAATATTCTGCGAAAAGAGCTGAATGAGATAGAAGCCTATAACCAAAACCATGAACAGAAGATTAAAATACTGTCCCTTATAGGTATTGCAGGTACAACCGAAACCGGTAATATTGATAATCTTTACGAGATGAATAGACTTGCCAGAAAATATAACACTCGCTTTCATGTAGACGCAGCTTGGGGCGGACCGGTTCTGTTTGTTGACGATTATTCGCATCTTTTTAAGGGAATCGAGGATGCCGATTCGGTTACCTTTGATTCACATAAACTGCTGTATCTTCCGCTTTCCATGGGAATGGTTTTATTTAACAACCAGAAAGATCTTCAGTCGCTTCAACATACAACACAATATGTTGTGCGTCCTGATTCTCGTGACCAGGGTCGTTTTACCATTGAGGGTTCACGCCCATTTGCCGCCCTGCGTCCATGGGTCGCACTGAAGGTTATAGGTTCCGAAGGTTTCAAACTGCTTTTTGAAAAGGCATTTACAATAAGCTCATACTTTAAAACCCAGATAGATATCCATCCAAACTTCGAGAGTTTAAATGATCCGGAACTTTTTATTTTCAATTATCGTTTCATTCCGGTAAAAATCAAGAAGCATCTTGAATCGCTCATTTCTGAAAACAGCGCCGAAACACTTAAAATGGCGTCACGCATTAACAGCAGCTTAAACGAAGTTAATATTCAGCTGCATCGTGATATCCGTAATAACGATCTTTCGTTTGTTTCGCGTACCGTTCTTGAATCAACAAGATATGCCCCTGATGAAATTGTGGTGCTGCGTGCAGTTACCATAAACCCGCTTACTACAACTTCAATTATTAAAGAAATCATTGCCGAACACAATAAGCTTGGACTGAAACTCTTTAACAAATCGTACAAAAAAAGATTTAAAAATTATTTTTAACTAAGAATAATTTTTACAGAAGTTGATTCGGGGGAATTTCGCCCTGATTGTTAGCGGAAATCAAGGAGTGAAAGCCGGTAGTCTGATGATGAAATAATATTCTGTCGATACAGGTGTTTTAGTATCTGTGCGGCGCGTACTTTAAATTTTTCTGAGTTAGAGTAGGGCGTTTCTTCAGGATAAACTGTTAGTACCGCAAGGCGTACAGTTTCAGTAAGCGATAATTCTGATACAGGTTTACCAAAATAGTATCTGCTTATTTCAGCGCCTGTGAAACTGCCGTGTCGCAAGGCGGCAAGATAGAGGCATGTAAGTTGATTATCATCTTTAATCTGTTTACCAATATGTCGAATCATGAACATGATTTGAATCTGTGATACATGTTGTGGCTGCCGTTCGTCTGTTGCAACCAAAAGCAGGTTGCGCGAAAGGGTATATTGCAAAATGTATGAGTCATCAGAAAAGATGTTTTTGCGGTAAAAAATCTTCATTATTGAATAACAGAGAGGTTTATCAGAAAACTTTTGAGCGGCGGCAAAGGACTTAATAAGTACACGGTTAACCTCGAAACCAGCACACGAGCGGGCAACATTGTCGAGTGTATTTGTATCCGGCAACATGGTGTAGGTTTTAAAAAGAACAAAAAATAATAGAGAGAGCAGAAGAACAGGTGTTAAGATTATAATTAACAACCGTTTCATATAAGAGGATCCGCATAAGAGGCATAGACAGTGCTTGCCTGTTCAAAAGGAATATCTACAAACCGGTTATTACAATCTATTGTGATAACCGAATTTTCGTTATTAACATCATGAATGGTACAGCAGGCTCCTAAAGGACAGACTGAATTGTCAACAGAACCGTGGTCGATTATGCGTAGCATATCGCCAATAGAGTAGTTTATTAAGGTGCGACGCTTCATGATTATGTTTAGGTGCTCGGTCCAATCGGCTTTGTCTTCAGATTCACGATTAAAGAATTTCATCAGCTTGTAAATCTGGCTGCAACTTTCCGGTGAAAGATAGTGTTCCAGACGACAGGCCTCTTCAGAAGCTTGGTTTTCATCAAGTTTCAGAAGTTCATGAAGGAAGCGAGCAATGAGCGAATGTTTGTCGTAAATTTTTTCTGCAATTATTGCACCGGATGGTGTAAGTTCGATATAGCCATATTTTTCATAATCTATGAGCTTTAGTTCTTTTAGTTTATTCAGCGCGGCTGAAACAGAGGGCATCTTGATATTCAGCTCGCGGGCGATGTCACGAACCCGAACAACCCGATTTTTTTTAGAGAGGAGGGCAATTGTTTCAATATAATCCTCCATATTTGCCGTTAATGAAGTTTCGTAATAGTGTTTCTCCTCTTTGGAGTTCCCCATAATTACTGTTACCTCACGTTAGTTGTTGTATTTTGATTGGGCGGTGAAATTCTCTTGATCAGATATGTAATCGCCAAAGACTTGTGGAGCTTCATGCTGAAGGATCTGCAACATTTTGAAGGCAACAATACGGATCTCCCATTGAGCTTTTTTCTCAAGACGAATATCGAAGAAATGACGGAGCTCACGGAAGTTTGCGGTAAAAACAATTTCACTCTCTAAGGCGTTGGGTAAGATGAAGCGGGCATCTTCTTTCAGTATTTTCATATTGCGAAGCTGACTATAGGTACTCTGGGCCTGCTGCATAAATGAAGTATAGAGTTCAAGGGCTTCTGGATTATTTTGGATAGATTCAGGAACAGCATAGTTAAAGTTGTTTTCGTCGACGTATCGCTGAGACTGTTGAGAAAAGCTAGCAACACGATGACGAACAAGTTGGTGTGTAAAGGCGCGCGAAGCCCCCTTGATACGAAACGATGCCGAGGCATGCTCAATAATAGAAAGATGCCCCCGTTTTATAGCATTGGTGATGAAATTCTCATTAGTGCCGGATTTATCGAACGAAAGATAACAGGTACGACCGGCCTCTTCAATTAGTTTTTCAGAATCGGGCGTTACAGCCAGTAGTGATACATCAATCTTTACCTGTTTCATCAGAAGCTCATCCCAGCAAAACCCATGAAGGCGAGTGATAAAAGACCTGCGATTATAAAGGTGATTGGCATTCCTTTAAGATTAAAGGGGATATCCGCAGTTTCAAGACGCTCACGTATTCCCGACATCAGCATAAGAGCCAGAAGGAATCCGACTCCGGCGCCAAAGCCCTGTACCATTGTCATCAGAAGACCATATTCACTGGTAATGAAACCGGATTCGACGTTAAGTACAGCAACACCCAGAACGGCACAGTTGGTTGTAATTAGTGGTAAAAAAATTCCCAGGGCACGGTAAAGAACAGGAGACAATTTGTTTATGGCCATCTCTACAAGCTGAACGATAGAGGCAATAACAAGAATGAAAGCAATTGTACGTAGATAGACAATGTCATAACGTAGCAAAATATATTTATAGATAAAATAGGTGATAATAGACGCGATGGTCATGACAAAAATTACTGCAAAGCCCATACCGGCGGCAGAATCGGTCTTCTTAGATACACCAAGAAAGGGACAAATTCCCAGGGTTTGTGAGAGGACATAGTTATTGATAAAAATTGTCGAAAAAAGTATTGTTAAAAAAATCTTTATTTCCATCTTACTTTCATAACCCCTTGTTGCTGTTTATGATCCTATATAAAGCTTATGGTATTCAACTATATTTTTATAGACTTGTTTGCAAATGATTATTTTTTGCTAATTCTTTTCTAATGCTTTTTTCGAGAGGTCATTATGCTGTTCATTGCCCAGAGCATTAAGCCAAGTGTAATAAAGGCACCGGGGGCTACAGTCATGATGCCGGCCGGTTCGAAACCCGGAATCAGGGTGTAACCGAAAAGTTTATTTGCACCGAGCGTTTCTCGAAAAAATGCAAGAACAGTAAGGGTCAGACCAAAACCAATACCCATACCAAGTGCATCAACAATTGACATAAACACTCCATTACGTGAAGCAAACTCTTCGGCGCGCCCCAAGATCATGCAGTTTACAACAATCAGTGGAATAAAAATTCCAAGACTGGTGTAGACTTCGGGCTGATAGGCTTTCAGTACAATTTCAACAACCGTTACAAAAGTTGCAATGATTGTAATAAAAACCGGAATTCTGACATGAGCTGGAATAATGTTTTTTACCAACGAGACTAGTATGTTAGAGCAGGTCAAAACAAAGGTAGTCGCAAGCATCATCCAAAGTGCATTTGACACAGAAGTTGTGACTGCAAGCGCCGGACATAAACCTATCCCCAGCACCATAACAGGATTCTTATCTACAAGACCTTTAAAAAATTCTTTTTTTACACTCATAATGTCACTCGTTTATTATTGCGCTGTATTCGTTAAGACCCTTTTCGATGCAGGTAACAATAGCTTTGGTTGTAATTGTGGCTCCTGTAATTGCAGACACAGAATTTGTTTCGCGAAGTTCATCGGCCATGTTCTGGTTCCAGTCGCCTTTTTTAACAATACTTATTGGGTCTGAACCGCTCAGTTGCTGAAACTGCTTTTGAAACCAGGGAAGCTGTTCCCCCTCGTCCTTCGCCGAACCGGTAATAACATCCCAGAATGTGTATTTAGAGGCGATCTCTACAGAGCGAGCACCCAAACCAGGTGTTTCGGTCTGTTGAAGAATCGAAATACCAAGGATAGTTAAAGAGTGATCGACACCTATCATACAGCGTATTGTTCCTGAATAGCCAGAAGCTTCACTGATAAAGGCATACCCCTTTATGGTTTCACCATTTTTAGATTTTTTTTCGGCAACCCAGTATTGTGAAGAGTCGTCTTTGGTTCGTGTTTCCACGATGGTAAAACCGGGCAAGACAACTGCAAGTGCGTTTTTTTCTTTTTCGCTTTCAAGAAAAGCGATGCGATCTTTTGTTAGCGCATAGATCGACGCAAGAAGCAAAGATGCGATGAGTGTTACAACCGCAAGAATTGTAGTCGATTTACCAATCTCTTTCATTAAGCCGTTTTCCTTTTACCGAAGATCTTAGGAACGGTACATTTATCAATAAGCGGAACAGTCGCATTCATCAGCAGAATTGAGTAAGAGACACCTTCAGGGTAACCACCCCAGATACGGATAGCAAAGGTTAAAAGGCCACAGCCGGCACCGAAAATAAGCATACCCTTACCAGTTACAGGCGATGTAACCATGTCGGTTGCCATGAAAAAAGCACCCAGAAAAAGACCGCCAGAAAGCAGATGATAAAGCAGGGCATGGTAGGGCATGTAAAAACCGGTCAGATAGTAGTAGGCGAAGACAAGCAGTGAAAATGTGCCGATATAGGCAACAGGGATTTTCCAGGTAATGATTCTGGTAAAAAGAAGCAGAAGAGCTCCAACCAGAAGAAGAAGAGCCGAGGTCTCTCCGATGCAACCTCCGATGTTTCCAACGGCAAGTGATTTCAGTGTTGCACTATCGAACAACAGCGGATAGACATTATATGAAGAATAGAGACCATCGACTGAACTGACAACGGATGGTACAGAACTGAGGGCTGCAAGCGGTGTGGCCTGTGAAAGTGCATCAATTGCAGCTTGCGGTACAATGGAAGATGATGGAAACGAACCACTGAGAATGGAACCGTTAGGAAGTGGTGCCCACTTAGTTGTCATAAGCACCGGCCACGACGCGACAAGAAAGGCTCTGCCGACCAAAGCCGGGTTAAAGATATTATGTCCTAATCCGCCAAAGAGCTCTTTAGCGATTATTATTGCAAAAGCAGAACCAACTGCTGGTATCCACAAAGGCACTAGGGGTGGAAGGTTCATGGCAAGAAGAAGACCGGTAATGACAGCTGATCCGTTAAAGATTGTTATATCACGACCAAGCACCTTTCTGAATAATAGTTCAGAAGCACAGGCAGAAAGGATGGCAACTGCAATAACCAGAAGAATATGCATTCCAAAGGTGATAACCGCGAATACAGTAGATGGAAGAAGCGCAAGCACAACCAGCCACATTACAATAGGAACATTCTGCTTATTTTTTATATGCGGAGCCAAGGATAATGTATAAGTCGTTTTTTGATTCATAGATAGAAACTACCTTTTTGATCTGATATAGTCTTGCGCAACTTTTATAAAATGGCTTACCGGACGTTGAGAAGGACAGGTGTAGCTGCATGCTCCACACTGAATACAGTCAAGAGGTGAAAGATTCTCTGTGTTTTGAGGCATTGCAATTTCGACATGAGCGGCTATTTCGAAAGGAAGAAGATTTATAGGACAGGCCTGCACACAGCGGCCACAGCGAATACAGTTGGTGTAACGACTGGCAGAGCACTCCTTTTTCGTAAGGAAGAGTACCCCTGAAGTTCCCTTAACCACCGGAATATCCAGATTTTCTACAGATTGACCACACATAGGGCCACCAAGTATGATCTTATGCGGCTCAGCTTTAAGGCCACCGCACTCCTTAATAATATCAGAGATGGGGGTACCGATACGTACTTTGTAGTTACCGGGGTTATTTATCAGCGAACCACTGACGGTAACAAGACGTTCATAAAGTGGCGTATCGTAGCAGACAGCCTGCTGAATTGCAAAACAGGTGCCGACATTCTGAACAACCACACCGATATCCAGCGGAAGAGCTCCTGAAGGAACAACACGTCTAGAAAGGGAGTAGATGAGCTGCTTTTCTGCACCTTGCGGATACTTTGTTTTAAGCAGAGCTACTTTTATATCTTTCTCGTTAATCTGTTTCAGATAATTCTTTATTGTAAGATACGAGCTCTTTTTATTATCCTCTAAACCAATAATTACCTTTTTGATACCCAGAATCGTACGGGTAACCATAATACCTTCGATAATATCCTGATATGAGCGCTTAATTAGAGCATCATCTACTGTTAAATAGGGCTCACATTCAGCTGCATTAACAATAAGCATGTCAATTTTTGCATTTGCTGGAGGCGATAATTTAACATGAGTAGGAAACGAAGCCCCGCCCATCCCGGCAATACCCGAGTCAAACACCTTGTCAAGAAGCTCTTTTGGAGTAAGGTCGCTCCACTGTTTTTTTGAGGGCGCTTTCTCGTGAGTAAAGTTACCATGTGTTTCGATCTGTATAACAAGTCCCGCTGGTGAAAAGGGGGTAGGGTGTTTATCTATTGAGGTAATCTTGCCCGGAATAGAGGCATGAATATTAGCGCTGACAAAGCCGTCGGCCTTTGCAATAAGCTGGCCGACCTGCACATAATCACCCACCTCGACAACTGGTACAGCAGGTTTACCTATATGCTGCTGTACCGGTACAAAACACCGGTGGGGAATGGAGAGATTCTCGACGGACCTCTGCTCTGTCTGTTTTTTGTTTTCAGGGGGGTGAATACCTCCCTTGAAAGAGGGCCTGAACATGGATTACTGTTCCTTAGTAGAGTAAATTTCGTCTTTGATAGGAAGTTCTTTTCTAAGATTCTTGATGTAGGGGAAAAGTTCTCCTGACTCTACATAATCTTCACACTCATCCATGATACGACGTGCTACTGTAAAATATTTATAGAGCTTTTCTTCACCAGATCTTTTGACCCATTTGCGAAGTTGACACTTAACACGTAATACGTACTTGTCTGGTTCTGATTCATGCTGGCGTATTACAGTACAATTCTTGCAGTTTGCACAGAATATTTTTTCTTTAGTCATTGTTGTCTCCCGATACAAAACTTATCAGTCAATTGAAGAGATATGTACACCATTGTAAAGTATTTTTTTTAGAGTTGCCGTCCCAGGCAAACCTGACTTCAGGACTGGAAACTGGCAAAATAATACAAGTTGAACTATTCAATTGCATCCTGACCGATTTTTAAAGTTGGCACTTACTTTATTGAAGCAAGGCCGGAGTGCAATTTTAAGGATTGTTAGCCACTTATGTGAGAGATGAGGTCAGCAATGGAGGCAGAACAAGTGCTATTGCATAAAAAAACCTTAGTATCGAATAAACAAGTTATTCAGGACTAAGGTTTTAATGAGCGGGTGATGGGAATCGAACCCACGCTATCAGCTTGGAAGGCTGAAGTTCTACCATTGAACTACACCCGCGATCAATATAAGTCCTTATATTTATGCCCCTGTTTTATGTCAATCCATATTCAAAATCACAAAAATATTTATTTCGCTAAAAGAGTTTTAAAGCAATTCAGTAAGCCATGCCGATTATATAAAAGAAGAGTACCCTGTTTTTGCCTAACAACATTGCAGAAAGTATGGGGTATTGATATTTTAGAGTTATAGGAGCAGTTATGAAAATACGAAAAATACTATCTCTGATATTAATTATGGTTTTAACAGTCTTTTTATCCTGCGAGATAGAAGAAGAACCGCAAGGGGGTGCTTCCGAAAAGTTGGACTTCCGTATTGCTGCGGTAAATGTTAATGGAACGGTCACTGATACTTATTCAGAAACATATTCCTATAATGATCGTGGATACCTTTCCATGCGGATTGTTAAAGACAGTGAAGGCAACACGCAGAGCATTACATCGTTTGAATATAGTAGCGAAGGACTTCTAACTAAAAAAGTCACCACAAGCGGCGGTACAACGATAGTTGCAGAAAATGAATATGATAAAAACCGGCGTGTTCGTTCTACTATGAAAGACCAAAACGAAATAATTACAGGCATCGTAAACTTCTATTATGACGAACGGGGACGTATAACTAAAAAAGAGGAAAAAGATGCATCCGGACAGATTAACGGGTCAGCTGATTACCTGTATGAAGATGAGGCTCCCAAAGGTATCGCCGAAGATATTACTTTACGTATTTTAAAAAACTTATAAAGAGAAAGATTTCAAACCTATTCGATTTCGCAACTCTGTTGCAAAATCGAATAGATGTGATGAAACTACATTGCATAAAGATCGATGTATGAAACATCGGGTAGGGAGATACGGGTTTCAAGATTCTTCTTGTCGAACATTACTATCTCATCCTCAACAAGATCCCTGTTTTTGTTCAGTTCTATCGAATTACCATCCTTAAGATGCACAACAATATCGAGTCCCTTAATTGATATGTATTTATCGAGCATCTCTTTAAAGCTCATAGGTATTTTTTGTCGGCCTTTCATTACTCCTCCTTATAATTTTTTGTTAACTACCAATTGTATATTTTTACTCAGTTTGTAAATCAGTATTATGTCTCATTAAAATTATCGGCTGTTTGCCAATATTAATTAGCATTTTCCTGTGGACTTCCTAATAAATTGCTATTACTGTTATAGTTGTATACTACACTGATACTTTTGTCTTAAAATTGCAATTCAGGATAAAACATGAAAGAGAGATCCGCCGATGTGCTCATTCCTTATAACAAAGAGCGTATTACAGACAACTCCATCCTTATCTCACTATTTGTACGACCGGAATCGAACAGGGTAGATTACGAGGCTCTGATTGCTCAGGGAATGAAAGGAATCGGAACACCATTTTTTATGGCTAATTATAACGGTGAGGTGATAAGTAAAAGACATATAGTGCTGAATCACTACTTTCTTCATTATCTTTTTGCTCTGCATGGTAAAGAGGAAGTTCTAAAATATCCCGAATTCTCGGAAGCCTTTCAAAATAAATTTCGAATATCAGTTAAAGACGCACATGTTCTTGGTTCCTTTGAATACCTGCAATCTGAATATAATGACAGATTCGACGAAGAGAGCCTGTTTCATTTTTACGCCAACGAGAAAGACTTTCTTCTTTTTCACGGTAATTCCATCAAGCGTATAAACGGAATCTTTGTAGTTAACTACGATATACCAGCTATTCTCAAGAGTTATACAGAAAAATCAAATATTCTTATCTTCTCCATATGCTGCTGTAATGGACACACAATTGATCAACTGAATTATTCTCTTTTTACAAAATTCTCAGAAGCTGGTATTCTTCCTGGTAAAAAAAGTCCAATTCCCTGGTACAACCAGGTGCGCCGTATCTATCACATCTCATCTAACCACATCGAAGCCATGTTCGACTTAACAGACTACACATTGAATAGTGATCTTTCTCCTATCAGATACAGTGAAACTCCACTTGGAAGTCTACTAATTAAGAAAAACATTTTTACAGCAGATGAAGCTGATGGAATTCTGGACTATTTTAAAAAGTATCCCTTCACCTATATCGCGAAAAACCAGAAAAAAACGCTGATCAACCTGCGCGAAGCAGGTACGGTAAAAAAAGACAATCTTCTTTTTGTTAAAAACCTGGATGAGTGCGCTGAGATTTTCAAACAGATAACCTCATAACTTTTTTTTGTTGCAGAAAGGCCCTTACTCCTGAAAATGATTCTGAAGGTTCTGGTGGAAAGTTTCAATGCATATATGAGCTCTGGGAATCTCATTAATCTGTTTTATGAGTTCCCTCTTTTCTAAGCAAAATTGATACAGATATGGTAGATACTCTTATGGAAATTTCCCTACTTCCAGGTTTTACTTTAAGATACAAGCCTCAAGCACGTTCAAAATCTATAAAAATCAAAGCTGGGGCTTTCAGAACTCTGGATGTCAGCTATCCCGCCTCTGTTTCTCTATCAGTTGTAAATGACTTCATTCTTAACCGTGCAGATACGATTCGCGACTCCTACCTTAAACATAATGATAACACAAACGCTCTTTTTGATTTCATTAGCATTAATAAATATGAATTAAAATTCGGAGACAGAAAACTTCAGTTTATACAAAGTAGTGACAAACACAAGTGGGGAACCTGTATAACACGTAAAGGTTTATCTACCTTTTATTATCATACCGAAGAAGACCTTTGTAACTACGAAATTGCAGGTGCGGCTATTAAAGCAATCATTCAAAACGCATCACGCTACGCTCGTAAACTTTTACCACTATTGGTAAAAGAACTTGCAGCAAAATACTCGTTCAAATATGGTTCACTCTCATTTCGAAACCAGAAGACAAGATGGGGCAGCTGTTCTTCAAACAATAATATATCGCTGAACATACGACTGGTTCTATTGCCACGGGAGCTGACGGAATATGTAATAATTCATGAACTGGCTCATACCGTACATAAGAATCATAGCCCCCGTTTCTGGAATCTTGTTACACAGATCATTCCAGACACTAAATTAAAAAGACAACGTCTTAAAAAAATGAATTACTCATTTTTAAACATGTAGCATTTTTAAAACCTGGTAGGGACAATGATGAACTTTTTTAGATTTTTATACTATTTTTTAAGAAAATACTACGACTCAATTAACTATGCCATTGAAGGAATATTGCATGCGGCCAAAACACAAAGCCATGTACGTTTTCACCTAACCGCTGCATGTTTTCTGCTTCTGCTCTGTTTTACAATTGGAATTTCACCATCCGAATTTGTAATACTAACAACACTGGCAACAATGGTAATCATTGCAGAAATGTTAAACAGCGCAATAGAGGTCACCGTAGACATAGCCTCGCCCGAACACAGCGAAATGGCGCGCATAGCAAAAGACATTGCCGCCGGTGCTGTACTGGTTGCGGCTGCTTCAGCGGCGATTATGGCATTTTTAATCTTTTATCCCTATTTTCACTATTTCCTCGAATATGGAATTGTTATTGCCCAGCATGGTGTGGTCGACCTAATCTTTGGTACGACCATTATTGTATTAATAATTGTAATAATGATGAAGGCCTATGTAGGCAAAGGGCATCCGCTTCGAGGTGGGTTGCCTTCAGGACATAGTGCAATTGCATTTACATGGTGGGTCAATGTTGTATTCATCTTTAAGAACGACCTTCTTACAATAATTGTTTTTGTAATCGCACTTTCAATTGCTGTAAGCCGGGTGGTTAGAAAGATTCATTCGGTCTATGAGGTCTGTGTCGGAATTGTGGTGGGTACTTCAATTACATGGGGACTATATCACATCTTCTTTAAAGGTTAATCACGCGACTCCTCTTCAATTTTGCGAACCTGCTGCATTATCTCATCCCGCTCGGATGAAAAAAGAATTGTGCGCGAAGCCCAGTTATCTGCATATTTATAGTACTGTGTCGCAAGCCCGATTGCCTCGTACTGAGGAATAAACTTATTACGCCCCTTTGAATCCCGAATCTTAACATCCCCTTGATAAACACAAAAGGCTATGCTGTTACGAAGCAATCTGTTGAAAAGTTCGGTATCATTTGTACGTTTTAAAAGATTAAATGGTCGTTGTCCGTAAAAAGAGAGGGCGTAATTCTCGTTATCCGGATGAAAATGTATCGTATTTTGATCATTCCGTGTCGAAAACTGATCGAAATCGGTCAAAACAATTACTTTACTATTTAAAAAATAGGGTTTAGAAACAAACAGAATAAACTTAATCTTTAACCAGCCGATATATTCTTCATCAATAAGCTCAAGTCGTCTTTTGACTATAGCGCTCTGTATTGCAACCTTTCGATTTTTTTTATCAATGATCGAGTTAAGAGTATAAAGATTAGAGACATCAATAAGACGATAACCGGATTTTTCCCGTGAAAACTTTCCACGCCGTGAGCCAAAGACAGGAGCCACCTTATAGAAATACTCAACACCGGGTTCGCAACTGTTGTCCAGAAAAACAGTATCGGCAACGGAGGTGATACGGCTGACTCTTCCGTTTTTACGGTCAGATCGGTACACCTCATAGCCTGTTGCTCCAGTAACAAGGCTCCAACGAAGTGAAATCCCTCTGTAAAGCTTGCCATATGACACCTGTAATCCTGTCAATTGCGGATGATCCTGAGCAAAGATGAGTGATGTTAAAAGCATTAGAGATATTATATTTAATTTTTTTATTATCATTAACAACCATTCTATAAAAGGTGAAGTATAATCTTTATTTTTGACCGCTTATTTGTCAATATGTTATAGTAATGAGTCAATTATACTCATAAAAATTGATTAATATTAGCAATTTTCAGCCATTTTTAATACTGGCCTAATGAAACATTAAAATGTGTCGATATCTAACAGAAGAGGGTGTCTTTTATTTTTATTCACTTTAATGCTCCAATTTCAAGGAAGGTTATTATGAACTATTCTCAATTTAATCAGCTGAATGAGGAGATTGATCAGAAAATTATTATGCTTAATCAGCACTCTTACTCCATAAGCTGTGAGTATGACGAAATAGCACGCATCATGGTAAAACGATGCGAGGAGAACATCTTTGAACATACGACTATTTTTCCTCTATGTGACGGAAGCTGCTGTAAACTTCTAGAGTCAACAGCAATCTTTATTGATAAAAAAAACGACGAATTATATGTCAAACTTAAAGAGGGCGATCCGATTCCTTTCTCAACACTTATGGTCGACTCCAAAGAGATGTTTATAAACTATCTACAGATACATGTGAAAACTGATGCTATTTATAATAATTTTTTTCGAGCTGACCAACTTACTTGACACTCATGATAAAAAAACAGTAATGTATCAACTTGTATCACAGGTGTATTATAGGACTCTATGTCAGACATTCAATATAAACTTATGAAAAATGCGAATCTCTCTATAGAAAGCATTATCCGCCAGTACTCCATGATAGAGGCTGAGGCCGAAGAGGTTCGAAAAAACGATAAATTGACCGTAAAAAACCTTTTCGGAAATTTTTACGGCAAAAGCCTCAATGTGGGTATTGGATTCCAGCGTGCATACGGATCTATACTTTCAGGAGACTATTTTGAGCTGTATAAGCTGCCTGATTCCAACTACCTGTTCATATTTGCCGATATCAGCGGCCACGGGCTTCCGGCCTATACCACGCTCATTAGGCTCCGTTCAGCAATCACTTCAACACTTAAAATGTACGAAAAAAGATACCGCAATAAAAATCACTTCGAATACATAGATATAGTTCGTGAAATCGGAAACACCTTCACCGACATCCTTGAGGCTTCAAATTCCAAAGATTTCGCCAGTATAATTTTTACGTTCATTACCAATGATGACGACAAGTTTCATTTAACCTTTTTTTCGCGCGGCATGCACTTTCCTTTTATTGCAAGGCGTTTTCAAAACTCTCTGATGGACATCTATAACCTTAATAATCGCGAAAAGGGGTGGATCCCCCTTAAAAGCCATCTTATGGGTTCCGAGATCCGAGATCTTCTGGGAGAAAAATACAACAAATATACGTCGTGCCATTTTGTAGTTTATGAGGGCGATTCACTTTTCTTTTTCAGTGACGGTCTTATTGAAGGAACAGCTCTGGATCAACCGAATGAGGAGTTCGGTTCCGACAGGCTAATTGAATGTCTGAAAGAAAATATTCACCTATATCCACAGGCAATTGTAAATACCATGTACGAAAAAATATATGAATTCATAGGGCGACCGGAACGACAGTTCGATGATATGACTGCTGTACTTATCGACTTTCCACTTGTAAGATCCAGTTAACAAACCTTAAATCAGAGGTAACTAATGCATCACCAACAAAGAAGTACGGGACTATTGCTGCATATTACATCATTGGGCGGCCCCTATGGAATCGGGTCACTTGGAAAGAACGCCCGCTTTTTTGCAGACTTCCTCCGTAACACCGGTGTGCGATACTGGCAAATTCTTCCATTTAATCCGGTTATAAGTCAGTTTGGCTTCTCTCCCTATGCATCCACATCTGCATTCGCAGGTAACTCAATGCTTATTGACTGTGACTCGGTTATTGATCACTACTCATTCACATCGCAGGAAATGCTGCCTCCTATCATGGAACCCTCAGACTTTATCTCTTACGAGACTGTTGAGGATGAGTACAACCGTTTCTTCAGCCGAGTTTATCACGCATTCTCTACTAAAGCCACATCAGAAGAAAAAAACCTGTTCGAGAAGTTCCGACAACAAAACAGCTATTGGCTCGAAGACTACGCCTTATACACAGTGCTATCTGACATTTACCGAACCTATGCCTGGACAACATGGCCGCAACCTTTATCCGAACGTGACAGTTCCGCAATTGCTAAAGCTCACAATGATTATCAGGCAAGTATCCTTCAGATTATGTTTATACAGTTTCTCTTTTTTACTCAGTGGCACGATCTGAAAAAATACTGTAATAAAAAATTTGTAGAAATTATCGGAGATATTCCCATATACATAAGCTACGACAGTGCCGACGCTTGGGCGAATCCGGGACTCTTTTTATTAAACCAAAAAGGTAAGCCCGATCCGGTAGCAGGCGTTCCTCCTGACTATTTTAGTGAAACCGGACAAAGATGGGGCAACCCGATCTACCGCTGGTTTGAAAACGGATCTCCCTCCGAGATGGTATACGAATGGTGGTACCGCCGTTTTTCCCATTTGTTGGGAGTGACAGACGTAATCAGAATAGACCATTTTCGTGCTTTCGAATCTTTCTGGGCAATACCAGAAGATGAAAAAACCGCCATAGTAGGTAAGTGGGAGAAGGGGCCAGGAAAAGATATCTTTGACTTCCTGAAGGCAAAGCTTGGTAGTCTGCCTTTTATTGCTGAAGACCTTGGAATGATAACTCCTCAGGTTAGTAAGCTGCGTAACGAATTGGGGTTGCCAGGAATGAAGGTGTTACAGTTCGCTTTCGACTTTACACCGGACAACGACTATCTGCCGCATTCGATAGATGATCCTAATACCATACTCTACACGGGTACTCACGATAACAATACCAGCAATGGCTGGTTTTATGGCACTGATATCAACCAGGAAACACGTGACTATATCAAGGAGTATCTTGACATAGAAAACAACAGCAGTTTCCATAAAAAGTTTATTAAAACGGCTCTACGTAGCACAGCGCAAACTGTAATTATTCCGGTACAGGATCTTTTAGGGTTTTCAGGAGAGTTTCGCACAAACACTCCCGGCACTATGAATCACTCCAACTGGCGCTGGCAGTTAAAAAACATCCATCATATATCCGAAGAAGCTCTATTTCTCAAACGCTGCAATACTATCTACAATCGACTTTTCTCTCCGGAAAAAGCATAATCAAATAAAGCCGAAAAAAACAACATATTGAAGAACAGACAGATACTAACAATGTAGAATATGGAGCTTCAAGATTTTTTAAAATATTGTTCAAAGTTCTTAATACCCCGATAAAGTCCATCTACAAACAGCTCTTCACGGATATTAAAACATTCAGAAACGGACAGGCTCTTGGAGACGACATGTCTTTTCTTTTTCTGCAAAAGCTAAAATAGAAGGATATACTGCTGATTATTTCTTCACTATTAACGGAATTATCTGAGAGGGGTATAAACCATAGATCTATGAGCAAAAGCCAAATTTTCTAATGAGACATAAGATATCTTATCGGAAGTAACATATTGCCTCAAGTAAAAAGGTACTCCAAACCAATGTTGTTGCCTCATAGAAAAAAGTACTCCAAATATCTGCGATCGAGTGTAATGAGATCGTCAGAGATAAATGGAAAATGCTTTTTGAATATTTATGGCAAACTGTACTTTGGCACGGTTTTGTGCATTCGCACAAACCGCGCTAATCGCTAAAACGGACGTACAGCTCCAGTTTCGATAAACCATATAAGATATTGTCTATTATGTCAAAAAATATACATTATTTTATTTTTTAAAAGGAAAATAAAGCAAAATGCTTTTTTTTTGTTTCACAAATGTAATTACTGTAATTTGTGGCATCTACTATATTGTTTTGATTTAAATTTAATAATTCAATGGTTGAATGACTAATAAAATTAGGGCGAGTAATAAATTCAAAAAATAATTGTATCCAAAGAATAACCTGCCCAAAAGTTAATAATTCAGTTTTATTTCCAATAAAATTAGAATAACCCATTTTTTTCACTACTTCGGCGAACTCTTTTCCGCCAATTCCACACCCAATTGAAATCAATATTCCAGATTTATTTTTTATTACATACTCTTTATTTCTAAATTCATACCTAATTCTATTTTTCTCAGCATCTTGTATGTCTGTGTCAATTACACTTATTAAGTGATACCTGTCATTTTTTTGATGCATACCATGCAGGCATAAAATTGTAAAGTCATAGTTTTCTGAGCAATTGATATAGTCATCGATATGGGACTTCCATTGAAAATAGCATAAATCACATTGGAATAATAGAAGCTCTAAAAAGGTTCTAATAGAAATAGCCCAATCATGTGTTTCAATATCGCAAATAATTTTAATTTTTACTTTGAATGGATTATGCATGTAATACCCTTGATTTTCATTTAATTTTGGATAATTTGAATACAATAAATTTAAACGTCAATTAAATTACTAATATATTCATAGAAACTTACGGCAACATCATATAACTGATAGAAGTCTTAACGTAGTTGCGCATAAACCTGACATCAATAAACGATTTTATCTTTAAAACAAGAATATCTTATATTACACACAACAACGTCAATAGCCTATAGAATATTTGACTTCGCATAAATTCACGTTAGAAAAAAACCACCCCACTCCCTAATAAAAATTAGTTCGAAACAATCTTAAATAGCTGGTAAAAAGAAGTTCTTGTTACGCAAAGATATTAGAATTTCACATTTACAGAAAAAATTTTTTTGGTAAATTCACAACATTTGATCTAAATTTTCTGAATTTTCAGTTTCAATTGATTTTTGGTTTATATAATTTTGTTTTTTCTCAGGTTTTTCTTCTTGCTCATTCATAATAATTCACTCCTTCTTTTTGTCTTTCAGGTACCCCTGACTGAAGAGTATTGTATAAGAGAACAAAAAATTTTTTGATATGGCAGGAAGGCTATAAATCACACCTATAACAGGAAGTTTAAAACAGGTGCCGCATTCACAATGAACCTATTTTAGTACTGCAAAGTTTTGTCGAACTCATGTTATCCTTTGTAATGCCCTGGTCGCAAATCAAGGTCTTTGCTGCTCGGCGTCCTGGGGGTGCGACCTAAGACAAAATTTTCTTTGTCAGAAGCACCACATTGCCTCATAGAAAAAGTACTTTTAAAAGACTTATAGTACTATCCCTTATCACCGATTATCTGATTGCGCATTACCATAAAATCATGCCCCTCAAAAGATGGAGCTCTTTTGAAAAATGAGGCAATAGGAGTTGGTATGATGTTGAATACAGAATCTGATACATAAAAATTACCAGCAGTCACATACGAGTTGGCAGCATGAAATATGAAATTCAAGGCGTCTGATACAGACTTACCAGACATTTCTTCGTTTAAATACATAATGTTGCCAAGATGAAGAATAAAGGTGGGGTTTACAATTACAGGAGATTTAAGTATTTCACCTGAAAACAGTATTTTATTTAAAAGGAATTGGTAAATACCCAGAATAATCCGCTGATTGTTCTCTTTATAGGGAAACAAAAACAGAGCCTTATTATCATCAGTAATCCATAATTTCCCTTCATATGAGCCGAAAAAAGATCTTAGATAATCACGTACTGTATTTATAATTGATTCGGTAAACTCATATCCGAAATGATTCTGAAGTAAAGCCACCTCTTCCAGACGGAAATATAATATATAAAATGTGTACTCATCACCCTCTTTTATTGATTTCCAACCCTGTACCGGTTTCTTGATATTGATAGGTGTAGCACTGTTTTTAACTACTTGATTAGTTATACAAAAATTCTTATAATTGCGGACTTTTTTTATTCTTGCCGGACTGATAGGATGCATAAGCTCTTTTTTTGAAATATAATCACAAAACCCGTCAAAAAAAAGATCAGAAATAGATGCGATTTCGGATGTTGGGTCTATTATTCCGAAATTGATCGCAACATTTTCCAAAAAATCTGAAATATTCTGAAAAAGTTGATCGGAGGTTAAACCCTGTATGTCATAATAGATTAGATCACCTGGACTAACAGAATTGATTGTATCAGCATACATATCCCGTTTAAGAGTAAGAAGCTCGTAGTCTTTCGAAATAGATGAAAAAAGAGAACTGATTTTTTTGCTGTTAGTAAAAAGATATATATTCATCTAATTCTCCCATTTCACATCATAGACAAAATATGAACCTTTCTTGTTCAAATCTTTGAATTCAAATACTGAGGCAAGTACCCCTTCAACAGATGTCATAACCGTATTTGTCGCGACTATTGTGTCTGATAGTGATATTTTTTCCAGATTGATCACGTCCTTTACAGGCTCTTTTGTTTTTAACATATCATGATTTTCAATATAATCGGTTACACCTGTGTTAAGTCCAATGCGTATTTTGATAGGATTATCAAGTACGTTTTCAAAAAGGTTATACTTGTAAAGGCTGTGTAGAACCTCAATACCACTGAACAGAGCCGTTGAGGAGTGATCTCCAAAGTGAAAAGCAGTTAAAATACCGTCACCTTCAATATGCCAGATTCGTCCATTCCTTGATTCTGTTGATGACCGTACAAGATTATGATATTTTTGATAAAATGCAAGAACATCACGATGAGAATTTTTTTTAAGATGTATTGATGATTCAACAATATCATACCAGACAAAAGTAAAGGGATAGTCAATACCCTCCTGAAGAACACCCCAGTTTTTGCTTATCCTGTATTGAGGATCTTCGTAAACCTGCCCTGTGACCGGATCTATACTAAATCCCATATCGAAGAGTTTAACAACAATACTTCGCAATTTTGATATTTTGTATTTGCGCCCCTTATATCCTTTTGATTGTATAGAGAAAAAAACATTTACAAAAGGAATTAGCAGATTAAAGTTATTCATGTCGGCTACGATTTGTCGGGCTACATCCAACCGTGGGATATCAAGGCTGCTCGGTAAATTTGAGTAAGATTCAATATTATACTCAGGCATTATTTCACGCGCAAGATGAACCATTGACCTCTGATCTATGGATTCAGACAGAGATTGAGCGACGAGTTTAGTAAAATCCTTGTCCGCTTTCATATCCAACTAACCAAAATCATTATAAAGTAACCTCTTAATAAGTAATATTGCAGTCAACTAAAGATAACATCATTAAATATATGATCAAGTTTAATCACAAAAAGGAAATTCTAAAATTAGCATAGAACACTATAAAAGTTCCATTTTCCAGAATGTAGCCTTGAAAAGCTAAATATTGATTATAGTAAATCATACACATTATCTGTTATAGTATACGCTTTTGTTTATATCCTGTTTATAACATCTGCTTGTCAAATACTATATTGTATAGTATTTGATAAATACTTTGTTAGTTATTCCAGGATAAGCTCTGATTTTTGTGGTAGGGTATTTTACTGGATTAGTTTGATTAATTTTCGACCCTGTAAACAATATCGCGTGCGCGATTATTTGTGGGGTCACTTTCGAGGGCTTTTCGTGCATAGCTGGTTGCACGATCCGGATTGTTGTGTTTCAAATACAGTTCTGCAAGCATTACCAGCGACTCAACATGGTCGGGTCGTAGTTCGATTACCTTTAAAAAATGATATTTCGCCTTAACATCTTGTGACTCAGGATTTTCATAATAAAAGCGTCCCAGATCAAAATGAAACTGATAAACATCAGGAAATTTCTCACTAGCCTCTTTTGCCACCTTGATTCCTTCATCAATGTTTCGTTTTATTATTGCACGGTTCGAAATCTCAAGAGTATAGGCATTGTAGCTTCTCACCTGGATTATACCCGAATAGAGGCGCAACAGATCTTCATTATCATATATGAACGCACGAGCTTTATAGGCTTTTTCGAAGGCACGAAGCGCATACTGATATATATTCTTCTTCAGATAAATATACCCAAGTTCTATATGAGATTCAGCATACTTATCATTCAGATGAACTGAACGTTCATATTCAACAATAGCTTTTGCAACATCACCATTCTTACGATGATAATCCCCCCGTGCTTTATGTATATAGGCAGTCTTTCCAGCTGATTCTTTAGAATGCTGTACAACACGAAAATTAGTTTGAACCCGCCTGAAATTACCGTAACCGACAAGCAGATAACCAAAAGAGCGACTCTCAGTTATTGTTATCACCTCGAATCGGGATACTATTAAATTTTTGGCATTTACAATATAGAGAGTATCTCCTTTAAGAATACCCTCCTTGCTTTGTAGTCGCACAGTTACTTTAGTACGCTCCTGAGCTAACTGACGCAAATCTTCGTCAGCAATTTCGCGAACACCCAAAGAGACCACCCTGCCAAGGACTACTCCAATCCATCCGGGAGTCTCTGTTTCAGAATTGAACATAGTTATCCGCTCAGACACTGCTGTCTGCGACACTAATGTCTGAGTAAAAAATATGAGAAGAATTGAAAGAATTACTATTTTTGTTCTCATTTTATCATCCGCGCCGGATTAAGAGGAGTCTCGTATTTACGTATTTCAAAATGTAGATGAGGTCCTGTAGAAAGTCCGGTATTACCACTTAAACCAATACGCTCACCCTTTTTTACTTTATCATTATTTTTCACTACGTAATCATTAAGATGAGCATAAACAGTAATATAGTTATTTTTATGTTTCACTACGATCATCTTGCCATAACCATCTTTCCAACCGTTATATATTACCTGTCCCGCTTCAGCAGCACGTACTGTTGTATTGATACCTGCGCGGATATCAATTCCATTATGAAATTGTCGATTGCCGGTTATAGGATGCCTTCGCATTCCGAAACTGGAAGTTATTGCTCCATGTAAAGGCCAGTTGAAAATTAATCCTCCACTGTTAACAGCAGCCCTTTTACGGTTATCTGTTGATTTCGATACCGATGCAACAGCATGTGAGTCCGTTTTAACAGCTTCAGTTTTAGGAACTATTTTCGTTGCATCCGGAAGAAACAGTTTTTGGCCAATCTTTATATTACTTCTATTCTTATTAAATTCTTTGGCTTTTTTTAAAGGAACCTTATAGGTCAGTGCGATTTCACTCAGGGTATCGCCCTTTTTTACATCATATTCTATCCCACGCTTGTTTGGCACACCAATTTTATTGCAGGGACGAATTTTATCGGGTGTTGTTATATTGTTGTAAGTAATTATTATTGTATGGCTGACGCCGTATTTTCGAGCAATATTCCAGATATTTTCGCCCTCTTTTATTGTATGTTCACTCACATGCCAGCGGTAGTCTTTACGCTGCAGTTCTTTTAGTATTTCCTTTTTACTATTTTTTTGCGGAGAAACCGACACCTTCTTTATTGTTTCGACTTCATCGTTATCGATGAAATTATCATCATAAATGATCGAACCGTTCGCCTCGACCTGATCTTCATCATGAACAACCCTGTTTACATCTTCCGAGTTCATCTCTAGTGTATCTATAAGAAGAGTGTCTTCGACATATTGCAGCTGACCGTCTAGAGAATCAAATCCCTCAACAAGATACACACTTCCAGTTGCTGCAAAAAGTGTAAAACAACTTGCAGAAAAAACGGCCAGAATAATATACAGAAGCATCACTTTATCTTTCATATATATTATATCGGATATTATGTCGTTTCGCTTAAAACAAAGAATTGCATGAAACTTAAAAAAAATGGAGGATAATTATTGTCTTAAAGGTTCAGATAGTGGGGATACTTGCGCCCCGCAACATCTTCGAAGGCCGAATTTAGAGCTTCCATAAGATCTGCAAGGCCCGATTTTTTTAATGCAGAACCAAATACTGCATTCGGATACTGTGAGGAAAGATCACGGCGGAAATCCTCTGAAACAGCATCAGCCTTATTAAAATAGAGAATTACAGAGAGTTTCTCACCTTCTATACGATCTAATTCAGCCTCTACAGTCGAAATATTTGATCCAATATCTATAGAGTTACAGTCAACAACATGAAGAATGATATCAGCCGCAGTAATCTCCTCAAATGTTGAACGGAAGGATGCAATAAGATCATGTGGAAGATTACGGATAAAACCAACAGTGTCGGTTAAAAGCATTGTTCTGTTATTTCCAATGTATGCACTTCTAGTATAGGATTCTAGAGTGGCAAATAGGCGGTTTTCTACAAAAAGATCATCACCAGCCAGAGAGTTTATAAGAGTAGATTTTCCGGCATTGGTATATCCGGCAACAGCACAGGTAATTGCCCCTTTTCTAGATTTACGGGTAAGAGAACGATGATTCTGGACTTTTTTCAGGCTGCTCTTAATTGTCGTAATTCGCTTCTGAATGTGGCGGCGGTCTTTTTCCAGCATCGACTCACCTGCCCCGCGCGAACCAATACCTCCGCCCTGTCGAGAAAGCACAGAACCATAACCTTTAAGTCGGGGCAGCATGTAACTCAATTTTGCAAGCTCTACTTGCATCTGAGCCTCATGACTGCGGGCACGACAGGCAAATATATCCAGAATAATCTCGGTACGGCCAATAACACGAACGTTCAGTTTTTCTTCAATATTGCGGATCTGTCCGGGACGAAGATTATTTACATCCAGTACTACGAGCTTAACACCAAGCTCATCGAACATGGAGGCGCTCTCTTCCCAGAAACCTTTACCAGCTATAAACGAGCTGTCATACTTCTTTCTGCGGATGATGCGGCTTTCGCAGACAAGACCACCTGCCGTTGTTACAAGCATTTTTAACTCTTCAAGAGAGTACTCCGCCTCCTCTCTTGACATATCAGGAAGTTGTATTGAAAGAAGAAAACTTTTTTCATCGCGGGATGAGGGGATTCTATTGACTGATGCATCCATCTAATATTACTTTATGACCCACTTTCACTTTATTTGTTTTGAACCACCCCTGATTCACTTCCAAAGCATACCTGACAGGAACACTTGAAAGGTATGAGACAGACGCATCAAGAGGCTTCATTCTGTGAATATCTTTAATTGTACCGGTATTATCGATAAAGGCGATACTAAGTGGAAGAGTTACATTTTTCATCCAGAAATTGAGATAATCATCCACCTTGAAGATAAAAATCATGGCACTGTTTTTATCCAGTTTTTCACGATGCATAAGTCCATAAGCACGTGAAGTGGGAGAATCAGCGATCTCGGCCTTCAGTTTTAACTGTTTGCCATCTTCATTAACGATAGTAACAGCACAAACCGGCAATTTAGGCTGAGCCTTGCCGGCTGCATAGGTCACGAAGGAAACTGATAATAAAAAAAGCAGAAATACTGAAATCTTTTTACAATTCATAGTTTAGAACTCTTCTGTGTATTCAACTCTTACTACTCTGTTCACACCGTATTCTTTTTCAACAATAATATCCAATTCGAGGCCGACTTTTGCAAAAATATTGTATCTGAAGCCTACATTAAACATAACCTGCTCTAAACGTGAGAAATTCCAGTAAATACGCTCTACCTCGGCTTTGAAAGCAAAATAACCGCCTAACGGGATATCAAGAGAGACAAAATAAGAGGTGTCATTCGGCACGTAACTTGGTTGTACTGGGCTTCGCACACCAAAACTGAAATGTTGCTCCTCGTCCATAATATAGATTGGTTTAGTAACAACCAGGTAGGGACCGTATATCATCTGATTATATGAACTGTATGTCTTCTGATCATCATCATCGGAATCATCTGATGATGTTTCGTCCCATGTCTCGGGTTCCGAAGACGTTGTAGTACTTTTTTTAAAAGTATTGGTTAAGCCCATGTAAAAGGAGTCGTACCCGGCTGCAATAGAGATTGGGAAAGAGTCAGATCCATCTGTAAACTTTAACTTTGCAATTACTCCGGGAACATGAGGTTTAATTTTACGCTGGCCGATCGCATGTTCAAGATCAAACGAGACTCCAATATTAAGAATATCAGTGAGTCCAACTGTCGTTTTAAACTCCGCCCCACCCTCATGGTAACCACGATAACCGAATTGATAAGTTCCGTGACCAATAGTAAATGCTGTTGGAGTATTTACTACGGAGGTATATCGTGAAAATTGCTGTGCACTGAGCGATCCGGTCACAATAAATGAGATAATAACTATAAGGAATTTAACTCTGATTTTCATATAACATCTACCCTGTTATTTACAATAGGGAACTTCGAAGAATTGGCATCCCCTAATAATTTTAAATGATATTTCACCTGCCGCTATTTAAAAATCGGCAGATTGTATCTATTCCATAATTATTATTTTTAAATCAATCTACTCGTAGTCAAAACGGTCGTTTTCCTCTTTAATCTTTTTCAACTCTTTCATTTCATTCAGTTTTTTATCAATATCCTTATAATAGGGATTATACCCTCTTGCTTTCTCAAGTGACTCTATCGCATTTTCGAGGTCTCCTGAAACATAGTGCCTTATTCCCTGCATATAGAATCGTTCCGCAAACTTTTTATCTTCACTGGTTACCTTAGGAACCAGCATTACACCAAAAGAGATTGAATAGACATTGCCGAAATAGGAGGTTTGTGCTATCCCCATATCAACAGAGAATGCAGTGCGTCCAATGGCATACTGAAACCCACCTCCGAATGAAAATGTTGTTCCATCGTTAAAAGCATACCCTGCCCTGAAGAAAATCATCTTCTCATAATTCATCTCGAGCCCTGTGTTTATACTAAAACTTTCGTCAAAGCCATAGGTGAAATCTGCAATATCATCAGCTTCGATCAGACTCTCATGAAAATCGGTGCTTACGCGCATCCACTCTAGGGGCAGATACGAAATACCAAGCCGCACTCGACGAGGAAGAGGGTCATCATAGGCGGCAGTACCAAGATTCAGAAAAGAAATGCCAAGATAAAGATTATCGGGAGGCGACCTGAAGGGAGAGTAAACTGTTAGAGCACCGATAGCTCCGATATCGGCTGCGATCGAATGAGTAACAAGCTCATCGATCTGCTGAAAAATATATTTAGTTGTAATGCCCAGCGAAAAGTTTCCAAAACCGTACCCGTATCCAACAGCAGTTGCGGAGTTATAAAAATTTACCTCTCCCTGAGTCTCTCCATACTCATCAATTTTATCGAATGGCGGAACCCAGAACAATGTCTGTGCCAGGTAAAGATTACCTAAACCGATCCCCCCTCTTTTCAGAGGTATGATACCCGAAATATGTTCAAGCCGCGAATCATCAATCAGCTCCTGGTGTGAAAAGAAAACCTGACGATACGGTAGAGTTCCAGTTATTGCAGGATTGTAATAGACAGCGCCTATATCATTATGAAGAGAAGTAGCGGCTTCAGACATGGCCGCTGCACGCGGACTGACACCAAGCTCAAGAAAATCTGCTCCTGATGTGCCGATACTTCCCGCTGCAAAAAGCGCGGATCCAGCAGAAAAAATTCCTGCAAGAAAGATTGGTATCAGTAACGTTCTCATGAACCCGCTTTACGACTGCATTTTTTTATTATACGCTATTGAATAGACTCGTTTTAAGAAATTCTTTCCCTTGAAATCGTCAAGGTTGAAAAGGAGCAAATCCTGCGAACGTACAGTCAGATAATGATTATGAACTGTTGTAATATCCTCTTTTACAACAAAGGCAATGATGGTCGTATTATTAAAAAGATAAAGAGTCGAATCATTACCAATCACATTCTTTAAATTCTTGTAAAGTTGAACACATCTGCGAATTTGAATTGGAGAATCACTGTCTTTATATGTGAAAATATAACAGATACTTTCTGATATCAGATAATAGTTGTGCTGAAGCCGGGCAACCTCAAGGTGAATTTTCTTGATTGTTATCCGAGATTTATTTGTATGTGCACCTGAGCAGTTCCGTGTCATACCTGTAAGGATCTGTGGCAATGAGGTTTTATTCACCAGCGAACGATAGACTGTCTCATCAAAATCGGGGGCATATATTACTGCAATCGGCATAAGCCGGCTGTTCACGGGGCAATCGGGATCCATATAACGAAGCATACGATAAAAAGATAGATATACGTACTCGCCATCAACTGCATACAGATTACTTATAGCCTGTTCAAGTATTGAGCTGTAAACACCAATATACTCTTTGTTAACCATACGCGAGTATACCGCCTTATATGCTTCGTCGGTCATTGAATAACAATAAAAGGCGTACTTACTGATATTGAAACGCTGCAACTCGTATTCAAAAAGTCCAATATCAGCATCAGTATCAGTTTTAAGAGATAATCTCTGCTTTTTTTGAAGATCAGCAAAGGCAAGGTACATCAGGGAGTGGATACGGCTCAATAGCGAGGGCACAGTTTTTTTTGAGCCGACACTCTCCTGAGTTACAGTTTCACTGTTTGTTTCTTCACCTGTGTGAGTTGTCACCTTCGAAATAAGACCGGTTAAATCGGAGGTGAAGGTTTTCTCGCGAATCTTCTCCAGCTGCTCATCAGAAATGCCCTCTTCATCCTCATGGTTGTAATCCGGTAGATCCAAAGTTTTCATGACTGCAGCCTCACTTATTCGTAATACTTATTTTCAATTTTATACGGGGTCATATCTCTATTATCATACAATAGCCCGAATATGTTAACAAAATTTTTTTTCGCCAAAATTTATTTTCTTTTTTGTGAATATACTTGACAGTATATTAGCTCGTTTATATATATCCACCATACTCAATTAAACATTCCCCTGTAGCTCAGTTGGTAGAGCAGTAGACTGTTAATCTATTTGTCGTAAGTTCGAGTCTTACCGGGGGAGCATTACAAAAGGAGATCCATGTGGATCTCCTTTCGCTTTTTACAGGGCTATTTGCCACACCGACCTGTCTTTCTCTCGTATGTATTGACGTATAATCTATAATGTGTTAGAGTGTTCCGAATTAGCTGCTGACTGTTTCGGGAGTTTTGAATGAATTATCGTCTATACATTATCACATTTGTCTTCTGCTGTTTTATCACCCCGCTGAGGGCCTATGATCTTCAGAAACAGCTCTACTCGCAAATTTTCTCTGCTCCCCTTTTAGCATCAAAACCAGAAAAACGGATCAACCACTTCGCCGACCTCTTTCTAAACAAACCATATAGGGCAAATACCCTGGAAAATGATGGCGAGGAGAAGCTTACTATAAAACTTGATGTCTTTGACTGTGTCACCTATGTTGAAACTATCACTGCTCTGACTCTTGTATCCTTTTCACCAAATAAATCCTTCTCTGACTTCAATGACACTATCAGAAAACTTCGTTATCGCGACGGTATTATAAACGGTTACGGATCAAGGCTACACTACTTCAGTGAATGGAGTATTCAAAACAGTAGTACTGGAGTTTTGACAGATATTACTAAGCAATTAGGTGGAGTTCCCATAAAACGCAACGTATCACTCATGAGTTCAAAACCGGATTTGTATCCCGGCATTATTAGCAACACTATATTAAAACAGATTAAAATAAGCGAAGCTAATCTGTCCGAACATACCTTTTACTATTTACCTAAAAAAAATGTTAGAAACATGACAGGTCCATTGCCTGATGGATCGATAATCGCAATAGTTACTTCTAATCAGAGAATATTCATTTCTCATACAGGTTTTGCACGAACCATCAATAATACGACCCACCTGCAACACGCTTCACAGCGACGAAAAAAAGTTGTTATTTCCAGAGAACCGCTGTATAAATATCTTGATAACAGTAAAACAAGTATTGGAATTATGGTTTTAACAATTAACAGAGCCGATTAGGTTTGAAAAAGACGAGACTATTTAACTTTCTTTTTAAAAGGAGTTTTTTTATTGTCAATTACTCCCCTCTTCAATAAGAGGGGAGTAATCTATTTTCATAAAAGAGTTACAAAACCATGAATACACGAAAAATATTTTTTTTACTATTAATTCCCTTGTCTGTCATTTTTGTGCTTATAATGTTTATTGTAAACTCCCGTTATTATATGATCTATCCACAGGATACGATTCGTATTTACCAGATAAATGATCGGAGCGATTCCGGAAATTCGGAAATAGTCGATTTTATGACCGACAACAAGACAATTCATCTTGAATATCTTTTAAAAGAGGGATTTGCCTTTCCCTATGTCGGTCTTGGCGTAGAGCTCCTTTATACAAATAACTTATCCACATCCGGGTTTGATTACTTCACAATACGAGCTCAGGCCTCAAATAAAACATCACTCAAAATTAATATTATTACCCGTGTTGATACTGACTCGCAGGACACCCGCAATTCTGCGCGCGATATCTCATACTACTACTATACATCAATTATTGATGTCGAGTCTAAATTTACTGAAGTAACGATTCCTCTTTCCGAGTTTTCAACCCCTGAGTGGTTTTTGGTCAAACATAAGATTAAGAAACAGAGTATTGACCCGATGAAAAGCAATCCTATCTGGGCGGTAGAGATACTGACCAGTTCGATAGACACAACAGATACAGTTCAGAGCATAACAATCGATCACATGAGTTTAGAAAAAGATCTTATATTTTATATTATAATATCCGCAATCACCCTGCTGATTGCCATTTCTCTCTGTGTTTTTATATATCAGATGTTGTTATCACAAAAAGCCGTTAAAAACGCCCGTGATGTTATCCGAATCCATTCAAACCTTGACTTAGGCAACGAGAAAGAACGTGAAGCTGCCAAGCTGTTCGAATATCTTTCGGCTCACTATAACGACCCCTATATTTCCGTACAGCAAGTTGCCGACGCTCAACACATATCTCCCTACAAAGTACCCAAAATTATTACTATCTATACCAAACTCTCTTTTAAGCAGTATATCAATCTTATTCGCGTCGATGAAGCCAAGAATCTTTTGTTAAATAGTGATAGTAAGATAATTGATATCGCATTTGCTGTGGGTTATAACTCGATTGCTCACTTTAATAAGCTGTTTAAAGGTCAAGAGCAGCTTTCACCAAAAGAGTTTCGTCAAAAGCACAAGGCCTAAAACCATATTATAATTTAGACTTAAATAACTCGTTTCTCTCTGCTGATGGCAGAAGGAAAAATCAGATTTATGATAAATTATTGAGCAATCACAAAAAGAACTGCTTTTGTATAAAAAAGAGTTAGAATCGATTCGATTAAAACTATATAATCCTCTCATTATTATATGGAGGAAGTATGAAAAAATTATTTTTATTGGCAGTGATTACTATTATGATATCTTCTTGCACAAAAAAAGATATTGATCCCCAAACGGGTGAGCCCTATCCAAAAGCCGACAAACTTTGCGCCTTAACCTTTGATGACGGCCCAAGCGCGGATGCAGAGCTTACGCCTCAGGTTCTGGACACACTTGAAAAGCACAACGTACCCGCTACATTTTTTCTGGTTGGTCAGAACTTTGATGATTCTACAAAAGACATTGTTAAGCGTATGGTTTCTTTAGGGCATGAAATTGGCAACCACTCATGGACCTACGATGGCATGCAAAATATGAGTGAGAAGCAGGTTAAAAAGTATATCAACGATACTACCGCAATTATTGAAGAGTACGCCGGGGTAACACCCAAATTTTTTCGTGCTCCTAACCTTTCTGCAAGTAACACAATGTATGAAGTTATCGATTTACCATTTGCAAGTGGAGTGCTTGGTTTTGACTGGCCGGGCGGAGGCGGAGATACAGCCGAGCTTGTAGTTGAAAAGGTTATGAGCGGTATGAAAGATGGAGCAATTATTTTGTTGCATGATGTACAGCCGAAGCCACACCCTACTCCTGAAGCTATCGATGTTATTATTCCGAAACTAAAACGTGAAGGATATGAATTCGTAACGCTGAGTGAACTATTTGAACGAAAAGGTGTAACTCCCGACTCTTCATCCGAAATGATGTATGTATATGTTGAATAACAACTGCGTGATCTAAGAAAGGAACACCGCAATCGTATGATTGCGGTGTTTTTTATTTAATTTACAGCTGTAATTCCAATTCAGCCAGTCCTTTTGCTTCGCTACTCTTGTTTTCACCGGTAATTGAGTAGAGCTTATAATCCAGTTT
The DNA here is from genome assembly GCA_027858855.1 of Spirochaetota bacterium. Taxonomy (GTDB): domain Bacteria; phylum Spirochaetota; class UBA4802; order UBA4802; family JAFGJZ01; genus JAFGRW01. The sequence goes on along the minus strand of JAQIBV010000031.1, from coordinate 23,867 downwards.
ATCTCCACCATCATTATCAGAAAGAGAAATGTTAAAACCCAGCATCTTTCTTGAAGCAGCCTCTTCCGGTAGTTCTATAACAAATTCAAGAACTGACCCGTCACTGCTCCACTGAGCCTTATGACTGCCAGAAAGTGCAGGAGATTCCCAATCCTTACCGACTACTGAACGGAACACTACAGCCGTTCCATCCTCAATCTCCAGATAGACCGCAACATTATCATTAAGTTCAGGATCATCATTAGAAGTTACTGTCTTCGCATCCTTTCTTAGTACAAATCCGTAAAGAAAATTATCCTTCCGTACAATTCCCCAGGAACCGGAAATCGCATTATTATTAAATCCTACACTCTGATTCATAGAATCAAGCTGATTATAGGCAAACTGATACTTGATTGCATCCATCCACTCATCTTCAGAAAAGGTTCCGTCAATTTCAGGAGTATCCGATGCAGCAGCTGCTATAAATGGCATGACTACACGTGATTTTTCAGGAACTCGGGGAGAGTTTCCAACGAACTGAATAGTTCCAAGGTTTTTCCCCTGCCATCCATCATTTTGACCGGTTATTGGGTAAAGCTGATGGTCACGGTTATCCTTACCATCATTATCTGACAGAGAGATGTTCCAACCGGCAATCAGGCCTGTAAGGTCGCTTTCAGGAAGAGTCACCGAATACTCGCATACAGTGCCCTCTTTGTTCCAGGCAATATTTCTTTCACCCTCATAAGAGTTAGGCTCCCAGCCCTGTCCAACAATAGAACGTAACTGAGCAAAGATGTCACCTAAGTGAAAGAAGACCTCAATGTTGTCATTTTCATAATCAAGCTTATGATCAGTGCGATCCTTATCATCGTGCCGACGAATAATTCCATAAATGGTATTTCCCCGGTAAACAACAGTCCACTCGCCCCAAAGATCATCGTGAGGAGGTGTACGAAAATCATAAAGGTTAAGCTGATTAAATGTAATTGGATAGGTTACACCCTTTGCCCACTCTTTATCGTTAGGAGTGCCATCAATTTTTGGTGCCGAGTTAACTGCATGAGCCTTAAAAGGAGGTATAGCCTTACGGCTTCTGAACTTGTCAGCAAAATTTTTGCTGTAGTTCAATTTAACCGGTCCCTTTTCTAAGGTCTCGACAAGGGTGTGATATGCAAGTTTCGGCTCCATCTCGCGGTCAAAAAGAAGAGCACTGTCGGTTCCCTGAAAAAATTGTGGAACCCACGAGTGAGCATCACTCACCCCCCAGACTGTAAACGAATTAGCGTTTTCAATAGCAAGCATTATTTCCATCAGCTTTCTGTAACGAACAGCCTGTTCTTTAAAATCAGCCTCTGACTCAGGCTTTTTTATACGTATATCAATCTCTGTGAAATCGACCTTTAAGCCAAGTTCAGCAAATCGGATAACATTCATGTAAAGACCTTCAAAATCAAAGCCATACTCAAGACTCAAATGCCCCTGTAGTCCAACTCCATGAATAGGAACTCCGTCATCCAGTAATTTTTTGACCATGCTGTACATTCGATTTGATTTATCATTTATCTCTTCATTACTATAATCGTTATAAAACAAAAGAGCATCCGGGTCGGCTTCGTGAGCCCACCTGAAGGCTTTCTCAATATATTCCGGTCCAAGATACAAGTACCAGAAAGTTTCCCTGTAATCCTCTTCATCAAGGGCCTCATTAACAACATCCCAGGCATAAATATCGCCTTTATAGTGGGTTACAACTGTCTTAATATGATCCTCAAGTACCTTCCACAAATCATCCTTGTCCCAGGGCTGTGAAAGAAGCCAGTTCGGATTCTGGTTATGCCAAACCAGGGTATGGCCGCGAACCTTCATATTATGTTTTTTCGCAAATTTTACCAGTTTATCACTTTCAGTAAAATCGTAGGTATCTCGTCGTGGGTGAATAGTCTCCCACTTCATGATATTTTCCGCAGTTACTACATTAAAATTCTCTGCAAGCGTCTTATAGTATTTAGGATCCTCAAGTTGGTCCGTTGCAACAGCAGTACCAATAAGAATTCCCTGTTTGTCAGCAGCCTTGCGCAGATCCGATTTCTTTTTACAACCGGTCAAGCTAACTGACAAAAGAACTATAACAGTGCAGTAAAGAAAAGCTCTGAAATAAAAACTTTTTTTCATTTCAATCTCCTTAAAAATTTTGGTGATCAACATATACGTCCTGAAATTAAATACAGTTTATGGCTGCATGTAACCTTAAAATATAGAATCTTCAAGAAGGCGGCATATCCTGATTTAAATTATATTGACCCTAATATTTTTTATCACTCAGCCTGAAAATAATCTACTTCTTTCTTGGATAATCATTCATCTCTTTTGAAATAATCATCAGACTTCATAAAAAAAGGCGTTAACATGAAACTAAACAGACCTAATTATCGGTTGACTGAAATCAAGGATATTCAGAGTATTGAGGAATATTATAAGAGGAGTTTTTTATGGAACTGGCAGTAATTTCTGATATGGACGGGGTAATTTACCGGGGGGGACGATTAATAGAGGGAGCAAGCGATTTTGTTTCTCGTATGAAAGAACGAAATATCCCCTTTCTGTTCTTAACGAATAACTCCGAGCAGACTCAACTTGATCTACTTCGTAAGCTTAAAAATCTTGGAATCGAGGGCTTACAGGAGAATAATTTCATAACATCCGCCATGGCAACCGCAACTTTTCTAAAAACGCAAAAACCTAATGGAACTGCCTACACCATTGGTGGTGCTGCGCTCTCGAATGAGCTTTACAAGGCCGGATTCTCCTTAACCGAGACCGATCCCGACTATGTTGTAGTCGGAAAAACGAAGGGACTTAACTTTGACATGTTGAAGAGAGCTATCAACCTGATAAACAGAGGCGCAAAATTTATTGCAACTAACCCCGATATGGTTGACCCTGTTGAGAACGGTCTTGAACCAGCCTGTGGTACGATAATAGCCGCTATCGAAGCTGCAACAGGAAAACAACCCTATGTTGTAGGAAAACCGAATGCGCTAATGATGATGATTGCAAAACAGATGCTTGGCGTTCACTCGGCTCAAACCGTCATGGTCGGCGACCGTATGGATACCGATATTGTTTCTGGGCTGGAAGCTGGTATGCGCACCTGTCTGGTTTTATCGGGAGTTTCAGATATGAATACACTTTCGGCTTTCCCATACCGGCCAACCTATATTCATCAGAACGTCGGCGAAATTGATTTTGACCTTTTACTAAAAGAAACTGAAGCGCTATAAGGAACCTACTGAACACAAAACTGAAAACTATAAACCGGAATTCTATATGGTGCGCTTGTATAGATAACTTTAATAATATGATATTCGACTTATATAAAATTATGGAGATATTATGGAAATTGTTGTTCCCGAACTGGTACGTATAAAACCTCAGGCCTTGCAGCGAATCGGAAAATATCTGCGTACATCAGATTGTAATGATATTGCCCTTTTTTGGGGAGAGGGATTACAGGATCTGTTTCGTAAAACAGTTATAGTCTCCCTCGAATCATCGGGAATTTCTATTGTGCACGAAACTGTCGTCGATACGACATCTATAGAAGAAATTTTTGACACCAGCTTGGATATCCCGTCCGGAGCATCCGCCGTTGTAGCCATTGGAGGGGGACAGGTTATAGACTACTGCAAATATATTGCATTCATACTCAAGAAGAAGCTGTTCACAATTCCAACCATTATTTCAAACGACAGTTTCTGCTCACCCGTCGCTTCACTCTATGTTAAAGACAAGAAACGATCAATAAGTACTCATCTACCCTTCAGTGTTGTAATAGATACCGACATTCTGCAGAATGCACCACGTAAATATATCTACTCTGGTATGGGTGATCTTCTGTGTAAAACAACAGCAATATACGACTGGAAGCTTTCGTATAAAAAAACCGGTGAATATGTAAATGATTTCTCGGTGATAATAGTACGCACTGCTCTAGATGCCTTTCTTAACTATCCGGTAAAAGATCTGGAAAATTCAGATTATGTGCGCACCATCGCATCTTCACTGATGATGACAGGAATTGCGATGGAAATTGCAGGTACTAGCCGCCCTGCAAGCGGAAGCGAACATCTGATTTCTCACGCCTACGACAAGCTGTCGTCTTCGCCCTCACTACATGGTATTCAAACAGGAGTAGCTGCGTACGCCGTTAGTGCGGTACAAAAAGAGACTCATAATATGGTAAAGGAGTCGATAGTAAGTTGTGGTTTTTTACAATATGTACAGGAAAACCCACTGAACCGTGAAGATCTTATTACTGCAGTCAGGCACGCCCCTTCAATGAAAGAGAATTTTTATACGGTTCTATCACAGGCAAACGCTATTGAAGAGGTGATTGAATTTATTTTATCAGATGATCTTATGCGTGAAATGGCTGTTTAGCTGCATAAACAGACCTGAGTAATGCCCGGGCAGCCTCTGCCGGATCACCGGTAGGCACCTCAACCACGGTCATTTTATCCTGATTACGTTTTGACATACCATGAGCGTAACCCTTATCATAGTAATCGAGTAAAATCGAGATCGCATTATAGTAGTCACCGGACAGGAATAGTCCACAACACTCATGACAGCGGTCTCCCCCTAACCGGCGTTCAATCCGTTTTACAATTTCGACCAGAACTTCTGCCGGTACGACACAGTAGTCACGCTCAATTCTGCATATGCGCTCTTCACGTGGAATCTGAATAACAAAGAGCGGAACATCTCGCATCAAAGAAAAAAGATTTTCATTGATTACAACAGTTCCAATTTTAAGGCTCTCATCTTCAACAAAAACAGGGCGCTGCATGTCGAAGGTTAGCCATTCAATGGCGATATCATTCTCAAATTGTTCGGTAGTCGGTTGCTCTTTTTGACCGATTGCACCAAACGCAGACCCCTTGTGATTGGCCTTTTTTTCAAGATCTATAACCTGCTCCCCCATCTTTTGAAGCTCACCAAGTATCTCTGTTTTACCAGAGCCGGTAAAACCACCAACTACTATCAGATTCTGTGCTAATAAAAAACTCTCGCGGATATATCGACGATATGCTTTATACCCGCCATCTAGCAGAGATACAGAAATATCTACAGTTTCGCAAAACCAGGCAAAGCTGCTGCTTCTCATGCCTCCACGCCAGCAATGAACCAGAACCTCTCCATTAACAGCATGTTTTTTTGTCTCATTCACATACCATGTAAGCTTTGGGCCGACAATCTCCAGCGCACGCATTATCGCGGGCTCACGTCCTGTCTGCTTATATATGGTTCCGACCTCGGCGCGTTGATCATTGTCAAAAAGAGGTATATTGACAGCTCCGGGAATGTGTCCCGCTTCATATTCACCTGGAGAGCGAACATCAACAATCGGTATTGTCTTTGCCATCTCCATAAAGCGGGCGATTTCAATTTTTTCGGCCATCTATACTACCTCTATAAAACTATCATTAGCATCTCGTGGAAAAACCTCACCTATGATTGAAGTGTATCCATAGCCCGCTGCCATCAGAGCCTCATGCAGTTTTCGAGCCGAATCTGCTGCTACGCTAATAAGAAGACCTCCTGAAGTCTGGGCATCAACCGCCAGCATTTTCCGGTTATAGTCTATCTTATCGGAAAAGTTCACAGATGATTCTACATATTGCAGATTACGAAACGAAGCACAGGGAATACAACCGGCTTCTGTTACGCGATACGCGTTATCGAGGAGCGGGATCTCTTCACTGTAGAGTTTAAGATGAACACCGGACGCAACAGCCATCTCTAAAGCATGGCCAGCAAGACTGAATCCGGTTATGTCAGTTGCAGCATGAACAGGAAACTGTTGCATAATATCTGCACCCTTCATGTTCAGCTGTTTCATTGAGTACAAGGCATCATCGTATTCAGAGGATTTAAGCTCATTAACACGCAAAGCTGCGGTTAAGGCGCCGGTTCCAACACCCTTTGTCAGAAGAAGGATATCACCTGGACGGGCTCCATGGTTTGAGATTATTTTATCTGGATGTACGGTTCCAGTAACCGAGAGCCCATATACCGGAACGGGGCCATCTATTGTATGCCCGCCTGCAAGCACGGCTCCGGCCTCAGCTGCAGCATCCGCTCCACCCTCAAGAATGGACTTGAGAACAGTAACTGGCATTTGTGTAGTCGGAAACATGACTATATTCAAGGCCGTTACTGCACGACCTCCCATAGCAAAAATATCACTCAAAGCATTAGCCGCAGCAATAAATCCAAAAGTGTAAGGATCAGAGCAGAGAGGCGGGAAAAAATCGGTAGTTTGTATCAATGCCGTAGTATCGTTTAGCCTGTAAACAAGTGCGTCATCACTGGTATCATTTCCAATGAGCAAATTATCCGATTTCACCTGAGGTATTCCAGCAAGAAGTTCTTTTAACACTCCGGCCGGTAGTTTAGCAGAACACCCACCCGATTCGACCGTTGACATAAGATCAAAGTCATTAGCTTCCATTAATTCCCTCCCTGGTATCGTTGAACTGAAAATACACCTTCCCCGCCCCCCTACCGATCGACAACTATTTTTTAGCAACTTAACTATTTATTTAGCTATAAAAATGAAATGGTTGACAAACCGGAAAACAACAGCGATAAAAAGTAACTTCCGGAAAGGATAATACAGATGATACGAAAATCAGTAAGACGACTGCGTGCAACCAGATCGAGAATTCTTCTCACATTCTCCTTTTTACTCCTGTTATCGTTGATATCTTTCGTTTTTCTAGTCTCATATCTGTATAAATCTGATATCCGACTCAGGATTAACAATAACAGACTGCTTCAGACTTCTGCATCTGCAAATTCTCTGAAAACAAGTATCGACACTTATGGTGCAATTGCCCGAATGGTTCCATATAGCCGGCAACTCGATGATGATCTATTGACGGATAATGGTGCAATTATTTCAATTCATACCTTAACTACCAAGAACAATACTACTACCATTCTTAAAAAAATAATCAACCCGCTGTTTGTTGAAAGTAATATGATTACTGAAGAAAACCTTTTAAGTGCACTTCATAAAAACAGAGATTTTTTTAATGTAAAGGGAGTAACCATTCCATCCTTAAGAAATATTTCCCCTGAACTTGGTATACCAGCCATAAGCATGGCCTTTTCGGCATACAAAGATCCGAGTAAATCCAAACCTCCAATAATAATTATCACAATCGACGCCGCTTCACTTATTAGCTCACAGGTGCCTAATGAACAGATACAGTCCCTCATTGTAACTCCTGACGGAACCGTCATTGCCGGTAATCCTTCATCAGCAGTAGAACAACGTCTCTCTTTAGCCGAGCTTCCAATTGTACATCAGATGTTCACCAGTCAGGTTAACAATGGCCAACTGAACTTCAAAGACTCACAAGGAACACAGTATACCGGTTATTTTTACAGATATGCAGATGGTTATCCAGGTGTGATATCTTTTACAGAAACTGAAACTATTTTTGCAGGTTCTGATTTACTGCTATATCAGAACCTGCTCATTATGATAATCATTATGAGTGTCGCAATATTATGTGCTTTCATATTCTTGCGGGGAAAAAATGCATCGGTTAAAATAAAAAAAATAAAGAAAAGGCTTCCTGAAACGTCTTTTACTTCATCCAGTTACGATAAGGCCGCATTCATGTATCTAAATTTTCAATCCTTCGCAGGAATAACTCAACAATTTAAGCCAAAAACAGCACGTGCTCATATAAATAACTATATGAAACGCATAATTTTTTCCATTCGAACAGCTGGAGGAAGGACCAATAGTATTCTTGGTGATGTGATGACAGCCATGTTCAGTTTTTCCGGCCGTCCCGAAACAAATTGTGAAAAAGCTGTTTTATGCGCAATTATGATAAGACAAAAAATCTATAATTATAATAAAAAACATAACCGTAAATTCCCAATAAGCATGAGATGCGGTATCAATACGGGCTCAATTCTTGCTGGTGATATCGGTACGGCCAACTGTCACAATTATGGAGTAATCGGAGACACAATAAAAAAGGCGTCGCATATCGAACATTTGAACTCCCTTTTGGGAACAGATATTCTAATTACACTTCCTGTATACAGAAATGTAAAAGAAAAATTTTATCTTCAAAAAATGAAACCTATTCAAATAAAGGGCGAATCTGGTACAATGACAGTATGGGCGGTACTTGGCAGAAAAGATGACAGAAATTCACCGAAAACCGTAGAAGAGTTACAAAAAAGGTTTGCACTAACTATATAATAAGTAGTAGAAATAAAAGAAGTTACCGAATAATGAACCTTAAACAAATTCCATAAGGAACAGGGATAAACTAAAGTGCGTCGCAATACCAAAAAAAAAGAGATAATAATTGTCTTACTCTGCCTGAGCGCAATAGCGGTTTCATCCGGGCTGTTGTATCATTCACTTTCTAAAAAGAGTGGAGGCATAACCACCCAAATTGGAACCATTGTATTTAAGCGAAAAACCGCTCAGCGAAAGCTTGACTCCAACTCATCATGGGAACTGCTGTACAAAGACTCCCCCGTTTTTAACCGGGATATGATACGCACATCAGACGACTCTCTTTCAATTATTCATTTTGAAAATGGTAACGAGCTTGAACTGGATGAGAACACACTTGTCTATATTGAAATTGATGAGGATAATGTAACAATTGATTTTCTTGAAGGAGCCGTCTATATTCGAAACAGTACTCCCGGCAAACCGTTCATTATAAAATATGGTGATACTGTCGTTGAACTTGAAGATGCGGAAGCCTCACTGATTAAGAACAGTGATAATACTGTTACTATGGCAGTACGTTCTGGTTCTGGCACCATAACAGACAGGGACGGTACTGAAACCATTACTAGAGACGACACAGTAATAATTTCCGACTCGGGTTTTAAAATAGATCGAAGTCAAATATCGCTCATTGAACCACCTTTGAACCGTTTCATTATCTCTGCCGACACAGATATAACCGTAAACTTTACGTGGCAGAGCACATTAACTGCTCCTTTCGTTCTACATATCTCTTCATCTCGCGATTTTTCTGATGAAAAAACCGTTCTTTGCGATACAAAATCTGAAAAAGCAAATTTTAAGCCCGGTAGTTATTACTGGAAAGTTTCACACCGTGAGTCTGATGCGATGAGCATAATCGGCAAATTTTCTGTTATTCAGGATGCAGAGCCGTTTCTTCTTTTGCCGGAAAACAGAAGCACTGTTCTTAGCTACTCACGGAATCCGGTCATAACGTTCAGCTGGAGTTCATCGGCATTTCCTACATCATACACTCTTAATATTTATTCTGATAAGGCTTTAAAAGACAAGGTTGCCACTAAAATTACGGATCAAAAAAAAGCCACAATAGATACCCTCTCTTTCGGCACATACTATTGGAACGTTACCTCTATGTACAACTTTTCAGCATCCGACACTAACGTAAGTAGCAACGCCGGCATGTTTGCAATAAAAAAATCCGACAGTGTACAGCTACCCGATCTGCTGAGACCATCAAACAACGATACCTTCAGCAGCGATTTTTTCAAGAAAAACCGACTGCTCTTTAATTGGAGCCGCAATGCCGACATTAATGAATATGAGTTGCAGATCTCAGAGCGACTTGATTTTGAAACACTCTACTACTCCGGTAAAACTGCTAACACCGCTCTTTATGTAGAGAAACATCTGCCGCCAGGTACTTATTACTGGCGTCTTCACTATTTCGATAAAGCAAAAGATAAGTACACATACAGCGATGTTAGAAGTTTTACTGTCAGTTCAGAAACAGCCATTGAACCGATCTCTCCGGGAAACCGAGCTGTAATATCATCAGATAAAACGATACGTATTCGATGGAAAGATTCATCAGATTGGAACTATTACCGTATTGAACTCTCAAAGGACCACGAATTTAAGGATATTAGCGAATCGATTGTAACCCGTAATAATCACGCGGATGTTCATGTTGCTGAAGGAAGCTATTTCTGGCGCATATCACGACTTGATGATAAGGGGCTTCCGATTTCGACCTATACCGGTGGAACCTTTGCCGTCAGCGGAGATAGCGGCGATCTCTCATCAACGATTGTAATAGTATCTCCTAAAAACAGATCATCAATTGATATGACGAACCAGTCATTATTGAAAATATCATGGAAAAGTGATAAAGATTTTGATCGTTATACAGTAGAACTTCTTAAAGATGGGATTTCTCTAATTAAGAAACAGACTACCCGAAACAACTATACAATTACCGAACTTTCAAAGCTAGATCGAGGCTCTTTCGTTATAAGAATATCTCCTAGCGATACGAAAGAAGTTTCCGGTAGTACCGAATCCGAGTTTAATATACTGTTACAACCATTACAAAAACCAGGACTTATTACAAATGAAATTACAATTTCCGAATAGGTATTCACAAAAGCCATTAATCTTTATTTTGCTTATGGCTCTCCTTTGTATAACACTTTTTGCCGATGCTGGTAAAAACTCTATAGTAAAATGGGAAAAATCACCGGGAGCTATCGCTTACTCGGTATCCGTAAAAGATTCATCAGGCAAGATTATTTTTAACAGACGTGTAACCGGAAATAGTGCAGAAATGTCTTTATCCAAAGGTATCTACTATATACAGATATCTCCCATAAACAAGTTCAACCGTGTTGACTCCTCTGATTCTTCATGGCAGATGCTTACTATACGAACAATTGCAAGACCAGTTATCGACTCGGTAACTCCTGATTATATAACTCCGGAAACAGGTACTAACAGAATAACTGTTAATGGCCGAAATTTAACTACTGATTTAAAAGTATCATTAGTTAAAATGGAAGGTGGCAAAAGATATCCGATCTCTTCTGTCGCTTACGTTTCAGACAGGCGTATCACTTTCCCATTCGACCCTGCATTAACCGGCTCTGGCCTGCTTAATATTGAACTACGTACCTCTGATGGTACGGTGATTACCTCGAGCTCTACAATAGCCATCGGTCTTGAAGCTGCTGCTATGCGTCTCTCTCCTGATGAAGAGACTTCTGAAACGGCAACAGGGCACAACCTTATCTATTACATTGTAAAAGGTAATACACGCAAAGTCGACGAGCTTTTAAAATCGGGTGTCAACCCGGACACTACTGATAAAAATGGGTTTTACGCAATTCATTATGCCGCCTTTTTTGGGCATACCCCGATTGTTAAACTATTGAACAGTTATGGTGCAAAACTTGAAGTTCAGGATACAGGTGGAGCCTATCCAATACATCATGCAGCATATAAAGACAGGCTGGAAACGGTAAATCACCTGATAGTGAATAAATTAAATAACGTTAACAGCTATGCCCGTAACGGTTATGCTCCCCTTGACCGTGCGGCAATCAGGGGTAATTATCGTATAATTGAAACGTTGATAAAAAATGGAGCCATAGTGGACTACATTTTTAAAAGCGGAGAGAATGCTCTTCATATGGCCGTATATTCTGGAAATTTACAATCGGTACGGCTTTTACTGGCCACCGGCAAGGTGGATATTAATTACCAGGAAAAACGTGGATACACAGCACTTCACTATGCCGCCTGGTTTGGACATGCCGATATCTGCGAATTTTTAATAAACCATGGCGCAGATAAATCAATTCAGTCAAACAAAAGCGAGACAGCCTATATTCTTGCACAAAACACAAAACGTCCTGCACAGAAGACGCGGTTACTGGAGCTCTTGCGATAAAAATTATATCAGGAACGAGACTCATGAAGTAAACTGATAAAGATAATAGATTATTGTTTTAGTTATAAAGTTAAGTTGTAAATTCTTGATTGTTTTTGAGGATTTGTTATGACTGACTTAAGTGTAGGGGGTTTGATGAGAATATTAGACATAATCACTGATTTATACGACTTTATATTGAGACAAAAAGGTTGACAAGGGTTGACCTATAAATATCAGTCTATCTATGAACATTAATGATGATACAATTATTTCAATAATAATGGCAGCGACCTGGATAATACCGCTTCTTTTTTCAATTATTCCACACGAGGTTGCCCACGGTTATGTTGCTTACCGTCTTGGTGACCCCACTGCCAAAGAGGCAGGCCGACTCTCTTTAAACCCTATTAAACATATAGATCTTTACGGTACGATCATAATTCCTATTTTTTTAATGGCTTCAAATACCGGCTTTGTTTTTGGATATGCTAAACCGGTTCCTGTAAATTTCTCCCGGCTTAAGGATCCTCGAAGGGGAATGATTCTGGTCGCAGCCTCTGGACCATGTACAAACTTTATTCTAGCGGGACTGTTTACTGTTTTTCTTTATCTTTTACAAAGTTTTTCATCACTGGAAAACATTATACCGGTATTTTTTTATACCAGCTTTATGAATACGATTCTTCTTAACCTGGTGTTGGGTATTTTCAACCTGTTACCACTTCCTCCGCTTGATGGAGGAAAAATAGTAATGGGGCTTCTTCCGCCATCATTGGGTTCCCGTTATGCAAAGCTTGATGGAAGACTCGGCTTTATTATACTTATAATACTGATCTTTATGCCACGTATATTAGGCGAACAGTTCAATGTTATTGGGAAATTTATCGATTTTTTTATTAATGCTATTCTTTCTCTTCCATTTTTATAAGTAATTCAACTACTCTTCAAGCTCTTCTACAAGAATCCGAGTAATGTTTTTTAACTCCTGGGTAATTGAATTAAGATCTTCCGCATTTATTGCGTAGGTTCTCAAAGAAATCATAGTTCTACGAAATTGTTGAGGCGTCTCGTTCACAATAGTAGAACTGATTTTTTACGTAATTGCTATTTCTCTTCAACAACCACCTTAAGCTCTGTAACCATATCATCAACATCTGAAATATAGCCCAGATCTGTCATCAATACATATGGCGCAAACCCCGGAATTGTTACACCTTCATGAAGAGCCTGACTATATTGACCTGCTGACGTTGTATCATTAGCCATCCAACCATAAAGCGAAAGAGGATACTCAACCAGCAAAGAGCCGGTATCAATCAATTCGCTTCGGTATATAAATGAGGGTCTATCAATAAAATAGTCATTACCGTTTGCTGAGCGATCTATTTCAAAAACGACTCTGAATTGTTCTCCCGATAGTGCAAGTGCAAGATCACGAGTTACAGATAGTCCGACAGATCCCTGCACCGATGCACCGGTTATGACATCAACATCTGAATCAGGGTATTTTTGAATCAGCCAGTACGGTATGGCATCACCAAGCAGTGGACTAACACCACTTTCAGGTTCTACCTTGGTTGCGACCCTTTTACATATATATATGTTCTGAAGCAGGGTGCCGTCCTCGTTTTCAATCCAACAGGCATATACTGATGCCGGGCTGACCGAAGGGCCATTAAAGGTCAGCCTTATTTTATACTCAATAGAAAGATCAGTCCACTTCGCATAGAGCGTCATGTCTTCTGTTACCACTGTCGAGAAATTCCACTCAGCGGTCAGGCTGCTGTTAGAATACCAGCCCTCTAAGTTATAGCCACTTTTTACAGGATCACCGGGGCGTGTTATCGTATCGCCTTCCGCCACCGTCTGATCTGATACTGCAGTTCCGCCATTAGTCTGGAAACTGACTGTATAGCTTATAACAGAAACGGCAGTCCACTTCGCATAGAGCGTCATGTCTTCTGTTACCACTGTCGAGAAATTCCATTCAGCGGTCAGGCTGCTGTTAGAATACCAGCCCTCTAAGTTATAGCCACTTTTTACAGGATCATCAGGGCGTGTTATCGTATCACCCTCCGCAACACTCTGATCCGATATAGCAGTTTCGCCGTTAGTCTGGAAACTGACTGTATAGTCAGTTTTTTGGTTTTCTGACTTCTCTTCTGGCGTTGTTTCATCAGCGCATGTAAAAAAAACCGAAACCATAAAGAACAGGGTTAAAACTGTAAGAACTGTTTTTTTCATTAATATGTCGCTCCTTAAAATCAGATGAATCATGGGTTATCTAAATAAGCAGTGGCATTGTCAAAAAGAGATTAGAAAAGTGGCAGGAACTAAAGGCCCATGAATTAGTTCTGGGATTATGAATATAACATTATAAATTGCAACTCTTTTTTTTTGCATAGACGATCCGGACGGATTGTCTGTTTTTTATATGCCGGGGTTATGCAAATAATCGGGCGCAGCTAACTACTGACTATTTATTAAGTTGCATATAACGAATATTTTTAAAAGAAAACAGAAGTGACCTGATTAGTTACATGAGAGTTTGAACTGTTATTTTTCGGGAAATGCTCCCAGAACACCATGCTTCTCGATAACAATATTATATCCTCTGATTTTGTTATGAAGGGTTTTACGGGCCAAACCTAAATTATGGGCGGTTTTAGTTATGTTATACCTGTTAAATTCAAGAGACTTTAAAATTATACCTTTTTCAAGCTCTTCAAAAGTGAGTTGTTCACCCTGTGGCGAAAGAATGGACACTGAAAAAGCAGGCAGACTTTTTTGCGTGGCAGAATTGTTGCTACGAAGATCCTGCTGATTCACCAGAACCGTCTCTATATCAGCGCGCACTACAGTATCATGATCCGCAAGCAGAACAAGGCGTCGAATTGTATTCTCAAGTTGGCGCACGTTTCCAGGCCAATTGTATTCAGTTAAATAAATTCGAGCTTTCATGTCTATCTGAATTGAGCGTCCATATTCATTGTTATATTTTTTTAAGAAAAACTCAATAAACTCGGGGATATCTTCCCTGCGGTTCTTAAGAGGAGGAATAAAAACGGGAACAACATTAAGACGATAATATAAATCTTCACGGAAAAGCCCCTCATTCACCATCTCGAGCAAATTACGGTTAGACGCAGCAATAATGCGCGCATTAACCGGTATTATAGCATTACTGCCAATCCGCTCGAACTCACGCTCCTGTATTACCATCAGCAGTTTAGCCTGCATATCAAAACTAAGATTACTGATCTCGTCAAGAAAGAGTGTGCCACTTGCAACGGCTTCAAACTTACCAATTTTTCGATTTACCGCACCGGTAAAGCTACCCTTCTCATGACCAAAGAGCTCAGAAGCAATCAGCTCTCCGGGAATTGTACTGCAGTCGAGAGCCTTAAACGGCAGATCACGCCGATCACTGTTAAAGTGAATAGCCCGTGCAAGAACCCCCTTACCGGTTCCGCTTGCACCTGAAATAAGAATGGTCGAGTTAGTATTTATTACCTTCTCTATTGTCGAGTAGATTGCCTGGATTGAAGAGGAATGACCGACGAGCGAATCGAACTTAAGTTTTTTGCCAATCTCTCCGCGAAGATCTTCAACTTCGCTTTCCAGTTTAAGCTTATCACTGATATTCTTTAATATAATCAGAAGTTTATCATTATCGAAGGGCTTTACAATGTAATCGTAAGCGCCAAGGCGCATTGCTGTAATTGCCATTTGAACACTATTTGACGCTGTTAATACAACGACCGTAACCTTTAAAGATGAACCCGATATCTGTTTCAAAATTTCGATACCATCAAGACCGGGAAGATGAATATCTAGTATAACAATTTCGGCCTGCTCACGTTTAATGGTTTCCAGAACCTGATCGCCACGTGAAACGGTAATAACATCAAAGCGATCAGACAAAAGATCAGTTAACAGTGTGCAGATAGAGGGTTCGTCATCAGCAACAATGATTTTATGAAATTCATTCATTTAAGCGATATTGTAAAGGTCAGAAAAGGTGAGTTTTCAACAATTAGTTCAAATTTTTCAATAAAGCAGATATGGTAGATCTCATAAAAGGATGTTCCCTCTTTAAATAGAGTCTTACTGCTAAAGGGTAAAAAGAGCATAAGGCTTTCATCTTCAGGCAGGGTAATGTTTTCATAAGCTATTTTAATCTGTGAAGCAGTGCAGCTCATCTTCACCTGTAATCCATCAAAATATTCGAAATTAAGACCAGTCAGGAAAATATCAAGCAAACGGACAATTTTGCTCTTATCACACAAGAGCTGCAATTCAGATACTTCACTTGCAAATTCAATATTCAGGTTTGACTCAACACCTTCAATTGAAGCATTAATCAGTGATAAAAGATCAAATTCGACCTGGGGCTTGCTATCTGCCTGAAAAACAGAATAGATTGAGTCAAATTGCTGCTCAATAGCTTCAATCTGTTCATTCATAATTCCTACTGCCTTTAAGGCAAACTCATCTGTCGATTTCAGTTCAATAAGTTGAGCATACCCCTTTATCGTTGTAAGAGGGTTTTTAACCTCATGAGACAGATTCCGTGTAAGAGCTTCAATCAGCTCATTTGTTTTCTTATCCAGCATGTCGCACCTTAAATTTGATATACTTATACAACCGGCCTGTTTATCAGTTTTCAGCTATGAGACAAAGGTCGTGCAGCATCGGCCCATAAATGTTCAAGATTATAATACTCGCGCTCCTCTTCAAGAAAAACGTGAACAACAATTTCAAACCCATCGACTATTGTCCAGCCACTGCCTCCGTGCGGTGTCATACGGGGATTATACCCAGCTTCACCCATTATCTGTGCAGCCTCATTTGCAAGAGAACGACTGTGAATACGTGAACCTGCTGTTACAATAATAAAAAAGTGAAGATAGGAGTGAATTTTGCTTAAATCAAGAACGGCAATCTCTTCACCCTTTTTTGCTTCAAGTGCATTTTTAAGATCAATTAATATATTCTCGTAACTATTATTCATTAAGCTCAGCTCCCTGATCTCTTCCGATTATGACCAGAATATCGTGCAACTGAGTACTGTCAATTACATGATAGCAATTTTCGACACCCAGTTTAACACTTATGGTCTCAAGACGATCAGGATCCCCCTTCTGGTCAATTATCATGGTTTTCGTAAGTTTCTGATCCGAATAGGTTCCGAATTGCACAACATTGATTCCATCACGCATAAGCGCATTCCGCGTTTTCATGGCTAATCCGGATATTGTTGTACCGTTCAGGATTGTCACCTTAATATTCTTTTCTCCGGTTTCATCAATTACAAGCTGTTTAAGAAAAGACTCCTTATAAACATTACGAGCAAGATCATCCATAACATAGATGCCGTCTTCTTCAAGTTGTCCGGGTAGCAGTGTCCAGAAAATGCGTGATGAGTCTACGGCAAGATGTGCAAGACTCTCTATTTCACGGACAGTTAAATTCGTACGAAGAGTCTCTGAAGCATGAGCAATAAAAGCCCGATTTATGAAGGGACGATACTTTTCCCTATTTTCTGCTAAAGAGAAAACAACATCCATTACTCGATCATATTTATAAAATATGGAATTATTTTCTACACTATTAATGTATTTCAGGCTTTTTTCACCATCAAGATAGTTCATTCCGAACGAAAGACTGGGTAAAATATTTTTTTCCTCAAAAATAAAGAGGTCAAGACCTTCTATAAGATCAGTAATCCTCTGTGCATCAACGGAATATAGAGATATGTAAAAGGGAATCTTAAGCCCCAGATCTCGCTCCAGAGCCGAAGATATTAGTGAATAATTATCGAGGTCAACTGAGTCTATCCGCACCCCCGAACCATCTTCATTAGCATCCACACTATATGAGGGCGGAATGAATGTAATACCTACAGTTCCTTTGTCAGGATTAATACTGATTAGTGAAAAAAATGCAAACCTGTTATCGTTGAAATTGTTACTTCCTGCAATCAGAACATTTATCATGCTGTTTTCAGTCTGAAGCTGAGCAACAATATTACGCCGACTGAGGTTCATCTTAATTACAAAGTTGGTTATAACAAGCCCCAATACGATAAGGACAAAAAGAGCAATAATAAGTTTTTTCAATGTGAGTAAAACCCCTTTTCAATAATATATGATAACACATCTGCAGGAAGTAGCTCTCTGCAATTTTTTTTTGCCTTAATCTTGTGACGAATATCAGTTGAGCTGATATCTATCAAGCTGTTCTTTGAAACTGATAACTGTGGAATCTGTTTTACAATTTCTGAAGAAATCTGCTCGTTGGGACGTTTCATCACAATAAAATGCAGACTGATTAAGAGCTCCTCAAACTCCCGCCAGCTGAAAAGGGTATTGAGGCTGTCAACACCAAGAATAAAGAACAGATCTGCATGCGGAAACTGTTTACGGAATTCACGTACTGTATATACCATATACGAGGGTGTTTCACGGTCAAGCTCTATTGTAGAAAGATGAAACCGGTGATCTAACGATACAGCCTTGCCGACCATCAAAGCACGCTCGGATGGACCTGGATCATCATGGATATTCTTATGTACCGGCATACGTGACGGAATAAAAAATACCTGATCGAGTTCAAACTCGTCGGCGACAAACCGTGCGTTTTCAAGATGACCATTATGAACTGGGTTAAATGTTCCCCCAAAGAGAGCTATTCGCATAAAAAAGACCTGTCAGAATTTAATTGATGAATTATAAACGGGGGTTTCCCCGGGATTTAGCAGGGATTCGACATATGCACGAATAACTTCATCGCTTTCAGAAGCCAGTTTTTGTAAAACAGGTCTGGCGTTCTCTTTTTCAGAATAATAGACAATGAAGATAATTGCTTTGCGAACCGACTCATTTGTCTCCATCTGGAAACGTTTAAGCAGTGCGTCACGATCATAGATTCCGGTATCAAGTACGGAATAGTACCCTGCCAACCGTTTCTCAACCGAGTCGCTATAGATAAGCCTGTTAATTCGGTTCATGGTAAAAGATGGAAGCGTAATTAGAGATAAAATACGAGAATTATTATATACCGATCGCGACTGCAGATATGATGTGAAAATGTATCCGAATGCAGAAAGCAAAAACATGATAACTATCAGGAAGAGACCGAAACGTAACTCTTCACGTTTAAGTAGATTTATTAACCTCTGCCTGCTCATACCACCCAATACTCCCTGAACATATTTTTATGTAAGGCGTTTACACTTCCATACATAAACCAGAGACCATGAAAGCAAGCACTTTTACTTGACAAAAAGTGCGCCCGACTTAGGCTAACATGAATTTGATTCACTGATCAACTAATTTTTTTTGTGAGAGGTTATGATGGATTTGGAAGCGGTAATTGGTTTAGAAGTACACGCCCAGTTAAACACAAAGACCAAGATTTTCTGCGGATGCCCGACCGGTTTCGGATCAGAGTCAAATACACAGGTATGCCCCGTTTGTACAGGTATGCCTGGAGTGCTACCCGTACTCAATAAAGAGGTTCTTCAAAAGACAATCCTGGCCGGACATGCACTTGACTGCAAAATCGCCAATTACTCTGTCTTTGACCGTAAAAACTATTTTTACCCCGACCTGCCCAAGGCATACCAGATCTCACAGTTTGACAAACCAATATGCATTGGCGGCACTGTATCTATTGTTGCGGACGGTAACCCTCGCGATATCAAACTGACCCGTATTCATATGGAAGAGGATGCCGGCAAGAATATTCACTCCAGTGACATATCCAACCCTGTTTCATATGTTGACTATAACCGTACCGGTGTACCGCTTATGGAGATTGTGTCGGAACCCGACATGCACAGTGGCGAAGAAGCATTCCAGTACCTGATGAATCTTCGGAAAATTCTGCGCTATATAAACGTGTCTGACTGTAACATGGAAGAGGGATCGTTTCGCTGTGATGTGAATATCTCTTTACGACCACGTGGTGAATCTAAACTTGGTGAAAAAGTAGAAGTTAAGAACATGAATTCTTTCAAGGCGGTTAAGGCTGCGATTGAGCATGAGATAAAAAGACAGACAATTATGATTGAAGATAAAGAGCGCATCAAGCAGGAGACGCGACTGTGGAACCCGGACAAGTCCACAACCGAGAGTATGCGATCCAAAGAGGAGGCGCACGACTATCGCTACTTTCCCGATCCCGACCTTGCTCCGATTAGCGTTACTGATGAACAGATTGAAGCCATGCGAGCTGAATTACCCGAATTGCCTATTCAGAAACTTATACGTTTTAAAGACGAGTACGCACTTTCCGATCTTGACGCAGAGACACTCTGTTCTTCCAGGTCGCTTGCAGACTATTTCGAACAGGTTGTTAGCACGGGAATCGACGCAAAAAAGGCAGCGAACTGGATTGCAAATGAGCTGCTCTCATTTGTGGAAAACATTGAGCAGATGCAGAACTTTAAGGTTACTCATGAAATGATGACCGAGCTTCTTCAGCTTATCGACTCTTCCGTTATCAGCGGAAAAATTGCCAAAACTGTTCTTGGCCGAATGGTTGAAACCGGTAATTCTCCAAAGAAAATTGTCGAGGATGAGGGGCTGACTCAGGTAACAGACACAGGAGCGATTGAAGCGATGGTGGATGAAGTTCTGAAGGCTAACCCCGAAATTGTAGATGAAATTAAAAACGGAAAGGACAAGGCCAAGGGCTTTCTTGTAGGCCAGGTTATGAAGGCTGCTAAAGGTAAGGCTAACCCTCAGATGGTAAACAAGATACTCGCGAAAAAATTAAGCTGATCAAAATATATTTGTAAAATAAGATGGTTTTCCCAATTACATCGACACCGGCAAGCTCGATAAATATATTATTGGCATTGATTATCTTTCCAGACTCACCCTCTACAATCATCTTATAGGCGGGTGAACGATTAAAGACCTGTGTGAACATTTCACGCGAACGGCGCAATTCTGACGCACTTTTTTCACGACGACGATTAGATTTAATGAAGAGGATGATAAGAATTATTTGAAACAGAACAATAACAATCAGAATAGCAGGATAGGTTGATCCGGCATACATCTGGGAGTTGACCTTATCGAATATTGATAAAACTGAATGAGAGTTGACTTCAGTAAGGCTGATTTTCTGTTCATCTGCATGAGTGGTGTCATCCGGTAAAACGCCATCATTTGATTTCAGTTGACTGACAATTTCTGAACATGGCTTTTCGTCAAAGAGGGTGGCGTACAGATAAAATCCGTTACAGGCAATAAGCCAGATAACCATGCACGCGGCAATCAGCAGTGGAAGCTTATTTGCAATTCTCATCCATTACCATCCGACAAGGTCTGTTTAATCAATTCTGATAAATTGAAAATACAGTTTACAGCTAAACAGATCAAATTTTTTGTCGTCAAACAGATAGATTTTTTATAATATAATTGACCTATATTACTACTATATAGTAATATACTTTATAAAACATTATCTCTCATAGAGAATAAAAAATGACCAGAATAGAAAAATCCATGGCAATTATCGCTTCCGCACCAGTCGCTGTTCTTACCACATTAAACAGTGATGGATATCCCGAATCACGTGCTCTGCTTAATCTGCGAAATAGTCAACAATACCCCTCTCTTTCCAAAATAATTAACGAGCTTGGTGATGGCAACACCTTGATATTTACGACAAACACTAATTCGGCAAAAATCAGTCAGATTAATAATAATAATCGAGTTTCAATCTACTACTGTCTTTCGGATAAATTCAAGGGAGTATGGGTCTCTGGAGATATGGAATTGATCTTAGACTCTCAAAAAAAGGCAGTTTATTGGCAACAAGGCTGGGAGATGTACTACCCCGGAGGTAAGTTTGACCCGGATTATTCAATTCTCCGCCTTAACCCCATTAGAATACGTTTATATGAAAACCTCTCAGTTGCCGAATGGAGCCTAAGTTAACTATGATAAAAAGAAATGGCGGCTTTTTGATCTCAAAAATACATCAGGTATCGGGAAGAATTTTTAACAGAATTCTTCAACAGGAAGGAGTAATCGAAATCAATTCCGCACAGGGACGAATTCTTTTTGCCCTTTGGGAACAGGACGGCATTCCCATCACTACTCTGTCAAAAAAAACAATGCTTGAACGGTCAACTTTGACAGGAATGCTCGATCGGCTGGAACGGGATGACTTTATCATTCGCAAACCGTCTGCTGAAGACCGAAGAGTTCTTCTTATTTATCGCACGGATAAAGACCGATTTTTTCAACGCAAATTTAAACGAATATCTGAACGTATGTGTGACATATTTTACAAAGGGATGAATGAAGAAGCTATTGAACGCTTCGAAGATGATCTTGCACACATACTGGATAACTGTATCGAAGAGGAGAAGAAAAATGGCTGAAATTTCCAGTTTTGAAGGATTTTCAAAAGACACTATAAGCTTTTTAAATGATACAGTAAATAATAACAGCAAAGAGTGGCTAAATGACAATCGCAATAGATACGAAAAAGTTTTGGTGCACCCAATGAAGCAACTGTTTAATGAGTTGGCACCAACAATCTCGTCAATTGATCCACAAATTGATATCGAGCCTAGGGTCGGTCGTACGATTTCTAAGATTTTTCGAGACGTCCGTTTTTCATCAAACAAATCACCACTACGAGCTAATATGTGGTTAGTTTTCAAACCAAGAGGAAGTGTCAGTCTTTTTACACCCTCTTTCTATTTTGACATTTCATATGACAAGTGGAGTTACGGCATGGGATTTTATTCTGCCACCCCAGGTTATATGAGAATGTTTCGTGATAAATTATTAGCAGAACCTGAACCATTCTTAAAATCAGTTGCTGTTGTAGACTCAAAACTAGAACTTAATGCTGAAAACTACAAACGCCCTCCTGTAAAACATTATCCGGAAACATTAAACTCCAAACAAATTCAAGAATTGAGCCCATGGTTAATGAAAAAAAGTTTTTACTGGTCATGTAGCAAAGAGCATAACAAAGAGCTCTTTAGCGCCGACCTTATCACGATTTTAAGCAGCGATTTCATTACACTTGGCGATGTTTATAATTATCTTGTTAAATTGGAATAGAAATTATAAGAGACTAAAATAGAACAAAATAAAAGGCGCCCAATGGCGCCTTTTGTGTTTATTAGATATCAAGATTTGCAGGTTCATAATGGTTTTTTGCATGTTTACAGCAGGGGCACTTTTCGGGTGGTGTTTTGCCCTCGTGAATATATCCACAAACTCCGCATTTCCATTTTATCGGCTCTTCGCGTTCAAAAACGGTTCCATTTTCGACCATAGAAAGCAGGCTCTTATAGCGGTCACGGTGATGTGCCTCTACCTTAATAATCTGTTTAAATAAGTTTGCAGCCTCTTTGTTTCCCTCTTCGTCTGCCTCTTTAGCAAAATCAGAATACATAGTTTTTACTTCGTAATCCTCACCTTCCATTGCCGCCTTCAAATTCGCAGCTGTATCTCCAATGCCACCAAGCAGAATAAACTCATCCTTGGCATGTCGACGCTCATTCTCGGCGGTCTCGTCAAAAATTTTAGCAATGTAGTGAAAGCCCTCTTTTCGCGCCTGCTCTGCCCAATAGGTATATTTATTACGTGCCTGTGATTCGCCTGCAAAAGCAGCCTGTAAATTTTCAATAGTTTTACTCATACTACCCTCCTCAATATTATTTTTTTAAATCTTAATGAGTTCTAAAAACCTAGTTAGCACCAAAAAACTGCATCATTTTTTTTAATTGCCTTTATACATCAAAAATAGAGGCTTTTGTCAATCGCCAAAGGTGCGACAAAACATTTATTAAGTTCAAATTTTGAATAAATATTTACAATCATATTTATTCAAACAGCTGAACTACTGCAATAATTGATAATCATTATCATTTGTAAAGATTTTTATTGATTAACTATGAATTTTTGTGATTATTATCTAATTTTAACTGTAAGCATCATTGATATCATTAGTTGGTTTGTCACCCCCCGCCTTCGGCCTGACTTCTACCCACAAATCTTAATCTATATGCCCCCAACCCCCAAAGGGGGCTTTTTATTTGCAGTTAGTATTTCAATAATTACCGTACTGTTTTTACTCATGACTTCCTCAACT
>JAQIBV010000033.1 GCA_027858855.1 Spirochaetota bacterium | reverse complement strand
GGGGAAGATGAAATTTAAATTTAGTTTTTCACTTCTTTCTGACCAAAGATCAAGCGTGGTTAGAAAAAGTGATTGAGTGAATTGGTTTTCACTCTTTTCTTATCACAAATCGGGCATGATAAGATGAAGTAATTAAATGAATTGATTCTGTCACTCTTGGCTTATCATAAATCAGGCATGATAAGATAGAGGACTTGAATGAATTGATTCTGTCACTCTTGGCTTATCATAGCTCAGGCATGATAAGATGAAGCAATTTAATGGATTGATTTTGTCACTCTTTTCTTATCACGGATCCGGCATGATAAGATAGAGTAATTGAATGAATTGATTATGTCACTCTCGGCTTATCATAGATCAGGCATGATAAGATAGAGTATTTTTTTGGATGGAAAATGGAAATAATTAACTACAACAAAACTGTCCCCCTACGATTTCGAAAGCGTTTGAACGAACAAAAAAACAGAATAAAACTGGAAGCTAGCTATGATGAAAAGGGTCGTATAACTCAGCCATTTTTATATGTCGTCGGATTAGGCGAAAAACATTTTCGCAACTTCAACAAAGAGATATTGCGAATAGAAGACAGATTTAAATGGTTACGCCAGAA
This sequence comes from Spirochaetota bacterium, assembly GCA_027858855.1. GTDB lineage: Bacteria > Spirochaetota > UBA4802 > UBA4802 > JAFGJZ01 > JAFGRW01. The sequence continues at coordinate 23,288 of JAQIBV010000033.1, read as the reverse complement.
GCATTTTAGATTTGTTATGAATGAATTGATACTTAATTCTCAATTTTCAATGCTGAGAGAGGTAGTAGCAAATATATCACGGGGGCAAAAGGCAGCCGGATATTTTTTTGTAAAGGTTTATCCCTGCAATGATTTTGTGGCTGTTAGCATTGAAGAATTTGGAGATTACTTTGATTACTTCACTTTTCTTTCGGATAAGGGTTCAGTTGACGAATCGAATATTGATGCTATTGCTGATTTCACCGACGAACTGCATGTAACTGATCTTAACAGCCTCTCTGAAAACAAGATAAAAATTTCTTTAAGCAAAGATGGAAATTTGGAAGTACCTGACCAATCAAACAAAATTGGACTTAACATCATTGAAAATGCCACGGACCATGACTTTTACATCACCTCATTTTACAAAAAAAATAAATACATGTGGAAAAGGATACACTTTCGCATTGAAAACAACTGAATACATTTTTGAAAAGATGTAGGCCTGTTGATGATTTGTGAAGCAGTTTAATATAACCGTAATGAAAACAATTAAATTCGAATCCTTTATTGCAGAGGAGTGTGCTGTAACTACCGGGAATTTTGACGGTGTTCACAAGGGACATGGGAAAATCCTGGACACTCTGAACTCAATAGCCATCAACAACAGATATAAACGTATTCTAATCACTTTTGAAAGGCACCCACGACTTTTTTTTAATCCGGATCTGGCTCATTATGTTCTTTCACCACATGCTGAAAAAACCCTGTTACTGGAAGATGCAATTGACTACATCATTCCTATTCAATTTAACAATGACTTTGCCTCGTTAAAACCTGAAGCTTACATGAAACACCTAGTAAAACATTTTAATATGAAGCATTATATTGCAGGTTACGATCATCATATCGGAAGAGATAAAAACGGCTCCTTTGAGAACCTAAGCTTAATTGCAACAAAACACAATTTCAAATTAGACCGAGTTCCACCTATACTCTATATAAATGATCCAATCTCATCTTCGAGAATAAAAGAGGCTCTTGACAATGGAAGGGTTGAGACTGCGGCAGAGATGCTGGGGCGCTATTTTAGTCTTGAAGGCGTAGTCATTCATGGAAAGCAGATAGGAAGAACAATCGGGTTCCCTACGGCAAATATTAAATTACCCTATGACAAATATATTCCGCCACTTGGAGTTTATGCAGCCTTCGTTTGGTACGAAGGATTGCGCTATAATGCAATGTTAAATATCGGCACCAATCCAACAGTATCAAATGAACAGGAGCTTTCAGTCGAGGCACATATACTTGACTTCAATTCATCGCTTTATGATTCCAATATAAAGATTGAATTGGTTTCGAAGATAAGGGATGAGATAATATTCGCAAACTTCGAAGAGTTAAAAGAACAAATATCTCGCGATAAGACAGAAATCTGCAACCGTCTTTCGAAAGAGACAGAAGAGTAGACACAGAGATATTCTCTTTCAGGTCGTCATTTGCTAAAGCTCTGCTGTAATCCGTTTCCGCAACTGTGGAGACAATTTCTCAAGAAAAGAGACCAGAATACGAAACTGAGCCATATCCCTCTGAGACGTAGTTCCTTTCCTTCCAAAATAGTTAACTGCCGAACTTACAGTACTAAAGTTTTCCTTAGTCGGGTAACAGAAGTATCGTGTTATTATCGCAACCACGTGCTCATCTTTAGAACCACCCGAGCTGCTTTTGGGGTATGTAAAATAACCGGGGGCAGCATCCTTAAAAGATTGTGCTGCAATACCGGCAATTTTATCCGTAATAGCCGCACGATAGAAATAATGAAGGCTTTCTTTCGGAACGTCAGCCTTTTTAGCTATATAGTTAACAGGTTCGTCAAAGGAGATACCCGAAGTGGCACTTTTTTCGAACCAGATAGCCGCTATTTTGCGTGCCCCTGCACTCCCGAAGGATAAATGCTGAATTACAGTTTCCTGTTTTTCTGGATCTTGTGGCAATAGATCTGAAAAAAGAGCCGCAGTCAGAAACTCGGCCGCAGTATCTATTGCTGGGCTCTTCTCGAATGCACCAACCTGCCTGGCTATGTCAGACTTCAAAGCCGACATAAAGGGAGAATCGGGTTCTGGGACAATTCCGGCAAAGCCATAGGCCTCCATAACAAGAGAAATGTCTGCAAAGGAGGCGTTTGTGTCGCCCCAGTCATCTGCCGTTATTATGGTAATTGTCACCATAAAAAGAAGCACACTGACAGTCAAAACTGCTTTTTTCACAGCCATCCCCCTATTCTGATAACAGAACTGTTATGGAATGCTCCAGTCGGGCCTTATCCGCTGCAGCAAACTGAGCATAGTTGTCTACAATATCACCAAAAATTTCTGAAGCCCTTTTTCGGTCACCCATCTTTACATAGCTCAAACCGGTTCGGTAGTAGGCCTCGACCCCCTCTTCACTGTTCGGATACTCCTCAAAGAGCATCATGTAAAAATTTGTCGCACGAAGATAATCAAATCGTTCAAAATAGATGTCAGCAATTGTCAGTAGTGCCTTTTTCCGGTGTGCTCCATTTATATATACTTCAATATATTCAGAAAGAAGTGTTATGGCTTTATCCTTCCGGTCTATTGTCACCAGGTAATAGGCATTACTGAAACGGGCATCATCAGCAATACGCTCTAGCTCTTCTGAATTGCCCAATGCCGGTACAGAAGCGAGGCAAAATAGACAACCAGCTATAAAAAAAGAGTATTTGAAGACCTTTAACTTATACATACTTATAATTACCTCAATTGCCATGACTTTCCAATTTTAATTAACAATACGTTGATGCAAGACGCCGGTTAAAACTCATCAACCGCGCTCATAAATGAACAGGAGCGCCCCCTATTCATTTTCTCGAAGCAGCAATATTTTTACTAACCACTACATTAGCTATCGTCAATTATGTCTCTTAAGATTAATAAATTTCTTTATCAGTTTCCCGCTTTCAACTAATGACAATTAAATCTTGTTTGCACTTTAGAAGGATGATATAGTCTATGGTGTATTGGCTTAAATGGAGAGTATGTAATGAATCACTTAAAAGTTGACTTTGAAAGATTCAAAAAACTTGGCTACAGCATTGTTGCAGATATTAAACGCAGTGGAATAGAATACAACGAGATTCTTTGCCCTTTACGCGGAGGGTTTATGCTATCTTACCTGATATCTAACAATCTTAACATACCTGTTAACTACCTTGAAATTTCTTCTTATGCAGGGCAGGAGCAGCGTGAATTCAAGATCGGTCACAAACCGGATCTTGCTCATGGTAAATATCTTCTTTGTGATGACATCTATGACTCTGGAAAGACAATAAAAAAAATTCTTGAGATTTATAAAGGAATTGATATGGATGTTGCATGTCTGATTTCCAAACACCCCATTAAAGAGTATTACATTGGCGAATATATAGATGATGATCGCTGGGTAGATTTCTTCTGGGAAACACTGTAACCAATGGAGACCACTATGAAAGAATTTTTACAAAAAAACCGAACTATTACTGTGCTTTTTCTCATTATTTTTGCCCTGATTTCCAGACTTGCTCCGCATCCAGCAAACGTTACACCCTTGACTGCAATAGCACTCTTCTCGGCAGCATACATCGGTAGGAAAAGTATTGCCATGCTGGTACCCATCGCCGGTTTTTTTATCTCTGATATGGTTCTCAGTCAAACGATCAGTGGCTATAATTATGGAATTATAAATCCCATTATGTATGGCACAATCCTTCTTATTACGGCTTTTGCCTTTTTTCTGAGAAAGAGGGTTACACCTCTACGAACATTATCAGCAGTTCTTGGTTCATCACTGCTCTTTTTCCTTATTACAAACTTTGCTGTCTGGTTTATTTGGGACATGTACCCAAAAAACATCTCGGGCCTAATCAGTTGTTACATAGCAGCTGTGCCGTTTTTTAGAAATATGTTAGCCGGCGACATTTTTTACACCGGACTGCTTTTCGGAGCCTTTGCCATGGTTACACACTACTCGGAAGCTGACTCCACTGTGCAGAATGGAGCCTGACTCAATTTCGAGGCCAAAGGAATGGTATAACCTGCTTTTCGGTAAATATCGGAGATCAGGATGATATCCTCCTCAAATGATTCACCGGGAGTGAAGATATCAAGCCGCCGTATACGGCGGTTTTGCTTATCGAAGTAGAGAAGATGAATGTTGACCCCAGCGCCTTTGGCAATGTACCAGAAACCGCTTTTTATAGACGAGGTCTTTTTGCGGGTTCCTTCGGGTGCAATGGCAAGTACAAATCCGGGGGTTTTCTTAAAATGCGAAACCATTTCAGAAACCATGTCGGAATGTTGGCTACGGTTAACCGGGATTCCGCCCAGAGCACGCATGACAATACCCAAAGGAAACCGAAATAGTTCACTCTTTGCAAGGGTAGCTGCTCTTAGGCCAGCGGTTTTGAAGGTAAGATAACCCAGAACAGCATCAAAATTGGAATTATGCGGAAAAACTGCAAATACAAACCCTCTTTCGGCTTCGACAACCGATATATCAGTATCCCAGGAAATAAGACGCAAAAGACCATAAGTTATACGGGAAGTGATCCTAGGAGCAATAAAACGATCATTTTTCATATACACAATTATCCTGCCACTTAACCAGAATAGGCTGCCAAACAGCTATCAGAACAGATAGAATGTCTTAAATATAATTTCTGCTGCTGCTTGACTATAGAGCAATTCTAACAGATTAAATCACCCTATCAAGTTCAATTTCCTATTTTTGGCAACCACTGGTAATTCAGTAACCGTCCCTTATTTATTTTCAAAAATTGTTGACATAGACTTTACCTCTACTAAAGTATCTTTACTATTTATAAAGAATGGAGGACTGAAAATGAAAAACTACAATATAGCTGTGCTTCCCGGTGATGGAATTGGCCCTGAAGTCATGGCTGAAGCCCTGAAAGTACTGGATGTTATTGCTAAAAAAGAACAAATAGGTTTTACCTACACCCATGCAGATGTCGGTGGAGCAGCTATTGATAACCACGGAAAGGCCTTGCCCGAAACAACCCTTGAGACCTGTAAAGCATCTGACGCCATTCTTTTCGGCTCAGTTGGCGGTCCGAAATGGGAGACACTTCCACCCGATGAGCAACCTGAGCGCGCGGCACTTTTACCGCTTAGAAAGATATTCAATCTTTACGCGAACCTGCGCCCTGCGATTATTTTTCCGGCGTTAAAAGAGGCGTCACCAATAAAATCTGAAATAATCGGTGACGGTTTTGATATTCTTGTTATTCGCGAGTTGACCGGGGGAATTTACTTTGGCCAGCCAAAAGGGATCGAGGCCGACCGCGCCTTTGATACACTTGTTTACACAAGACCCGAAATTGAAAGAATTACCCATGTGGCGTTTCAGGCCGCAATGAAAAGAGGTAAAAAAGTTGTCTCTATAGATAAAGCCAATGTTTTAAACTCGATGGTGTTCTGGCGAGAAATTGTAGCCGGTGTCGCAAAAGAGTACCCCGAAGTTGAACTGACAAATATGTATGTGGATAATGCCGCGATGCAGCTTGTGAAAAACCCGAAGCAGTTTGACGTAGTACTCTGTGGAAACATGTTCGGCGACATTCTATCGGATGAAGCATCCATGATAACCGGATCTCTTGGCATGTTGCCATCGGCCTCATTGTCGGAGGGAAGTTTTGGTCTTTACGAACCGGCAGGCGGATCGGCTCCGGATATCGCCGGAAAAGGTATAGCCAACCCTATCGCTCAGATATTATCCGCAGCAATGATGTTAAAATTCAGCTTTGGAATGGATAAGGCTTATGATAATATATTTAACGCGATAACAGCAGTTTTAAATGATGGATTACGTACCGGTGATATTTTCTCTGAAGGATGCAAAAAAGTCAATACTACCGAAATGGGCGATGCCATAGTCGCTAAACTTTAGATAAACAAATCATGATACCGGGTTGCACGCACAGACAACCCGGTACTCACAATACCTCTTTGACAAACCGAAGAAAGGCAATGAATAAGGCAATGAATAATTAATAGTGAAAAATGAACAATGAACAATTGTTGTTTCTCAACAAATAAGAACTTTAACAACCGTTTTAAATAAAGCTCATAAAACCAGAATTTCAATTTAAGTAAACAAGCGCCGGTATTAAGTCACCACTTCGCGTCGCTGTCGCTCCGCGAGAGTGGTGATTCGTTTATGGAGTATTTTCGGGCTAATCGCCCCTAAAAAGGCAATGAATAATTAATAGTGAAAAATGAATAATGGGAAATACACTCTGGATAATTAATCGAAGCAGCAACATAATCAACGATTACGAGAAATCCAAAAAACCGTTTAGAATATAATCTATTAAACCAGCATTTCCAAATCAAGTAAACAAGCGCCGGTATTAAGTCACCACTTCGCGTCGCTACCGCTCCGCGAGAATGGTGATTCGTTTATGGAGTATTTTCGGGCTAATCGCCCGAAATCGCCAAAACATTTGCGCTTGAGGACTGCGCAATTGTTTTGGCTATATTGTCGGCGCGGTAGCGATTATGGCAGGATGCCATCATAGCGGACAGTGCAAAGCAGGAATTACGTACCAAAATCACATAAATGAAACCTTACAAAACCAGATGAATAATCCTTTCATGCGGGGTCGAGGGGCGGCAGCCCTCGTGGCTTTTTCTTTGGTTCTTTCTTTTTGCCACAAAAAGAAAGAACATAGCACATGTTTTTTTAAAAACAACTACCCTCTCTTCCCGAGAAGAAAGTGGTACTAAGCTACATTGCCTTATAGATAAGATGAATACCTATTAACATCAGGATAAAGATAAACATCTCCTTAAGCCGGTTGTCGCCTATATAACCACTTAACCGAGGACCCATCTGACCACCGATAAAGACGCCAACCCAGCACATTGAAAGAACATCAATATTCAAAAAATCGATACTATTCTCGCTCAACCCCAGGTGCAGCGTTAAACCTATTATCGCTATAATCAGGTTCATAAAAAGACAGGTTCCAACCGCATTTGCCATTGAAATTTTAAGTTTGCCTCTGAATAGAGGTACAAGATTATCGCCTATACCAACAGAAAAAAGACCTGAAAAGCTGCCAAATGGTATGCAGAGAAACATTAACCAGGGTGGAGGAGTAGTTTTACGATCTTCATTTAAAACTGCGTCGTATCGTTCTGGCTGAAAAGCAAAGAAGAGGCTGACAAAGATACTCATAACACCCATCGCCCCCTGAAGAAGATCAGCCGAAATTACACGCTGATTTAAAAAAGAACCGACAAGCTCACCGACAAATACTATCGGCATTAGATAGAAAAAGAGCTTCCAGTATATATTTTTATGCAAAACATTCGAGATGGTGGCTGACCCCATACCAACGATCTGTACAGCAAAAGAATATATCGCTGCATGCTGAGGAGGCATTTTTAAGATCAGGATAAAGAAAGGCGCCCATATCAGACCACCACCAATTCCAATTATTGACGCAAATGTGGATATTGCCATTCCAACTGGAATCAGCCAAATATATTCAATCATAACCGTTAATTATCCTTGTACATATAGTTTCGTTTAAAAGAATCAATTGCATACAATATGTAACTATTTTTAAGAAACAGGAGGTTTTGAGAAAGGGTATCCATCGTGTCGGTCTCTTTTTTAAAGACCCCCGGCAACTTGCTGTGTCGTCTGATGTTTTTAGAGTGCAACTCGCACAATTTGGTCATATCGAAACTGAGTCGTTCAACCTGTGCAATAATCTCCTGAATATTATTGGAAAGATCGTTTATCAGATTACCAAGATCCGAGAGTTCATCATTTGAGCGGATCTTAACTCGAAGACTCAAATCTCCGTCTGACATCTTGTCGGCAACATTGATCATATAGTTTAATGGAGAGACAATCTGAACCACAAACAGAAAAAGAATTACAGAAGATACAAGAATCAGGATAGAGACAAGAACAATGTATTTTTTCACAAGATCATTAAGCATTGTATCAATTACTTCGATACGTGATGCCTGATCGGGATTGTCGATATTTTTATAAACCTGAGTGCGATAGGAGTTGCTGGTTATTTCGAATATGATTTCGCCGGCAACAAAGACATTAGCAAAAGCAATCAGGATAAAATAGAAGATCATCCGCTTGCGAAGAGAGGTTTTTTTAGCCATTGGCACTGCATCCTTATAATAAATCAGGTTTAAACAGGATCTGACACATCAATCTTATCGACAAAGCCCCAATTTACATAACCCTACACAGTACGTCAAGAATGTTATATGGTACAAAATAATCTATCACTCTAACTTCAAGTAAAAGCTACTCTTTAAAGGAAATTTTTCGCTTCTCTTCATCACTGTTGCGCCTGAACAAAATTGCGACATGACCAATTCGTCCGGCAATCTGTGACTTTGTCTGCTCCGCAAGCTGATCAACAAGACTGTTTTTTTCGTCTTTGAAATCAGAAAAACGTATTTTTATCAGTTCATGACAATCCAGCGCCTCTATTGTGGCCTTTATAATCTGTTCAGAAAGCCCCTGTTTGCCAATTGTAACACAGGGATCGAGATCCTGTGCAAGTTTTCTCAAATATCCGCGCTGTTTTCCGGTTAATTTCATTAATTTATGCCCTTATTTAGTAATTTGATAAGATGATGGTAATAAAAATAGCTCATATAATTCAAATACAATTCTTTTCGGCATGATAATCTTGTTACTGAGAGGGGGCTTTTTTCAGGCAGATCTGTAAAAAAATACCAGGCAAACCATATTACCTGGTATTATTTTAACAAATGCTTTGTGAAATGCTTATTATAAAATCATAAGCAGATAATACAGTACTGCGGCTTTATTTCTGTGACGTCAAATAGTCATCAATCGCAGAAGCTGCACGACGCCCCTCGTCGATGGCATAAACAACAAGTGAAGCTCCCCGTCTTGCGTCTCCGGCTGCAAAGACCGCAGGAAGGCTTGTCTTAAATGATTCGTCTACTTTTATATTTCCACGACCATCTTTTTCAAGATCAAGATCGTTTACAGGGCCATCATGTTCAGGATGCACAAAACCCATGGCAAGAAGAACAAGGTCGGCTTCAAGTGTAAAATCTGAACCGGGAACCTCTTTCATGGCAAATCGGCCACTTTCATCCTTTTCCCACTCGACCTTAACTGCATGAATTTTACAAACATTTCCACTGCTGTCTGACTCGATACGTTTAGTTAAAACTGACCAGAGTCGAATACATCCCTCTTTATGCGAACTCGAAACTTTGTGAAGACGTGGCCACAGTGGCCATGGCATATCATCGGTACGATGCTCTGGTGGTTGTGGCAGAAGTTCAAGCTGATAAACAGAATGTGCGCCCTGTCGATTTGCCGTTCCGACACAGTCACTACCCGTATCACCGCCACCGATAACAACAACATTCTTATCAAGAGCCTGTATCAGCGATTCCAGACAAACCTTCTCACCGGAACAGCTCTTATTCTGCTGCGAAAGATAGTCATATGCGAAATGAATTCCTTTGGTTTCGCGTCCCTCACAGGCCAAATCCCGTGGTTGACGTGCACCAATAGTTATACAAACCGCATCAAAATTGGCTTTTAATTCGGCCGTGGTTATATCGGTTCCTACACGGGTTGACGTTTTAAACACAACGCCCTCTTCGGCCATGAGATTAACACGGCGCTCGATCACCTTCTTATCCAGTTTAAAATCCGGAATACCATAACGGATAAATCCACCAACAAAGGCCTCGGCCTCGAAAAGGGTAACCGAATGCCCCAACTTGTTAAGATTATCTGCCGCAGCAAGACCTGCAGGTCCGCCACCAATGACAGCAACCGTTTTACCCGTCCGCTGTTTCGGAGGCTGCGGTTTAACAAGCCCCAGTTCCCAGGCTTTATCTATTACATACCACTCATTTTGACGAATTGTTACCGGCTCATCGTTGAGGGCCAGCACACACGAGGCCTCACACAATGCAGGACAAACCCGTCCGGTAAACTCGGGAAAATTATTCGTCTCCTGAAGGTTTTCGTACGCACTCTTCCAGTCACCCCGGTACATAGCATCCTGCCACTCTGGCATTACATTACCAACTGGGCATCCCCAATGACAGAAAGCAACACCACAATCCATACACCGTGATGCCTGCTCCTTACGTTCGTTCTCATCAAGCTGAACCTCAACCTCATGATAATCATTTATTCTTTCTTCGACGGGGCGATATCCCCCCTCTCTTCGTTTTACTGTTAAAAATCCTCTCGGGTTACCCATTAGACAGTCCTCCCCAGTTCTTCTTCTTCTGTTACTCCAATCAGCTTTTTGTTTATCTCAATTATTTTCATCTCGTTAAGTGCACGCATATACTCAAGCGGCATGACCTTTACGAAATTCTTTAACAGTGCATACCAGTTATCCAGAATCTCCTTAGCTACGCTACTTCCTGTATGGTCATAATGCTGCTGTATTGTTTTCAATAAAAACTGCTGATCTTCTGCATCACCAACCCGTGTCAGCTCGACCATTCCCTTGTTACAGAAAAAATCAAAGTTATTAGCTTCATCGTAAACATAGGCAATACCACCACTCATTCCGGCACCGAAGTTGCGGCCAACCTGTCCAAGAACAACCAACCTTCCACCTGTCATATATTCAGCACAGTGGTCTCCTGTTCCCTCAACGACGGCAAGCGCACCTGAATTACGAACACAGAAGCGCTCACCGGCCATACCGCGAACATAGGCCTCACCGGATGTTGCTCCATAAAGAACAGTGTTACCGATAATTATACTCTTATGAGCCTCAAAACGGGATCCTTCCGGTGGAACAACAATCAGACGCCCTCCTGAAAGCCCCTTTCCAAAATAGTCATTTGAATCACCTTCAAGCCGAAAGGTAACGCCCCGGGCAAGAAAAGCGCCAAAACTCTGTCCGGCCGAACCTGTAAAAACAGCTTTGATTGTATCATCAGGGAGTCCGGATTCACCATACTTATCTGATATTGTGTACGAAAGCATGGTTCCGACAGTTCTGTCGGTGTTGGCTATAGGGTATGAAAGCTGAACCTTTTCACCCTTTTCAATAGCGTACCTGGCATCAGCCATAATAGTTCGATCAAGAATTGAACTAATTTTGTGAACCTGATCCTGGGTGCAATAGGTAGCATATTTGTCGGCCTCGGCAGGACGGTGCAGAAGTGCCGAGAGGTCAAGATGACCAGCCTTCCAGTGAGAAATCGATCGCTGTTGCAACAGATCGGTACGACCAATCAGATCGTTAAAATGACGAATACCAAGCTCTGCCATTGTCTCACGAACATCACGCGCAAGAAATCTGAAAAAGTTAATCAGATACTCTGGTTTGCCCGGAAACTTTTTGCGCAGTGCCGGATCCTGAGTAGCAACGCCAAATGGGCATGTATTCAGATGACATTTTCGCATCATTGTACAACCAAGAACTATCAGTGCCGATGTACCGAAACCGAACTCTTCGGCTCCGATCATTCCGGCAATAACAACATCCCGGCCCGTTTTGAGCTGACCGTCAGTCTGCATGCGCACACGCCCCCTCAAATCATTAAGAACGAGAGTCTGATGTGTCTCGGCCATGCCTATCTCCCATGGAAGACCAGCGTGACGAATGGAACTCTGAGGAGAGGCTCCTGTTCCTCCATCATAGCCTGAAATTAAAATATTATCGGCATGCGCCTTGGCAACACCCGAAGCGATGGTACCAACACCGGTTTCACTCACCAGCTTAACAGAGATCCGCGCTTCAGGGTTAGCATTTTTTAAATCGAAGATCAACTGTGCAAGATCTTCGATAGAATAGATGTCATGATGAGGAGGCGGAGATATGAGCGTCACACCCGGTGTTGAATGACGTGTTGCAGCAATCTTGATGTCGACCTTATGGCCTGGAAGCTGCCCACCCTCTCCGGGTTTTGCTCCCTGAGCCAGCTTTATCTGTATCTCGTCGGCGTTTGCCAGATAGTGTGATGTTACTCCGAAACGTCCCGAGGCAACCTGCTTAATTGCCGAACGAGCAAGCATGCCATCTTTATCAGGAGTAAAACGGGCAGGATCTTCTCCTCCCTCACCCGAGTTGGAACGTCCTTTGATAGAGTTAAGAGCCTTAGCGATTGTCTCGTGAGCCTCTTTGGAGATTGACCCGAACGACATGGCGCCTGTAGTAAAGCGTTTCATAATCTCTTCTTCAGATTCGACCTCGTCAAGAGGCACGGGGGTAGCCTTTGTAAAATCCAGAAGCCCCCTTATTACATTCGGTTTCCGATTATAATCATTCACAAGAGTTGTGAACTTCTTGAATTTATCGTAATCACCAATACGGGTTGCCCACTGCAGCATATGAATTGTTTCAGGGTTCCATGCATGCGCTTCACCATTGCGACGCCAGCGATAAAGACCTTCACTGAACAGCAGAGCAGGTCGTTCTACGAAGGCTGTCTTATGAGCATGAATAATCTCGGTAGCAAGCTGTTCCATACCGATACCACCCAGACGTGACGGAGTTGTAGTAAAACAGGTATCGACAAGTTCTGATCCAAGACCTACAGCCTCAAAAACCTGAGCACCTCGATAAGAACGCAGTGTTGAAATACCCATTTTGGAAAGAACCTTTAAAATTCCCTTGGATATTCCCTTGCAGTAGTTATATACAGCAGTATCATAATTTAATGAGCCCAATCTTCCCGCACGTATAAGCCCCTGTAAAACAGCATAGGCTCCATATGGATTGACCGCATCGGCTCCGTAACCAAAGAGAAGAGAAAAGTGATGAACCTCTCGAGGCTCGGCAGATTCGACTATTATTGAACACTGTGTTCGTTTTTTTTGACGGATCAGATGGTGATGAAGACCGGCCGAAGCAAGAAGTGACGGAATTGGAACATTATTTTCGCCAAAGAGATGATCAGAGAGTATAAGAAATGTATATCCTTCGGTAATAAATTTCTCGGCATCACGACCGATTCTGTCCATAGCCTTTTGCAAACCGGCTTCACCCTCAGAAGCCGGGAAAGTAGCATCAATTGTTGCAGTTTTAAAATGGGGATTATTCCACTCCCGTAATTTAGCAAGATCCCGGTTGGTAAGCACAGGATTAAGTACCTTAAGCATGCGGCAATGTTCAGGAGTCTCTTCCAGAAGGTTTTTCTGACTACCCAGAAAACTGGTCAATGTCATCACCAGCTCTTCACGAATCGGGTCAATTGCCGGATTGGTAACCTGAGCAAAAACCTGTTTAAAATAACTGAAAAGCCTCTGTGGTATATCGGAAAGGACTGCAAGAGGGGTATCTGTACCCATTGATCCGGTGATCTCCTGCCCGTCTTTTGCCAGGGCTGGTAAAAGCTTCTCTAGCTCTTCGCGGTTGTAGCCGTACTGATGCTGCAAAGAGTAGAGTCGTTCATCAGAAACTGTATCATCAAAAGCGGTGACATCGGGAACGTCGGAAAGATCTATTTTGTTATCGGCAACCCACTGTTTATAGGGCTTCTGACTGACTATCTGTTGTTTAATTTCTGAATCAGGAATAATACGCCCCTCTTCGATATCAACAAGCAGAAGTTTTCCCGGCATTAAGCGCCCTTTAAATTTAATAGATTCCGGTTCAAAGGTCTGAACTCCAGTTTCAGATCCCATGACAATCATATCATCCTCGGTAATTGCGTACCGCGAAGGGCGAAGTCCGTTACGATCCAGCGTTCCTCCAAGATACCGGCCGTCAAAAAAGACCAGCGAAGCGGGACCATCCCAGGGCTCCATAATGGCTGCATGGTACTCATAGAAGCGCTTAAGATCTTCACTGATCGGATTCTTATCGTTCCAGGACTCGGGAACCATCATCATTAATGCATGAGGAAGAGAACGACCGGAGGCAACGAGCATCTCCAGTACATTATCAAAAGAGGCCGAGTCGCTCTTGCCAGGTTCAATTATTGGAAAAAGCTTAGTTATATCTTCAGAAAACTGTGAATTACCAAGGAGTGCTTCTCGCGCGCTCATCCAGAAGCGGTTACCGCGAACAGTATTTATTTCACCATTGTGCGCGATCATACGGAAAGGCTGCGCCAGATCCCAGGCCGGAAAGGTATTAGTAGAAAATCTGGAATGCACCAGTGCTGCTGCAGATTCACAAAGTGAGTCTGACAAATCAGAGAAATAGGCCGAAACCTGATCCGGCATAAGCATCCCTTTGTACACGATAGTTTTGGATGAGAGCGAAGGGGCATAAAAAAAGCTCTTTGTTTCAAGAGCTTTATTATTAATAGTACGTTCCGATAATTTTCGGATTATATAAAGCTGTTGCTCAAGTTGCTGTTGCTGTTGCCCCTCGTTTGCACTGATAAAAACCTGTTCTATACATGGTTCGGTTCGTGTTGCAATCTGACCAATGGCATCAGAGTTAACCGGAACTGTCCGCCAGGCTATGAGTTTCTGCCCTTCGGCCTCAATTATAGATTCGAACTCTTTCTTAACTGCCTTTCGAGCAGCATCTTCGACTGGAAGAAAAACCAGCCCAGTTCCATAAGAGCCATATTCAGGCAGTCCGGGAACCTCTCGTTTATAAAATTCATGGGGAATCTGAATAAGGATTCCGGCTCCATCACCTGTTTTGTTGTCCGCTGCTTCTGCTCCACGGTGCTCCATTCGTTCAAGCACTTCAAGACCACGACGAATTATATCGTGTGACTTTTTCCCTTTTATGTTTGCAACAAGGCCAATGCCACAGGCATCATGTTCATTTGTACTGTCGTACAGGCCCTGATTTTCAGGATACATTCGTATCATTCGTTGTCTCCTTTTCTGATTTCCATTCACATAAATATTTCAATTTTTTTTCAGGATTCACCACATTAACCCGTGTAGTCACGATCGAACAGACAGCTTTAATGTACAACAAAAATTGACAGAGGTGCAGTTCGAAATGTTACGAGGAAGTAAAATTATCTATTCATCTGGCTTGAAAAGTGAAAATTCTATAGGTCGTAAACCGTTTACATAAGTTCGCGAAAGATATCCTCAATTTCAATATAACCATTTTCGATTGCAATATCAAATGGAGTGATTTTTTCTTCATCCGGCATGTTCATGTCGGCACCAAGCCTTAATAATTCTTTTACAGCGTGACGATTATTTTTAGAAACTGCGACATGAAGAGGGGTTCCACAGCCAGGAATTTGCTGATTAAGGTCGGCACCAGCCTCTACCAGATCAGCAATTTCGTCAGTTTTTTTATTATGAACAAGATAATTAAGAAGGGTTCCCCCTTCGATTTGAACAGGGCGATAAATATCGGCACCGGCCTGCATTAACAGCAGAACTGAATCGATATCATAACGCAAGGCAGCAAGATGTATAGCACAAAGAGATCCGTCGGCCTCAACATCTACAGTGGCACCCTGATCCATAAGGAATTTGAGAACTTCGGTCAGTCCCATATCAGCGGCAAAATGGAGTAAAGTACGTCCAGATTCAGAGTGTATTGAATAATCCAGAGAGTCAAAACCGACACACTCCGTCATGAATGTCTCGATATCAGACTGTTTAAGAAGATTAACCAGCCCCATAAACTGTTCTTTTACTTCGGCTTCACTTCGGGCACTTACAATCATATCTGCGATTTTTTTATTATCAGGAGAATAAACCCTGGCTGCAAGAAACTCAGCAAGGGCTCCATTGTATTCATCATCTTTATAGAGAATCATACCCTTCAAAATATGCAAAAGATCCGGAGAAAACCCCTCTCGCACGAAAGAGTCAATTTCCAAAAAAAGACGGTCAATATCTTCAAGAGCGGCAACATTATTGCCAGTATGAAAGTAGGCACGAGCACGATCGTACAGAACACCGGAACTTCGGCTTTTATTGTGGGTAATCACATAGTTGAACTCTTCGATAGCATCAGCATAACTATCTGCTTTAAACAGCAGATACCCTCGCCTGTAACGGGTCTGAAAATCAGAAGCATTGCGCCCTAAAAGCACGTCACACAGCTCACAGGCAAAAAGGGAATATTCAGCCGGAAATTCACCATTTGCAATGACACCGATTATCTCGGAAAGTTTATTCATGTCATCAGCATGTTTTTCAGCTTCACTTTTAAACTTTTTCAAACTTTTCATGAACTATTACCAGCAAACTCCGAGCGCATAAAATCTCATTTTGGAAGACACAAAATCACGGCCTTACCTTTTGTTCCGGTATTTTCTCCCTTATTTTGTATTTGTCAAGCCATATACCATTACTAATAAATTCACCATAAACAAAGAAAAGCAACTATTAGTCAAAGAAATGATAAGACAGGTATCATGGATTATGAGACATAATGCTAAGTAACTCTTCTAAACTTGTTTTAATAACCCAATAATTATCAAACCAGGGTTTAAAAAGAATGTTACATTTACCACCGAGTAACAAACTATGATATAAAAGCCGGTTTTCCAACAAGGGAACCGATTTTTTATCACTCATTCTATTCAAATTGTTATTGACTGATGGTTTCATTGTCTGTACGATATATTTTCAGTAAAGAACTTCGAAAATCATCATAATTTGAAAGCTGTACTGTTATTGGTCATTATTAAAAAAAGTTTTAGTATTACATATCCTGAAAGCCTGATTTTCAGATGTTATCATAAATTTTTACACTTTAACATCTGTTCAAAGGCCACTACTTCCGGAGGTTACCATGACACACAAGGTTATAGGAGTATTAATTACAGACCGGGTAAAAGAGGCAGGCTCCGTTCAGGAGACGCTCACTAAACACGGCTGCATTATTCGTACCCGGCTTGGGCTGCATCAGGCCGGAAATCACTGCTCTCCCGATGGGTTGTTGTTGCTTGAGCTTGCCGGCGACATTAACGAATGGGATGAGCTTGAAAATGATCTTGGGGTAATCGAAGGTGTACAAGTACAGACCATGACCTTCGATCACTGACCAAGCCAACAGTGGCCGACCATGTCAAGCCAGCCGCTGCAATCCAATTAAAGCTAAATATCCTCACTTCTCTTCAATAAGAGCCATAACAAGGCGTGTCAGTTTTACAAGATCGCTCTTTTTAAGGTACTCTTCGGTTGTGTGAACCTTTGCCATACCGGCCGAAAGATTTACAGCCTGATGTCCGGCAGCCTGCAATATGTTAGTATCCGATCCTCCACCCGAAGCCTCATAACGGGGCTTTATTTTTAAACGGGTGCAAGCCTTTTCAAAATGCTTCAAAACATTACTTCCCTCTTTTACGCAGAAACCTGAATACTCTAGCTCTCGGTCAATTGATACTTTTACACCATGTGATCGAGCCTGATCTTTAACTGTTGCTATTATCTTTTTTTCAAGAGCTGTCAGTTTGGATTTTGAAAGCGAACGAACCTCAAGCGTGAACGAGGCATCGGATGCAACAATGTTAGTCGCCTTACCTCCGCTTATTAATCCAATATTTGTCGTTGTCTCGTTATCAATTCGCCCGGAGGGCAATGCCGAAATGATATGCGCCAGTGCCGTAATAGCCGAGACACCTTTTTCAGGCTCCATGCCAGCATGGGCCGCCTTTCCATGAACATCAACCTTAATGACGGAATGATAAGGTGCCTTAATCGCAGCCGTGCCGATAGGCCCGCCACTGTCCAGAACGAAACAGAACTCTGATTTTATGGCCTTCATGTCCATGGCCTTCATTCCTAACAGACCGATCTCCTCTGCACAGGTGAATAGCAGTTCGACCGGGCCGTGTGGAGTATCACTCCCTTTTATGCTAAGAACTGCCTCAAGTATTGCCGCAATACCAGCCTTATCGTCACCCCCCAGAACGGTGGTTCCATCGCTTGTAAAACGTGTTTCACTCTCTATAACTTTCACTGAATCACAAGGGGTAACCGTGTCGGTATGAGCCGAAAACAGCACTGATGCTCTGGAAGCATCAGTAGCTTTCACGCGCATCATCACATTGTGTGACTTTCCACAGGGATAAGTTGAAAATTTGATCTCATTTTTCTCTGAAAAGCTTCGCAAAAACCCGATCACCTCAACCTCTTTCATTGAGGGTGAAGATATTTCTGCAAGGCTTTTAAATGTTCGATAAAGACGTTTCTCATTGATTGTGTACATTGCCATTTCCTGTTTTACGTAAACTCTTAATCTTGCGGGTATATTCGGTAAGAATCTCGTCCCGCAGCTCATCCGTATCGCCTTCGGCATACAGATGTATGAACGGTTGCGACCCATCGGGCAGAACCAGAATCCAGCAACCAGAACGGACAATCCTCACACCGTCGGTCAGCTCAAGCAGGTCCTCAGTAGCAACTTCGGTCATTTTACGCATAATTAGAGCCTTCTCCTGATGTGTACACTCAATTTTTCGGTGTAGCTCGTTAATTTCAGGAAGAGTACGTCGTATATCGGAGAGAGTTGTCTTCTCACGAAGGATCAGCTCGAGTATCATCAGAAAACATATCATCACATCGTATTCAACAATCAGCGTTGGATAGATTCCCTCTCCGGTGTCGGTGTAAATCTGTGTCGATTTTTCAGGAGACCGTATTTTAGTGGAGATGCGTTCAACAGTAGCACCGTACTCCTGGACAATGGCATCAAGTTTTCGTGTTGCAGTAACCGGCAGACGAAAAACACCTGCCCTCTTATATTTGGCATAGAAGATGCACAACAGCATGATTATCTCGTCATCACTAAGCAGGAGCCCCCGCTCATCATAAATATCTATTCGGCTTCCAGTAGAAGATATCATGACACCAATCTCACGGTTTGACACACACATTACCTGCAGGACATCCACACCTTTAGCGCTTTCAGCAATTTTATCTCGCTCTATATCGCGATATTGAATCTGTCCGCGCAGAGTTGTAGGCACAATTCCAAAAAAGGATAAAATATCGGGAAAGATGTAAGAGGCCGCCCCGTTACTGCAGTCAACAATTACCGATAGTTTAGAGCCACGGAAAAGTGAGTAATCAATATAGTTTGAGGCATAGTCGACATAGGATTCTATGTGGTGAGTCGAATAGTGTAACTGTCCCACCTCATAGGCCGATTTTCGGGGATAATCACCACGGTAAAAGATACTCTCTATCTTTTTTTCAGTTCCGAGCAGAAGCTGAAATCCATCTTTGTTAAAGATATGAATAACTATATACTGCAGACCTGTTTGTGGCCTGGTTTCGACATTGATGGCAAGATCGGTTTTGATAAAACGCGACGCATAACGCGTTACCGGTAATGATTCAATTTCAAGATCAAACACATCGACCCCCATAGACAGCAGCCCGGAGGTAATTGCCCGTTTAATAAGCCGCGATGCCCCTGACGCGTCTCGGCTTATGGTAACCCGAGTGTTGCGCCCCAGCCAGGCACCAAGCGCCGAACCAAGCTTTGCAGAAAACTCGGGAGTAATTTTCACATTAAAAGAGCCAATAATTTTCGAATCGTTAAAGAGCAGTTTCTTTTCAGATCGCCCCCAGATCAAATCTGTTGTTAAACGGGTTCCCTCTTCAATGACCTTATCAGGCCAGACCCGTATTGACGCGGGAATCTCGGCATTCGCACAGATATGACAGTCATCACTGATAATTGCCCGCTCATAGATGGAGACGTTCTCCTCAAGAAAACAGCGTTTACCAACTATCGCACCACGAAGTTCAGCATTGGGGCCGATTATGGTACTATGCAAAACGACTGAGCGTCGCACCGAGGCACCCTCTTCTATAACACAGTTGTTACCGATTACAGAGAAGTCCGAGATTTCAGCGCCTTTTTTGATCTTTACAAAATCACCGATAACGATGGGTCCCTTAAGCCGTACTCCAGGTTCAATCTCTACATTTTTACCAATCCAGACCCTGTCGGCGATCATTTTACCGGGAATTTGAATATCCACAAGCTGTTCAAGAATATCTCGATGAACAGCAAGGAACGAATCTATGTTTCCGACATCGCACCAATAACCGTCGGTAATGTACCCGTAAAGATTTACATCCTGATTCTGCAGAAGTGGAAACAGGTCAATGGAAAAATCGAAGGTTTTACCCACCGGAACAAAATGATTTATCAGATGCGGCTCTATAACATACATGCCACTGTTCGCTGTATCCGAGAAGACCTCACTCCACGACGGCTTCTCAAGAAATTTACTGATTTTACCGGTCGTAGTATCTGTGATTACTATGCCATATTCTGTTGGCTCTTCGACGCGCTTTAGCGCAATCGTAAAGTCTGAGTTTTTATTTTTATGGTAATTAAGGATTTCAGTAATATTAAAATCTATTATGCCGTCACCGGATAGGACAACGAAGGTATCATCGAAGCCATCTGAGGCAAGGCGCACGCCTCCTGCCGTACCGAGTGGTGTCTCTTCAACCGAATAGCTTATCGAAACATCCCAGTCGGCACCATCACCAAAATAGTTCTGTATATTTTCAGGAAGATAAAAGAGGCTTATTATGATATCACGGATTCCATGCGCGCGTAAAAGCTCTACGGCATGTTCAATAACCGGCTTATTGACGACAGGCGTCATCGGTTTTGCCCGGTTAGAGGTAAGAGGCCGCAGTCGCGTTCCCTCACCTCCGGCCATTATAACAGCTTTTATCATTTTAGTTCCTTTTAAAATAATAGTCTTAAACGGGCAGAAATTAGTTCGGATGTCTTTTCAATATATAACTCTAAATAAGATATGTCAAACAACTTTAATGGTATGAACGACATCCCGGCCAACCTCAAATAAAACTGTTTAGCGATAATCACCTCCGAAAATTTAGGAATTTTCCGAAATTCTTTGGTAAATTTTCGAAATTCTCTTATGAAAGAGAAAATATATCAGTAATAAGCTGGAAAAATCTGCACTCAAAAATAGATAATAGTAGATAGCTATTTTTGATCAGATGAATCGATATTAATTTTTTAAAAAAGCAGATTATCTAAATCTATTAGCAGGATACTGATAGACACCTATTTTGTGATTGGTTAATAGTATCCTCTAATAATTAATTTATCAACAGGAACTTGCGAAAAATTTCTGTAAATATGGGCTTTAAACGTCATAGCCGTTCTGAAAACGGTAATTTTTCGAAGTTCCCTAATATCAGAAGCATATTCTAACGGCTTATCAATCATTCAGCAGGTATTGAAAAGTCAGAAAATGATTAACTTAATTTTTATTGAAGAGGTAATAAAATGACAGCAAAAACACCCTTTAAGTCTTTTATCATAGCGCCTTTAATGGTAAACTCTGTGCTCATTATCGCATCACTTGTGTTCATTTTTGTATTAAAGGAGACAACACCAGTACCAATATTTGTCATATTTATGCTGATAAATACTATTTTCATGACTCTTTACGCGTTAGTTCCCTTAAAATATAAAAATGGGTTCCGTTTGGCCAACATGCTTATCATCGGAAGTTTTCTTTTTTTTCTTGCACAACTTCTGGGTCGGCAAAATTTCCAGATTGAGGGATTATTCTTTTATCTTTTTGCAGGAGTAATCGGGGGAGTCATAATTAACTACGTCAACGCCAAGATTATCGGTCCACTTATCTCGGGACGCAGCTGGTGCGGATGGAACTGCTGGACAGCAATGTTTCTTGATCTTTTACCGTGGAAGAAAAACACGACATGGCAAACCGGAGGTATTCGCTATATAAAGTACATACTGTTCGCTTTTTCATTAATATTAACTGCTGTTCTGGTGCTAATATTCAAGTACACAATTGTCGACACCTCACCGGAAGCCGTCGCAATGGGGACACAGACAGCTCTTATCTGGGGAGCTGCAGGTAATCTTCTCTATTACATAGCAGGGATAATTCTGGCTGTAAAATTCAAGGATAACCGGGCCTTCTGCAAATATGTCTGCCCTGTCTCTGTATTTTTAAAAGTCTCTAACAAATCTGCTATCTTGAAAATAGGTACCAAAAAAGAGAAATGTACCGACTGCAAAGCATGTAGCAGAGTCTGCCCGATGAGTATCGACATATCCGCTTATGTTAAAGATGGAACGCGAGTGCTGGCAGATGAGTGCATTATGTGTATGAAGTGTGTGGCCCACTGTCCCGAAAACGCATTGCATGCATCTATGGGTTTTGACATAAGCCGCAAAAATCATCTGCTTGAAACTTAAAACATGGTTTCCATAATTAATAAAGTTATTGAGCCGAAAGACAGGATAAAAACGAAACTTCTTCTTGCCAAATATATAGAGCAAGACACATATTTGATTATGTGTCTCGCTCTTTTTTACTAAACGCTTCCACCTGCTTAAGGAGTTTTTATGGAGTCTTTATCTGCCGTATTTTTCACTTCACTCGTCGTCGCCCTTTCAGGCGCAATGATGCCGGGCCCCCTACTGACTGTAACCATAAATGAAACCGCTCGCCGAGGTGCAAGCGCAGGCCCAATATTAGTTGCCGGGCATGCAGTACTCGAACTCGCTCTGCTTTTCGCACTAATTTTCGGGTTAGCCCCTCTTTTTAAGATTGATCTGTTTTTTATTATCATAGCCTTTTCAGGCGGAGCTATTATGATCTTTATGGCCATGGGTATGTTTCGTTCATTGCCAACACTCACCGTTCACGGCTCCGAAGTTGAAAGCCCAGTCAAAGGCAGTCTTCTGATAAAGGGAATTCTGATGAGCCTTGCCAATCCATACTGGACAATTTGGTGGGCAACTATAGGCATTGGCCTGATTGTTCTCTCTCAAAAACTGGGTTCTGCCGGTATTGCCCTCTTCTTTTTAGGTCACATAGCCGGTGATCTTATCTGGTATGCAGCAATCTCGATTGCCATAAGCAGGGGAAAACGTCTTTTTACTGACAAAATTTACCGCGGAATCATTGCACTATGCGGTATCTACCTGACAGGCTTTGCATTTTTCATGGTATTCTCTGGCTTTCAAAAGCTGATCTGATTTTTCGCGGCAAGCCGAGATAACTATTTAATCGAAGCTATCTCTTTTTCTGAAAGACCTGTATATTTTGATATTACAGAATCTGAAACACCGTCCTTGAGCATAGCCCTGGCTGTTTCGAGTTTGCCTTTTGTAATGCCTTCATGGATACCCTCGAGTTTGCCTTCAAGTTTACCTTCAAGCTTACCCTCTTCTCTTAATTTCATGGCAGTTGACATAACTATATCTTCTCCTTTTTCTGATATTTGTCGAGTAATAGTCGTCAAGTACTCTGGTGTAATATTGGTAAAACGCATCATATACGTCAAAAACGACATTA
>JAQIBV010000014.1 GCA_027858855.1 Spirochaetota bacterium | reverse complement strand
TACTTTCCAAGTGCCTTCACCTTCGGTCGAAGCACCTGTTGACTGAAACCGCACCGGGCTGGTCGCAAGATGACTCTTGCTGCTCGCCCAAGCATCCCGGGTAAAATAGTTCCCGACACAGTCTGCTATTTATATGGAGTTAGTATCATATGCGCTTCTTCTTGTTAAATAACAATATGCGCTGTTACGAAAAGATATTTACTCCATACTCAGTCTGAATTTACTTATTTCACTATATTTACTAATTTCAAGCAAAAATACTGCTCAAAGGCTTGTTCCATATCGATACTCTCCTTGCAAATATATTTACAAATAGTATCGGTGTTTTTGTGCAGAAAGTTTTGGATGGAAAAGCAAAGCCACCGTCCCGGGATGCTTGGGCGAGCAGGACAGCACTTTTTTTGGTGCTGTCCGACCAGGTTCATGCCAGTGTTCTACAAATGGATCTTTTCTGGTTCTCCATGAGTGTGGCTTTTTCAGCTCTCTTGGAAGTTTTGATGAATCTCGGTATTTTCGAGCGGTTTTTTCATCCATGCCGCTACAAAGAGCGCTTTCTTTTAGTGTCTTATCATTTTGTAACATATTTTTTAGTATCCTCACTTGTTGATCGTTTACCATAAGAACCTCCAGAACTGGTATTCTTGTGGACTTAGGAAGATATAGAAAACGGAAAAATAATTGTCGTCAGAAGAAAGTTTTAATTGTCGCTAGACACTGAAAAAATCATAAAATGCTTAGATATAGATACAAACAATTTGAAATTAATCAGAATCGATACTATTTTATTTATAAACCTTCATGAGGTTAAAACCCTAAACGAATAAGGTAGCAGAGGAAAAAATGCCTGCCAAAAAGAATAAGTCTTCCGAGTTTTTTAATAGTATTTCGCTTAGGCGTCGGATCATAATCGGAACTTCAGTTGCAGTACTTGTCCCTTTTATTATCATGGCCATGTTTCTCTATACCAGGTTATCCAACGATCTTGCAAAACAGGCAAAAGAAAAGGCCATCCTTATCGCAAAAGATCTTTCTTTGCTACTAGAATCATCTCTTATAATGGAATTGAAAGTCGTTTCCGCGATAGCTGCCAAAACCGACATTGCAAAAGAATTTCACAAACGAGAATACTCTAAAACCAGGGAAAACCTCATTTCAGTGTTTAACGAAATTGGCAACAATTACATTTCGATATTTGTTACTGACGACAGTGGAGTCATTGTAGTTGATTATCCGGAAGGCGCCAGAATTGGACTTAACCTCTCAGACAGAGAATATTTCATCAATGCAAGCCAAGGCCGGCCAAGCGTTAGCGGTCCTGTTTTTTCACGCGGCCCATCAAGCTCAAAATGGACAAATGCCCCGATACTGATTACAGCCGCCCCGATTAAACATAAAGATAAATTTATCGGCATGATCGCTATCACACATGACGTTAGTGCCATCAATGATATAATGTCAGAAACCCGACTCGGAATAACGGGCTATCCATTCGTAATAGATACAAAGGGACTCGTGCTTATTCACCCAAATCAGGACTATGTAATGACCGTCAATATGTATGATGAACCGGGTATGGATTGGATTAAAAAACGAATCGCTCAAAATCACTCCGGAGCTGAGGATTACAACTTTCGGGGTACAGAAAAAATTGCAGGTTTTGCACACCTAAACAGAATAGGATGGAATGTCTTTTTCACCCAGAGTCGTGATGAGATTATGAAGCCAGTCAAAGATTTGCTGATAAGTATAACGTTAATAGGTTTAGTCTTTGTCATCTTTGTTTTTGTTTTAATTATTATGCTTTCTCAGAAAATCAGCTCTCCGGTTCAGAAATTCGTGGATATCTTACGACAATTTACAATTTATACGAATGAATTCGTTATTGGTATAGGTGCGGACAGAAAAATCATATTCGCAAATCCCACAGCTGTTCAATTATCAGGAAAAAGTATAGATGAGTTAATAGATTCTGACCCGGTTTTGGTGAATACACGGAACACTTCAATACAAAACATATGGGAAAAGCTCGAAAGCGGTATACCCTGGGCAGGAAGAATCACTCCCAATACTGCAGCTGATAATGGAGCAATCGTAGCAATAATGATCATACCTGTCATGGACAGCAAAGGTAATATTTCTGGTTATCTTGAATTCGGCAGAGATATTTCCAATGAGATTATGCAAGAAAAACGCATTCACCAGACGCAAAAAATTGAAGCAATCGGGACTCTTGCGGGTGGTATAGCGCACGATTTCAATAATATTCTTACAGGAATATTCGGATATATCGAACTTGCTCTTATTTCAAAGGGAAACCCACCAGAAACAGATCAGTACTTAAGAGAGCTTAAACAAGCGGCACAAAGAGCGGCTGATCTGGTAAAACAAATTCTCGCATTCAGCCGTCAATCTACTCCCGAACTGCACTCTGTTGTTCCAAAAAGGATTGTTAACGAAGTCATCAAGCTTATACGTGCATCCACACCATCAGAAATTATAATCGAAAAAAATTTAGAGAGTGACACGGCAATTATAGCCGATCCGATTCAAATCCATCAGGTCATCGTTAACCTCTGTACCAATGCGATTCACGCTATTGGCAACAATCATGGGATCATAAAAATTGAAATTGAAGACATTATTGTCGATCAAGAATTCGTTGAAAACCATCCGGGACTTGAGGCCGGTGCACACGTACTTATCCGTGTGTCTGATACCGGTTGTGGAATTGAACCAGATGTGCTTGATCATATTTTTGATCCATTCTTCACGACAAAGAAAGATGGAGAAGGAAGCGGGCTCGGACTTTCTGTAGCCCACGGCATCATACGTAGCATGAACGGAACTATCACTGTTTACAGCGAACCTGGAACCGGCAGTGTGTTCAATATTTTTTTTCCCGCAACCGAAAATAACGAATCTGACAAAATAGTTCCTGATAGCAGTGTGCTGGGGGGGCATGAACGGATTATGCTAATTGATGATGAGTATAGGATTACAGAATCAATATCTCTCATTCTTGCAAATTTTGGATATAAGGTTACAGCCTTTAACGACAGCACAAAGGCTCTTGACTCACTACTCTCACATCATGAACGATATGACATTGTAATTACGGATCACTCGATGGTCAGACTTACGGGAATTGACCTGGCTGCTAATCTAAAAAAATTAAAAATATCAAAACCAGTTCTGCTTATGTCGGGCTTCATTAACCCGCAGATGGAGGCAAGAGCAAAACTGGCTGGTATCGATATAATACTAAAAAAACCACTTAATATGATAAAACTTACAGAGTCAATCAGAACAACCCTTGACAAGCAGAAATGAAATAACTGTAGCTACTTGCACACAATCAATTATAGCTGGATTTAATTGCAAAACAGTCTTTTACTTTGTATCAGATCCTTGGCTATACTGCTCCATGGTTTTCCCATAACGGCTAAGACAGATTCATTTTTACTTACCCGCTCAATGGATTTTCCATCGGCATGACCTGTTATCATTATTGCTCTTATTTCTGGATATTTTTCATGCACCTTTTCGATAAATTCGCCTCCATTAATAGTAGGGATAAGCCAATCAGAAATTATCAATACAACTCGCATACCGAACCCTCATAATAATTTCTACTTTTTTTAATTAAAAAAATCACAAACCATACGTAACACTAGTCAACAGCTGCTAAAGGAAGAGTCACAATAAATCCGGGGTTAAACGAACGGCTTTTTTCAAAATCAAATTCCAGTAAATATTTGTAAAGGTGCGCTTTTTCTTCACCAGGAGTTGGGCGAAAATCAAAAAGGGCAAAGAGATCTTTGTTTACATACACTATCAGGGTATCCGTTGTAGAAATTATGGCTCCTAACGTTTCAGGAATATGAGAGGTTTGTGCAACGCAAAAATGTGGCGAAGTCCAAGGCGCCGCATATATTTCTTATTAGGTGTAGTTAAGCTAAGGAAAGGGTGAGATAACTCATACACTGGTTTAAAATATCCTCGATTGCCATCTCTTTCGTTATTTCAATAACCTTAAAGTTAAAATCCTTTGCTTGTTGATAGATTATATTATTATACCAAATACTTCTTTGTAAAAAACTTTCTATCATAATGTCTGGTTTCGAAGCACCAGAATAAAAGCCTTTGTTATTAATTATTCGCTCTTGTAAAAGAGCTTC
>JAQIBV010000035.1 GCA_027858855.1 Spirochaetota bacterium | reverse complement strand
TTGATT
Source organism: Spirochaetota bacterium (assembly GCA_027858855.1). Classification (GTDB taxonomy): domain Bacteria; phylum Spirochaetota; class UBA4802; order UBA4802; family JAFGJZ01; genus JAFGRW01. Next base: position 29,615 of record JAQIBV010000035.1, on the reverse strand, counting down.
AGAGAGTAATGTTTAGTATTTGGTAGTGGTTTGTTTTTAAGCTTACGGGGTTTTGATTCGAGTGTCTTGTTTTGTATTTGGTAGGGGATTGTTGTTAAGCTTTCAGGATGATGATTCGGGCATCATGTTTTGTATTCGGCACAAAAAAGTGTGTTAATTTTCTTCCTCTTAGGTTAATAAAGAGCTGTTGCCTTCGGATGGGAACCTTACAGAACTTATGATTCCGTTCTTCTGGTTTTCGATCGAAAATGTTCCTTCCAGCTGTTGTGAAAGCAGTTTGACCAGCATTAAGCCAAATCCACAGTTTTTTTCAAGATCAAAGTCATCTGGAAGTCGGGTGCCATCGTTTGTAACTGAGAGGGATATTTCGGATGCTGTTTTTGAGAGAGAAAGTGTAATGCTACCCGCTTTTTTATCAGAAAAAGAGTGCTTCATTGCATTTGTGACCAGCTCGTTTGCGATTGATCCTAACGGGAAGAGTAATTTTACATTTAGATCGAACTCCTCGATAGAAGTTTTTATTTTGATCTTTTTCTGTTCTGGAAATATTTGCATTACAGCTGCTAACAGGTCTTCAAGGTATGTTTTAACAGATGTGTTTTTGTAGTCATGTGAAACAAGAAGTTTGTCATAGATGATGCGCATACTCTGAATACGTGTAATTGTATCAGCAATTATTTCCCGTGATTTACTGCTTGTTATTTCGGCAAGTTGAAGCGACAAAATGGCCTCGATAGAGTGAATATTGTTTTTGATTCGGTGGTTCACCTCTTTTAGCAGAATCTCTTTTTCGTTAAGCTGCCGGGTAAGTGCAAGTTCTGTCTCTTTCCGGTCGGTTGCGTCCCAGACTGTGGAGATCATTTCTGAAGAATCGGGCAGGGGGATATTGCGCGCGCTGATATAGTATGTTTTGCCGTCTCTTGTGAAGGGGATGTCGTTCCACTGCATTCGTGAATGATCACCGGACGCACAGTCATCTTCTATCCGCTTTTTCAGTTTTTGACGAAAATCCGGATTCTTGTAAACCACATCCCAAAAGGAGTCCGATTTCATTAACTGTTCGCGCGATGTATGGTAAAAATGGGGGAAATTATCGTTCATATAGCTGAAGTTTACTTCTGGCTTAATCGAGTTAAGGGCTATGCCAATTGGCAGGTTGTCCATTATTGCTTTTGTGTAGGATTCGCTTTTGCGCAGTGCCTCTTCGTATTGCTTGCGTTCGGTAATATCGAGAAAAAGAGAGTAAACCTGATATGGTTTTGTTTCTCCTTCGTGAAACTGTGGTACTGAATTCACGATTATCCAGACATAACTTTCCTTTTTGTAATTGTATACACCTTGAATAAAGTTTTTGATTGCTTTACCCGTTATAAGGGCGACCATTGCTGGATGTTTATCTCCAGGAAGTTCTTTCATCTGTTCATCAACAGCCTTCCAGCGTGGATCGATTGAGGTTAGACCTGTCATCTGATCAAGAGAAAGTCCCAGTATCTCCTCAGTGGCCGGGTTAGCGGAAATGATGCGGCCGTCGGCCTGTTGGTAAACAACACCCTGTGCCATTGTTGCAAACAGATTCCGGAACTTCTCTTCACTATGACGTAATTGATCGTGTGCTTTTCTGCTTTCGGTTGAGTCACTACAATAGGCCAGGAAGCTGTTTTCGGTTATTTTTTGTGCTGCAATATACCAGTAGCGGATTTTCCCCTCTTTGGTTACAAAAGGAACCTCGTCTTCGGAGAGACCGGTCTCAATAAGGCTTTTGAAATGACTGAAATTATTGCTGTTGTTTTCCTTCGGAACCAGATCGGCGATGCTCATTGTTAAGAGCTCTTCCCGGCTATAACCGGTAGTGGTTGAAGCCATAGGGTTTACATCAAGATATCGCCCATCTTTGTCGGCCACAAATATTGCATAGGGAGCGCACTCTATATAACTTTTCCACTTCAGCTCATTAAGCTTAAGGGCTTTTTCGGTCTCTTTTACTTCGGTAAGGTCGCGAAATTCAACGGTACGAACTATTTTCCCTTTGTAGGGTACGTTGCGTGCTTCAAGACGCATCGGAAAGATTTCGCCATTTTTACGCAAACCATCGGCCTCATATGCCTTTTCGTAGCCGGTTACTATTTTGTTCATAACAAAATCACGGTACTCTTCGGCAATAAGAAGCAGTCCGTTCATCTCGATCAGCTCTTCAATGGAATAACCCATCATCATTGATAATCCGTTGTTACAGTCAATAATAATGCCCTTGTCATGAATGGCAATTCCACCAAAAGAGGCATTGTGAAGAGCCTTGAATCGGTCTTCACTCTCCTGCAGTTCGCGTTCGATTGTTTTATGGTTTTCGATCTCGACTTGAAGTTGCTGGTTTGCTCTGAATAGTTTGAAAGCCATCTTGATAGAGGCGTCCAGAACGACAATTCCGGAGTTTTTAACAACATATCCGTACGAAGTGATCTTTTCGGTTTTTTCCACAACTTCGGGTTCGGTGTGTGAAGAGAGAAAGACAACGGGGATCTTTCTCTGTTTCAGAATCCTTTCAGCAGCCTCGGTGCCGTCAATTCCAGAGCCCAGGTCAATGTCCATCAGTATTAGGTCTATGGGGTTGTCCGATTGCAGTGCTTTTGTTATCGCGTCTTCAGCGTTATATACATGGATAACCGAGTAGCCGTATTTGCATAGCTCGTTTTTCTCGAGCATGGCAGTAATTGCTTCATCTTCAACAAGTAGGAGGGTTTTACCGTTTTCGGTCATACCTGTTTTCCTTGATACGGCTGTTTTGTAGAGGTACATCGTGTGTCTGCTGATACATACTGGTAATTTCAAGATATGGTTTTATTTAATAAAGTCAAACATAGTTCAAGGTAAGAATGTTAAAATTTAACAGTTAATACGATAAACCTCGGCTATGTCGGTTAGACTCGTAAAGGTTTAGTTACTCTTTGATAGGTGGCATTATAATCTACCGGCTTTGCAGGTAGTTATTACTTCAGGTCTGTCATTTTTTGCTTAAGCGGTAGCCGAGACCTGAAAAAACTGCAACCAAAGAGCCGTCTTCATCAAGAACATCGACATTGTATCCAGATACTTTTCTCAGGGCCTTGATTTCTCGGGCTTCGGCTGTTATTACAGAGCCGGTTGGGGATTTATAGTAGGTAATGTTAACATTTAAACCTACAGTTGGGAAGCCTTCGGAGTTCGATGCTGCGGCAAAGGCGAAATCGGCAAGTGTAAAGATGACGCCGCCTTGAACGATATTGACACCGTTCAGGTGATTGTCGTTCAGTTCAAGCTTTGCAACTGCCGATCCTAAATTTACTTCAACCAGCTCGATTCCGACAAGTCTGGCGAATCTGTCATTTTTTGTATTTGATGTGAGATAATGATCCATGTCTTTCCGCCATTTGTAGAATAGGTCATTATTGTGTTGTTATTGCGAAATGGCAAGAATCTTTAATCTGTTTCAGGATTGACAGTGGTTAGTTTTAATCAGGTATGCCAGAGGTGAAGTTCTCCTGGAATGATCGGTAATGTATCTCGGGTAATCTTCGTTTCTCTTCGCGTTCAGTTAGCAGAATACGAAGATAATCCTCTGTGCCGATCTTTTCTATAAGATGGGTCCCCCATCTATTTAGTAGTGCATAGGCCTTTTCGCGCTTTTCTACGTTGTCACCTCGTATTGCTCTGTGAATGTGACGACTGAAGGTACTATATTTTTCGGGAAGAGTGCCAACTTCTGTCTTTCGAGGTGAATTGAAAAGATACTCGCAAAAAGCCTCTTCCAGAATATGCAGAGATACAGTATTTGGGACAGATCGGTTTGCGTTCAATAGTAGCAGTAATAACTCATTTGTCACTGTACGGCTCAGGATTCCACGGCTATGCAGGGCTTCAACTCTCTGTAGATAGAGCATGCGTTTACCCGGAACGAAGAGCCCAGCGGCTTGTCTCTCTTCACCGGTCAATGATGTGAAGATCCAGTTTTCGTTACAGACAGTTATCTTTATCTGATGCGGTGGTGACAGGCGAAAGCGTGAAAGTAAATTGTTGTACTGTTTTTTCACAAAAAGGTGAAATTTGTACATAGATGCATCACTCATTGCCTCTGCACCAGCTTTATCAGAGACTACTGTATATTCGAATTTGTCAAAGGTGTAAATTGCTGTTTTTACTCGTGGGTCATCTTCAAGAGTGTGGCTATAATTCAGGGTTGAATAAAGAAATAGAATTATAAATAGATAAAAAAGACGTTGTATCATTGAAGGTTTACCTTTGTATGATGTCTGCTTTCAGACAAAATTGGTTCTGTTGACCCGTGCTCGCGAATTTATCTCTTAACAGGGGCGTCTATGCAAAAAGAGGATTGCACTATAGAGCAGAAGTTATAATATGCAGGAATAAGTGTCTACAAAGAAACCGGGATGCTTATTTTTTTCTATAAACTGGAAAGCCCTGATAAGTTAAAAAAGGAGAGTCTTTAAATGTTTAAAGAACTTCAGAAGATTAATGAACGCCCCGATTTGTACAGCAGGTATACGGCACAAGAGTTGTGGGATGATGAATATATTTCAACGCAGATGTTAGAGACTCACCTTGACGATTCGATTGACCTTGCTTCACGAAGTGGTGATTTTATGAAACGTTCGGTGGCATGGATTACTGATTACTTCAAGCTTGGGAGTGGAGTGTCGGTAGGAGATTTTGGCTGCGGGCCCGGCCTGTATGCAGAGGCCTTTGCCCGCAGGGGTGCGAAGGTCTTTGGTATCGATTTTTCACGACGCTCAATTGCTCATGCTGAGCAATCGGCACAGAAGAATAGTTACAGTATTGAATATCAGCGAGGAAACTATCTCGATTTCGAATCTGAAAGTAAGTTCGATCTGATAACTTTGATCTACTGTGACTATTGTGCACTGAATCCAGAACAGCGTAAAAAGCTGCTCGGTATGTTTTACAAACAGCTTGCAGACGGAGGCGCTGTTCTTTTCGATGTGTATACCGAGGCCTCTTACGACATGAAGGATGAGGTCGTTATGTATGATGAAAACCTTTTTGAAGGTTTCTGGTCAAACGACCCTTATTTTGGTTTTCTGAATATGTTTAAGTATGATGATGAGAAAGTAATTGTTGATAAGTATACAATTATAGAAGAGAATCGCAGGCGTGAAATTTTCAACTGGTTAAAATTCTTCACTCTTCAAACCATTACCGACGAAGTTGTTCAGAGCGGGTTTTCCGTAGCAGGCCATTTTTCAGATGTTAGCGGAGCACCTTATGATGAGTCTTCAGAGACAATGGCCTTGATTTTGCGAAAATCATGAAATTTTAGTATTTTATCCTAGATAATCTGATTTTGTCGATGACTTCCCCTCATTAATCTAAATTAATCCTCCCGGGCGGGGTTTTTTCTTGCTTTTTTTCAGAGTGTGTGTTAATTGTTAATGTGAGTATTGTTTCAAAGGGGGAGATGTATGAAATCATTAACAAAAACGATTCTTTGGCTTTTTATTCTGACATTTTTGGTACTGGCTAACGCTTGTAGCAGAGGAAGCGGAAAGGCCGCTAATGAAGAGGAAGCCCAGATAGACCTGATAGTAGCTGATATTCCAGTTGATGTTTTTGCAGAGGTAAAGGGTAGCATTATTGAGATCAACTGGGATGGCAATAAAAATGATAGTCGTTACAAAGCTGTTGTTTCGAGCAATTACGAGTTTGATGAGAAGAGTGCGGATAAGGTCATAGAAATTGCCAGTTCTCCTCAATCGATAGCTGGCTTTACACCGGGCAGATACTATGCCTGGGTTATTCAGGTTCAAGTTGATGGATCCAATGGCAAAATTATATCCGCCAATGGTGGAGCGGCTGTGATTGTTGAAGAAAGTGATGATTCTGGTGATCCCCTTTATGATCCTGACACAACAGACGATACGACAGATGATACAACTGATGAACCACCTGTTGCACCGGATGATCCAGCAAATATTTCCGCAGTAGCACCTATGCTGGGGGAGATGGATATATCGTGGGACGGTGAAACCAATGATGGAAGTTATATAGCAATAATCGATAATGACGAAGATTGGACTCTTGGTGGTATTGTTCAACAGATTAGTAATGCTACCTCACCGATATCTGTTGATAGCCTTGACGGTGACGATTACTATGTATGGATAATCCCGGTTGATGCTGACGGAGTTGAGGGTACTCCGGTAATAGCAAATAGTGGTTCACCAGTAACGGTATATAGTGGAGTATTGGAAGCTGCTTCAGATGCATGGTCTGTCTATACCGGCAGAAGTGCTCTGATACCTGCTGTCAACCTGCTTGCCAATGATGCTAATACTGTAAGTGCGGATCCTCTTGAAATAATCGAAGTAAAAAATCCGGTTAATGGTACTGTCTCGATGGAGGGTTCTACAATTACCTTTACCTCTACCGGAATTGCCGGTGTTGATGCTGGTTTTTCATATGTGGCTCGTATTCAGGGTAATGATTTATTTACAATAGAGGCAGATGTTGTCATTACTGTTAATGCACTTCCTGCGGTTATGGCAGCAGACCATTCAGCGGAAGTTCAACAAGGCGGAGAGTTATATATGACAACTACTTCTCTGCTTGCCGGGGCAACAGGTGATAACCTTGAGTTTGTAAATGTTCAGAACGAGGTTAATGGAACGGTAACTGTCCTTGGAGAAAACATTACCTTTAAATCAACTGGTCTTGCATTTCAGGAAGCACAGTTTGATTATCGTATTCGTGATGATTTTGGAACAGAATCCATAGGAACTGTTTTTGTTACCGTTAATCCATTGTCGTCTGTTGAAGCCTTTATTTTTGATAACGCAGATGAATTTGAAGAACAGATGATTACCTTTGCTCCACCGACAATGCTGAATGTCTTTAATACCTGGGCTCGCTTTGACGGCAACAACTACTATGAGAACAAAGATGTATCGGGAATTTCTGGAAATGCAGTAGCATGGCAGCTTGTAACGGAGCCATACAGTGTGCTTATGCCGAATAATGTAACACCCTATAACGGTTTTTTAAGTCCGCAGCATCTGGAAAATTATACCTTTGAGGCAACCGTTACATCAAGTTACACTTCTGATAATGATAACATTGGTCTTGTAATAGCCTTTGTTCGCGAAGAAGGAGTTAACTATAGCCTCACGGCCATGCGTACAAAGGGTGGAATGCATCCGAAAACCGGTTGGGGTGTTATGTATAATGAGGGAAGTGGCCCAAGTCATGATAACAGTGGATTGGGTGGAAAGATTATCGAAGAGAAGGTTGTAGTAAACTCACCTTCTGGAAACTGGAGCGGAGCAAGAACCCGAATAAAGGTCGTTCGAACCGGTAATATTATAAAATGTTATACAACAGACTGGAACATTACTGATACCTTTTTGGCCGCTTCTGAAATAGTGATCGATCTTGATTCTGATCCTGATTTGCACAAGTTTAAGGGAGCCATGCCCTTCGGCTATGTTTCATTCAGCCAGCCGGATAGCACTTATGAGAATATCTCGATAGAAGGTGGACTTGATACAAGTACAATGTCTTTAGTCAACTGGACTGAGGATACAATAGAGGTTTGGGTTTACGATGAAGAATCAAGCAGCTGGGTTCTTGACGAGAGCAAAACTTTGCAGGAGGTTTATGGTTATGTTCGTGAGGTTGTGAACCCTGTAACCGGAGTGCGTTATTTGATCAGAGAGAACAGTGTAGAGATTATTGAGTAGCTTTCATTAAAAGTCATTTATATTCAAGGCCGTGGTTAGTAAACTGCGGCCTTTTATTATGTGAGGTGTCTATTTTTTATTGACCTACATTCCCGTTCCGACTGTAGTTGGCAGTTTTTAGTAGAATTATTGAGAGCGGGGGTTCAATGAAAAGAGAAGTTAAAGTCTATTTTGCAGTTTTGTCTCTTACAGCCCTCAGTCTTGCCCTCAGCCACGATCTGTTTTCGAACTACTTTAAGGATGCCTACGGTGTAACAACCTTTCAGCGCGGGACAATCGAGCTGCCACGTGAGCTGCCCGGAATGCTCTGCTTCTTTGTTGTGGCGCTGCTCTCATCTCTCAGTGATATCCGCATTGCCATGATTGCTCAGCTGCTTTCATTTACTGGTATTATGGTATTGGGTCTTACAACTCCGCCGTATCTGGTTATGCTCTTCTTTCTTTTTATTAATTCAATGGGAATGCACCTCTTTTTGCCAATTCAGGACAGCATCGCTCTCTCGCTTGTGGATAAGAACAGGGTTGGAAAGCGCATGGGACAGTTTAGGGGAGCCATGACCGGTTTTCAGATGGTGGGTGCTATTATTGCCTTTATCGGATTCAAAACAGGTGTCTTCTCTTTTACAACTGACAAAAAGTGGGTTTTCATAATTTCAGGCGCGGTGCTGTTGATTGTAGTTATACTCCTGATAATTCTTGACAAGATGATTCATCACAGGGAAATCCATCATAAGAAGGTTCGGTTTGTCTTTCGAAAGGAGTACCGGCTCTATTATGTGCTTGTTATCATGTTCGGAGTTCAGAAGCAGATGATGATGGTCTATGCACCCTGGGTGTTAATTGAACTGCTTCATAAGAAGGCCGATACCCTCTCCATGCTCTATATTATGGGCTCTTTTGCCGGAATATTTTTCATTCCGGCACTTGGCCGCTGGACTGATCGGTTCGGAATACGGAATCTTCTGTTTGCCGATGCTATCTCGTTTATTGGTGTTTATCTGTTATACGGATTACTGGTGTACGGTTATACAAGTGGACTTATCAGCGTGACCGGACTGCCACTTGTCGCGATCTATGTTCTTTTTGTAATCGATCGTATGTCCACCCAGATGGGAATGATCAGGGTTCTTTATCTGAAAGAGATTGCACTGCACACATCAGACATTACTCCGACGCTCTCTTTAGGTATCAGTGTAGATCACGTCGTTTCGATCAGCAGTGCTTTTCTGGGTGGCATTGTATGGGTTGCCTGGGGGCCGCACTATATTTTCTTTTTAGTTGCTGCATTGTCGCTTGTAAATCTGTGGGTTGCATTTAAGGTCAGGATCTCTTCAGATGGGCAGCAAGCTTAGGCTTGTAACTGCTGGTAGCTTGTTCTGATTGCTAAATTGTGATAAAGGTTTCAGTCTGAAAGTTTAAAGACAATGGCCTGTGAAAGAGTAACGGGAGAACTGATCAGTGGGTTATCTGCATCAAAAAAGTGCCAGCTCTGTGCTCCGGCAACGGCCGCCCGGTCAAGTAGGGCGTTGCCCGAACTCTCTTTCACCGTAACCTTGCCACTGCGTCCGCTTGTTGTTATCTCTATCTTTAGAACTACACGCCCCTGTTGTTTAAATTTTCTTGCGTTATAGGGATACTCAGGAGGATTGTTGCGTGCCAGGTTAGTCGCGATAGAGCTTAGAGCAGCAATGTTTTTTTGCTGTTTAGTTTGCCTCTTGTTTTTTTCATTGTTGGATTGCCATGTTCTTTTTATTCGATCTTCAGGCTTTGAGTTTATGTCTGGAGCCAAAGCTGTTAAAAACGAGTCTCTGGGCTTTTTTTCATGATTGAAATCTGTTAAAAAATTCTTTCTGTTTTCAGAATTGGTGTTGGCTGCAAGTGTGACAGTAACTTCTTGTCGAGAGATGCCCTTCTTCACTGTGAACGATACATTTTTTATGTGCTGAGTGTACCACATCGCGGCACAAAAAAGCAGCAGATGAACCGTAGCGCTAAGACAGAGTGAAAGTGTAAATCTTTTCACCTGCTGTTACCGCTCTGTGCTGTCGATGAATTCTGTAACAACAGGGGGAAGCCCGGTTGCAACAGGTACAGAGCCGGTCAGAGATTTGGGTTCTCCGTTTACATCATAGATGTGCACTCCGGGGTTAAGCATATTGCGGTCGCTTACGAAAAGCAAGCCTGAGTGGTGAAGAGATAGTGCGTTTAACGCTCCCATGTTTTCGCTGCTGTATAACAGCTCCTTGATCAGGTTTCCGTTATCGGGTTCACAAAGCAGAAGTCTTGAGTGAAACGAGCGGTCGGATGTCACTATATAAAAGTTGCCATTTTTTGCAGGTACGAAATCGACAATTTCCTGACCAAGCTCTTCTTCCGAAACCAGATAGCCCGGCAAACATTCCCCGGTTTGCGGGTCGATAGCGATGATACCTCCATCCTCTTTATAAAAGTATCCAAATTCCCCTGTGCAGGCGATTAGTAGCCGGTCACCAGTTTCGCCTGATCCTTCAAGCAGTCGGAATCGTGAATAGGGGTTTTTTGCGTTAACAGTACCGCCCGAGGCCGTCCAGAAGAGGGCAGTGTTTGACACAACAGTATCAGTTCTTGTGTCAATGACGACAATGCTGCTGTAGTCGGTTACCTTAAACGAAGCATCCAGCCGTTGCAGGGCAACGAAAAGCCGGTTTTCATGGATAAACAGAGAGCTCATGTGAGGTACGGTCATTCCTTCGGCTGAGTAGCTGGAGAGGTCTATGGTCGAGCGGGTTTCACCCGTTGCAGGGTTGATGATAAGCAGTGATGATTTCGCATAGCGTGAAACATAGGCTTTTGTTTCGTTTAAAAAGGCAATGTCATGCGGGTTTGAGGATGTCCCAGTCGAAAACTCTTGAACAGTTTCGTAGTTTTTTTCAGGGTCAAGTACCTGTATGTTGTCACGACCGATGCGGTTTAGAATGTACACCCGTCCCCCGTAAACACGAACCGAGGCGTCGGAGTGAATATGTCCCGGAGCGGAGTCCGTTACTATATCGTATGTATTTGTATTCAGAAGTGCGAATGATCCGGTGGAGTAGTCACTGGTAAGAATAAAAGCGACGCCGGATACGGGCAGATCTTTTTTTTCTGTAGTTGGGTCCTCACATGACATTGCAGTCAGCAGAAGAAGTGTGAACAGTCTTATCAGTTTTTTCATCAGAATTTATACTCCACTGTAGAATAAAAGGCCCGCCCCGGTAGGGGGTAGCCAATTTTATCACGGCTCATCTCGTCAAGAATGTTTCGCGCTTCGAGTGTAATTGTCAGTCCGGTAAATAAAACAACTTCTGACAACAGGTTATGATAATAGCGACTTTTAATAAAGTAAAAATCGCTGTTTGCCCGGTCAAGATAGTTTGATCCGATGGCTTCGATTGAATACTCTGCTGAAATTTTATGGAAGATAAGGCGAGCACTTCCAAAGAATTCGTGCACAGGCCTGTGTGGAAGATAATTATTTCTGTAATAGGGAATGCTGCTCTTGTCGATGGCACTTTGAAAGGTGTAGTTGGCACCGAGTTGTAGCCGTCTTAGCAGCCGCGTCTGTATCGAAAATTCATGTCCATCGATTTTGGATCTGCTGATGTTATGTGCCAGCATGGTGTTTTGTGAATTCTGAACGAAGAGAATGGCATCGTTTACATCTGTATAAAAATAGGTGTAGCTGATTGACGTATTGTTCACAAAACGGCTTTTGGTTTCAATATAAAATTCGGCGCCCGCTTCCCGGTTAAGTGCCGTCTCATCTTTCAGGTCAGGGTTGCCAAGCACTCCGCCGTCGTTACCGAAAAGCTCTATGAAAGAGGGACGTCGAGAGGTGCGGGCTATGTTCATAAATAGGGAAAGGCGCTGTCTGTTATGCTTGATGATAAAGAGCCGGCTGCCGGCCTTCCATTGCAACGATCGTGAGAATTTCTCATCGGTAGTGCTGTTGCTGGTGAAGGGATCGCTTTGAATCGCGAAATCATCGTGTGTGACAATGTAGCGAAGATTTGGCGTCACTAAAAGATGATCGCTGAAAAAAGAAAATTCATTTTCTATTCCAATATTGTAGGTATCACGGTACTGTTTCGGGAATAGTTCTTCCGAGTTACTCAGGTTATGAACTATTTTTGTGTAGGTGTCATTGTTGTATGAGGCCGACAGAGTCAAAGTACTTTGCAGTTCCGCTATCAGCATCTCTTGAAAGGCAGACGCACCATATGTGTGAAAAATACCCTCCTGCTTAGCCGCATTAAGTCCAATTTCATTTAGCGGGTCAGAGAGTCTGTCGCTACGGTAGGAATAGTACCCGTTGATTGTCAGCTGGTTAGAGCTGCTTAAAACATGGTCAAAGAATAAATTAGCCGAGCTTGTGTTTCGAAAAGTTTCGAACCTGCTTTCAAGTGCAGAGTTATTGTTAAGACCGGGTAAACCGTTTTCCTTGTACAGAAAACTGTTTGTAATTGTTAAGCGACATGGTGTAAAAGTATATGAACCTGAAATGTTTGTATTGTACGATGTGTAGTCGTTATTAAGGCGCTTATCGATTGAGTCGTCATCATCGTTTAGAATAGGGGTTCCGTTGTCGTTGATATAGGTGAAATCGGCATCTGATGAATCACGAGCGATATACAGCAGGTATGAAAAATTTTCATATGTTGCATGGCGTTTAAAAGAGGAGTGAATAGTATTAAATGAACCATAACCGGCTTTAATGCTGTTTTTTGCTGTTTCTCCATTCGATTGGTCGTTATCTTCGGTTACAATATTAATAACACCCCCCATGCCTGCCATGCCAAATCGCAGAGGAGTGCTGCCCTTGTATATCTCTACTCGTTTGATAGATCCAATTGGTAGAGTGTCCAGACTCATCTGCCCGTACAGAGGATCCGCAAAGGGAATTCCATTCACATAGATCACAAGCTGGTTATAGTTGCCACCGCGCACTGACGCATAGCTTGGCGAACCGTTAACTCCCTGGCGGTTAATGTGAATACCCGCCGCAGCTGATAGAAGTTGAGGTAGTGAAGTCGCCTCTGTTCCTCCGGTGGCTGGTGTTATTACCTCAACAGGTGATGTCGATCGCTCAAAACTTTCAGAGGTCGACACAGAAGTTCCGAGGATTATAATATCGTCTGGGGGCTCTTCGGCTGTATGGCTTTGTTTAAAAAAAAGCATCACTGAGCAAAATAACAGATAGTAGCAAATGCCTGTAATATACTTTTTAGGAATAGTTAAAGTTCTGATTCTTTTAACCTCACTCTATGATTCCTATTGCGTCAAGGTCAAAGCCAACGGACTCGCTAGTAGGGTAGGGGTCGTAGATGATGTTGCCGAAAGAGTCGTAGTCGCTACCATCTCCCTTGATGTCTACAAGTCTAATCGCGGTAATGTTATAAAGGTCAACTGTGCCATTTCTAACATCGGCATGGTATTCAAGTTCGGAAAGGTCGAAGGGTGTTCCATAGCCTTGTCTGAATCGCCCAGCAAACCCAAAGATATTTTCAGGGTACACATCCGCGAACCCTCCCACCGGCTTATCGGTCAGGCTGTGGTTTTCAAATCTTACAAAGTTAACTCCATCACTGCTTACTTCGACCCAGGCCAGCTCCAAGAAGGTGTCACTGAAGGAGTTCTCGAATACTGCGAAGTCGGCTCCCAGTCCGTTTATGACGGGACGATCCATTGTCAGCACTATTGAACCACCGTCCCCAAGTGAGACTATTGCGGTGCTGCTTCCCACGGCTTTTCCGAGGGCGTTATTTGGGTTTTGCCAATTTTCGGATACGTTTTCACCCGGCCGGTAGTCACTGTAGCCAGTTGCCCATGCGGTAAAAAGTGGCGAGTCTTTGTGGATGGCGTCGCTTCCGGTTGAAGCGGCAGCAGTCGGATAGTTTTCCTTTACCGTGTAGATTCTTTTATAGATCTCATCGGCATTATCAGAGCCTGATGGCCGCGCCCAGACAGTGATTGTTCCGGTCGTGGTGAAGGTGTGTGCGGACTTTTCGATCCAGGTCGGGTCGGTGGCGCTGCTTTCGACATTATGTATCCACAGCTGGATGGTTTCTGCTGAAGATCGGAAGCTGATCTTTGTGCCAACTCTTATTACCGTTCCGCAGAAATCGGGCAGAGGAATCCGTGAGATTTCTTTTACGCTTTTAGAATTTTCATCTTTAGAACCGGCAACAGATCCGTCGCAGCCTGTGGAATCTGTCTGGTTGGTTTCTTCTGGTTCATTTTTTTTTGAGTTACTGTCTTCTGTTTCGCATGCACCGATTAAAAGTAGAATAATTATCAGAAGCGGGCCTGTAATTTTACTGTTCATAGGTTTTGCCTTTAAATATCAGATTTTAAGGACTTACATTTTTCGGGAGGTGTGGAAATAGTGCAGAAAAGCGGCTCCAGTTCCCCGTGGAAGTCCTGTCTTGAGTAAGATCCGGCTCGGTCTTGTAAAAGACCACACGGTTGCGGGCCAGCACAGGATTCTCACCTGTTTCCAACATAATTACGACTCAGTTAAAACTGTTTATTTACCTGCGAGATTGTTTAACTGAATATCATAGGTAACCAAAAATCAGAGGGTGCAATTAGTCAAAGCATAAATTATTAAGAATCTGTTTCAGGTGTGCTATTTTCGAGGTGCCCAGAAGTATCCGTGAAACACGCCTGTCGTTCAGCAAAAACTGAAGAGCGCCTTTTATCGGATCGGCTCCAAGCTCTTTCTTTCTTGATAGAGATTCGTGAAACAATTCGCTTTTCTTTTGATTATTGGCATTTGTATCAGATCCGGTATCAATATCAAATAGAGGATTAAGACGACGGATATCCTTTTTTGCAAAGATGTAGTTTTCGTTTACAGAGGGAGTCAGCAAACCCTGTGCAAGCGGGCTGTAAGCTATAAAGCTTAATTCGTTTTCGGCACAAAAGGGCAGCACGCTATTTTGTGCATCGCGCTGCAAAAAGTTGTACAGATTCTGTGCTGAGACAATCGGTCCCAGTTTTAGTGCCTGGTTTAACAGACTAACATTAAAGTTGCATACCCCAATCGAGCCTATGAGCTTTTCGTCCATAAGACGCCTAAGAGCGCGGAAGCTCTCTTCAAGTGGGGTTGCCGGGTCGGGCCAGTGAATTTGATATAGTTCGATGTGGTTGCACCTAAGGCGCGAAAGGGAGGCTTCGCAATCGCGTAGAATAAACTCGTAGCTTAGGTCGTGGGTTATTTTTCCGTTGTCGGTGCGAAGACCGCATTTTGTTGCAACCGTTATAGATGAGCGCTCGCTGTAACCTTCGAGAGCTTCGCCAAGAATCTTCTCGGAGAGTCCGAAGCCGTAAACGGGTGCTGTGTCAAAGAGGGTGACTCCGCTTTCAAGAGCCGTGGTAATGAGCTTGTGACTCTCTGCGGTGCCGCTATTCTTCCAGCCTTTGCCGGAAAGGGGCCAGCACCCCAGACCGAAGCGAGGGTGCTTATTCAAATTTTTCAAGTATTCGTTCAAAGTCATCAAGAGAGTAGTAGTTGATTTCTATTCGACCTTTGCCTGTCGCGGAGTGTTTGATTTCGACCTTAGTGCCAAGCGTCGAGACCAGCTTGTCTTCCATCTTTTTTATGTGAGGGTCTTTAGGATTCTTTTTTGACTGTGAGTCTCCTGAAAGTTTATCCTGATTGCTTTTTATAAGGCTCTCAAGGGCTCGTACACTCAGATTCTGAGAAAGTATCAGGCCGAAATAGTACTCTTTCTGGCTACCAGGAACTCCAAGAAGAACCTTGGCATGCCCCTGGCTAATAGATCCCTCTGAAATTGCATTGATAATAATATCGGGTAATGATAGAAGCCGTATCGAGTTTGCAATTGTTGCGCGTTCTTTACCGACTCTCTTTGCGACATCGTTCTGTTTCATGTTAAACCGGTTAATAAGAAGCCTGTAGGCCTTCGCCTCTTCAATAGGGTCAAGATCCTGGCGCTGAATATTTTCGATCAGTGCAATTGTGACATTTTCCTCTTCGTTTGCCTTGATTACAATCGCCCGAATTGTATCAAGCTCCAGGCTTTTAGCGGCCCGAAAGCGGCGCTCGCCTGCGATAATTGTATAGCCATCTTTATTGTCATTGGCTTTGCGCAGCAGAATAGGTTGAATCAGTCCTACCGAGCGAATTGACTCGGCCAGGTTTTCAATTTCTACATCGTCAAAATGTGTGCGGGGCTGATCGGGGTTTGTGGTAATCTGATCAAGAGGAATTTCAACAATTGAATCACCCTTTACGTGAACAATGGTCTCTTCAACCTCTCCAGTGCTTTTAGGAGGAGGGGTTGTAGAAATTATAGCACCTAACCCTTTTCCGAGTCGTTTAGCCATTCTTTATTACCTCTTCGGCAAGTTTTTCATAGGTATCGCTGCCCGGACACGCAGAATCGTACACTCCGATAGGCTGTCCGAAAGATGGAGCTTCTGAGAGTTTAACGTTCCGGGGAATGATTGTGTCAAAGACCTTGTCTTTAAAATATTCTTTAACATCTGTTACAACATGCTGCGATAACTTTGTACGCGAGTCGTACATTGTTAATACAACACCTTCAATTGTAAGCTCTTTGTTAATGTTCTCCTGAACCATCGAGATAATACGCAAAAGCTGGCTTAAGCCTTCCAGGGCATAGTATTCACATTGAAGTGGTATCAGAACTGTGTTTGCTGCAACCAGGGCGTTCAGAGTCAAAAGACCCAGCGATGGAGGACAGTCGATTAGAATATAGTCATAAAAGTCTATAATTTTTGTAATGGCCTCTTTTAGTTTGAACTCTTTACCATCCATCTCCATCATATCCATCTGAGCACCGGAAAGGTGTATGTTTGAGGGTACGATGTCGAGGTTGGGGTACTCTGTATTGAAAATGGCCTCTTCAATTCCAATTTCGCCGATAAGAACTTCGTAAATTGTTGTCTGGATCTCTTCGGCGTTTACCGAAACACCGAAACCGGCATTCCCCTGCGGGTCAATATCGATAATGAGAACTTTTTTGTCTTTTGCAGCCAGAAAAGCGGCAAGATTAACTGTAGTTGTCGTTTTACCAACACCGCCCTTCTGGTTTGATACGGATATTACTCTTCCCATAATAGAACTCCTTTATAGTCATTGTCTTATTGTCAAATTGCTTCTATTAAACGTCTGATCTCTGAACGCCTGTCAATATCACGCTCAAGCAGAGGCGAGCGGCATTCGTATGCCATCTGATAGCAGAAGGCCAGCATGCATTTAAATAATCCATCGCGGACAGAATCGCTCATTATGTATTTGCCGACAATTGTTTTTAATAGTGGCGGCAGTTTATCCTGCTTTGCTATCTTCATGTTGTAAAAGGGCAGTGCAAAACCCTCCTCTTCGTGGTCATACACAATACCCGGCCGTAGCGGGTCTTGTGATGCCGGAACCAGGTGTGCTACCTGATCGCTCATTAAACGGGTGTGGGCACGGTAAACTGCATGCAGCTCCACAGCGAAAGAGTAGAAAACAGCACCCATATGGTCAACAAAAGATTTAATATGGTTCATGGTTGCAAGCTTTCCTTGCTGAATTTTGCGTACCTCATCCAAAGATATTAGTGAGTTGGGATTCTTAGTCCGGTATGAGAAGAGGTCGCGTTGCAGATCAAGCAGTATGGATATTTGCGACTCGAAATAGTTCGGTGTAAAAATGGCGCCCTCTACCAGCGTCTGATCGGGGCTGATAAACTTTTGTATGGAACCGTTAAGCAGAGGCACATAAACCTGAATGAAGTAGTTTGTGCAGTCGTCAAGAAAAAAGAAAAAGTTCTCTTCGGGATAGTTGCCGAACTCCTGACGTTTGTTGCTGAAGATGTGCCAGTGGTCGCTAAATGCGTTAAAGGTCAGTTCGCGACCGTCAATCTTCAGGTTAATAAGTTCAACCATCTCGTTATAGGGGGCAAGCTCCTCCTGGAGTGATTTAAGCCGTGCCTTTCGCAACGATTCACTGTCTTTGCCGGCCTTTTTTAACAGATCATTGCTGCACTCCCAGCGTGTCTGGTCGGCATCGGGTATGGTGATCGAATAGTAGCGCTTTATTTCGGCACGGCTCATGCGGCGTTTAAAGACCAGACATTCAAGCAGAACTACAGTCAGGTCGCGAAGGTTTTCGATCTTTGTTGTGCTTTTTATGAAATTATCAAGGGAACCCTCTGTGTTTGCGTCTGGTAAAAACGAGCGTAACGAGAGTATGATGTCGTACACGGCTTTCTCTTTTGCAAGGTTGCGTTTCTGTTTGGCAGCGTGGTCATTTTCGGTGAGAGCCTCTTTTTTAAAGTCAGGCAGTTCGCGCAGTTTTGATTCAAACATCAGGATGATGTTTTCACGCAGGTCTGTTTCGAGCATTCCGAAGCCGAAGACCATGCGGCAGTAAGAGAGCAGTTCGGACTCGAAACTCTGTGAGTCGAACCAGAGCGACTGATTGTAACCAGCACTGAGAAACGGAACATTCATCATCCATTTTCTGAAAATACGAAGGTGGTTGAATGTAACTGGCGAGGTGATCTCGGGATCTTTAACTATTGCTTCCATTATTTGCGGTAAAACATTCATCAGCTTCTCCTGGTGGGAGCTGATGACACGAAAAACCCGAAAAAGTTTACGTGTTGGTACCAGTCGTTTTCGTATCCAGAATTTTAGAAAGTTGGATGACTCTATTAAGTAGCGTTTACGGAAAAGCCCGGTCTCTTTATATGTTTGCAGCAACTGGTTGATGTGCTGTGATCCACTTGCCGGAGTTATAGGTACAGTCGGAACCCGCCCCGAAGCGGAGGTTTTCGGCTCATTATCAGGTTTAGTTGTGCGGGAAGAAGCAGAACGTTTAGGGGGTGCAAGCGGCTCGGTTTTAGCAGGCTTTACCTTATCCTGGCAATCCTGAACCAGCTGAATAACAGCATTGTATTTTTCATGCGGCTGCAAACCCGCATTGTTAAGCAGTGCCCTGACTGCCTCCATCTTGGAGTCCGGAATCTCTTTGCGGGCAATCAGCCGGTTTGTCTTCTGTTCAAGGCGTTTGTCACTCTGCTGCATCAAATTCTCTCTTAAAGGTGGCATTTTAGTTAAATTCCGCCTTAAATAGCAATTAATGTCAATTATTAATAGGTAAGTTCTAAAAATCAGCTTAAAACGGGGACGGAAAACGGGGACGGTGGTGTTTTGGTGGTGTTGGACGAACAGGGACGGTGATGTTTATGTAGTAGGAGCCGGGACGAAAAATCAGGAGCCGTAAACGGGGACGGTGACTTTTTTTGTGACGAACAGGGACGGTGACCGTTTTTGTGACCGTTTTTGAACAGGAGCTGTAAACGGGGACAGTGTTGATTTAAGTAAACTGGAGTCGTAGAGCCGTAAACAGGAGACGTAAGATGTAGACGGGGATAAACCGGGATAGAAGAAAGTGCGGATTTTGAGAAGAGAAAGGTAGTACATGTATTCATGATCCGAATGTTGGCATTACCAGGGGCATGCCAACATTCAGTTGCCGTTTTATACTGTGAATGAGATTAGAATTTTAGAAGGTCCAGTAAAAACTCAGGTTATAGGTAATAAACGGACTGTCAACCTCCCGAGCTTCCTGTTCGATATCTCTTGTTAAATCGTTAAAATCCTGTTCAAAGTCTTTTCCTGTGCTCAGTGGTAGAGCTGATCCTATAGAAAATTCAAGAATCCATAAAAAACGGAAGTTGAGTGATATTTCTGCATAGCTTATCGACTCATCATTGTTAAAACCGGCATGTCCATAGGTCAGTCCCAGGTAGCTTGAGTTAACATGGTCACGCAAGTGGAGGTTCATTCCCGCATTATAGCCTTTAAAGCCACCACCAATTGTAGGTGCAATGTGTGGAAAAACCATGTACTCAATTTCGGCTCCTAAAAGAGAGGAACCGTCTAAAAAACCTATGGAAAGGCCGACCTTCTTCTTGGCCGGTTCGGCTTCCTGGGCGGCGGTGTTGAATGATATAATAAAAACAGCAAGTAAAAGAGTGGCTGCATATACAAGATACTTTTTTATAATATTCATATGTCTGTTTATCCTTTGCTTATTTTTGGGTAAATTTATACCGGAAAAGTTTACCATAGATCTTCACTGTTTTTTTCAACAAGCAGTCTTAGATCGCCATCCAGTGTTATGGCCATTTCTTTGACTTTTTCTTTTGATGAGAGATCTTTTGACCATATCTTTTTGCCCTGTAAAGAATAACTGGCAACTGTCTGATATTTGAAATCGCCCCATGAGCTGTTTTCGTGGAAGGTTGCTGTGATAGCGAATCCGTTGTCCAAGGAACAGACCATAACATTAGTTGCGTTATATTTGGTGTCATCGTAGGGAAATTCATCTTCAGCTAAAACCGTTCCATCCATCGAGGCAATTATGGTTTTTATTGAATTTTTGGATGAGTTGGTTCCGGCAAAGACAAGATTGCCGTCACTAAGTAAATCAATATCATGAGCGTAAATCTGATCATCTATAAATGTTGCCGCAATTCCCAGATCAATATCGTATCCTGTGGCATCAATAGTCGAGCTAAAAAGCCCCGGGCTGCTGAAGTTGGTGTCTAAAATGGTTCCATCTGTACCGTTGAGTTCGACTAAAAAACTTTGCATGTTATACTGACCAAAAAAGATGATAAAGGAATCCTGGCCTGTTTGTATGATTTTTCCATTTGTAATCGGATCAAATATACCCCATATTGAAAAAGACTTTTTCCACATTATTTCGCCGTTTTTATCATAGCGGATTATGTTTTCACTCATGTCGGAAAAGATAAAAACTTCTTCCTCTGCTAAAGCAAGGGCGCCGCCATCATGCATTGCCTTTGCATCGGAGGTATACCATGTGCTTTCGTTCATCTTTTCGGCTTTGCTCCATAGTTGGTTACCATTGCTATCGGTCTTACACAGAAGCATTCTGTAATATACTTTACCCTCTTCAATACGACTTGATCCGCCAAAAAGCATGCTTCCATCGTCGTAAACATCTGCCGTTAGGACTACATCGCCTTTGTCGAAGTCCATCTGGTGTTCAAATTCGAGGCTGTAATCTGATGAAAGTTTTGCGAAGTAAGCATCAGAATAGTATCTGGACATATCCGAATTGCCTGCAACAAGCATGGCACCGTTAAAGGTTTGCGGGTAAACCAGAGTGTTATAGCAAATGTCTGATGGAAGGATGTTCTCTGATGTTATTTTACCACTATCGTTAACTTCGTAGACAAAACTTTCGTTATTCTCCATTTCGCTATTCTCCATTTCGTATCCAAATGCCGCGATAAATAAGGCGCATGGGTAGTCACAGGACATTGCGGACAAACAGGCTGCACCCAGAATAGCCATGAATGTGAATTTTCTTATAAACATTGTCGTTTTATTCATTTAAACCCCTGCACTGTTTTAGATATTAAATTGAAAGGATAAAATTTTAATTTCAATTTATAGCACATAGTTAGTCAGGAATGTCAAGAAATAAAACCAGCGGGAGGAATGTTGTTATTTTCGTTAACCTATGGTGTGCCATAGGTTAACGAAAAAATAGGTTTGTGATCAGTTGTTTTACAGCAGCTCGAAGGTCTTTGTTATTGTTTTTTCGAAGGGGCCTTTGCCACCAAGAAGTAGTTCGAACCCGCCTTTTTCAAAAACTTTTTCACCTGTGTCGGTTATAACCTTCATCTGGTCGGCCGAAACAGTAAGAGTTATGTTCTTTTCTTCACCTGGTTTTAGTCGAATGGACTTGAAAGCAACCAGGCTGAACTGTGGTACGGTCCATTTTGACTCAAGATCACGCAAATAGACCTGAGCAGTTTCAATTCCTTCATGCGTTCCGTTGTTTTTAACTGCGCAGGTGATATCTATATTCTGCCCCTCTTCTATCCTATCTTTGCTTATTTGCATATTGATATACTCGTAATTGTTATAGCTTAGGCCATAGCCAAAAGAGTAAAGGGGAGCTTTTTCGACATAGCGATAGGTTCTGTTTTTCATGCTGTAGTCTTCAAACTCGGGCAGGTCACTGCTTTCATGCACAAAGGTTACCGGCAAACGACCGCTAAAGTCCTTTTCCCCGAAAAGCAGGTCAGCCAGTGCCCGGCCACCTTCCGGTCCGGGGTACCATGCCTGAATCACGCCGTGGGCATTCTGGTGTACATATCTCAGATCCATGGCACTTCCGGTAAAGACCACTACAATGGTCTTGGTTCCAGTGCCAATAATTTTTTCAATCAGTTCGTTTTGCAGGCCGGTCAGCAGCAGGCTGTCTTTATCGCCGGCAGCCCGTGAATTACCCGCATCACCCTCTTCTCCTTCGTATCTGGCGTTAAGACCCACGCAAACAATAGCAACATCCGCCCTTTGCGCAACCGAGACAGCTTCGGAAATGCGGTCGTGGCTCATGCCGAGGTGTTCGGTTTTGTCGGTCATTATTTCGCAACCCTTCGCGTAATAGACCCGCCCTGCATCTTTCATTATCTCTTTAATGCCGTCCAACGGAGTAATGGAGTAGGATGGAGTGCCGTTATAGTTTCCAAGAAGCATTTCAGCATCGGCAGCGTTAGGGCCGATTACAGCTATACTTTTTGTTTTATCTTTTTTAAGAGGCAAAAGCTCCTCTCGGTTTTGAAGTAGTACCATACTTCGTACGGCAGCCTGGTATGATATTTCATGATGAGAAGGTTGATCGACAATTTCGAATGGAATTTGTGAATAGCGATTCTCTTTGTCAAACATTCCAAGTTTATATCGCGTTGTAAAGAGGCGTTCACATGCCTGGGTGATCTCTTCTTCGGTTATTAACTCTTCGTCAATAGCCACTTGCAGGCTTGGGTAGGTTTTGCCGCAGTTTAAATCGCTTCCGTTGCGTACGGCCATGGCTGCTGACTCCTGAGGAGTTGATGTTACTTTGTGATGAAGATGAAAATCACAGATTGCCCAGCAGTCTGAAACAACGTGCCCTTTGAATCCCCACTTGTCCCGAAGAATATCCTGTAATAATGTTTTTGAACCGCAGCAGGGTTCGCCGTTAGTTCTGTTATAGGCTCCCATAACCGACTCAACATCGGCCTCTTTGACTGCTCGTTCGAAAGCGGGCAGGTAGGTTTCCCACAAATCTTTAGGGCTGACAACTGCGTCAAATGAGTGACGTAAAGCTTCAGGCCCGCTGTGAACTGCAAAGTGTTTTGCACAGGCAGCTATCTTCATGCAGTCGGGGTCGTCACCCTGCAGGCCCTGAATAAAGGCAATACCCAGTTCGCCGGTTAAATAGGGGTCTTCTCCATAAGTTTCGTGACCTCGTCCCCAGCGGGGATCGCGAAAGATATTAATATTTGGTGACCAGAAGGTTAGCCCTTTGTAGATGTCGCGATCACCCTGTCTGACAAATTCGTGGTGCTTTGCTCGGGCTTCGTCAGAGATAATTGCAGCTACCTCTTTTAAAAATTCGGAGTCGAACATAGCAGAAAGCCCGATTGCCTGAGGAAACACAGTCGCAACGCCAGCACGAGCCACACCGTGTAATGCTTCAGACCACCAGTTATAGGCCGGTATGTTAAGTCGCTCGATAGCAGGGGAGTGGTGTAACATCTGAGAGATTTTTTCTTCAAGAGTCATCTGCGCAACAAGTTTTTTTGCCTCTTCTTTTGCGTTATTAATCATATTTTTGCATCCTTATTTTGAGTTTAGATTCTTATTTGGAAAGTCACATCTGACTATTATAGGTCAATAAGTCGTTTTCGTCCAGAAAAATAGCTGAAATAGCCCTGGTTTTGGGTATGGGGACGGTGATGTTTTCGCAGATCATGCTGGGATATGGGGACGGTGATGTTTTCGGATCATGCTGGGATATGGGGACGGTGTTGTTTTCGGATCATGTTGGGATATGGGGACGGTGATGTTTTCGTTTTTAATAAAGGTGGGAATAAAAACAAATTTTTGATGAAAAGACTCAGGTTTTGGGCAAATACCGGGTATCAGTTAAAGACGGCCGCCAGTGTGGCATTTATTCTGGGTACTGCTGTAACGGTTATTTTGATTGTTATTGGATATCGTGCATGGAGTTACAGTACCAAGCTTGAAAGAGTTGTGCAGAATCAGACCTCGTTTATGGAAAATCAGCGGGAGATATTTGTCTCTTTGCTCTATCTGCGGAATCACAGAGTTTTGAATCGGTTAATATATCCCGTAATACTATTGAAGAGGATATGCACAAAAATAACGAAAAGCTGGAAGAGACAGTTTCTGTTGTATTGCATATTAATATGGTCAACTGGTGCTTTTTTGTTATGTTGATAGTTCTGCTTGCTGTTCAGAATGTTATATTGCTTTATGTGTATCAGATTGACCCACCGTACGGCTGGATCTCTTTATATGCTAAACAGATATATCACAGAGCTAAAACAGGGCAATTCCCCCGAATTGCGCTTGTTAAGAAAACTAATCATTTCTGTTATATTATTATTGGTTTCTCTGGGGTTTGTTAGTTGAATTAAATAAGATTATTCTTTGGATAATGAGTTCTTTTCAAAACAGGATGGTCTCTTTATCCGTTTTCCTTCAGATAATAAAACCAGTAGAAAACACATTTTTGTGAAGTATGCGGTTTGTCTAATAATAAACCGTATGACGTGGATGTGACAATTTCTAAAATTTTAATTGATAATTGATTGTTTAAATGAAGTTTTTGGAATCGCCCTGAAGCGAACATTTAATTAGAACTATCTTGCTCCTTTTGGCTGTATAAAATGGTAAAAACAGGTAAAGGGAATTTTTTTGTTGACAATAGTTTGATATCAAACTATTGTCAAAGCATGAACAGTAAACAGAATCAGTCAGTGGAAGCACCTGAGAGGATAGTCTCTCTAATGAGTCGTAAAATGAAAAGCTGGTATTCCTTTATCCGAACACGGATAGAGAAGGCGGGCCTTCATGGGCTTGATATCAGCCATGGAGATATACTGTACCAGCTATATCATCATGGAACGATGTCCATGAAAAGTCTTGCCCAGCGTATCGAACGCGACAAGTCTACACTTACGGCGCTGGTAAAGAAGATGGAGATGAAAAATTTGATACAAAGAAAACCGGATGCTGATGATGCACGGGTAACAATGGTAGAGCTGACACCAACGGGAGAAGCATACCGTGAAGCATTTGAAAGTATATCGCATGATTTGCTAGAGCAGATTTATCTGAACCTAACTAATAAAGAGAAGAGCATGCTGATGGAGCTTTTATCAAAATGCGGAGAGTAAAAAATTTTTTGAATATATAGTTTGACATCAAACTATATACAGGAGGAAAAGGTGGAAGATCGTTTTATTAAATTTCTAACAGAGGCAAAGAGGCAAACATATGCAAGCGGAGAAAACGGAGTAAAGGAGATACTGCCTGACGGAGCGATGATAATGCGATATGGTTGCAACCCGTTGACATATGTTGACCGGTTTTTTGGAGGAGAGCCTTATATTGGTGAAGAGATTCTCTTTAATGAAGATCAGGCAATATGGGGCATGAATTTTACAGGACGACTTATTGGTGCCGGTATTGATATGCGTGACAGGGTGTACGGCTTTCTTCAGGAGGCGCTCAGAGAGAAATTGGTGGATGCACCAACAAGAGGGCCCGAAAAGCATACACGTGCCGGCTACACATATAAAACACATATGCAGGGTACAATGGAGTTTTTTAACGGGTACGAAGAGATACTTTTCGGTACCGATGTCGTTTACAATGGGTACTATCACGGCGGTACAATTAATAAGATCATATAATTATTCAGAGAGGACAAAATGAAATCCGATAATAATTCACAAAAGATCAAGTATGATGATGCAGTTACATACGTTATAAATAAATTTCAAAAAAACAAAATTGCGGTATTGGCAAGTTGTGGTGTCGACATGCATGTCAGTGCCCGGTCGATGAGTATTATACATGACGGGCTGGATATCTGGTTTCAAACAGATAGACGTTTCAAGAAAAAGCGGCAGATAGCCGAGAATCCTTATGTAGCATTGTGTATTGAAAACATACAGATCGAGGGAAAGGCTGAACAGGTAGGGCACTCTTCAAGAGAGGAGAATAAACACTTTTGTGAAGAGTTCGCCATACACCACTCCGGATCGTATAACGCCTATACGAATACCCGTGATGAAGTAGTATACCGTGTTACACCGAAAAAGATCGTACTGTGGCGATATGATAACGGAAAATCATACCGGGACGTCATTGATGTGCAGAAAAAAGAAGCCTTAAGGGAATATTACACGGTAGAGCCCTTATAAGGTGTTCTGACGGGCGGAATAATACTGTTTTTAATACTAATACTGTTTTTGGGAACTGACTATGGGGACGGTGATGTTTTCAGGTCAAGTTGAATATGGGGACAGTGTTGTTTTTAGTCAAGGTTTCCAATTGAATATGGGGACAGTGTTGTTTTTAGTCAAGGTTTCCAATTGGGAGAAATTATGCCGTTTTGCTTTATCAGGAGTCACAGGATCATTGGTTTTATAGAAATATACGGCAATTCCGTGTATTGTAGTGCCAGCTGAATTTAATTGGAATTTTACCATAAATGATTATTTTGAAAAATGAACTATTAAGTTCGTAGCATTTTCAAAAAGCAGTACAGTCAGAGTCAATGCCGATTTTTTGATTATAAACGACGTTTTTGTGGCTGTAGAAGAGGGAACCGATAAGGGTAATAGACATGAGCTGTGATAATACAAAGAATATCATTCTTGTAGAAGATTAAGTAATTGTAGCAACGTTAGAAAAGTAGCAATTGGAGGAAAAAGGGTATAGCGTCCAACATGTTGCTACTGGAGAAAAAGCCATTGAAGTCATTCTTAAGGATAATACTCCTGTTGATTTGATACTTATGGGTCTCGACCTTGGAAACGGTATGGACGGAACCCAGGCGGCGGAGATAATCTTAAAAGAAAAAAGAATTCCAGTCGTATTCCTGTCGAGCTATATCGAGAAGAAAATTGTAGATAAGACTGAAAAAATTACTTCATACGGCTATGTTGTTAAAAATTCAAGCATTACTGTTCTTGATGCATCAATAAAGATGGCTTTTAAGCGGAATACGCAATTGATAAGATAATGAAAGAAAACTTGAAGAAAAACCGTCTTATAAAAAAGAATCCAGACATCGTACAAAATCTTTTAAGTAGAATATAATGGATTTTCCGTGATAATAATCCCGGATCCCACTCCCCGGCCTTACGGAAAACAGCAGATAACGACTACGACAGAATATTCGTAACTACTTAAGCTCTCCTATATACAGAAAACGGCGATTGTGAAAGCCGCCGTTCGGTGATTAGAAAAATATTCGGGCATAAATAAATACCCACCGGACAACGGTTTATAATTTTTCACTTTGCGCAGTGGGTGAATTTCTGGATTGTATTACAGGCTTTGTAAAGCGTTCATGTTCCCGTTCTATTTATGACAAAAGCAAATCAGTTTTCATTGCCAGGTTCCAAAGTTTGCATAAGGGCAAAGAAATGTTTAGGATTGCCGGTGCTAAAATAATTATACCAGGATTCCAGGGTGTTAGATTGAAAAACAGCTAAATGTTCAATGATCTGTTTTGCCCATAACAAAGCTCCGGTAGAACTGGCAGTAATAAGGTTGTTATCCGCTACAGATGGCTTGTCTACATAGAACTTTTGCCCTTTATAAACAGGAGAAACCATTTCAAGAAATCCCGGTCCATTACTGGTATGCGGGCGCTTATCCAATAGCCCATAATTGGCAAGCGCGACGGTGGCTCCGCAGATTGCACACACTGTAGCGCCTAAAGAGAGAAACTCACTTGCTTTTTCGATGATAGCGCCATGCTTTGAGTCGTTCCATGTGTCAGCACCCGGTAATAGCAAAATGCTTGTTTCACTCACAACAATATCATCAATCAGGCAATTGGGCACTATTGTCATTCCGCCCATTGTACTGATTGACTCCTCGGAATAGCTAACCGTTTTGAGAGATAAACCTTGCTCGCCCTTTTTGAAAAATCGACCGGAGTTCAGCTCCGAAATAACATACCCTGGCTCCCAGTCGGCTAAAGTATCAAGAACGTAAACATAGATTCTAAACATAAATTTTCTCCATATAAGTAGTTTGGTTTGTTTGCTTGATTATTGTAACATGTAATTGTTGACAACATTATGGCAACAATTACATAATTATCAAAAATTTGTGGTAGGCGGGTGTCAGATGAAAATTGACAGGCTTGTTAGTATTATTATGATACTTCTTGATAAAAAGCGTATAGGCGCGCGCAAGTTGGCAGATATGTTTGAAGTTTCCATCCGCACAATCTACCGTGACATCGACTCTATCAATATGGCGGGTATCCCGATTTGCTCAATTTCGGGAGTGGGCGGTGGCTTTGAAATCATGCAGAAATATAAGATTGATAAAAATGTTTTTTCGACTGCCGACCTTTCCGCGATTCTGATGGGGCTATCCAGTCTTACCAATATGATACGAGGGGATGATCTGGTAAACGCGCTTGCGAAAGTTAAGAGTTTTATTCCCGCCGACAGGGCAAAAGACATCGAACTAAAAACAAATCAGATTTACATAGATTTAAGTCCTTGGATGAGCAACAGGAACATACAAAAATATTTGGAAATTATCAAAACAGCTTTACAGGAAAGCAAACTGCTTTCGTTTGAATACGCGGACCGCTACGGGAATAAAACCTCGCGAACAGCCGAGCCGTATCAACTTGTATTAAAAAGTGGTCATTGGTACTGGCAAGGATATTGCCATAAAAGAGATGATTTTCGCTTATTCAAATTATCCCGCGCGTCAAACCTGCAAATAATTGAGCAGTTTTTTATACCGCGGGATTATCAAAAACCGCAGCTTGATTTTACTGATGTTTTGGCAAATATGCAAAAAATAATTAAAATTCGCTTTCATAAATCAGTAATGGACAGGGTTCTTGATTATTGCGCATATGAACACTTTTCACCGGACGGTGATGAGCATTACATTGTTGGTTTTCCTTTTATAGAGAACGATTATTACTACAATGTCCTTTTCAGTTTTGGAGATAAATGCGAATGTTTAGAGCCTTTGCATATTCGCGCGGAAATGAAGCGTAGAATAGATGATATAATGGCCCTATATGAAAGTTAATAAATTGGGTTAACGCTTCAAAAACGTCACCATCTTTATATTATTCATCACTGCTTTTAACAGCATAATCCCTAAAATATGGTGAGTACAGGGAGTTGCAGTTGTCGCGGGTTTGCAAGAAAACGGGGACGGTGACGTTTTCAAGGGAAGAAAAGGGACGGTGGTATTTTCGTAGGGAATATGGGGACGGAGTTGTTTCATGGATTTGTTTAGGAAGTGTTTTAGTTAATAATATCAACAGGGTGATATTGATTCTTTACTTAACCAGCTAAATGTGTATTCTTTTATAGATTTTCATGAATATAAGTTCATTATATATTTATTATAGGGACATATTATAGGGACAGTGATGTTTCTATGACAAAATGGAAATGGATTTGGTTTTGAAAAAAAATGGTATTTCCTGAAAAAATTTTTTACAAAAATGATCATTTTTGCGTCTACATATACGAGGGCCTATGTTTTTTAACGGTCAAAAAAATATTTACGGCTGTTTTGCTATGAGAAAACCAAGAGAAATAGTTAAAGGCGCAACCTATCATGTTGTTGCAAAGATAAATCGTGGTGAATTTCTATTTGAAGAAAGTCCGGAATTTAAAGCAATATTTTTCACAATTGTCCATCGTACACATAAACTTTATAAGTTCAGAGCTTACGCAATTACCGTTATGA
>JAQIBV010000061.1 GCA_027858855.1 Spirochaetota bacterium | reverse complement strand
GGTTCGAAAAGTCGCTAAAATGTTTATGTTTTGAGATCAGCTTTAAATTTTAGTTTGTGCCTCCCCCTCTTTCGGCGGGGGAGGCACAAACACTTATAAAAAATAGATCTGCCGAGGATTGAGGATGAGAAAGAAGCTTAAACTGAAACAATGTTCACTTGAGAATGAATCTACTCAGCGTATATATGACATTACGCAGGACACGTGTGAGCGTTTTAACAGCTATTATATGGATTTTGTTGAATCGGTTGCTATCCTTACTGAAAAATATGAGGCAGGTAGTGCGGATCAGAAGGAGACTAAAGAGCAGATCGATTACATGAATGGTAAAATTGATGAGTTACTGGAGTTTATGCGTACGGTTTCGGATCAAATGCCAGATTTTATCGAAATGGCCGATTCGGATTGATCCCTATTTTTGATTGACATTCTTTATTACATAGCGTTCTTCTGATGGAAACTAATTTACTGGATTATATAATGAAATATCTAAAACTTCTTTTAAACATACACTCTTCACGTAACAGGTACTGGGAGATTGACGCTCTTCGGGGGGTTGCTATTATTCTTATGGTCTTTTACCATTTTTCATGGGATCTGATGTATTTTAAGTATATCGAAATTGATGTTCTTAATGGTTTCTGGTACTGGTTCGCGCGATTCATTGCTTCGTTATTTATCTTTACCGCCGGGCTGGGTATTGCCGTTGCTTATGAAAAAAACCGGGAGTCGCAAAATAGTATTGTAAAGCCGGGGCTGATACGCGGTGCAATTATCCTGGGCTGGGCTTTGATTATTTCTGTTGTGTCCTGGTTGCAATTTGGCTCTAATTATATGATTATTTTCGGCATACTGCATCTTCTGGGGTTTTCTATTATAGTGTCGCTTTTCACAGTACGGTTGAATCGCTTTGTTCTGCTGGCGCTGATTCCTCTGTTTATCTACATTGGTTACCGATTTTTTCACATGGCGTCTCATGATCTGTATCTGGTATGGGCAGGTATTCAACAATATGGGCGCGCAATGCCCGATTACTATCCTGTTTTCCCCTATTATGCACCTGCGTTAGCCGGCTTGTTTGCAGGTAAGAGCCTCTATGCCCGTGGAGGCCGTCCGTCTTTGGGTGAGTTCGGGCATCTACCTGTGATATCCTGGTTAGCGACAGCGGGTCGATTGTCGCTTCTTATCTATCTTGTGCATCAGCCAATTTTGATGGCCATCTTTTCCATTATCCAGATTATTAAAGGTTAATCGTTGAAGTAGCGCCAACCCTGCTCATAGTATCTGTAAAGCGTTGGGTTCTCCAGATTATTTATCTTCAGGTCGTCAGGTTCGGCCACGTCTTTGCCGAAGGCGAAGAGTGTCTTTATCGATTCGGCAGTCAGGAATCTGGTATCATGTGCCGGCGCAATAGTGTCAATCGGAAGCTGCCGGCGTGATGCCATAATGAAGCCCCATTCACCAAATGATGGAACGTTAACATGATAGGGATACATGAAGGCTGTTGTTCCCTCTTCCTGATTCAAAGTATGTTCAATTGTCTGCTTAATACACCAGAAAGCCCTGGGCGCATAGTAGGGTGATGTTGCCTGTGTGGCAAAGACACCGTTGTGCGACAGTCTTCTGAACAGAAGTGAGTAAAACGATGTAGAGTATAGCTTGGATAACGAACTTGAGTTCGGATCGGGAAGATCTGATATAATAATGTCGTAAAAATCATTCGATTCCATCAGAAAAGACATAGCGTCCCGGTTATGTATGGCTACCCGGCTGTCGGTAAGCGCGTTTATGTTGAGGGCAACCAGTTCGGGACGTTCTGAGAAAATTGTAGTTACTTCGGGATCGATATCAACTAGGTCGATATGGGTGACTGAGGGATATTTTAAAATTTCTCGTATTACCATGCCATCACCGCCACCGAGAATTAGCATTCGTTCGGGTTTTACGCTGCTTTCCATTGCGGGAATCACCAGCGATTCGTGATAGCGCGCCTCGTCGATAGAACAGAACTGAAGTTGCCCGTTAAGATATAAGCGGATATCATCGCGCCATCGGGTCAGCACAATTTTCTGGTATCGGGTCTGTTTCAGAAATATAATTGAATCCTGGTACAGCTGATCTTCAAAAAAACTTATTAGTCTTGTCGAAAAGATAAACCCTAAAATGAGAACTAATGTCGCAAATGAAAAGCGGATGGTTATCCCCCTCCGCTCTTTTTTGCGTAAAAGATGTATTGCTCCACCTGCAACCGCAAAGTTCATTATTCCGAAAACGATGGAGGCTTTGGTGAGCCCTAAAAACGGAAGAGCTATAAGCGGAAAGAGGATGGAGCCTGAGAGCCCGCCAATGTAGTCGAGCGCCAGAACGTTGCTAAGAGCATGTGTGAATCGGTCCTCTTTGTTAAGAATTCTAATAATAAGTGGAACCTCGACACCAATCATTATTCCAAGGCTTGCACAAAGAACATAGAAGAAGAGCGGAAAAAGTTCGGGTACGAAAGAGCTGACCGAAAACATCAGTATGCCGCTTAAACCACCGATAAGGCCGATGGCGATTTCAATATCGATGAACTTTTTTAATACCGAGTTTTTTATAAATTGTGCCGAGTATGAGCCAATACCCATCGAACACATGAAGACACCGATGACCAGTGAAAACTGGGTTACGGCATCTCCCATTATATAGCTGGAAACGGCACCCGCTACAAGTTGATAGACAATTCCACACGAGGCAACAACAAAGACAGATGCCAGAAGGATCATTCTGTCTTTGCCCAAACGGGCCGGTTCGCTATTTTGCATATCTGTTATCCGGCAATCCCCGACGCTATTATTATAGCTAGTCCGATAATTACAGCACCCATTACTACTCCAAGGGCGGTATTCTGATCGTCTTCAATCTCTTTGCGGATAGAAAAGGGTGTCAGCTTATCCATCAACCATACGCCAAGACCAAATATCAGCATGCCGAAGACAGTATATGCAATTGTTTCGAATCCCTGACTTAATAATTTTTCCATATTTAACATGATTCCTCCATAGAGTTGTATGATTCTTTTTTTTTAATTTATTTATTTCCCACCACGAAGGCCGCCACCGCGGTGTGAACGTCCAGCACCACTGGCATAGTAAAATAGAAAGAACCCTCCCCGTCGATTGGAACGGGTGCTCTCTTCACGCAGACTTATTCCCTCCGGATGTTCGATGCTCTGTGCTCCTCGTTTGGTATAGGTCATGTACGAGGCAAAGCCGGTAGAGCTTATTACCGCGAGAAGTATGAGTATTCTGAAACCTGTCATCGTAACCTCTTTATACGCAGCTGATTATTTCATCATGGTAATTGTTTTATTAATCTTCATCAAAGCCATCATTTTTCCAATACGTGAAAAGAACGACCGCACCAATCAATGCAGCTAGCGACAGAATCGAACTGAAGATAAAAAATCCCGGAACCAGAACCGTGGAGTAAACCTTTATCTGAACAGGATGCCGTGCCTGATCAGCTTTGCTAGTATTGCCGGTAGCACTGACTGCTTTCAGCAGTAGACGGTAGGTACCGGATTCGGGAACGTATATGTATGCTGAGTCACTGCGGCTTCCTTCACTCCAGCTTTCTCCGCCTTCGACGCCATGATAATAGGATATGCTCGAGTCGTAAATATGAACTACGGTATCTTCACCTTTTACAAGAGCTGTATCAAGGGACATCCATGCATTGTTCAGATTCGTATCGATTTTAACCTTGATTATTGTTTCGTTTTCTGCAATTTTAAATTCATCTGAAAGTGTTTCACCAGTCAGTTGATCCGGTTCGAATACTTGTGTTAAAGCATGTGAGCCCTGCGCCGCAACATAAATAAGATTCACAACATTAAACAGAAGTGCAATTACACAGACTGCAAAAAGCAGTTTGAAATTGCGACGAACCACCGCAGCGTTTTCAGTTTTGCTCTCTTTCTTAACCTCTATCTGTTTGTCGCCGAGTGCCGCACGAAGCTGTTTCGGCGTTAAGGTGTGGCCGGTTCCATACTCAACTTCCCGTTTGATTCTTTGAACATCGTAATGGTGTCCGGTATTATGGTTGTTTACAAACTCGAAGTAGTCAATTGAGTCACCAGCCTTTGCTCTCCAGGGGAGGGCGCCATCTACATAAACAAGATCAAGAATTCCGCTCTCCTGCATCGTCCATTTTTTACCATCATGTGTATTAAGAAGATCACCGCGTTTGAGCATCATAGGGTTCTGTTCTGGTAAAACATGAGAGTCCCGAGACAGATAGTAAACATTATCATATTCATCGAGCCAAAGTTTACCATGTCGCGGATTGAATAACAAATATTCCCGAGTGATCTCGTTTACATCATTATCTTCCATAAAAACCATGCGAGCCAGTACTTCATAGCGAATCTTTTCCCAGGTAAAGGAGTCACCTATTTCAAGCGGGAATTCCCATTTTTTTGCAGGCCCTTTGCCCAGAACTCGTTTCTGATCGGATGTCAGATCGATGTGAGAAGCGCAGTATTGGCAGACAATCAGTTCGGAGTGTTCGTCCATCTGCTTTAACTGGGCATCACAGTTTGGGCAGCGTATCTCTTGTGGTTTATATGGAGGGCGCTCACGCCCGATGCTATTTTTTAAATTTATCTCACTCATACACTACCACTCTATACTCTCATCTTCCATTTTGATATCGTCAAATTTGAGGTATTTACCAATAAACAGTGACGGTTGTTTATTGTCGTACTCTATTCCAAGGCTGTTTTTGCCATCAAGGCTTGAACCATCAGCAAACAAATATTCTTCACCGGTTTTAATCTCTTTAGGAAGCGATCCCTCGATACCAAGGCAGCGCGCCTTGCCCACCTCTTCGATATGAAAATGTAGCAGCTTCCCGTTGATAGAGAGCGATAGTTCTGTTCCCGGATTCAGCTTTTCACGGGGTGGTAAAGTAAATTCATCTGTTTTTTGTTCTAGCGAAAATTCGTGATTGTCTTCGGTAAGCCAGGCTGTTGTTGTGTCGGGATATTCTATAAACCATTCGTCCCAGAAGCCACCGCCGAAACTGTAGCGAACTCGGCCAAGAACCTGAAAGGGGTTTCCCTCGATAGTGCCGGTAGCACCGCGGTACAATCGGCTGAAACCCTCAGGCAGCAGAGCCTGCTTGCCTGCGCTTCTGATATTTTCCATGTCCCAATAAATTATATTGCCGCAGTAGTTACAGCTGATTGTGACAATGCCGGGATTAAATATGTCGTGAGATCCCCCACATGATGGGCACTGTATGGTTTGTAACGGTTTCATGTTAACCTCTAAGATTGATAACTTCACTGAATAGTAATGAAAAATCAATCGATGTCAAGGTAATTTTTCGAAGCTCCCTGTAAGAGGGGAGTTAAACAGGGTTCATTAATAAAGAGTAGTTTTGAAATGTTAACGAAGATAATTATTATTTTCATATAAATATGACTAAAGCCGGTTGGGAGTAACCGGCTTTAGTAGTGGTGCTACGATGTTGGCTCAAACTTATTGAAGCAGTTTTAGAACAGATTGTGACTTGTTGTTTGCCTGTGCAAGCATTGATGTTGCAGCTTGCGTTAAGATCTGGTATCGTGTGAAAGAAGTCATCCGTTCGGCCATGTCTGTGTCTCTGATTCTTGACTCTGATGCCTGTGTGTTTTCGTATGCATTCATGAGTCCTTTTGCTGCGTGTTCCAGGCGGTTGTAATAGGCTCCAAGGTCGGCTCGTTGCTTTGAAATCTGACGAAGTGCCTCATCGGCAAGTCCGATAACCGCGTTTGCTTTGCCCGGTGTCGAGATTGATATAAATGTCAGTACGGTCGGGTTACGAAGACCAAGAGCCGAACTTGTCATCGTCTCGATAAAAACACGTTCACGTTGGTGCATGTTTGGTCCCATGTGAAACCACATTGATGCAGTTGGGCGAAGACGTGCAAATGATCCGGTCAAAAGACTCATCTTGTTAAACTCGGCCTGTGAAGCAATTCGGTCAACTTCATCGACAAGTTCCGAGACTTCGACCTGAATAAGCTGACGGTCTTCTGCTGTGTAGATACCGTTTGCCGCCTGAACAGCAAGAACACGGATCCTTTGAATGATTTGGTGTGTCTCCTGCAGATAACCTTCGGTTGTCTGAATAAGAGACATGCCGTCCTCAGTGTTTCGCTCGGCCTGTCGCAGACCTTGAATCTGGGATCTCATTTTTTCTGATACAGCAAGACCCGAAGCATCATCACCGGCTTTATTAATGCGCATACCTGATGAAAGTTTTTCGATGTCGCTGCTGAGGTTCCAGTCGTGGAATTTCAACGTGCGGTGGGCGAAAACAGAGCTGAGATTGTGATTAATAATCATTACATTCCTCCTTGAAAATTAAGCTATCATCCGTGATAACCTGTAACATTTCTGAGATTACATTACAAAATCGGCTAATTATTGAAATTGCCTTATTAAAATTCTTAAAAAAGCCAATTAATAGTGTAAAAATCAGGATTTGTCGTTTTCTTCCGCCAAAGGAGGACTAGCTTCTACTTACAAGTCTTAATCTTGCAAATGTCGAACCTTAAGCCCCCTAAATCCCCCAAAGGGGGACTTTAAATAATTATTGTATAGAAAAGAATTTTTAAAAAAAATATCGATATGCTATATAGTTGTGGAAGCCATGAGTCAAAATAGTACGGTAATTAATAAAATACTAACTGCATTATTAAGAAAATGAATAAAAAGCCCCCTTTGGGGGTTGGGGGCATATAGATTAATAATTGTGGGTAGAAGTCAGGTTGCTGGGGAAAGGGGCAAGATGCTAATTATATGCGGGCATCTTCGGAGATGGAGTGGAATTTAAAATAGCATTCGACTCCATCATTGTTTTTCATTTCGATTGTACCGCGCAGCTGTTTTTCACCAATGTTGTAAATAAGCTGAAGACCCATTGTGCTGTTCTTTCTGAAGTCAAAGTTATTGGAAACGCCAACGCCGTTATCGTGATAATAGAAATGATAATCCAGGGACTCAGTCTGTTTAAGGCTCATTGTTATCTTACCCTTTTGGCTGTCGGGAAAGGCATATTTACATGAATTTGTTAAAAGCTCGTTAATGATCAGCCCGAAGGGAATGGCAGAATCAAGCAGAAAAGAGTAGTCGCCTATATCAATGTCACATGCAATTTCTTCTGTAGTGAGACCGAAACTATTGAGTACTTTCAAAGCAAGGTTATTTATGTACTCATTTATGGATATCCGTGAAAGATCGCTGCTCTGGTACAGCATCTGGTGAACCAGTGAGATCGATTGAATCCTTGTCTCTGTGTTTTTTACAACTGTTTGAATGTCATTGCTTTTCGGATACTCGTTGGCCTGCAAGATCATCATGCTGTTAATCATTTGCAGGGTGTTTTTTGTTCTGTGGTACAGTTCACGTATGAGTGTCTCTTTTTCGCGAATGATTTTTTTAAGTTCACCTCTGCTCTTTTCAAGATCCATATTGATTTCAGTGAGTTCAATGTTTTTCAGTTGAACCTCTTTTTCAGCAAGTTTGCGGTTGGTAATGTCGCGACCAACACCCAAAACACCAACAAGCTCTTTGGCTGAATTATACAAAGACCTTTTGAATGTTTCCATGAAAATCCGCTGACCGCTATTGGGGATGGTGACAGTCTCTTCAAATTTTTGAGCTCTTTTGGTTTTCATAGTAGCCAGGTCATTTTCACATAAAATGTCGGCTTCTTTTTTTTTCATAAATTCATAATCTGTTTTTCCGATTATCTCACTCGTTGTAGCTCCGAAGATGTTTTCTAATACCTGGTTGCATATAAGATACCGGCCATCAGGGTCTTTAAGCCAAACCGGATCGGGAATTGTTCTGATGATCGTCTGTAATTGGGTTTTGTTGTCAGCGAGCATTTTCTCGATTTTTTCTCGTTCGGTAAGTTCAGTTTGAAGCTCTTCAGTTTTTAAACGTACCATTTTTTTTAATGTTCGTGTCCAGAAAAAAACAATTAAGAAGATTATTATGAGTACAGCAGCAGAAATTAAAGCTGTGTTGCGAATTTGGGTTACAGAAATATGATGGCTACTTACCAGTGGAACCCATTTGTGGTGGATGGCTCGTTTCTCTTCTTCTGAAAGAAGGGCGATTCCCTTGTTAAGGATCGAAACCAGTAGAGGCCAGTCTGACCTAACCGCAAATCCGGATATATTAAGGGGATCCGTCTCTGCGGAAACACGCAGATTTGTAAGATTGCCCGATTCAATATAGTAACTTGCTGTAACAAGATCGCCGATAAAGGCATCGGCCTTACCTATTGCAACCATGCGCAGAGCCTTGTTAACATCTTCGGCCAGATCGATTATCAGTTCCGGATTTTTATCCAATATCAGATCGACATAGCCGTATCCGGAAACCATTACTACCCGTCTCTTTTGCAGTTTGTCGAGGGTAAAATCACCCTCTTCATTTTTGCGTACAACAATAACGGAGGGTATTTGCAGGTAGGGGTATGTGAATTCCAGATAGTTTTCCCTTCCGGGTGTTTTTATTACAGCATTAAGAACGTCAACTTCATGATTTTCAGCTTTTCGGATAACTTCGTCCCAATTTTCACACTGTATGATGGTAAAGGTGAATCCCAGTTTCTGGCTTATGAGTATGGCATAGTCAGCGGCCATGCCGGAATAGTTGTCCCGGTTGTCGAAGTACTCTATTGGTCTGAATTCCGGATCAGGCGCCAGACGGATGATTGGATGGTTAGCTAACCATTCATGCTCCTCGTCGGTTAAAAGTGTCTTCGGGGCAAATTTTTCACTCTTGTCTGAGAAAAGGGGTTTATTAATTGCCAAAAAGATCGGAAGAATGAGTAAAATGGAGCTTAATAGAGCCTTGATTCCGGATTTTTTCGCAGGGTTCATTATTTTTCTCATTGATATGATAGTTTATGGGCTCTACTCGGGAACAGGTGTAATGTACGAAATATTTGTAATTATGTCAAATTCAATCCTTTATTTTCATAGAATAGGACTTCTTGTGAAAAATTCCTTTCCATCTGAAATAATTAAATTTATCGTGGCATGGTTTTAAATAAATTTTAGAAATGAAGTTAAACTATGTTTCAGAAAAAATATAATGGTACCTCGTTTCGAGCTAAACGGCCGGTATGCGACCTCGAAACGAAAACAGTACTTAAAAAAAAGTATGCTGGTCTTAACCTGCGTGCGATAGCACGGATTATTTCGCCAAAAAAGGTCAAAAAGGCCTCTTCGTTCAACTTTTCGCTACCTTTTTCGTTTCGGCGTCCGAGTTTTTTACGCATACTCAAAATGCCTAAAATGCCCAAAATGCCCTCAATCCGCCTTTCAAAGCCGTCTGCTTCCTCATCGTCAGGGGCGTCTTTTGGAACATCTGCCATTATCAGTTTTGTAATTCGTTATTATCTGGTTCTGGGCGGCATATTTCTGGTAATTATAATTGTAAGTTCTGTTCTTTTTGTCAGTTATCTTAAGGAAGAGTATAAGAATGTTATAGCGCTCTCTGGTTTTCAGCCTAATGTTGTGACTCGTATTTATGATAAGAACGGACTTTTAATATCAGAACTTTTTAAGCAGAAGCGTGATGTTGTGGACTTTGAGGCTGTCCCTCAACATCTGATCGACGCCTTTATTGCCCTGGAAGATAATGAGTTTTATGATCATTATGGCGTAAACCCAAAAGGAATTATACGTGCCTTCTTCATTAATATTGCCTCAGGACGGGTGCGTCAGGGGGGCAGTACAATTACTCAGCAGCTGTCAAAAATTCTGCTTACTAACCGCGAAAGAAAATTGATTAGGAAGATCAAAGAGGCCTGTATTGCAGTCATGGTAGAGTACACCTATGATAAACAGAAGATTCTGGAACTCTATTTGAACCAGATTTTTCTGGGTCATGGCGCCTATGGTGTTGAGGCGGCGTCTCAACTCTATTTTGCCAAGGGGGTCTCTGAGCTTAACCTGGCCGAATGCGCTCTGCTTGCGACTCTTCCCTCTGCACCGAATCGTTATTCGCCGATACGTCATACCCGGCGTTCGATGGGGCTCCACAAAGTTGCACTTGCCCGCATGGTCGATCTGGGGTTCATTACGGTCGCTCAAGCCGAAGAGGCCTACTCTGAATTCTGGCCTGATTATCAGCTTTTTATTAGCGAGCTGTCACCTTCGTACAATACCTGGTCGCTTCGTATCGATGAGGCGCCCTGGGTCACTGAATATATACGGCGTGCGAT
Source organism: Spirochaetota bacterium (assembly GCA_027858855.1). Lineage (GTDB taxonomy): Bacteria > Spirochaetota > UBA4802 > UBA4802 > JAFGJZ01 > JAFGRW01. The sequence continues at coordinate 2,846 of JAQIBV010000061.1, read as the reverse complement.
TGTAGATAAGTACGGTGAAGATGCAGTATATAATGAAGGGCTTGAAGTTTATACAACCTTTGATTTAAAGAAACAGCGACTAGCTCAAAAGTTAATGCATAAGCGACTCGAGGAGCAGACTTTGACCTCTTCAAAACTGCTGTTTAAAAATGATGATTTTTTTACAGAGAACTTCGCTGATGAGGTATCATTCCTTTCGATGTTTTTTGATATAAATCCGATTGAACGTACCGGCTCATTTCAAAATAAGAAATTTAACGATCACGTTCAGGATGAGATAACAGATTGCCTGCAAATTGTTAACTATTTTGTCGGTGATTATAACCTGGCTGCTTTTATTGATGATTACCGTGATGAAACCGGTGCCGACAGGTTCTTGTTGCCCGTTGAAGGGGCTCTGGTTTCGATTGACCAGTCGACCGGTGGAATAGAGGCTCTTGTAGGTGGAAGCCGCTTCTCTCCAATGAATCAGCTTAATCGTGTGGTGCAGTCGTATCGACAGCCCGGGTCATCGGTTAAACCGCTTTTGTATGCTGCTGCTATTGAATCCCGTGTATTTACTGCCGCTACCGCTGTTCTGGATGCGCCGTTAATGTATCTTGATGGTGACGGTAACAGCTGGTCTCCTGAAAATTATGAGGGCGGCTATTCTGGTGAGGTTCGGTTGCGACGGGCTCTGGCTAAATCGATTAATGTAATTTCGGTAAGAATTGCCGAAATAATTGGAGTTGGTATCGTTATGGACTACTATGCCCGGTTCTTTGGTCTGGATAAAGAATCAGCGGAAGAACGGATAAACCGGAACCTCTCTATAGCGTTGGGAACGGTCGAAGCAACTCCTCTTGAGATGGCACGAGCCTATGCGGTAATCGCAAATGGCGGCAAACAGGTCATTCCTTATAGTATTCGTTATGTGAAAGACCGTGAGGGCACTGTTCTGGACAACCAGGAGGAAGAGGTCCTTAAGCAAATTGAAGATTTGAAAAAAAATGGAAAGATTCAGGTGATAGAGCCGGCAACAGCTCAAATAATGATTAGCATGATGCGAACCGTTGTAGAGGCTGGTACTGGTGTTTCTGCAAGGCCGGGAAGACCCGCAGCCGGCAAGACCGGAACAACCAACAACTGGCGTGATGCCTGGTTTGTGGGTTTTACACCGGAGCTTACGACTGCGATCTGGATTGGTTACGATAAGATGGGAATGTCGCTTGGACGCGGGCAAACCGGTGGCGGGGTAGCTGCTCCGTTGTGGGGAGCCTATATGCGTCAGGCATTGAGTAATTTGCCGGTACGTGATTTTCCGCGTTATGCTGAACTTGAACATGCCTTAATAGCAACTGAGAGTGGTTTGCTCCCGGGGTCAGGATGTGCTGATGTTATGGATGAGATCTTTATTCCGGGAACGGTTCCGACTGAAATTGATACAATGTGCGGTGAATACAGTCGGGGGCGCGAGTTAAAGCTGCGCGAGCCGGATGAGGATATTGCAGCGGCTCATAAGCGTACTATTGACCGTGAAATAGGAAGTACTGCGCCTGACGAAGGCTCTATTGCCGATATTGGCCTGGACCTGCTCGACTGATGCGCCTATTTTTAAAACTCTATGATGCGGTTACAGGTCGTGACAAGATTGTCGTGAACTGCAGACATATTGTCTGTGCGCTTGCCGACTATATAGGTGAACGCTCTTTAGCACAATTTGGTAATCTTGTTCGTGCCGCTGAGTTTATAGAGTCAGCTTTTGCACTTCATGGCTCGAAACCTGTCAAAGAAAACTTTACAGTAAGTGGTCATAAAGTTGCAAACATTGTTGCAGAGATTCCGGGTAAGAAGAGTTCAAAGGGTGTAATAATTATCGGGGCACATTATGATACAGTAGAAGGCTCTCCCGGGGCTAATGATAACGGATCCGGTGTTGCTGCACTGCTTGAACTTCATCGCCTTTTGAAAAAGGAAGAGCATGCTCGCACGATCAGGTTTGTTGCGTTTGCCATGGAAGAGCCCCCGTTCTTCGGTACCGAACAGATGGGCTCGTTTGTTTACGCAAATAAATGCCGAAAAAAAAAGGAGACGATCGATCTTATGATCTGTCTTGATATGCTTGGCGTTGGAGGACGGTTTCTTAAACAGAACTATCCAATAGATGATATGAGGATAAAGTATCCACAGAAGGGAAACTTTGTTGCAGTTGCGACACTGCCTTCTCAATCGCGCACTGCTTTTTTCATTAAACGTCTTTTTAACCGGCACTCTTTTATTAAAATGTTCGAGATGATTGCACCAGCATCGGTTCCGGGAATAGACCACTCCGATCATTCATCATTTATTAAAAACGGTTATGCTGCTGTTATGATTACTGATACAGGGTTTTACCGGAATGTCCATTATCATGGTGAGGGAGATACATCTTCGACTTTGAATTACCGCTTTCTGGGTTATAATGTTTATTCGCTTTACCGTATGATCCGTGATCTGGCCGACGGGCGAAAGATTCCCCGCTGATAATATGGTTTCACCTTCCCGGCAGAAGAGAAAGAGCATCCAGCGGTTTTCCACCCTTGTTTATCTGAAAGTGGAAGGAGGAAGAGAGCGTGGCTATCTTACCCCCCTTTTTGACAGATTCACCCTCTTTGACGTGAATTTTCTTCACATTTGCGTATACGGTCATGTATCGCTTGGGGTGACCGACAACAATATAATTCCCGAATCCCCGCATGTATCCAATTTTTTTTACAACTCCGTTTTCGGCACATAGAACAGCGGCCCCCTTGCCGGAAAAAATTGTTATACCAATCGGTTTTACCGACCCTTTTTTATCGCTTACAACACGGGCGACTGGGCGGGCG
>JAQIBV010000025.1 GCA_027858855.1 Spirochaetota bacterium | reverse complement strand
ATGTTTCACCTCGGTGGACTTGACATGAGGCACTTTGCCACACGATAGTCTGAAGAGCCTAAAAGATAAACTGGAATCAACAATACCACGAAAGCGTATTTAAATAACCCAGGCAGAGTGCATTGTGAATAAACAAAACAGTTATGCTGTAATCTTTTCAGAAAAACTAAATACTGCACTAAAAAAGATTTTTATTACTCTTCCTTTTTCAGTTCAGCTATGTAAAAACATAGAAAGTTTTAACACATTTATTGAACATTTTTCAGATTTATTTTCAATTTTTCTTTTTTTTGACTCCACAGATGAGCGTTCAGTATTTGAAACAGCATTACAACTCTCGCAAAATGGATATTCTTTTTATATAATTGTTGAAAAACCATCAAATCTCTTTTTTAATGAGCATATCAGCCAGCTTACCCCTATCGGAATTATTGATCTTGCAAGTTCGGAACAGATTGTTAAAACATCAATATTAAATGCGCTTCATGAAAATAACTCGTTAAAAAATATTGATATTTTGAAAGAGAGTGATCATTTATTAAACCTTTTTCTGGAATATAGCCCCAGTTTTGTATTTTTTAAAGATGAACAGATTAGAGCACTCAGGCTTTCTCGAAACTATGAAAAAATGCTTGAACGCCCCCTGAGTGAAATCCTGAATAAAACCATGTTTGAACTTTTTCCATCAGAGCTTGCCAGAAAGATGGTTGATGATGATAAAAAAATACTGGAAAGAGGAGTACCGCTTACCATTGAAGAGGAGTTAAATGGACGGAACTATTCTACAACAAAATTCCCTATCCATAGAGACGGCAAACCTCCGTTAATGGCCGGATTTACTATTGATATAACCGATCGTTTTATTGCAGAAAAAAAACTAGAGAATGCGTTACACCAGAAACAACAGCTCTTTCGTGAACTGGAACACCGTGTAAAAAACAGCCTGTCAATTTTAACCAGTATATTGAATCTTGAAATTGACCGTTCTGATCAAACTGATTGTAAAGAGATTCTGAAAACAATCAATAATCGTCTGAATTCAATACGCAAACTTTATGAATTGATGACCTATTCAAAAAATATAACAAAAATCCCGTTGAATGATTATATCGAGAAGTTAAGCCAGGGAGTACTTGATTCATATCAATCAAAGGAGAGAAAGATTACTCTGGATTTACATCTAACAAGTCTGTTTCTTAATGCAAAAGATACTGCGTCAATCGGTTTAATTATTAATGAGGTGTTAATCAACTCTCTCAAACACGCATTTAGCTCATCTGATGGAACAATTTCAATTACCCTGAATAAAACTGATAAACATATCGAGCTGACTATACATGATTCGGGAAAAGGATTTGATACTCAATTTAATATTGAACACTCACATGGTTTAGGCTGGACATTGATAACCCTTTTAAGTAATCAATTGAAGGGAACTATTCACTTGAAAACTGATGACGGTACATTATTCGTTTTGCAGATTCCATATAACACTTAAAAGCAAGTAGAATAAATCCTCGCTTTTTGATTTCTTTCTGATATGCCTCACTGCAATATTGTGACCCGCGATCTGAATGAAGCAGTAAGCCAGCTGCAGGACTCTTTCTTAAACATGCTGATTCAAGTGCGGCAATGACCAAACTCTTTTTCATACGGATGTCCATCGACCATCCGACAAGTGCTCCATCATACAAATCAAGAAGGCCAGCAAGATAAAGCCATTCTTCATCTGTCCATATATAGGTTATATCCGATACATACTTCTGATCTCGGTATTCAGCTGAGAAATCATGGTTAAGTATGTTCGGTGCAACCGGTAGACTATGATTAGAATCAGTAGTAACCTTGAATTTTTTAACAGTCTTCGCCTTTATGCCGTTTTCCCTCATGAGTCTTGCTATTGTCCCACGGCTAACAGTGACACCGGACTGTTTAAGTTCCATTGTTATTGGAGAACCGTATCTCATATATTTACCCTCTTTAGATTTATATTATCTAATGGGGGGGGGGCTTCCTGTCTACTTTTTTGAAGCAAGGTCATATTGCGATAAGTGGTCGAGAAAGAATAAATTCATATAGAACAGCTATACCGTTATTTGATTATTGCTGGTAGCGTGCTGAGGCGTTTGTTTTTTAATGTATTTATATTCAGTAAAATATTGAACTAACATAAATTATGAGTACCTTGTTTACTGATGATACTATATTGGCCAACATATGTGTCAGATAATTTTTAGTTGAGAGTGAATATATGAAAAATAATGAAATATATCCGGGAAAACCCTTTCCGCTCGGAGCGACCTGGGATGGAATTGGTGTCAATTTTGCATTATACACCGAAAATGCAACAGAAGTAGAACTCTGTTTTTTTGATACGGATAATAAACAGCAGGAAAAACAAAAACTTCCAGTAACGGAGCGCACTCATGGTGTTTGGCATGTGTACATACCGGGTATAAAACCGGGGCAGCTGTATGGTTATCGGGTACATGGCCCGTATGAACCTGAAAATGGACATAGATTTAATCCGAACAAATTACTTATTGACCCCTATGCAAAGGCTCTCTCCGGTACAATTAAATGGGATGATTCCCTTTTCGGTTATCAAATAGGGCACAAGGACGTGGATTTATCATTTAGTGATTCAGATAGCGCTCCTTTTATGCCTAAATCGGTGGTTATTGATGAAAATTATGACTGGGAAGGAGATACACTTTTAAAAATACCCTATCACAAAACAGTTATTTATGAGGCTCACGTTAAAGGATTTACAAAACTTAATCCGGATATTCCTGAAGAATTGAGAGGAACATATTCGGGAATTGCGCATCCTGCTTCTATTGAATACCTCACGAAACTTGGCATTACTGCTATTGAACTGATGCCGATTCATCATTTTATTACCGACCGGCATTTAGAGGAAAATGGGTTAACCAATTATTGGGGGTATAATTCCTTGGGGTTTTTTGCACCAGATGTTCGATATGCAAGTAATGGTACATATGGCGAGCAGGTAATCGAGTTTAAGGATATGGTTAAAGCTCTTCATAAAGCAGGTATTGAGGTAATTCTGGATGTGGTCTATAACCATACAGGCGAAGGAAACCAAATGGGGCCGACTCTATCTTTTAGAGGGATCGATAATTTGGGATATTACCGTGTAACTGAAGACAGACGGTATTACATGGACTATACGGGTACAGGAAATACGTTGAATGTTGCGCTACGCAGTTCTTTACGACTTATAATGGACAGCTTGAGGTATTGGATACTGGAAATGCATGTTGACGGCTTCAGGTTTGATGTGGCTCCAGCACTTGCTCGGGAACTTCATGATGTAAATATGCTGGGTACTTTCTTTGAAATTATCTATCAGGATCCTCATATTTCTCAATCGAAGTTAATTGCTGAACCGTGGGATGTTGGTGAAGGTGGTTATCAGGTCGGTAAATTTCCCCCTGGGTGGGCCGAATGGAATGGTAAATACCGCGACTGCATGCGCGATTATTGGCGGGGGGCAAAAAGTACGTTGCCAGAGTTTGCTACCCGTTTTACCGGAAGTTCAGATTTGTATCTGGATAACTATCGTAGGCCGGTTGCAAGCATCAATTTTATTACGGTGCATGATGGTTTTACACTCAATGACCTAGTATCGTATAACGAAAAACATAATGAGCAAAACGGTGAAGACAGTGCTGATGGTATTGATGATAACCTTTCATGGAACTGCGGCGAAGAGGGACCTAGTGACGATCCAATGGTTAAGGAGTGGAGAAAACGACTGAAGAGAAACATGCTTGTCACATTGTTTTTTTCTCAGGGAGTACCCATGCTGCTTTCAGGCGATGAAATATCACGAACACAAAACGGAAATAACAATGCGTACTGCCAGGATAACGAGATTTCATGGACGGACTGGGAAAATGCGGATAAAGATTTATTGGAATTCACCAGTAAACTGATTCATTTAAGAAGGAAGCATCCTGTTTTTTGCAGACGTAAGTGGTTTCAGGGAGAACCCATTGAAGACAGCGGACTAAAAGATATTGAATGGTTTTTACCGGAAGGAACTGTAATGAGGGATGAACATTGGGAACATGATTATGCTCAATCTTTAGCTGTATTTTTAAATGGGGATGGCGTTCGTTCTCAGGGCAAAAGAGGTGAAAATATAAAGGATGACAGTTTTTATATTATGTTTAACGCTTCGGAGATCCCCCTTGATTACTCATTACCACCAAAAAAATACGGTACCACCTGGAAGCTTGTTATTGATACAAGTAAAGATCAGATGAATAAGCAAACAGGCAGTTCACAGATAAAAGATAAGATTAAGATAGAAGGTCGTTCGGTAGTTGTATTGCAGCATTCGCTTGTGCATGATCAGGAAGGAACAGTCGTTGATTGATCGACTAAATTTAGGTATCACATTCGACTCAAATAATGGATTGGCGCAAGTCAAAGTATGGGCACCCAACACATCGAGTTTAAAAATTGAGATTCCCGGTAAGAATCTGGTTATCCCATTAAAGCCTGAAGAGAGAGGGCGTTGGATGCTTCATTCTGAAAAGATAGCTCCGGGTGATAGATACCGCTTCATACTGGATGATGAGAAAAAATACCCTGATCCGGTATCACTCAGTCAGCTTGATGGTGTTCATGGCCTTTCTGAAGCTGTTGATCTCTCTCTTTATAAATGGCGTGACTCCTCATGGAATAACCATGCATTAGCCGAATATATTATTTACGAAGCGCATACCGGAGCATTTACACCAGATGGAACACTCACTGCAATCATCGACAAGATTCCTCATCTGAAATCGCTGGGAATTACTGCTGTTGAAATTATGCCTGTGGCACAATTCCCTGGTTCACGAAACTGGGGGTATGACGGCGTGTTTCCCTTTGCCGTTCAGAATTCTTATGGTGGTTATAAAGCCCTTCAGCAATTAGTTGATGCTTGTCACCAGCAGAATATAGCTGTTATTCTTGATGTAGTGTATAACCATCTTGGTCCTGAAGGAAATATCCTTGGAATATATGGCCCCTATTTTACCGATAATTATAAAACACCCTGGGGTCATGCGATAAACTTTGACGATTCCGGATGTGACGGTGTACGGCATTTTTATATTGAGAACGCATTAATGTGGCTGAGAGATTTTCACATAGATGCGTTACGGCTTGATGCGGTTCATGCCATCAAAGATTTAGGAGCAAAACACTTCCTTACCGAACTTGCCGATCGGGTTTCTGAACTAGAAAAAAATAGGGGCCGTCCATATTACCTGATTGCAGAGTGTGACCTGAACGATCCCAAATATATACAAGGTAAAAGTGAATGTGGATATGGCATGCACGCCCAATGGATTGATGAGTTTCATCATGCCCTTCGGGTTACAGCCGGCGAAAAGGCTACAGGTTATTATTCTGATTTCACAGGAATTAAGGATCTGGCAAAATCATACAATGGAGCGTATGTTTATGATGGGCTATTCTCCAAATACCGTAATAAAACATTTGGAGCAAGCGCTTCCCATCTGTCGGCTGAAAAATTCATCGTGTTTTCGCAAAATCATGACCAGATTGGTAACAGGATGAAGGGCGAGCGGACAAGCCATTTGTTAAATTTTGAAATGCAAAAACTTCTTGCAGGTGCAGTTTTGGTTAGTCCGTACATTCCACTACTCTTCATGGGCGAAGAGTGGGGGGGCTTTAGCCCTTTTCTCTATTTTGTAAGCCACACAGACAAAGATTTAATTGATGCAGTACGAAAAGGGCGGAAAGAGGAGTTCAAAGACTTTCAATTAGAGGGCGAAACACCTGATCCACAAAGTGAAGAAACCTTTCTGGCATCAAAGGTTTCATGGGCTGAAGCAGGTAGAGAGCCACATTTAACTATGCTGGAATACTATAAGGCTTTGATTGATTTTAGAAAAAAATATCGTGATTTATTAACCCGTCAAACAGGCAGGTTTGAGGTTAGCTGTAATGATTCTGAAAAAGTAATAACTCTATCCTATAAGAAACGGGAAGCGCTGCTACTGTGTATCCTGAATTTTTCTTCTTCTATACAGCGGCTAACGGGTTACACCGGGGAGGATACACTATATTCTCTGTTTAATTCATCTGATCCACGATGGCGTGGCAAGCATCCTTTAACAGTGGAGCAGGCGGACAGCAAGCCGATAGTATTGCCTCCACAATCTATAACTATCTTCGCTAACAATCATGTATAATCCAATAAGCACATATCGAATACAATTTCATAAGCAATTCGACTTTCAGGATGCCGATAATCTGGTGGCATATTTCGACAAACTGGGAATTGGAACTCTGTATGCTTCGCCTATTTTTGAGGCTGTGAAGGGTAGTGCTCATGGATATGATGGCATTAATCCGCATGCTATTAATCCTGAAATAGGAACTCGTAAAGAATTAGATAAGCTGCACAACAAATTGAAAAAAGTTCAAATTGGATGGTTACAGGATATTGTACCCAATCATCTGGCATACGATACAAGCAATCCCTGGTTGGCAGATGTACTTGAGAAGGGGCAACAATCTCCATTCTCCTGTTATTTCGACATCAACTGGTTAAGCAGTGAACCGTTAATGGTGCCGTTTCTGGGTACTGATCTGAATACTGCTCTTAAAAATAATGTAATAGAAATTGTGTTTATTAATGGACGGTTCTATTTTAATGTGTATGAACAGAATTATCCGGTCAATCTTTCCGCATATAGTAAAATATTGAGGACTGTTTCTGTTGATATTCAATCGATATTGCACAGATTGCTTAAAGATACTCCTGAATTAAGAGATAATGAAAATGAATTTTCATCCTGGGATTCGTTCATAACAGATCTTTCAAATGCCTCATCTAATTCAAAAGAAAAAGATCATATACACTCCTGCTTAAAAAGAATAAACAATTCTGAAAAACTACTCAGCGAATTGCTGCACGAACAGACATATCAGTTATGTCATTGGCAACGTACGCACAAAGAGATAAACTACCGGCGCTTCTTTACGGTAAACGGATTGATATGTCTGAACATTCAGGATAAAAAAGTTTTTGATGCATATCATCAAACGATTTTTGAATTGTTACGGGAAGGCGTTTTTCAGGGGTTACGGATCGATCATGTCGATGGTCTGTATGATCCGGTGGAATATCTGGAGAGGTTACGGAAGGCCGCCGGGAAAGAGACCTATATTGTTGTCGAGAAAATTCTGGAACACGATGAAGTGATTCCCCGCAATTGGCCTGTTGAGGGGGCAACCGGGTATAGTTTTTTAGCAACGGTTAATAATTTACTGACGTATAATAAAAGTGAAAAACAGTTTGCCGATTTTTATCGAAGTATAAGCAGGGATAAAGATTCTCTGGCGCAACAGATTAAATCGAGAAAAAAATTTATTCTGTGTCAAAGAATGGCGGGCGAGCTGGAAAACCTGTTTTGTGATCTGAAACATGCCCTGGTGTCACTGAATATTGAAATGTCACAAATTGATTCATTTAAGTTAAAAGAAGTGATTGGTGCCTTTCTGATTGAGTTTCCGGTTTACAGATTTTATGGCAGGCAAATGCCCTTACCATCTGATGAAGCCGCAGCAGTGGCAGATATTTTTGACGAAATCATTCACTCTCATGCAGAACTTCGCGAAGCCGCAGCTCTGTTACAAAAGTTTCTTCTTGAAGACACAGGAAATGGTAATGATACTTTCGATCAGAGGATGCTCCATTTTTACCGCAGAATGATGCAGATATCCGGACCGTTAATGGCAAAGGGTGTTGAAGATACTCTGATGTATAGCTACAACCGGTTTATCGGGCATAATGAAGTGGGCGATTCTCTGGAAGTGTTTGGCATCAGTATTTCCGAGTGGCATGATAAAATGCGTGATCGAATGGCTCACCATCCGCTTACTATGAATACAACATCCACTCATGATACCAAAAGAGGTGAAGATGTTCGAGCCAGGTTGAATGTAGTTACTGAAATTCCTGAAATTTGGTTTCAGAATGTTACTGCATTCAGGAAAATGAATAATGATCTCAAAATTAATAGTAGTCCTGATTTGAACGATGAATATTCCATCTATCTTACCCTGCTTGGCATGTATCCAATGCCCGGAGAACCGGATGACGATGTTAGTGAACGTTTACAGGAGTATATACCGAAGGCACTCCGTGAGGCTAAAACCCACAGCAACTGGACGAATCCAGAAGAAGATTATGAGGATAAAGTATCTGATTTCACTCTTTCGTTACTTGATAAAAGCAGACCATTTTGGAAAGCGTTTACTGAATTGCATTCGAAAATATCCGATTTTGGAATTATCAATTCCATATCGCAACTTATACTTAAATGCACAAGTCCGGGAATACCGGATATTTATCAGGGAACTGAGCTGTGGGATTTGAGCCTTGTAGACCCCGACAATCGTCGGCCCGTTAATTACAGGCTAAGAATATGCCTGCTGGACGAGTTGCAACAATTATCGTCAAAGGAACCAGAGGGGCTATGGGAAAATTTATGGGAGGAACGGTACAACGGAAAAATCAAATTAAGGCTTACCCGAACACTCATGCAATACAGAAGGGCGAATCCTGATCTATTCATGTCCGGTGAATATCTACCGTTAAAGGTCAATGGAGAGTATAAAAATAGTGTTGTGGCTTTTATACGGCAATACGGAGAAAAATGGCTGCTTGTGGCTGTACCGTTATTTATGGCAAAACTGTGCAATGCTGATAGAGATAAAATTCTGAGTTTTGATTGGAAGGATACAGAGATAATCTTACCCGGGCATGCACCGCGCACATGGCAAAGCATTCTTAAACCAGATTCAACGTTGGATGCAGTCGGAGCTGTTGGCCTGAATACTCTGTACTCTAATACATTACCAATAGTTTTGTATGAGGGTGGCTAAATTAAAACAACACACAAACTATTTATTAAATATTTTGAAACAAGAATTACTTCGGTTTCATTTTGATTCGAAATAATCAATAAATCCTTTTCTCGGTGATTCATCAAATACTGTTTACAATACAGATATCATATGTTAGCGGAACTATTCTTGTCACAAGATGTAAACATTGATATTTGAAGTAATTAATAGAGTAAACCACCGGCTCTGCCGGTAGTCTTGACTATACCGAAAAACATTGTACCTGCACTCACTGAAGCGTATACTGTTATACGTAGCTGAATTACCCTTTTACAGACTTAAAGACTCTGGTTAGTAATTTATTTACGTTTTGTCTCCAGTAGATTCCGAGTAAAACGGTTAGGATTGTGAAAATACCAGCCCCGATCGCACATGCAAGGCGTGCATTCTTGGCTATCTTTAGCTGCTCTTTCCCGCGGCTTAGTTTCTGCTTACCTTCTTCAAGTTGCCTTTCCCCGATATTAACTTCACGTTTTCCTTCGGAAACCTCTTTATTACCTTCGGCGATCTGCTCTCTGCCCTCTTCAAGACCTTCTCCCTCGTTCAGTAGCTTATCCGCTAACACCAACATTTTGTTGTCTTTTGCTTCCGCGTAATCTTCCTTCCCCTCGGACAACTCTTTCTTGCCAGCTTTTAATTCAGCCTTACCTTCCTTCATTTCTGACTTGCCTTCTTCCTGCTTTTTTTGCCCTTCGACTATTTCGGCTTCACCTACGGCAATTTCATTGTCCAGAAACAGATAACCGGTCACCGACCCAATAGCTGATAAGAGTAGGATTAGCAGCACGAGCATCTTTACCATGGTATTCTCCATTGTTTTATACAAAATATTTGCTATAAGCTCTCATTTTGTATTGATAAAATATGAATATTAAGGCATAGGCCTCTATAACTAAATAGATAAAAGAAAAACAAGCATTAGCATATAGAAAACCTATGTTGCGTTTTTAGAAGCACACAGTGGGTTGTGGTGGTTGGTCATTACATACCTTCGTTACGCAATCAGTGCATAATAAGACGCTTGATCGCCTTGCCGGTTTTTATAGCAAGAATGCCAGCATCGGCTGCTCGAAGAACGTTAAATACAGGTCTGGTAGTCAGTAGAAAGGTTAAACGCTGCAAGTCGGCTTTTGCAATTAACAGTTGTTTTTGCTCTTTAATGTAATGTAGTTCTTTTCGTTTGCTCATGATTTGTAGATGTCCTTGTCGAGCGTCGCAAGCGTTGCTTCGAACGGTGTATGTCGGCGAGAAAGTCCTTGCACAACTACCAGTAGCACAACCGACGTAATAATAAATATCGCAATGATTATTGAGGCAACGAGAACTCGATCTGCAGTCGGCACAAGATAAATAATCAAAATGCCGAGTCCAATAAGACCCGTCACTCCAAGTATAGCTCCAACAACGCTAAGCGCCATTTGTCTTTTAAATCGAATCTTCTCCTCTTGTAGCTCTAACGAAATCAACTGAAGCCGATTCTGCAGTATTTGCAGGAATAATTTTGGTACACGTTCAATCATTTTTACCTCGTCTGCCGAAGCAGTCTTATTTACGACCGATCAGGAATCCTAAAAGGAGTCCAACTCCACAACAGATACCCATCGTTTTGTAGGGATTAGCCTTTACGTGCTGGTCTAACTCATGGAGTTGATCTTCGAACCTGCCTTCAACATCGGAAATACCCGAAGAAACATGATTCTGAACTATATTTAAGCTTTCTTCTACTTGCGCTCTTGCGGCCTTGGCTGCACTGTCCGAGACATTTGCAGTTGAACCTAACAACTCTTTTGTGTCTGCAACCAGTTTTTTTAGTGAATCCTGTAATTGCTTCTTGCTCTTTTTAATATCGCTCATTATCTTCTCCTATACGGTTATGCCGCATTACTATTTTTTTGTAATAATTTATTCAGTATCAGATACCGTATAGCAAGGGGGAAATGGATGTCACAAGACAAAATCGTCTATATGTGAAGTAGGTAAAAGCATCGTTAATCAGCAGAACCTGTGCCATAGTTCGCCGAAGTATCTAAGACAATGCGGTGATTTGTAAATGTTTGCATTAAAACTATGTAGAAGTATTATAAGATGACCACCGTATGTTGGTAGAATATACACTGTTTTGTAGCATTGATCAAGAATAAGTCAACTTTATTAGAAAATAAGCACTAAAATATTTATTATACAAGAATAGAGTAATTATCTTAAGGTATTAGAGCCTAAAATAGGTGTTCTAATGGATATCGTTTATTTATCAATTTTGTTCTTTTTTTCAGAGGTGGGAAGAAATTTAAAAAACAGGTTTTTCATCTTTTTAAAAAACCCGTTATTGGTATCTTTACTACGATAATTTTGTTCACCGATTAACAGAGCAATGGGTTTAAGCTCTTCATACTCTTCACAAACAACTTTTAGCATGGCGGCGAAGGGTAAAAATATAATCATGCCTGCAATACCCCAGATTGAAGCACCGATTATAATGCTTAAAATTGAGGTTATAGCGTTAATTTTCAAATTACCTCCAACTATTTTTGGAGTCAGAAAGTTGCTTTCTAAAAATTGAACGAACCAGAAGAAAATACCTATGGTTATTGGCATCCAAATTGTATCGTAGGATATAAAAGAATATAATATAGGAATTGCAGCTCCTAAAAAAGTTCCTGCATAAGGAATAAGGGCCAGTGCAGCGGCCAAAAAGCCAAAAAGGAAAGGGTTCTCTATGCCAATAATCCAAAGTCCGATACTGTTAATAACTCCCAGTATCAGAATAATCACCATCATTCCTACTATGTATTGCTGTCCTACCCGATGAACAGATTTTATCATTTTTAAGGCCTTTTCTCTGTGTTCCTGAGGATAAAAGAGAACCAGAGCTCGAACCAGCTCATTTCTGTAAATAAGTATCAGGAAGGCAAATATGACTGAAGTTAATAGTCCAATAATTATACTCGCTGTGTTGTTGAATGTGTGGCTTAACAATGTTCCAACAGATTCATTTAACCAGTTTTTGAGCTTATCTAATAACTCTCCTCTTTCCAGTTGTGGTAAAAAACCGATGTTTTTATTGATAAACAATGTAGTGTCTGCAAAAACAGTGAGGATTTTAGCTTTGAAATTAGTTAAGTTCTCCGAGAGCTGGATTAGTTGATTTGAGAAAAGAAAAATGCATCCTCCGATTAACAGGAATATAACTAAAAGGGACAGAAAAGCCGATATTATTTTATTGGCTCCCCAGGATTCAAATTTTCGGGCTAGAGGAGATAGTACAAACGCAATTAAAAAGGCAAATGCGATAGGAATAAGTATCGCTTTTGCCAAAATTAAAATCGCACATATTCCAATTATTGTGGCAATGACATAAAATAATTTCTGAAATGATAAGTGCATATTATGCACAGTTCCAGATTGATTTTATTAAACCTATAAAACATAGAGTGATTATGTTTGAAAGAATATTGTGTTTGCTTCTATTCACTTACGCACCACTAAATATCGAGTATCAATGTATTCAATTTAATTTTATAAAATGTTGTATTATTTTGTCAACAAGTTTTATTCGTTTTACATATGAATAATCTCCGTCTGATATATCCGGATGGTTCAGAAGCATATCTTCCCAGGCGGTGTTTTGCCATCTGTAACGGCATTAAGTGTAGCTATGGGAAAAATTCTAAATTACATATTGAACATCTGATGAATATTGGTCCACATTATGCGCGTACTCTTCGTGAGTGGCGAGTAATGTTTATTGCAGCAAAAGATAAACTTTTGAAGATGGGGTATGATCACGATTTACAGAGAAAATGGCTCTATTATCTTTATGTGTGTAAAACCGGTTCCAGCTACGATCTTTTTCATCCACTTCGCCATTTGATTCGTGAAGCAGGGGGATAATATCAATTCTGTGAAAGAAATCTAATCCTGTATTAAAATTAAACAGAAATGCTGGAGAAAATTAATATCTTTAAATGGAGCAGAGTATTTATAAATATTCCAGAAGTGTTTCTGGGTATAAATGAAATACATATTAAAGAAATCTGAAGTTAACCATGATCCTATGTTCAAGTCCAGAAGATATTGAACACTTATCTGATACTTTACCTGGTTTTTTTTATCCTGAGTTTCATTAATTGTAAAAGGATATCCTGTAATCAGATAATTATCTTTGTAGAAACTGAGGCGCTCCTGAGAGTTCTGTGAATCTATTGCAGAAATAGGGTGATAGATAAAAACCGATAATTTTTTGTATCATTTAGAGAGAAACATCTGCATAAAGGGGCAGATGGTCTGAAGCATGTCGGGAAGTTTGACTCTTGTGAGTCTGTATATTGTGCTGTGTGAGCCTGCTGCTCATCCAGATACGATCCAATGGAAGCAGAGGACAGCTTGAGGGGAAACTGCGACGTATATTATGCTTAGAAAATAGTTCGTCCAGACGGCGTAGAAAGGCGTTGGGCAGGTGCCATTCGTTAAGGTCTCCCATGAAAATTACGGCTTCCTCCTTCGGATTGGTGTAGCGGAGAATTGCATCTACTAGCAGTTCTCCCTGACCTCTTCTTACTCGTTTCCGCAGATCCAGATGAGTTACAATTACCCATAGATGTTCTGATCCCAAATCAAGCCTGGCAAAAATTGCCCGTCGCGCTTCCGGCCTTCTTGCTTTTATTTTTAGGTTCATATGAGCCATAAGATCAATATCCACGTGATCTATGATTGGATAGCGGGAGATAAGAGCGTTGCCATACTTGCCCCGATTATCGATTAAAGTTTTTAAAAAAAGAAAATGTCTATCCGGATAATCACGTTGTATTAAATCGGCAAGCTCGCTTCCCGTATTCGTATCAATACGCACCTCTTGCATGCCCAGAATGTCTGGTGCTGTTTCATGGATGACTTTCATGATCCTTTCTGGATCATACTGCCCATCGGTTCCGACGCAGCCATGAAGATTGTAGGTCATTATGCGCATTTTATTTTTTTGCCCCATTTTTCTTTATGCCAGAGATCTTTTTTAAAAGGGAAACGACTGCCGTCATAATGCCAAAATAGGCAGCCAGCAGCAGTATGAACAAGAGAATGTTTTTCCAGCCGGGGTCGGTAAATATATTTCTGATGGTCTCACCGAAAATGGTAAAGGTGATAATTCCGGGCATAAGGCCAAGCAGAGAACCGGTAATAAAATGGACGGGTCTGAAGCCAACCATACCGGTAACCATGTTTACCACCATAAATGGCCCGGAAGGTACCATCCGCGAGATGACCACGGCCCAGAAACCGTAGGGGCGTATTTTTACAAATTGTTTTTTGACTCGCCGAACAACATTGTAGCGATCAAAACGCTTACTGTTGTGCATCATAAGTCCAAGTACGTAGAAAATGGCAGCCCCAGAGAAAATCCCTAAAGATGAATAGAGGATGCCAAGCCAGGGGCCGTGCAGAGCGGCAAAGGCGACAATGGGGACAGTAATAGAGACAAACATTAGCATTGCAATCCAGAAGGTGGCGATTGTCAGTAAGGCCGCAATAAAAGGTCTGGTTTCGTTCAGATTTTTTATTGTTCCAAGAATCTGTTGAGTATCAATATCTGTTCGTGCGAAAAAGAAGACGATCCCCAGTATAACGATGGTAAGAAGTAATAACGCCCAAACCTTCTTGGTGCGGAAAATAAAACCCTTGGAATTATTTTTAGTCATGGTATGCATAACCTCCTCTGGTTGGGGTGACAATCCCATATCGAAATAGTCTAAAATTTCATTTGGGACTGAATGGGGAGCCATTAAATTTTTCCCCTCTACTAATCCTTCCCATAAGGTAATGCGCTCTTGTAATGCCTTAAGCCGTGAACCATTATGTTGCTTAACAAGAGCTTGCCACTCTTCTATCTTAAGCCCACAATGCTGTGCGAGGAGGCGCTCTTCTAAATTCTTAGCACACTGCGGGTCTTGGGTCTTCGTAGCGTCGATGGATATATTTGCCTCGTCGTCAAAGCTGAAGGAGCGCTGGCTGATGTTTGCCGACCCTATGGTAATATAACGGCTATCGGTAATAAGCAGTTTGGAGTGGACTAGAAAACCGACATCTGGATTATCAGAAGATACTGGGTTATAGAATCCAAGGCGTCCGTGAAGGTCATTCTTTTTAAGCTTTGCAATATGCATGGAGGCGTTAAGTCCCATAGTCATCCGCCCCATCATGTCAGGAAGTTCTCGGGGCATTAAAATTATAACCTCTGGCCCATCTTTGCTGCGCAGACTTTTCACTACAAGATCTGTGATTATATCGTTTGAGAAATATTGATTCTCGATATAGATACAATCCTTCGCATATGCGATCATGTCATGGTAGACCTGCTTTATCTGATTGACATCAGGAATTGCGGCATCCGGAGAGGAACGGGTAAGTGAGATCATTACTTGTGCATTCTCTACGTCCACAGGAACATCCTTCGGCCAGAGTTCATCAGCGTTATTAATAGAAGGAAGATTAAAATGAAATTTTGCCACTGCCATGGAGAGAATATCTTTAACCACTGATCCTGAAAAAACCGTATGAGTATCATGATATGGGCCGTATGACTCTCCGTCGGGATTTATTCGTCCCAGGCTCTTTGAGGGGTGGTCTTGACTGTCCCAGCGGTTTTTGGTGAGATCTATACCACCAAGGAAGGCCAGCACGTCATCAACTACAACATACTTCTCGTGTCGTGAGGCAAAGGCCGATTCTGCAGGGATCTGGTAGAGAGTGATATTCGGTAATCTGCGTAACTTCTTTCTGAACTTGCGTGAAATATGTTGGCCTGCGGAAAAAAGCGAAGGGGGTTTCCAAATGCAGAGGGTAATTTGCAGGGAAGGATTTTCCTTTGCTGCGGAGATTAGTAGTTCGCCCAACTCCATTTTTGCCGAGTCTGTATTTTTGTCTCGCAGAAGATGAATACGATCATCGAAACTCCAGCCTACAATCAGAATTCTGTGCCGGGCTTGTGGTAGAATATCCGCCAGGGCGGAGTAGTAGGCACCGCTGTAGGTGAAGAAGGATAACCGTGAAGCAGTTGATGAATATTCGTAGTGAAGATTCTGTTTATAGATCATATATTTCAATTTAGTAAAGCGGAATGGAAAGTACAACCTTTTTTTTTGAATAGAAGAATAGGTGAAATAAGAGAAAACTATTTGTTTTTTGAAAAAAGAAGCCGGCAGTAAATTTTTACCTGCCGGTTTAGTTTGTTATGAATGATTTTATGCGGTCAGTTACTAGTAATTATTTAGCGGGCTTGGTTACAGCATTCGCATCAAGAACAACAGCCGTTTGTGCAAGTAGTCTGCCGTCAGCTTCCGCTTGTGTTTTCATGGTTATTTCGGTTTTACAAAGCATAATACCATTAAAAACCGCAGTAGTCTCTATTGTAGTACTGCCGGCAACCTGCCAAAAGATATTCTTTGGAACTGCTCCACCTGCAAGAGTTATTTTTACACCAGATGCCATGGTGAAATTACCCGGTATCTGAAATATCCAAACATCGTCTGAGCCGCCGGTAAGAGTAAGGTCAGTTGATATTGTAACTCCAGTTGTAAACTTATACAGACCAGGAGAAAGTGTAGTAAGCCCACCAATTTCTCCTGCTGATCCTGGATCTACTTTGTCTGGTAGCAGGCGTCCAGCCGCATCTGTGTAGGCTGATTCCATATTGCTTATTGCTGTAGTCAAGTTAGATGGAGTAGGGTTTGCATAACCCGGTGCGTAAACGAATTCTGTGACATAAATGGATGTCGAATAAGAACTACCAGCAGGCAGATCTAATGAAAATCCTGTTATATAAGTCGCTTCTGCAGGACTTATACCGATATTTCCAGTAATTGCTGTTCCGTCAGTAGTAGTTTTTGAAATTCCTGTTTTTGCGAGAATTACATAAGTATCGGCTGTTCCAAGTTCTACCGGCATTGGGCCAAGAGCAGATGTAGTACCTGTTGTAAAATTTAATGCAAATTCAGCAGCAAGTTCATTATTTGCAATATCCTTTACTTCTGTTGTAATGATTGCTTTATATGCCGTGCTTGTAGTCAAATTGCTGTCAGGTTCGAAGGTTACAATGTTACCTGAATCAGAAAGTGACACAACACCAGAGATATTTGTTGACCCAGATGACCCCTGTTTTAACATGAAAGTTGAGTCGGTGATTGATAAGGGGTTTATCGCTTCGTTAAAAGTTATCACTATATTCCGGTTAATAGCTATATCGAGTTCACCTTCTTCAGGAGTTGTGGATACTACCGTTGGTGCAACGGTATCTTCAGTAGATCCCGTTGTAAAGGATAATGTAAATTCTGCAGCTAATGCATTACCTGCAATATCCTTAGCTTCTATTGAAACTGTTGCGATATACTCTGTGTTTGTTGCTAAATTGCTATCAGGATTGAAGGCTGTAATGACTCCTGAATCAGAAAGTGATACAACACCAGAGATGTTTGTTGACCCAGATGACCCCTGTTTCAATGTAAATGTTGAATCGGTTATTGTTAAAGGATCCATCTCCGCACTGAAGGTTATTATGATATTGCCGTTAATATTAATATCCTCATCGCCCTCTGTTGGGTTTGAAGATGTTACTGTTGGCGCATTGTCATTAGGTGTTGTTGTCTTAGAATCGCTTTCACACCCCGTTATTAGCGTAAATGCGAGTAGTAATGTTATGAACCATGATATATGGATCCTCATATTTAACCTCCCGCCATTTTTGAATTTAGTCTGTACTTTTCTCATACTTATTACCTCTTATTGAAATAAATTTTTTATATAAAAGGTAATCCTTAAAGTAGTCCATTGTAATAAAATCCATAATTCAGAATTCTATTTCAAAAAAAGGTTTTAGGTTTTTCTGATTCGGAAGAATTGCCTGTTTTGACAATAATACTGATTAAATAATGTTTCGTCTGTACGGCAACGAACATAGAGGGGATAAATAAGCATTAAACGGATCAAGAACCTTGTTGATGGTGTAATTGTACAAGAGTTTAACCTTGACTATGTGTTACAATGTTGTTAACATCTAATGAACCATATTTATACTAATAATTAGAAACATATATTTATCGGACTTTTAATGGCTATCTATGGCGGAAATAAATGTAAATCACAGGGAGAATATAAATGAAGAAACATGAAACACATGAGATGCATGAGATGCATAAGATGCATGAAGCAGATGATCATAGTCATGGACCGCGTAAAAATCAGCAACATAACGAGCATAACTCTCATGATCATTCCGGCCACCATGCCATGATGATTAAAGACTTTCGCAAACGTTTTTGGATTTCATTGATAGCAACTATACCAATTCTTGTCCTTTCACCCCTGATTCAGAGTTTATTGGGATATAGTATTACATTTTACTATTCAAGTTACATCCTTTTTGCTTTATCAGTATTTGTATATTTCTATGGGGGTTGGCCGTTCCTTACCGGTTTTGTGGATGAACTGAAAAAGAAACAACCCGGCATGATGACCCTTATTGCTGTAGCCATAACGGTTGCTTTTGGTTATAGTTCGGCCACAACTTTTGGACTGGAAGGGAAAAAATTCTTTTGGGAACTGGCTACATTAATTGATATTATGCTTATTGGACACTGGATCGAAATGAAATCTGTTATGGGCGCTTCCCGCTCCCTGCAAAAATTGGTAGAGATGATGCCTTCTGAAGCACATCTGATAAAAGATGAAGATGTCAGGGATGTTAAAGTCGGCGAATTAAAAAAAGATGAGGTGGTGTTGGTACGCCCTGGTGAAAAAATACCAGTAGATGGTATAATTATCGAAGGGGAGAGTTCCGTGAATGAATCCATGGTTACAGGAGAATCAAAGCCTGTAAAGAAGGGAGCGGATGAAAAGGTTATTGGTGGAACGATTAATGGTAATGGCTCGTTAAAAGTACAGGTGCAACAGGTAGGCGACGAAGCCTATCTGAGTAAAGTTATCAACATGGTGTCGGAGGCGCAGAGCAAAAAATCAAAAACACAGCATCTGGCAGATCGGATTGCATTTTGGTTAACTATTGTTGCACTAACTATGGGGTTTGGTACACTTTCGACCTGGTTAATAATCGGAAAACCTTTCGTTTTTGCACTTGAACGAATGGCAAGTGTGATGGTTATCACCTGTCCTCACGCATTGGGGTTGGCTGTACCATTAGTAGTCGCTATATCAACATCAGTTTCTGCACGAAACGGTCTACTGATTAGAAACCGCACAGCTTTTGAAAATTCCAGGAAGATCAGCTTGCTGGCATTTGATAAAACGGGTACGCTCACAAAAGGGAATTTCGGTATTACCCGGTTCAGGTCTTTGAATAATAATTATAATGACAAAGAAATACTTCGCTTTGCAGGTGCATTGGAGACTAAATCAGAACACCCCCTGGCTATTGGTATTATGGATAAAATAAAACAGGAAGATATCGAAATTCCGAAGGCGGAAAACTTTAACGCTATAACAGGTAAGGGTATTGAGGCTGATGTAGAGAATAAAAAAGTGAAGGTTGTAAGCCCCGGATATGTAAAAGAACAAAACATTGAAATACCCGAAGAAGCTAATCAAAATGAGCAGGAGACTGTTGTTTTTGTAATAATTGACAATGAATTAGTTGGCTTTATAGCAATGGCCGATGAAATCAGGCCGGAATCCTATGAGGCTGTTAAGATATTGAAAAGCATTGGGCTTAAAGTATATATGATGACAGGCGATAATGAAAAAGTTGCTAAAAGCGTAAGCGATGAGTTAAATCTTGATGGATATTATGCAGGAGTCTTACCCGACCAGAAGCTAGATAGAATAAAGGAGTTTCAGCAAGCCGGTGAGTTTGTAGCCATGACAGGAGATGGTATCAATGACGCTCCTGCGCTGGCTACTGCCGATGTTGGTATTGCTGTGGGTTCGGGAACTGATGTTGCAGCCGAAACAGCGGATATTATCTTGGTAAACAGTAACCCTAAAGACATTGCATCATTGGTGATTTTCGGAAAAGAGACATACAAAAAAATGATACAGAACTTTGTCTGGGCAACTAGTTATAACCTGATCGCAATACCGTTAGCTGCCGGGGTACTATACAGTAAAGGCGTTTTGATTAATCCGGCATTAGGTGCGGTATTAATGAGCCTGAGCACAGTTATAGTAGCAATTAATGCACAGTTATTAAAACGAAAAATGATAATTAAACATTAAAAAAGCAGCTTCTTAAAGAGAATAGTTTAATGATAAAACACTTATGTCTATTTATAGGGTTTAAGTTGAATTCATAGTATAAAATAGTGTATAATAGACAAAAAACCTTGAAAAATTGAATTAGTACCTCTATATAAAGGTAGGAGCATCAGTATTCTGCAGTATATCACTTTTTCATCAGGTTAAACGAAGAATAAACCTGCAGGTGTGTAATGCGGTTATAATTGAAAAATTTATCAGAGGAGGAATGTATGAGTACAGATATTACAGATTTACTGGGATCTGACGGGGAGAAGTTGCTTTCATATACTGCTAAAATTAACAAGGATCTTTTGCATCTACCTGGTCCCGACTTTATAGACCGTGTTGTTGCTGATAGCGATCGTTTGCCGGCGGTGCTTAGAAATATGCAGTCTATATTCGGTCACGGACGGCTTGCCAATACTGGTTACCTGAGTATCCTGCCGGTAGACCAGGGAATAGAACACTCTGCCGGTGCCAGTTTTGCAAAGAACCCGATCTATTTCGATCCGGAACACATAGTCGAGCTGGCTATGGAAGGTGGCTGCAATGCTGTTGCATCCACCATTGGCGTACATGCTGCCATAGCGCGCAGGTATGCTCACAAAATTCCTTTTCTGGTAAAACTTAATCACAACGAGCTGATGACTTACCCAAACACCTACGACCAGATAAAATTTGGTTCTGTGCGTCAGGCCTTTGATATGGGGGCAGCCGCTGTAGGTGCCACTATATATTTCGGCAGTGATGAAAGTAATAGGCAGATAGTCGAGGTCGCCGAGATCTTCGAGCACGCACATGAGCTTGGCATGGCCACGGTGCTGTGGTGCTATATCCGAAACTCTGCTTTCAAGAAAGACAAGGATCATCATACCTCGGCTGACTTGACCGGGCAGGCTAACCATCTGGGGGTAACCATAAAGGCTGATATTATTAAACAGAAGCTTCCTTCGCATAATGGTGGTTACAAAGCCATGAATACAGGCGATTCTAGTTATGGCAAGTTTGACGAGCGCATGTATAGCGAGTTGGCAAGCGATCATCCTATTGACTTATGCCGGTATCAGGTTATGAATAACTACATGGGGCGAGCGGGGTTGATCAATTCCGGTGGTGCCAGCTCGGGAGAGAACGATCTTGCAGATGCAGTTAAAACAGCTGTTATCAATAAACGAGCCGGAGGAACCGGGCTCATATCCGGTCGTAAGGCTTTTCAGCGTCCAATGAGGGAGGGGGTTGAACTGTTGAACGCCATCCAGGATGTGTACCTTGACAGTTCAATAACGATTGCTTAGTCTTCAGTTTTCCACTGTTTAAAATTTTAGGCTCGTTCCCTATAAAGCGGAAAGAGCCTAAAACATCACTATGGACTCTTTCGACCTTTTTTCTTCTGCTTGTTTTGATACAACTGATCATCTGCCTGTGAAATAAGTGTTTCAAATGGAAGCGGGTTATCCATATCAAAGATAGAGACACCGTAACTGAAATCAATTGTATATTCTTTTTTTGAGTGTGCATTGAGCTGTTTCAGATTTTCCTGGAAGCGCTCTTTTATGATTTCAATATGCGATTGATTTGCTTCAGCTGTAATAACTGTAAATTCATCGCCACCAAGACGCGCTACGATATCTGCCCTCCTGAATGTGTTTTGAAGCAGTTCCGCCGACTTTTTTATTGCCCAGTCTCCTTCATTGTGGCCGTAGGTGTCATTGATATGTTTTAAACCATCAAGATCTATAAAAAACAGTAAGAAATTAAAATGTGAACGAATAGCCGTCTCATCCTTTTTTGAAATAGAGAAATGGTTTTAAATGTAATTGAAATTTGTTCCCGTATCATTTCGTAAAAGATTTCAATTGTCGTAAACAGTTCAAAAATAATGTATCCGAAATGAGTTTTGCCGTTATATAGAGGTTTTACCATAAATGAAGATGGTTTTTCTCGTTTAATGAGATCTTCATGGATAAAGCGCCTGGTCTTGAAATGCGATTGCGTCGTTTCGTTATTTGTGAATAGTCCATTTTGCATAACTAATCCATATGTTGTATAGTGCGGTAATATCCAGGAATCATTGTCAGTATTCTCTGTTTCTTCTTCATACAGGCAAATAGCGATCCCCTGAACGCCGAAGGTATTGAGGTAATCCTTAATTGAGGCCATAAGTAATTCAACAGAGTATACGGTGTTGATTTTATCTGAAAACCCGCGTATCTGCCATATGGTGTCCTCCATTACTCTTCGTTGACGTCCCTCCTGCCTCAAAAGAAACTGACCGAGAATCACCTGTGCATTATAAAAGAGTTCGTCTGTATCATGTGAGGAGTGTGTCGATTTGCTGAGACGAGTTGTGTGTATTCGTATTATTCTGAGTATTGACTGCCAGACCGTGATATCACGTGAATGAGTTATGTTATGAAGTAATAAATCAGAAAACTTTCTTAAGAAAGTATCGCTTTTAACGGGTAATTCTTTGAGAGTCTGCTGTAGTATATCCAGGAGTGTTTGTATCTGATCTGAATATACATGCGTGCCAAGGAAACCCGCATCTGAGGAGTTTTCTATCTCCCTAATAATTGATGTTCTCAGCTCTTCAAATGTATCTGGAAATGAATCATATGTGATAGCAGGATTCCCTGTTACAGAAGCAGCTTTGTCAAGAAAGCATCCACATGAATATCGTGTAATCATATACGTGAGCATTTCCGTTATTAGTGGAACTGTTTCGTTGTTGATAGATTTAATTAAAAGCTCTATACCGGTGTAAGCCATATCGTAGAGCGGTTGATGTACCGTTGTTAGTGGAGAATCAAGAAATCGAGACTGTTCTGTATCATCAAATCCGGTGATTGCAACATCATCCGGAATGTTAATACCATGTTTATCAGCACCGCAACTTGCCCTAACGGCCATTTCGTCGTTTGCAAAGACGATTGCATCAATGTCATAGTTATTTTCTACAAAATAGTGGTGTATGGCCTTCTCTCCCATTTCCGGCTTGAAGTCTCCATGAAAAATCAGGTTCTCATCAAAAGGCAGGTTATGTTCCTGTAACGTTTCGTAATATGCCCGATATCGTATCTCTGCCGCTTCATTTTCAACAGCACCGCGCCGTAAATGAATCTGATAGAATCCCTCGACATCGTTGATAAAAGTCCGATTCTTCTGGTTTGTTTTGTCATAATAATTACTCATGTAGCAGATTTGTAAATTGCTATTTTCTTTTTTTATTACAGATTAGATAGAGATGAAATTCATAATCAGTTATAAGGTACTCAATATGGTTCTTCTGTCAACAAACTTGATGTGGTTTCTCTGACTAATATACTAATATACTAAACTCTAAAATACAGGTTTAATGTAAAACCTGTATTTTAGAGTTTTCAGAATAACCAGGTTAATCAAAAGGAATTGAAGCGACATAATAGCCTGGAGTCAGATTGCTGACTCTATTGAAACAATCATGAAAGAGTTACGTGGGAAGAGTTATGCCTTCGAGGATTATTCTATCGAGTTTACCTTCAGTGCTGGAGTTTCTGATACACAAGAGATACCAGCATCAGAGCTTTCTGCGGAAAGTATTGAAGGTAACGCCGATCGTAAACTGTACGAAGTCAAGGAGGATGGCCGTAATAGGGTTGTGTTCTAAGGATGGAAACGAGAAAAAAGCATGTTTTTTCAGGTGGGATAATATACAAGATGAGCATCCCTCCCAGATTGATAGGTGTATGTTAAAAAGGATCTATTTTAAAAAAGGGCTGTCTGTTTAAGGCAGCCCTTCAAGTTGAATCTGTAGCTTATCGGGAGATTTGTGTGTAATTGTCTTTTCCGAAACCAAGAATCGGGATGCAAATAAATGGGAAAAATATTGTTAGTATTCCGAAGCCGGTACTTTTTCCGAAACTTTTGGCAAGATCGATAACAATCATGATAAGAACAACAAAGTTCACGATAGGGATAAACAGAAGAATTATCCACCATAATGGTCTGTTTACAACTTCAAGCATAACAATGATGTTGTAAATAGGAATAAGAATCGCCCATCCCGGTTTGCCAGCTTTTGTGAAAACTTTCCACCAGCCTGCGATTAATACGATCAAAACTGCTAAATAGATGATGATTGCAACTGTTACTGGTCCTTGAGATCCGTTCATAGAAAACCTCCATAATTTGTTTTAGCAATATATAATAATAGAAGTTAAAAAAATCAATTTTTTTTTATTAAATTGGTTCAATTGGTGGTTTAACTGGTGGTTTAACTTCAAAAAGAGGTATATCCGGAATTATAAATTCCGGATATACACAGTTAATAGGAGGTTTTTTTAAAAAAGCGTTTGTAAGCCATGATATATTTCATTCAGTTTCAGAGTTGTTCTGAATTGGTTAAGGTCGGTATTCTGATCAATAGTAATTATTTCAATTCCAGCCATACGAGCAAACATGCAGAATTGCTCATTTGTTACTGATTTTGTGAAAACAGTATGATGTGCACCACCTGCAAGAATCCAGGCTGTTGTCGAAGTCTTCAGGTCGGGTTCAGGTTTAAGTAGAACCCGTGCAACGGGCAGATTCGGAAGATCTCTTGGTTCAACAGCAGCTACATTGTTAACAATCAGTCTGAACCGGTTACCCAGATCAATTAGGCTTGCGTTAATTGCTTTACCCGGAGCTGTGTCAAATATCATGCGTACCGGTGGGTTCTTGCCGCCTATTCCCAGTGGCTGTATAGTAATTGCTGGTTTTTGCATAGCAATAGACGGACAAATTTCGAGCATATGTGCGCCCAGCACAATCTGGTTCGATGGTTCCAGGTGATAGGTGTAATCTTCCATGAAAGAGGTGCCATTGTCGTTACCGAATGCAATTACCTTCGCGGTATGAAGTAGAGCGGCCGTTTTCCAGTCACCTTCGGCACCGAAACCGAATCCCTTTTCCATTAGTCGTTGACAGGCAAGTCCGGGAAGTTGGTCCAATCCATGCAGGTCTTCAAATGTAGTAGTAAAAGAGGAGTATCCACCTTCGTTTAAAAAATTCTCGATTCCACGTTCCTGACGCGCTGCATAGATAAGTGAAGCATGCTCATCGCCACCTTTCAACAGTCGGGCATCTATTGAGTATCTGCTCTGGTATTCTTCAATCAGCTCTTCAGCTTCGGCAGCGGTAACTGCATCTACATACTCGGTTAAGTCGCCAACGCCGAATCCGTCCACTCTGTATCCAAAGCGTATCTGCGCCTCAATTTTGTCACCTTCGGTTACTGCAACGTTTCGCATGTTGTCTCCGAAGCGGGCAACTTTTGTTTGCTGGGAGTCTTTCCAGGCGACTGCAACCCTGCTCCAATTTCCGATATTTTGCTGTACGCCATCTTCAGTATAATGTCCCGCAACAACTTCGCGATTTATTCCAAGACGTGTATTTATAAAGCCGAACTCTCGGTCACCATGCGCGGACTGATTAAGGTTCATAAAATCCATATCTATTGTTTCGAAGGGCAGGTCCCGATTAAACTGGGTATGAAGGTGCAGCAGCGGTTTTTGAGCTTTGGTCAAACCCGATATCCACATTTTTGCCGGTGAAAAAGTATGCATCCACATTATAATGCCAACGCATGTTTCGTCACTATTGGCTTCGTGCATAAGCTGAGTAATCTGCCCGGCATCTGTAAGAAGTGATTTATAGATGATTTTAACCGGAATCTTTTCAGAATTATTTAAAGTAGTGCATATCTGAGCCGAATTCTCATTGATCTTAGAGAATATGTCATCTCCATACAGATGCTGGCTTCCGGTAACAAACCAGATACAGGACTCTTTATAAAGTTTTTCAATATTCATTGTCGTCTCCTCTATTTTTGACCATAGTAAGCGTCATCTCCATGTTTTCGTTTGTAGTGTTTTTCCCGTAGTGTTTTCTTCAGAACAGGGGTGTCCGGTCTTAAGGTCTGTGTAATAAAGGCCATTCTGGCCAGCTCTTCCAGAACAACTGCGTTATATACAGCTTTTTCCGGAGTTTTCCCCCAGGTGAATGGACCGTGACAGGCGACAAGTACCATCTCTATCTCTTCGTACGAGAGGTCTTTAAATGTCTCAATGATTTGATTGCCGGTCTCTTCTTCATAGTTTCCGGTTATCTGTTTGTCGCTCATAACATCAGTACAGGGTACATTTGTGACCAGATGATCTGCATGCGTTGTTCCGAAAATTTTCAAATCTGTACAGGTCTGAGCCCATCCGACCGCATAGGTCGAATGTGTGTGTACAATACCGCAAACAGATAAAAAATTCTTATAGAGGACTACATGGGTTTTAGTATCAGATGATGGATTTAACTTGCCCTCTATAATATTGCCGTCCAGGTCAAGAATGACAATATCTTTGATTTTCATATCATCGTAATCAACTCCACTCGGTTTGATTGCGATGACCCCAAGTTCCCTGTCGGCTGCACTGACATTGCCCCATGTGTATTGTGCCAAACCGCGTTTGGGAATTTCCATGTTAGCCTGCCACACCCTTTCCTGCAGTTGTCGGTAGGCGCTCATTTTTCAGCTCCTGTTGTATTCTTTTCTATAAAAGAGCCGAAAGTTTTGTAGCGGTTATACATCCGCTCGTAGATGTCACGGACTTCAGGTCGGGGGCTGAAGGTGTCAGAGTATCCACCTCCCATTTTATCCTGAGCCTCTTCTAGTGATTCGTGAACTCCTGAACTGACGGCGGCAAACATCGCAGCACCAAGAGCTACGGCCTGATCCGAGGCCGAAACAAGAATTTCGCGATTCATAATGTCGGAAAGTATCTGCATACCAAGTTTTGATTTTCTGGCAACACCGCCAATGGCAATAATTCGTTTTACCGGTATCTGTTCTTCTTCAAAACGGTCAAGAATGGCTCGCGCGCCGAAAGCGGTTGATTCTATTAATGCTCGGTAAATACGAGGAGCGTCCGTTGCCAGTGTTAGGCCGTACATGGCACCTTTTAGATTCTGGTTTGCATAAGGAGTACGGCGACCGTTAAACCAATCGAGGGCAATAATATCTTCGTTTGGAGAAAGTAATGCTGCTTCTTTTTCAAGCATGTTGAGCATCTTATCTTCAATCATTTCGCGGGTTTCGTTTTCAGAGATGAATGTTTTAACAGGCCACATAAGAAGGTTTCTGAACCAGGCATACACATCTCCAAAGGCCGATTGGCCGGCTTCAAGACCAACGACTCCTGGAATAACAGAGCCCTCTACCTGTCCGCAAATGCCGCCTACACATTTGTCGCCAACAGCACTTTTGGGGGCGACCATGATATCACAGGTGGAGGTTCCTATTACCTTGACCATGTCAAATGGTCTAATTTCTCCTCCGATTGCACCCATATGGGCATCAAAGGCGCTACCTCCGACAACAACTGTTTCCGGTAGTCCCAGTTTTTTTGCCCATTCGGGGCACAGGGTTCCGACATGAGTGTCTGCTGTTTGGGTCTTAGAGTAAAGCTTTGCGCGCATACCTTTAAGTAGCGGGTCAACAGAGACAAGGAATTCTTCAGAGGGAAGTCCATCAAACTCTTCATTCCACATGGCCTTGTGGCCGGCTGCGCAACGGGAGCGATACAGTGATTCGATGCTGTTTCTGCCGGTAAGCAGGTTTGGTATCCAGTCGCAGTGTTCAACCCATGATGCGGCATTTTTTCGAACTGACTCATCCTCGCGTATAACGTGAAGCATTTTTGCCCAGAACCATTCAGAAGAGTAAACTCCGCCGACATATTTTGTAAAATCGTCTTCTTCGGAGGTTTTTGCTGCATAGTTTATCTGTTCGGCTTCAGAAATGGCCGTGTGATCTTTCCAGAGGATGAACATTGCGTTAGGGTTTTCCGCGAATTCGGGAAGCAGGGCGAGGGGGGTGCCTGTCTTATCAACTGCACAGGGTGTCGAGCCAGTAGTATCAACAGCTATTCCTTTGATGTCTTTCGCGTTAACGTTAACGCATGAGGATAAAATAGTTTTTACTGTAGTTTCCAACCCTTCAGTATAATCGAGCGGGTGTTGCCGGAACATGTTGCGTTCGGGGTCGCAAAACCTGCCCTCTTTCCAGCGTGGGTAGTAGAATACTGATTCAGCTTCGATTTTTCCGTCTTTTGTGTCGACTAACACTGCACGGACAGAGTCTGAGCCGTAGTCAACTCCGATTACATAAGATTTTTCCATAAGACCTCCTGATCTTTAGTTTATTACCAGTGACATATCGTTCTTAGATTTTAAGGGAAACCATTTTCATGTTTTTCCGCTTAAAGACTCAACGTAACAGCTGATATTTTCGGCTGTAATAATATCAATTGGCATAAAATGTTCTTTTTGTATGACTGTTCCCAGTATGACTTTTTGATAGAGGCTTTTAATAGATAAATAACCCTGTTCAAACGGTCTCTGGGTTAGAATGAAGTCTATTACCCCTCTTTTTGTGTATTCTATATTTTTTTCCACTAGATCGTACCCTACCAGAGCAACATCAGAATTAAGGTTTCTCTCTTTTATTAAAGAGGCAATCTGGTGAGAAGAGGAGTCGGTAACATATACCGCTTGGTACTTAGATTTTAATTGGTCTTTAATTTCTGCATAAGTTTCGACCGCATTGCTGTTATCTGTTGGAATTCTGATGATATCATGCTCCATTGTAACTCTTTCTCTGAATCCGAGTATACGGCTTGTCAGGTGATCATTTTCGGTTGCAGGAGTAACAATAAGTACCCGCATTTTTTTATTGTGGCAAAGAAGGTTGATCAGTTTGGCAGCCAGATGACCCGCCTCACGGGAGTCCTGTCCAATGTACAGCAGTCTGTGTGAATTTTCTATATCTGTATCAAAAAAAACTACAGGTTTTGACTGGAAAATGTCTTCATAAGATTCGAGAAACTCATCCGGAATAAGGGGCGCCGCAACATAGGCGTCATACTCTTTTTCGGCCATCATGTTTAAAGCCTGAAACAGTGTGTCTTTGTCGTGTCGGTCAAAATGAAAAAAATCTGCTGAAACATGGCTTGTTGCTAGTTCCTCTAAAGCGGTGCGCATGCCGTTGTATGGTAGCTGCCAGTAGTTGCTATCCTGGTCGGGGTGTGGGATCAGTACAGCTATCGAGCACTGTTTTGAAAGTGACAGGTTCCTTGCCTGAATATTTGTTCGGTAATCAAGGTCGTGGATAATTTTTTTTACTTTTTTTGCTGTTTTTTGCGAAAATCTTCCCCGGTTGTGAATGATTCGGTCAACAGTTCCAATAGACACACCGGCTTTTTCAGCCACATCCTTGATTGTTGCCACATAGACCCCCTGATTCGGTGAATTTAAAACAGTTTATCCATTTTATCAGTCTTTATCGTGAATTCTTTTCGAAGTTTTCTTATATTTAACATGATATGCGTTAACGTTAACGCATATCTTCGGTTTTGGCAACTAAAATTTTAAAAAAATGACCATGTGTTTAATTTTATTCGTTACATAATAAATATTGGGGCATCTCGGATAAAAATAGACTTATATCTGATAAAGAGCGTTTGTGATTCCGCTAATGTTATATTATAGTAAAAATAGATGGTAAACAGTCCCACTTTATGGAAAATCAGAGGTAATTCTGGAAATTAAGTAGGTTTATACAGGATTTCAGTTTTTTTAAAGATAAAAACAGAGCTTAAATTCACACCCGCCATCCTGAAGGTTGTTTACCTCTATTTTACCTCCATACTTTTCGATTATTCCGTAACTAACTGAAAGTCCGAGTCCGAGGTTTTTCCCCTGTTTCTTTGTAGAATAGAATGGAAGAAATATATTCTTGATAATTGCTTCATCAATTCCACTTCCGGTATCTTTAATGCTTACTGTTAACACTGAACCTTCACTGGTGTTTTCGCTGACTGTCGACACGTTTATTACTCCGCCTGTTGGCATTGCGTCCATGCTGTTTCTGAAAAGATTCAGTAATACCTGTTTGATCTCATTTTTGTTGGCTATTAGGTATGCATTATCATTTTGTTCAAGGTTTATCTGAATATTGCGTTTGTTGGCATTGATCTTAATAAGTGTAATTAGTCGTTCAATCAGTTTGTTCATATCAAATTTTTCTGAAATGATTTTTTGTGTATCGGAAAAAGAGATCAGGTTGCTGATGATCTGCTTAATCAGAGAAATTTCATCTTCAAGTTCATCCAACAGGTTAAGCAGGTCGTGCTGTTTGATGTTGTATTTAAGATAGCTGATAATATTATAAACTATTTCCAAAGGATTGTTAATTTCGTGTGCAACACCGGCCGCCAGTAAACCTACTGAGGCCAGTTTTTCAGAAAGAATAACCTGTTCACGCAGCTTTTCCTGACGAGAGATATCTTGTATCAGAAGCATGTGGCCAATTGTTGTGGAGGAGTCGTTTACCGGAAAACATTTTATGTTAAGTGTATATGTTTCACCCTGGCGACTGACTTTCGAGTTGTAAATTTCTGTAATCGTTTCATTTTTAATTAGCTCTTTAATCTGATTCCAGACTTCCTGATTCTCATCGCCTAAAACATCCTGTATCGAATAATTTTGATTAGTGTTTATTGTTTCAGATAAATTGAAAAACAGTTTAGCGGACTGGTTATAAAGTCGAATTTTGTAGCTACCATCAATTACAATAATACTGATTGGAAGATTGTGAATAATTGCTTCGTTAAATTTGAATAGCTCATAAATTTCCTGATCAGACGTCAGTCTTTTATCGTCTTTTGTAATTTCAGTATAACACATCTTTATCAGGTTAATGCGGTCAACATCCTTTACTCTGCTGTTCCAGATGATTTTCCCCTTTTTTAAAATTAAAACCCTGTTTGCGAAAAAATTCAGATACTCTATTCTGCTGGTAAAGAAGATAACGCTCTTTCCTTGCCGGCACTGCTGCATCAAAATTTTCTGGATATGCTCGGTTGCCGGCGCTGTTAAAAGCTCGAAAGAAGCATCAAGAAGGATGATTTCAGGGTTCCTTATTAAAGCACGGATAATATAGATGATTTGTTTATCAGATTGGCTGAGGTTTTTAAGTATTGAAGCTGGTGAAAGAGAAATACCATATTGCCCCAGGTGCATTCGTGCCTTTTCCATCAGTCGTGTTTTACGAAAAAAGAAAGTACTATCCAGCATATCTGGCATAAGAAGATTGTGAGCTACGCAGAAATTATCAAGTAATTGGTATGTTTGTGATACAACCGCAATAGGAAGTCGCTGTATTTCCCTGTACGAGGAGGCGGTGTAACTCTTGTTGTTATAGGTAACGGTTCCGGAAGTGAATTTTTTTCTTCCGCCTATTGAATCGCATAGTGAAGATTTGCCCGAACCATGCTCGCCAATTATGGCGTAAATTTTCCCCGGTTCAATTGTAAGATTTATATCGTTGAGAACTATACTGTTGTTTTGATAAAGGGTGATGTTTTCCAGTTCAAGACTCGAGAGGGGCTTCATATTTTAATCCCGTATTTCTCAATTTTATTATAAAGGGTTCTTCTGCTTATGTTCAGAATCTCGGCCGTTTTTTTCTTATTGTTATTAGTTTTGTTGAGAATCTCGAGTATGATATTTTTCTCATTAAGATCAAGTATGTTTTCCGTTTTTTCAGATTCTGGTAACTCTTCAAATACCGGAGGTAAATCATCAATTTCGATATATTTTTTCTGAGTCAGAGCCGCTCCATACATAATTGCATTTTTTAATTCACGGATATTTCCGGGCCACTGATAATCAAGAAAGACATTCATTACCTTGTCTGAAACGTCAGTTACAGTCTTGTCACCAATTGAAGAAAATTCCTGAAGAAAATGTTTAACCAGCAGGCTTATATCATCTTTCCGTTCGCGAAGCGGGGGGAGGTGCAGTGTTGCTGCGTTCAATCTATAAAACAGATCACTTCTAAATGAGTTTTCATCGATCATCTTTTTCAGGTTTTTGTTTGTTGCGGCAATGAAGCGAACCTTAATCTTAATTATATCGCTGCCACCTATGCGTTTGATCTCTTTATTTTGTATAGCGCGTAATATTTTGGCCTGTGTTGCAAGTTCCATGTCGCCTATTTCATCAAGCATAAGGGAGCTGTTATTGGCTCGTTCAAATACACCCGTATAAGCAGTTGTTGCTCCAGTATAGGCTCCTTTCTCGTGGCCGAAGAGCTCATTGTCCAGAAGGTTATCCGGAAAGGCCGCACAGTTTATTTTTACTATTTTCTGGTTTGCGTATAGCGAGTTCGTATGGATATAGTCAGCTAAAAGTTCTTTCCCTGTTCCGTTTTCTCCCGTTATAAGAATTGCAATATCCGTTTTAGCCAGGCATGCCGCCCGCTCGTACAGTTTAATTATGCTCAGGTTTTTTGTAATTACTTTTGGTGTAAGAGAGCTTATGACTTTCCTGTATTGATCGTTTTCTTTCTCAAGGTTTCTGACTTTGATGGCGTTTTCAACAATCTTCATAAGTTTATCAAAGTTGAGAGGTTTTTGGATATAGTCAAAGGCGCCATTTTTTATTGCCGTAACAGCAGATTCTATAGTTGCAAACCCGGTTATCATGATTACCGGAAGAGAAGGATGTTTTTCCATTAATGAGTTAAGAACATCTATTCCGTTTTCAGATCCGAATACAATGTCCAGCAATACAGCAGAATACTCCTTCCTGTTGATGAGAGTATGCACTTCTGATGAATTTGTTGCGTAATCGGCATTAAAACCGCGTTGGTCGAAATTTCTTTTGAGGCTTATACACAGCTTTTCATTGTCATCAATAATCAGAAGTTTTTTCATGCCCCATCCTCTTTACGGTTTTGTTCTGTGTGCATTAAGTAAACACATTGAAATTTAATAGTGTGTATTTAATGCACACTATTATAAATTATCAGAAGGGTGCTTCGGAAAACCTCGTTTTGAGAGACGCTTAATCACTGCGTCCCGGCTTTATATGGTTTTAAGCATGTTTTTTTGTAAAAACAAGGTTTTTCAAAAGACCCGGATAATAAATTCATAATCATAGACTGTCTGTACTGTTTGTATTATAGTATGATTAGGAGCTTTAGTATAGGTTTCGTTTTTAAAGTACAACTGTTTTAAGATATTTTGTAAAAAAAACGCAGGTTATTTAAAAAATATGCAATTGGCATGAATATTGCATATTTTTTGGTATCTGCATACTTATTCAGGTAAATTAATAATAGGGAACTTCGAAAATTTATAATGTTTCAGAAGGCAACCTGTGCTGGTCGCAAGATGACTCTTGCTGCTCGCACATGCAACCTGTGCTGGTCGCAAGATGACTCCCAGACGAAAGAAGTCCTCACTGTACACTTCCTGGCTGGATTCCCATCCCGGATTGTAGTGTAGGTTGATACAGACTCCCCCGAAAAGATTTCATCCATTCGTGCGGATCTCTTTCCCAATGGCCTGACCGCTTATCAGAAGAACTTTCACTTCCAGAGACATTAAATCTCTTAACTTTTACGCATGTTCGGTTAAGGCCAGTTGTTTCTGTTTTTCGTGATTCATCTTTTCCTCCGGTTTGTTCGGGTCTGATTTCAGTATGCTATATGGTTATTAGTCAGGGGGTGTTTTTTATCAATAGAAACAAAAAGAATTAAAACACTTTATAGTCCTCTATGTGCGCTAACAGACAGACAACTGATTCAATCAAGTGTATAGTGTAAATAAGAGACAAGTTGTGGTGAATATTTTTACCTGGAACGTAAGAAAACGGTTCTGGTGTTTGGTTTGTGAAGCTGGGATAACTCCGTGGAGTTGCTGCGAAACTCCCGGTGAGGTATCATCTTTTTTTGCAACAAAAAGATTTTTGAAACAAGAATAATTATAAAACTAGTACAGAAAAAAATAAAAATAACAAAGGAGTATGTATGAGAATTTTTACAATTTGGGTTTTGACATTACTATTGTCGATTGGTTTAATAATCGGGTGCGAAAGTGATGATGGTACAGACAACGCTGAGAGTATTGCACCAACAGTAACCTCCACAATACCTGCAGAGGGTGCCGTCGATATTGCCATAAACAGAAATTTGGTGATAAAT
Organism: Spirochaetota bacterium; assembly: GCA_027858855.1. Lineage (GTDB taxonomy): Bacteria > Spirochaetota > UBA4802 > UBA4802 > JAFGJZ01 > JAFGRW01. The sequence goes on along the minus strand of JAQIBV010000025.1, from coordinate 23,389 downwards.
TTCAGTGAGGAGATGGACTCTGACACGATCACTGACGCAACTGTTATTCTGAGGGAAGGTACAACCGATATCACCGGTGTTGTATCACTTGCTGAATCTAAAAAAATTGCAACCTTTAATCCTGACAGCAATTTAAAGGCAAACACTGTGTATACTGCGATAGTTACCACGGGAGCAAAGGATCTTGCAGGTAATGCTTTAGCTGATGAGTTTACATTGAATTTTACAACCGGTGTAGCGGAAGATGTAACTGCACCAACGATAGCTTTCACAGTCCCTGTGGAGGGTGTCATCGATGTAGCTTTAAACAAAAGTGTAGTGATAACTTTCAAGGAGGAGATGGATCCATTAACAATCACCGGATCAGCATTCACATTGAAACAAGGTGCAACAAATATAGCAGGTGTTGTATCATTATCTGATTCTGGGAAAAATGCAACCTTTAATCCTGACAGCAATTTAAAGGCAAACACTGTGTATACTGCAACAGTTACTACAGGAGTAAAGGATCTTGCAGGTAATGCATTAGCTGATGAGTTTACATTGAATTTTACGTCCGGAACAGCAGAAGATTTAACTGCACCAACGATAGCTTCCACAGTCCCTGCGGAGGATGCCATCGATGTAGCCGTAAACAGTAATGTTGTGATAACATTCAGTGAGGATATGGATCCTTTAACAATCACCGGATCAACGATCACATTGAAACAGGGTGCAACAAATATTTCAGGTGTTGTATCACTTTCACTTGCCGGAAATATAGCAACATTTAATCCTACCGTCGACTTGACCACAAACACTATATATACTACAACAGTCACTACGGGTGCAAAGGATATTGCCGAAAATGCCTTAGCCGCTGCATTAACAGTAAGTTTTACAACAGGTGCTGCAGCAGCCCTAGGTCCAGAGCCTGTAAATCTTGGATTAGCCGGGATTTATGTGATTTTAGCAAAATCAGCAGTTTCTACAACCGGTACTACTGCAATTGTCGGAGATATTGGATTAAGTCCAGCTGTAGCTACTTATATTACAGGATTTGATTTAACAGTGGAGGCATCAGGTGAATATTCGACTGACACCAGCATTGTTACCGGCAGGATTTACGCAGCCGATTATTCATCTCCAACACCAATAATCCTGACCACCGCTATATCTAACATGCAAGCAGCATATTTAGATGCTGCCGATCGACCAACCCCGGGTTTTACAGAACTTGGTGCAGGAGATATATCTGCCATGACACTCGCGCCGGGTCTTTATAAATGGGGTACAGGAGTAAACATAGATGATAGGGGTGTTACTCTTTCCGGTGATTCAAATGATGTATGGATATTCCAGATAGATCAGGATCTTAGTCTAGCAAGCGGTGCTATTATAACGCTCAGCGACGGTGCACTGGCCAAGAATATATTCTGGCAGGTCGCAGGTGCTGCAACACTCAATACCACGGCAGAATTTAAGGGAGTTTTGTTGTGTAAAACAGCAATTGCCCTGAAAACCGGCGCAAAAGTGAACAACGGCAGACTGCTGGCTCAGACTGCGGTAACATTAGATTCTAATGCAGTAACAGTAACGAACCCTTAAAAGGATTCAGTCTTTAGGCAGTAAGATCAAAAGTTTCAAAATTATTTCGAGGTCGGCAGGTGAGAATTCATCGGCCGGTCTTTTTTTTAAAGGCGTTCAATATATTGTAATTTTTTGAAATTCCCTGGTAGTTAAAAAAGAAAGAAATTTTCAGCACTGCGCTATAGTTATGTTTATATCTATTTACTCCGTAACATTCCATCTTATTATAGAATCAAAATGTTAAACAAGCTGTATTTGATCGTTTAAAATTCGCTTTAAAACGGTCGGTATATCAATAACAGTTTTGCTCTCTACTTATGAGTTTTCAAAATTATCATTGTTTGTCTAGCGACTATTATTATAAATTTTTTCCGTATAGTGAAGACTATAATATTGATTTTGAAAACTCCGGGTGATAATATCTTTTTACAAAAAAATAATACATTACTCTTCACTGATGAAATTTCTAAAAAGATAAAATAGATTCCTTTCCAGAATTGGCGCACAGGACGTGCGCCCCGAGAGATTTCAAGGCCCAACACTGTCACATAACGTTCCGCGAATATATGAGGTTGCCTGGACCACGAAGTGGTTGACTAATGACTGGAAATTGATTTTTCAATTTTTAGACATTTGTCAAAGGCAATTTGCCGAAGGCCAAGGAGCTTGCGACGCAGCTTATATTCGCTGTTATGTTCAGTATTTTGCGACACTACTCGCAAGTAAAATCTTTTTCGTATTTAATTTCCCATTCATCTTCACCTACTTTAGTAAAGCCAAATTTTTCATATAATCTTTGAATATGTAGGCTTTTCTTAAAAGATCCTAAACTCAATTTCCTAATATGCGGATTTGATTTCTCAATTTCCTTCAATGTTAGAAAACCAAATCCTTTCTTTTGAAATTCCGGATAAATACAAAAACTTTCTAAACTATAATGTGATTCATTATGAGGTACAAGAAAAAAACTACCAATTACTATATCATCATTTTCAATTAAATAGACAAAGAATTCATCAATTAATCTTAAGTGTTCATCTATAGAATCATACCCAGGAGGACCTCCATTACGCCCTAAAACTCTATTCATCTCATCATTAAAAGCTTTTGTACTAATATCTAGCAATTTTTCAGCGTCATTAATTGTAGCTCTTTTTAGTTTTATCAATTCCTGCTCCTATCATTTGATTTTATACAATTTTCGCAAAATATTTCATCTAACTAAATCATATCCGCCATATGGCGCACAATACGCCTATCTGGTTGTATTTACGCCATATGGCGGACAATACTGTTTAAATTAAAATATTTTATAGCGTGTTGAGCTCCATAATCTTTTATTAGGGAACTTCGAAAAATTACCAAAGAATTTTTCGTGTTACCAGTAGGATTTTTATCTTGCGCTAAAAACTTATTGTTCTGATAAGAACAACCTACAAGGGCAAGTTCCTTTGCTGGTCGCAAGATGACTCTTGCTGCTCGCACATGCAACCTGTGCTGGTCGCAAGATGACTCTTGCTGCTCGCACATGCAACCTGTGCTGGTCGCAAGCTACGCTTGCTGCTCGCACATGCAACCTGTGCTGGTCGCAAGATGACTCTTGCTGCTCGCACATGCAACCTTTGCTGGTCGCAAGATGACTCTTGCTGCTCGCATATGCAACCTGGTTAAAAAGTTAATTATTAGAGGTGCCCAATAGTTTGGGCTATTTTCTCATCCGTTATTTTGCATGTCAATATGCAATTTATCACCTGATTCGACCGGGCTGACGACTTTTGATGAGGAGTGAGTATGCGTTTCATGATCTCTTACCCAATGCTCTTGTGTTTTCTGCTGTTAAATGCTTCTTTGTTTAACTAAACTCGCACCAGTTTCTTTAGGTTTTTCAGCTCTTTTCATAATAGGTAACTCCGAAATATTACAATGTTTCAGAAGGCAACCTGATTGAAAGCTTTATAATTATCACAGGTTGTTTCTAGTTGCTTCTAATCAGAGATTACCATTTATGTCTATTCGCCCTTAACCTTTGTTGAATTTTTGCCTGTGCCTTGTAGTTGCCTGTTATTTGAGTATTTCGTATTCACATGTAATAAAAAGACGCAAAGGTATTTCACCGGGCGAAATTCCGGGACCGGCTTCACTCTCCATGGTTTGTTTTCGTTGCACGACCATGTTCATTACACCTCTTGAGTCGGCTATGGAATTGGGATTCTCTTCAACAGATATGAGTTTCCCTAGGGTTAGATTCATCTCTTTTTCATACTGCTGAGCCTTTTCCATGGCGGCCTTAATTGCCATCGAGCGGACTCTTTTTTTATTTTCCGGCATCTTTGTTGAATAGAAATTAAAATTTCCGATTGTGTTTACTCCCGAGTTTACTGCCATATCGACAACCGCTGAAATAAGGTCAAAATTCTGCAGTTTTACTGTGACGTCAAGTGATGTCGTATAGCCGATAATTCGTTTTCCATATTGATTCTTAGGATAGCGGGGGGTAATGCTTATCCGTCCGTATTCGATATTCTTTTCGGATATACCTTCTTTTTTTAACAATTCGACAAGTGAATCCAGTACGTTTCGGGTATGTGTCCGGGCGCGTTTAACACTGGTATCGTATTTTTCGATACCGAATGAGATGCTCATTTCATCGGGTACAACCATCAGTTCGGCAGATGACGAGATAGCCAAACGGCCGCTTTCGTGTGGATTCTGGTTATATACTTTAACACAACTTGTGAAAAGTATTAAAAGAGAAAAGACTGGAATGTAATATTTCATTATAATATTCCTTTTAGTGAATTAAATAGAACAGGTATAGGGATCTTCGAAAAATGCAATAATATTTAGCTTATAAGAATTTTTCATGTTACCCGTGGGATTGTTCCCTGTTCAAAGTTTAATTATTACAGATCGCCTATGGCATTTATAGTCTGTTTAATAGATTGCACGTGATATACAGTTATGTCAATCGCTATTTCTGCTGCGAGTATACAAGCCGCGTTTTTTAACCGGAACAAATTTTCTTAAAAAATCCCAGGCTATGTAGTGCTAGTATATCATTTTTGCATGATTCACTGTAAAATGCACAGGTTTGATTGATTTCTGCATGAGCGACGTGTGATTCGCGTGCCTGTTGTTTGTAGTAGAATGTCGTATGCATGGACATTGTAGCTGTTTTTTTAGCCCACCAGGGTTTTTATGTTGTGCTATTTAATGTTGTGTGTTAAATTTGGATAATAATGAGAGGTTACCTGATCTGCTTCAGTATAAAAATGCGAACTAGTAAAGGTGAAAGATGTATTCTAATGTGCTTACCTATCGGTTTTGATATAATTTCAGCTCCCGAGAGCTGTGATATTAATCAAAATCTGTATATAGAATGTATTTTGTTGAGAAAAGTTGTACATAATATGAATTATGTGTAGGTAATATGGATTTGTTTCGGGGTTATTGATTAAAAAAGATGAAGTGTATAGAAATGAGGTTTTTAATGAACTATTACGCTCATACTAAGGAAAATGAGCCAAAAGAAAAATGGCAGTTATTAAAAGATCATTTAACCAATGTGTCTGATATAGCAATAAATTTTGCTAGAAGTTTTAATGGAGAAAAACATGCAAAAATAGCCGGTTTACTGCATGATTTAGGAAAATATCAGAAAGAATTTCAAAATTATCTTGAGCATGGAGGAGCAAGAGGCAGTGTTCCACATGCTATTTATGGTGCATTATTAACAGGGGCTATATTTAATCAAAAGTTTAAAGTTTCCTATAAAGAAATATCATACGTTATTGATGGTCACCATTCTGGTTTGCCGGATAATGGGGTATGGTCGTCCGACCATATGAGTAGCTACGATAATAATCGTGATACCCTTAATCAGTTGGTTAAAACTTTTTTAACAGATACGGAAATTGATCAAAATATATTAAAAGATATTCAGGATCCAATTGAAGATAAAGATGTTTTGGAACGAGAGCTTTTTACCCGACTACTTTTCAGTTGTATAACCGATGCTGATTGGTTGGATACAGAAAAGTTTATGTCACCCAAAAGGTATGCTGCTCGTAAAAATCATAAAATTGATATAAAAAATATGATTAGTAAAATGGACACTATTTTTAAGCGCTTTTCATCAGAGGGTAATGTTAATAAATTACGTAATGCAGTTAGAATCGACGCTTTAGAAAAGAGCAATATGAAACCCGGTTTCTTTTCTTTAAATTTGCCTACTGGTATGGGAAAAACGTTAACTTCGTTATATTGGGCTTTGCATCATGCACAAAACAACAACATGGATAGAGTTATCGTTGTATTACCGTTTATTAGCATAATCGATCAGACAGCAGTCGTACTTAAAGACCTTTTTGGTGAAGAAAATGTTTTAGAACATCATTCAAATATAGCAGTCGATAATGAAAGTTTTGATGAAAATAGCTATAATTATAGAAGACTTGCCTGTGAAAATTGGGATTATCCTGTCATTATTACAACAACAGTTCAGTTTTTTGAATCTTTGTTTAGCAATCGGCCTTCTAAATGTCGTAAAGTACATAATATTGTAAATAGTGTTGTTGTTTTTGATGAAATACAAACATTGCCAAAAGAAATGATACAACCCACTCTTTCTATGTTAAAAAATATTCATGCATTAACAACCACATCTTTTTTATTTTGTACAGCGACCATGCCTGCATATGAGAAAAGGGAAGGTTTCGACGGTATAAGCAAGTTAACAGAATTAGTTAATAATCCGGAAGAAATATTTGAAAGTACTAAAAGGGTTGATTATAAATTAATAAATAATCTGGAACCTGTGGAAAATCATATCTTGGTTGATCAGATTGAATCTTCTAACAAATCGGTGTTAGTTATTTTTAATACGAAAAAGGCTGCTGGTGATTTCTTTCAATTATGTTTATCTGAAAAGTGGACTTATAGGCAATTACTTACAACTAATTTATGCCCGGATCATCGAAAAAAAGTAATATCAGAAATTCGTAGAAAATTAACAGATATTAATCAGAAGATACTAATTGTATCGACTCAATTGATTGAGGCAGGTGTTGATTTTGATTTTCCACTTGTATACAGAGCAATAGCACCTCTCGAATCTATAATACAATCGGCTGGCAGATGTAATCGAGAGGGAAAGTTGAGTAATTTAGGTAGTGTTTATATTTTTGTACCAGAAAATAATAAAATGCCTGAACCAACATATAGTACATGTGCATCTCATGCTAAAAATCTTATTAGAAAAGATGCTCAGATATTACATAGTTATGAAACATTTTCAGAATACTATCGTTCAATAATCGAACTCTATATTAATCCTGATACAAAAAACATTGATGCAGATAGAAAGTCATATAACTTTAAAACAGTATCAGATAAGTATAAGTTAATAGAAAACGAAACTGAGCTTTTATTTATCAAAAATTATAATTCAGATTCGGAAAAACTATATCAACAAATTGAAAATACTGATTACTTATCACAACTTGAGTTCAGACAAGTGCAGCAATATTCAATTCAAGTCTATCCTCAAATGATTAAAAATTATTCTGATATAATATATGAAATAAAACCTGGGTTAAAAGTCTGGCTTGGAGGCTATAACAATGAAAATGGTATTGTTTACGATAATAAAAAATCTGATAATTACGTGGTTTAGGGGGTAAAAATGTTATATGATGAGATTGTCCGTGTTAAGGTGTCGGGTGATTATGCCTGTTTTACAAGGCCTGATCTTAAAGTCGAAAGAATGAGTTATCCGTGTATGACTCCATCCGCAGCAAGAGGTATACTCGATTCAATTCTATGGAAACCCGAGTTTCAATGGTATGTAAGAAGAATACTGGTTATGAATCCGGTTAGGTTTACTTCAATAAAAAGAAATGAAATAAAAAGCAAACAAGCAAAAACGCCATTAATTATCGAAAATATAAGGGCGCAACGGAACAGCATAATATTAAAGGATGTTTCTTATATAATTGAGGCATCGGTATATCAGGATCCTGTATCAGAACAAAACCCTCCGAAAAAATATACAGAGATGTTTAAACGACGAGTTAAAAAGGGGCAATGTTACCGTAGGCCATTTTTTGGAACTCGGGAATTTGCTGTTGAATTCGAGACTCCCAATGACAAAGAGATACCCATAAGCGAAACAATACCTATTGGCAGTATGCTTTTTGATATTTTCTATGATGAAGAGGGTATACCTGCTCCCTTTTTCTTTTATGATGTGGCAATCGTTGATGGAGTACTTGAATGCCCAGAAGAAGAAAACCTGAAGATGATGAAATCATCACATAAAATAGTACCAGTCGATTATGAGCACATGAGTATTATAGAAGAGCTTCATCATAGTGAGGAGGCGTGATATGATAAAAGAATTATGTGATTTAGGTCAAACATTGCGTGACCAAAAGACAATACTTAAAGATGATGCTTTGGATGAAATCAGAATCGGTATTGATTTAGTTATTGATAATGATAGTAAATTTATTGATTTCATATTATTACCTGATGAAAAAATGAGTACAAAAGTTGAGTTATTGACATCAAAAAAAGGGAAAGCTCGTTTACTTGTTGATAAAGTAGAAGAAATACTTGGATATAATAATAATCAAAAAAAACATGATTTGTATATTGAAAAATTAAACCAGTATAACGACATACAGGAAATACAAACAGTATTAAAGTTTATAAAAAGTAAAAGTGAAAAAAATAAAGCTATTAGGAATTTTGATAAAATAATTCCGGAAAAACAAAGAAAAAACAATGTTGCAATAAGGATAGATGGTGATAAAAATAGAATTAATGAAAAAATACCTGTAATAAAATCCATTATAGAAAAATATAATAATAAAAATATTGAATTGAACAATCATAAACTATGTTCAATTTGCGGATTTTCTAAATACCCTGTTATTGATATACCACATGGCATGATATCTAGAGTACCTGATGGTCAATCAAGTGGGTGTGCTTTGATTTCATATAATGAAAATGCGTATGAATCATATCTATTATCAGGTAATGATAATTCTTCCGTATGTACGCATTGCGCGAGATTGTATACACAGGGTTTTAATTGGTTATTAACTAGTGGAGATTTGATTAGTGATGGTAAAAAGAGAAAAATAATTTACAGTAACCGAAAAAATCTGGGTAAAGACACAGCGATAGTATACTGGTTAAAAAGTAATAAACCTGTTCAAGAGATAGATTATATTGAGCATCCTGAAGATGTCGATATACTCGACTTAATTAATGACAATATCGATTATAAAAAAGATGCTCAGCTTTCCGATGTAAATCAAACTTTATCTTCCCCTGCTAAAGGTAAAAAACATATTTCAGAAAACATGCAAACCGACTTCTTTTACTCAATAACGCTTAGCGGTGCTGCAGCAAGGATAGCTGTAAGAGACTGGATGTCACTTACGCTTGAGCAGTTAAAAAGCAATATTGCACATTATTTTAAGGATATAGGGATAATAAATTATTCTAAAACATCTTCCAGTGTTATATATCCATCAATCAATAAACTTGCATGGGCATGTGCGGTACATAAAAAAACTGAAAAAAACGGAACAGTTATGTATGGTATAGATTTTGATGATGTGTCTATTTCACGTACTGGTGCATTATTATGGAAAACTGCATTGCAGGGTAATATACCCCCAATAAACATACTGGATAAAGTTTTAAGAAGAATAAAAACAGAAGGAGGGCGTATAGATGCCTCTAGTGCATCTCTTATTAAATTGCTAATTAATAGGAATAATAAAGGAGGTCAAAAAAATATGAAGGAACAGTTGGACAAAGAGAACAAGAGCACTGCTTATTTAACTGGGCGTGTTTTTGCAGTTATGGAAAGTATACAGCGAGCGGCGTTAGGTGATAGTGTGAATGCCGGCATAAGGGAACGTTTTTTTGCTTCTGCATCAACGACACCCGCAACAGCTTTTGGCCGGCTATTTAGAATGTGTCAGCAACATTTGACTAAATTAAAAGGTGAAAAAAAGGGGCTTGTAATCTATTTTGATAAACAGCTTGGAGAGCTTATGAGTAAAATAGACATTTTGCCCACTATGTTTTCATTAGAAGAGCAAGGGCAATTTGCAGTTGGTTATTATCATCAAAAGCAGGATATATTCATGCAGGCTCAAAAAAATAAAGAATTGAAAGATGCTATTGAAACTGACGTAGAAAACGAAGCAGGAGGAAAAAAATGAGTGATGTTGTAAAAAACCGTTATGATTTTATATTTTTGTATGATGTTAAAGATGGTAATCCTAATGGAGACCCTGATCAGGCAAATTTACCGCGAGCTGATGTAGAAAATCAACATGGAATTATTACAGATGTTTGTATAAAACGAAAAGTTCGTAATTATGTAATGCTAAAATCAACATTTGATGAAAGTTTTGATAAAACTGGTTATAATATATTTATTCAACAGGATAATGTGTTAAATACGGTGATTGAGTCAGCTGATGGAAAAGAATTAAAAGATCGACAAGTTGATTTATGCAAAAATTATTATGATATAAGAACATTTGGGGCAGTTATGAGTACGGGCAATAAACCTGCTGGTACTGTTCGTGGACCAGTACAATTTGTTTTTTCACGATCTATGGATCGTATATATCAAGCAGAGCATTCAATTACAAGATGTGCTGTTACAACACCGAAAGAAGCAACGGCACAAGAATCTCGAGAACATGCTTCAACTTTTGGACGTAAATCAACTGTGCCATATGCACTATATCGTATGCATGGTTTCATTTCGGCTGTTGACGCAGTAAAGACGGGATTTAACGAAAAAGATCTGGAGTTACTTTGGGAATCTTTAATTAATGCCTTTGAACATGACCGAGCTGCTGCTCGTGGAGAAATGAATCCCAGAAAATTAATAGTGTTCAAGCATGACAGCCATCTTGGTAATGCTCGTTCGGGCGAACTATTTGAAAAAGTAATAGTAAAATCAAATAGTGACTTACCCAGGTCGTTTACTGATTATGCGATAACAATACCCAAAAGCAGTGATATGCCATCTGGTGTTGCTTTGCTCGAAAAATTGTAATATGAGATTATGGTATGAGGTAGTGCCTAATTACCTCGTACCATAAATATTGGGAAAATGCAGTATATGATTATTATATCTAAAATTAATGTGAACTATAATGTATTCTGAAGACGATTATATTCAACTTTCTGCTATACAGCATTATATTTTTTGCAAAAGACAATGTGCATTGATACATGTCGCAGGCTTATGGCAGGAAAACGTTTTTACCACTCGAGGTGAACTTTTTCATGAAAATGCTGATAGTGGCAAGATAGAGCGTCGTATTAACAAGTATACACTAAGAAGTATTTATATATCAAGCGAGCGATTGGGTTTGTCTGGTAAAGCTGATATTGTGGAGATTACAAAATCTGATGGTGCTTATAAGATGTACCCCGTCGAGTACAAGGTCGGAAAGCAAAAGCTGGATAATTGTGATGCGGCTCAGTTAATGGCACAGGCCTTATGTCTTGAAGAGATGATGGGCTGTAGTATTGATTTTGGTGCCCTTTTTTACGGTAAAGAGCGACGTCGAACAGAAATACCATTTACTGAAGAATTGCGAAATCAAACTGAAGAAGTAATTTATGCGATTCACGATATGGTTAAAAACCAAATAATCCCGGATCCGGTTTATTCGAATAAATGTAAGAGTTGTTCATTAAATAGTCAATGTATGCCAAAAATTTCCCATAAAAAAATACAAAATTATATAACGGAATTATATTCGATAACATGAAAAAACATCTTAATACATTGTATGTAACTTCACCTGATGCATTTTTACGAAAAGAAGGTATGACATTTGTAGTTATGCTGGATAATAAAAAAGCTTTTCAGGCGCCTGTACACACAATAGAAAATATCGTTTTGTTCGGTTATAAGGCAATGAGCCCTTCATTAATGGCGTTTTGCGCAGAAAACAATATAGGTATCAGTTTTCTGTCTATGAATGGAAAATTTCTTGCAAAAGTAGTTGGTAAGCAAAGTGGAAATGTACTGTTACGTAAGCAACAATATAAGTTTTCTGATAGTGATAAAGAATCATCTGCAATAGCAAAAAATATAGTTGCTGCTAAAATAAAAAATATGCGTTCGACACTGCAAAGGCATATACGAAATCATGGTGATTTACCTACTGGAGATATTCAAAAAACTATTGATAAGCTTAAAAGAAGTTTGTTGTTACTTGTAAAGGCCGACAATCTTGACTCGATCCGTGGTTATGAAGGTGAAGCTTCGGCTTGTTATTTTTCCAATTTTGATAATTTGATTGTTTCTCAAAAAGAAGATTTTTTTTATAAAAAAAGATCAAAAAGACCACCCCTTGATCGGGTAAATGCCCTTTTATCTTTTTTATACAGTATTCTTGCACATGATTGCCGCTCATCTTTGGAAACAACCGGTTTGGATGTTCAAGTAGGGTTTTTGCATAGATTACGTTCTGGTCGTCCAGGGCTTGCGTTGGATTTAATGGAAGAGTTTAGGTCGTATATTGCCGATAGAGTAGTTCTCAATTTAATAAATTTGAAGAAGATAAAAGCCTCAGATTTTGATGTTTTAGAAACTGGGGAAACTCGAATGAATGATAGTTCAAGAAAAATGTTGTTGCAGTCGTATCAGCAACGTAAAGATGAGATAATAACACATCCTTTTCTTGGTGAAAAAACGACTATTGGTATGCTTCCTCATATACAGGCACAGTTGATGGCAAGATATATACGAGGAGATATGGAACAGTACACTCCTTTTATAGTGAGGTAGCAGATGCTTGTGCTTGTAACATATGATATTTCTACTATTGGTACTGAAGGTGGATATCGATTAACACGAATCGCAAAAACATGCACAAATTATGGAATTCGAGTGCAAAATAGCGTTTTTGAGTGTAAGGTTGACCCAGCACAATGGGAAATGCTTAAATCTGAATTGTTAAGGATCTTCAATAAGGATGAAGACAGTTTAAGATTTTATTTTTTAGGCAGTAATTGGAAAAGAAGAGTTGAACATCATGGTATAAAAGAGTCTTTTGATTTTGATTCACCCATTATTCTATAATAAATAATGTTACGCTAACCTATAGCTAACATTGAAACCCTGGGAGGTTAGCAGATATTAAATGATGCATTCTCTTCTATATATAACTTGCCAAATAGTTATCCTGCCATTATTTTGTTCTTTGAAAACTGTAATTTTTATGCGGTTAGCGGAAACGTCACTATACAAGCCTATCCCACTAAGGCTTGTATAGGCCGCAGTCACGCCCCGTGCGGGCGTGTGGATTGAAACATGTTTTTACCATAGATATCGAAATAAACAATATAGTCACGCCCCGTGCGGGCGTGTGGATTGAAACAACAGAGGGAAGCGATGCAGAGCCGGGGGCTACATCGTCACGCCCCGTGCGGGCGTGTGGATTGAAACAATATAAAGTGACTTATAAGGATAAAACTGTCAGTCACGCCCCGTGCGGGCGTGTGGATTGAAACAGACCTTGAAGAGTCGACAAATAAAGTAGCTGTTGTCACGCCCCGTGCGGGCGTGTGGATTGAAACAGGTTATAGGTGTAAAGCATATAATCAAAATTTGTCACGCCCCGTGCGGGCGTGTGGATTGAAACAATAATTCACAGTCACCTTCAAAATAATCACCCTTGTCACGCCCCGTGCGGGCGTGTGGATGGAAACTATATTTTTACTCATTGTTTAATCCTTATTTTATGTCACGCCCCGTGCGGGCGTGTGGATTGAAACTGCAAAAGCTGAAGAGAGAAAAAAAAGACGTGAGTCACGCCCCGTGCGGGCGTGTGGATTGAAACGACTCCAGAGGTTACAACCGGTGCTGAAATTATGTCACGCCCCGTGCGGGCGTGTGGATTGAAACATAAATATCGACGCCGTTTTTGTCTTTTATTCCTTAAACATTACCTAAGAGGAATTGTAACTAGTTTCAAAAGTTCCACCTATCGAAAAGATATCATCCTTAAACTGATTTTTAATTTTCCCCACACGCGTGGGGGTGAACCGCATTCGGCAAGCCCAGCACCTATGCTGGGCTTGCCGAACAATGTGCCGAAATGACAAAACACATTGTTGCTCTTATATTGCCAAAAGAAATAATATAAAACAAAAACAGCTTTTTTAATAAAAAACTTGATTAAATAAACTAAAGAAATATTTTGGTTAAATCTAACAGTGTTAGATTTTGAGAGGCTTATGGGATACAAAGAACGCAGACAAAAAGAGAAAGACGCAACACGAGAAAAAATCATGAATACGGCTCTAAATATAGCTATTGCTGAAGATTGGAATGCTGTAACCATAAGAAAGATTGCCGAAAAAATAGAATATGCTCCACCTATTGTGTATGAGTATTTTAAGAACAAAGAAGACCTCTTGGACGAATTGGTGCATATGGGGCACAGGATGTTACATGCTCAGTATCGTTTGAGTAAAAAGGAGCAATATAAGGCTCGGCAGAGCATTATTATCCTTTCAGTATGCCATTGGGATTTCGCTTTTAATAACAAAAAACTATATCAATTAATGTTCGGATTTGGTCGTCGGGTACCCAGTAAAGAAACAAAAAAAATCATAGATGAAGTTAGGTTTTTGTTTCGTGAAATAGCCTATGATGCAAATGATGTTGAGTTATCTGATGAATTGTTGATGAATTGGGTGTGTTTAATACATGGATATATTTTTTCGACAATGCAAATGGGACTACCTCCCGAATTATCTCATTTTACCCCCAAACTGCTTTTTATTAATGCGGTTAAAAGATTTTTAAATTAAAAGTAACTTTTTTTTTAATTTCAATCTAACAATGTTAGAAAAACTAACGGTAATAGGGTAGACATGGTCATTCTCAATAATTATTTAACTGACTGTTTGTTCAAATGGTCTGATCAATTATCAAAAATAGTAATCAAGATATAAATGGTAAAAAGTAAACAATAGATTTACTTTTTCACGGAGGAGAAATGAACATCAGGTATTTTTTTTCATATGTGTTTCTGATAATTTTGCTACCCGGTTTCTTAAAAGCCGAATCGACATACACAGTTGATCAGACAGTTAACATTGCAATGAAGAACAATTCGTCAATAATCCAGAGCAATTTGAATGTTTCAGGGTTAAAGCGAAAAGACAGCAAGTCTTTAAATGGACTCACTCCTTCTCTCTCAGTTGGTGCAGGGGTATCGTACCCAAACGAGCCGACAACCTATGATCGATCGGTCTTCTTGACGGCAGAAGCGTCGTTCTCTTTTTCCGCGGCAATCGCTGCTGACGTAAGGCAGGCAAAGATAAATTACGAGGCTGGATTGATTTCACAGGAAATGGTACTCAAGGATATTGAGCTTGCCGTCCGCAAATCCTTTTATGGTCTGCTTTATGAAAAAATTAATATAGATCTTCAAAAGCGCAATCTTGAAACTGCGCAATCCCGATATGAACAGACTCTTGCCAGATACAAAGCTGGACGTGTCCCGGAGATCGATGTGCTATCAGCAAAGGTCAGCTGGGGAAATCTGAAACCAACTTTAGCTTCCGCAGAAATAACCTGGCAAAACGATATGGCCTGCTTTAAACAACTTATTGGTCTTAGTCAAAATGATGACATCATACTCGATGGATCTTTAGAAGAGGTAATTAACCTTGGATCGTTTTCTATCGAAGGTATTGAGATAAAATCAAATGAAGTGCGTGCAGCAGAAAAATCTCTGGAGTTTGCGAAAGCAACAGCAACAGCAGCACGCTTTAACGCATACTCTCCGGTTTTATCTTTCGGCTATTCTTATCGACCGACTAATGCATCTGGATCTGTAACTTCCGAAACTGGCTGGAATGATGCGGGAGCGATCACAGCAGCTGTCACCGTGCCTCTGGACGGTCTTATCCCTTGGTCTAGCTCAAATGAGAATATTGCATCGGCTGTGGATAACGTGACTCTGCTTGAGATACAACTTGCGGATACTAAAACAAAGGTATCTGTTTCTGTAGAGTCTCTTGTCAGGCAGATAGCGCAGTCCCAGTCAACAATTAAGGCATGCCAGGAAAATGTAAAACTTTCAGAACGCACCTATTCCATGATGGCCGAAGCTTATCGTTACGGAACAAAGGATCTTTTAAGCCTCGTAGACAGTGCGGATTCGCTGTATAAAACAAAAGCATCACTCATGTCTGAGGCGTATAATCTTATCTCGACTATACTCGAATTGGAAAAGCAGATCGGCGTTCCATTCGGTTCACTTGGAAGGTAAACCATGAAAAAAATGAAAAGACTCAAGTATCTCATTGTCATTATAATAGTCGTATTGTTGTTGTTTGTTATTGTTGGCAGAGATGATAAGAACAGGTTATCCACTGCTCCAGTCGTTTTTAGCGTTCGTACCAGGCTTGTCAAAAGGCAAGATTTGCATGTTTATATCGAAACTAACGGTAATATTGTACCCGTTAAAAGTGTTGAGGTCTACCCGGATATAGGGGGCAAACTCATTCTGATGTCTGTTTCTCTTGGATCTCGGGTTAAAAAAGGTCAAATTATTGGATATATTGATCCTTCAGAGCCAGGTGCAAAATATGTAAAAAGTCCGGTTATCGCTCCGATAACTGGTTCGGTTTCTTCAATGCCGCTGGAAATCGGAACGACAGTGTCTGTAAATACTCCAATTGCAGTTATTGGTGATATCGATAATCTTCAGATTACCGCGAACATCCCCGAACGTTATGTTGCTGATTTGAAACCTGGGCTCAAAGCTGATGTCCATCTCGAAGCATACCCCGATGAGATTTATCACGCGTCTGTGACAAGGGTTTCACCTGTGCTTGATGAGGTGTCGCGAACAAAAAATCTCTATCTTGAGTTTGAAAACTATGATTCACAAATTGATGCTGGTATGTTTCCAAAGATTAGACTGTTTACCAGGATAGTGCCTGATTGTCTGGTAGTGCCAGAATCATCAGTTATTACAAGTTTGGATGAGCACCATGTCTTTGTCGTAAACTCCGATAACACAGTTACAAAAAAAACAGTTAAAAAAGGGATCACAGTGGATGGATCCACCCAGATTAAATCCGGTCTTTTGGATGGCCAGAAGATAGTTGTAGAAGGAATGCAGGTTCTTAGCGATAAGGCTCTTGTTCATGATGTCGATGCTCCCATAAAGGTAGAAGAAGATGTAAAATCTGAGAAGAACTCTTTTTGGGATAAAATAAAAAAATTTTTGGGGAAAGATAAAAAGATGCCACAAAAAAAAGAGACAAGTGAGGTGACAGATGAGTCTGTCAAAAAGAATAGTTGAACGTCCTGTATTAACAGTCGTAGCCTTTGCATTATTGGCAATCCTGGGATTATTTACGTTAAAATCCGTGTCGATCGATCTTTTCCCATCAATTGACTTTCCCATGATTGTTGTCTCTACTCAATATGAAAATGCCGGCCCTGAGTCAGTCGAAAAATCAGTAACTGAAATTCTCGAAAGCTCTCTGGTTAGTGTGAGCAATCTTAAAGAGATGACATCACATTCTTCGGAGGGTGCTTCAGTTATTATGCTGGAATTTGAATATGGTACTAACCTGAATGAGGCTTCTAATAATATTCGTGACCGAATCGATAGAGTTAAATCACATTTGCCTGACGACATAACCAATCCGAGTATAAATAAAATGGATGCAGACTCAATGCCTATCATGCGTATTGCAGTAAGGGGGAGCAGAAGTTCTGAAGATCTCCGGGAGATTGCAGAGGATAATATAGAGTCGAAACTGGAACAGGCTGTTGGAGTAGCGCAGGCAACTACGAGTGGTGGACGTGACAAAATAGTTCGTGTCGAGCTTTCTCAGAACAGACTTGAGGCTTATGATTTCACTCTTACCGAAGTTGCGTTGGGTCTTGGTTCGCAGAACCTGGAACTGGGTGGTGGCAAGATTGTAGAGGCATCCAGAAGCTATCTTGTGCGCACAGTTGGTGAATATAAGAGTATAGATGAGATAGCTAATACTGTTGTCGGGATAAAGAATGGTTATTCGGTGAAGCTGAGTGATATAGGTAACTGTTTTTCCGGTTACGAGGATAAAAGCTCGGCTGTATATATCAATGGAGAACCGGGGGTATATATCGGCATTATCAAGCAGAGCGGCGCAAATTCGGTTAACGCTGCTGATGCTGTATACAAAAAAATCGAAGAGATACAAAAGCTTCTGCCTTCTGACGTGTCGCTTGTCGTTATTTCCGATGACACAGAGCAAATCAGGGACACGATCGATACACTACTTCGCTCTGCTTATCAGGGAGCATTGCTCGCGATGCTGATCCTTTTTCTCTTTCTTCGAAGCTTTAAGAGTACCGTCGTTATCGGTATTTCCATCCCCCTGTCTATTGTCATAACTCTGCTCGCGATGAATTTTGCCGGGATTACTCTTAACATGATGACCATGACCGGACTTATTCTTGGAGTAGGGATGATTGTTGATGCTTCGATTGTTATATTAGAGAATATTTTTACTTATCGCGAACGTGGCGCAAAGCCTGTCGTTGCAGCAACGTTAGGTTCGCATGAGGTTGTTATGTCGGTAGTGTCGGGAAATTTAACAACTATTTGTGTTTTTTTTCCTTTGTTCTTTTTTAAAAGTGATTTGGGAATTTTTGGGATGCTCTTTCAGGACATGATATATACGGTTGGTATTGCGCTTCTTTCAAGTTTGCTCGTTGCTGTTTTTCTTGTACCGGTGCTTGCAAGCCGCTTTTTCCCGGTATCAAACAGAAGTGAGAACCCGGTTAAAAATATATTTCTTATAAAACTATATAGCTTTATTGAAAAAAAACTACAGGATCTGACTTCATGGTATCGCAGTGTTCTGATTGTTGCCCTTAATCATCGGAAAAAAACAGTATTTATTGTTTTAGGGGTCTTGCTGGTGACACTATGCTTTCTACCTTTTATGCGAATCAACCCGATTCCCTCGATGAGTGATGATTCTGTTACGGTTAATCTTGAGATGCCGCTTGGGACACCTCTTGAAGACACCGAGTCGGTAATTAGACAGCTGGAAAAGTTTATAACCAGTGATATTCGAGGCATTAAAAACCTGACCGTAAACGTAGGCTTGGGTATGGGAAATCCTATGACATCAACTGATGCGACATACATAGGTTCTATCACAATTCAGTTACCCAAATCAAAAAATCAGATCGATACTTCTGAAATAATAAAAGAAAAAATTAGAGCACACTTTGGTGACTTTCCAATGGCAAAGCTGACCTTTGAACAGGGGATGTCCCAGCAGATGATGGGCATAGGTAGTGATATTGATATTGCATTACGGTCAGATGATTTTAATGCTGCTTTAGAGACTGCAAAAAAGATTCAACAGGTTATGAAGATGATTCCTGAAATTTCGGAGTCCACTATTGACATGAACGACGGTTTGCCCCAGGTTGAAATTGAGATAGACCGTGAAAGGGCGTATTCGTTTGGAGTAAATATTGCTACGATAGCAAAGGAGATCAATGCAAGCATTGACGGTACAGATGCAACTATTTTTCGCAGAGGGGGAAAGGAGTACAATGTTGTTGTTATGTTTCGCCCTCAAGATCGGGTAAAGGTTAGTGATCTTGAAAGCATTTTCGTATCAAGCAGCTCTGGACTGCGAGTTCCATTATCTAATTTTGCACGTGCTAAAAAAGGTGTTGGGCCTGTAACAATTAATCGGGAAAACCAGACAAGAATTGTCCACTTGACGGCGAGTATCGTAACGAAAGAGAATGCAAATATCATCGAAAAAAAAATCCAAACGGCTATCGATAAAAATATGGTTATTCCGGATGGTGTATCAGTCAACTTTGAGGGATCATGGAAGGAGATGCTTGAGACTCTGGGAGTTTTTGTATCGATTGTTGTTCTTGCGATTATTCTTGTTTACGGAGTTATGGCAGGTACCTATGAATCATTTAAGGATCCGCTTATCAATCTGCTTACCATACCTCTGCTTTTGATTGGTGTGATAATCATACATGTTTTGACCGGACAAGCGCTCTCCATTATTTCGGCGATCGGTATTGTTATGCTCGTAGGTATTGTTGTTAACAATGGAATCATTCTGGTAGATTATACAAATCTTTTAGTTAATCGTGGAATGCCGCTTAAGAGGGCATGTCTGGAGGCCGGGACAAGCCGCCTGCGCCCTGTTCTTATGACCACTTTGACAACGATTTTTGGTATGGTTCCTATGTGTTTTGCATCGTCGGGCAATGCCGCATTGATACAACCTATCGGATTATGCGTTGTTGGTGGTCTTACTTCAAGTTCAGCTGTAACGTTACTGATCATTCCGGTAATGTATTATATTTTTAACAAAAAAGCATATTATAAACGCATGAAAATTAATGGCGAAAACGAACAGGAGGTAGTATTATGATTCGTATGGAGATAATAGCAAATCAGTCGGTGCAAGAGGAGATTGTTGAGTCAATTGAGACGATGATTCCGGATTTTTATTATACTATTGTCCCTCTTGTTCATGGAAGAGGAGAGCAGGGCCGTCGTCTGGAAAGTACGACCTGGCCGGAGACAAATTTTATGATGATTGCCTATATAGAGGACAAAGTTCAATCTGTTATAAAGAAGTCAGTATCAGAAATAAAATCAAAATTTGGTGACGAGGGGATAAAACTTTTTTTTATAAAAGCTATAAGTTGATTGTTGAGGATACCAATATTCAAACCCTTCATCTAATATAAGGGAACTTCGAAAAATTACCAAAGAATTTTGAAAAAATTTCTAAATTTCAGAAGGTAACCTCGTTTAAGTGCCTAAAACAATTTCTCAGAAGAAATTTTTCGTGTTACCCGTGGGGTTTTTATCTTGCGCTAAAAACTTATTGTTCTGATAAGAACAACCTACAAGGGCAAGTTCCTTTGCTGGTCGCAAGATAATAATTGTGGGTAGAAGTCAGACCGGAGGCGGGGGGGGATAATAAAATTAATTTAGAATTATGATATTATCCAAAATTAATGGTGAATTTCCAAAAAAAACACACTAAAATTGAAAAAAAAGCATAAAAGTGTTATTTAGGGTTGACGCTTTCGTGTTATGTGCGTATTTTCATGAAAACAAAAGGTAAGGATGTTAACTATGAATATGCCAATTACTGAAAAAATTCATGAAAAAGATCTTCAAGGTGTATGCCGAGATGATATACGTGAGTCTGAAAAGCATGACATTATATTGTCTATTTCCCAGCTTATCAGTGATTGCCCATCGAGTATTGCTAAAGCTGAGCAGATTTTCGATTCTGTTAAATACTGTGTAGCCCAGCATATCGTAAAATATGAGTTAGAATCTGTATACTATTCAAACCCTGATATGCAATACATGCTTGAAGAGAAGTCAAGTCCTGAATCTACCGATAGACTTCATTCAGTAATTGATCAGTTTCTTCTGTAAATGAGAGAAAGTCTTCTTTTGCATACATGTTGCGCCCCGTGTTTGAGCGGGGTGTATCCTCAGGTCGACGGCTTTTCTGTAAGTGCATTTTTCTATAATCCCAACATATCTATAAAAAAAGAGTACGATCTTCGTCTCGACGAATTGTGCCGTTACACCCAGGATGAAGGCATAAAGCTTCTCACTGAATCTGGTGGAATTGAGGAGTGGTTTGAAACCGTTGGCCCCTTTCACACCTTTGGTGAAAAATCGTATCGCTGTGAACTATGTTTCCGTATTCGTCTGGAAAAGACTTTTCAGGTCGCAAAAAAGGAAAACTATAATATTGTTGCCTCGACTCTTTCTGTAAGTCCGCATAAATCTGCATCTCTTATTAATACAATTGGCAACGAGCTTGCATCTTTGTACGGTATTGCCTATCTTCCAAGTAATTTCAAGAAGAGCGGTGGTTTCCAGCTTTCACTTGAAAATTCTAAAAAGTTTGGCTTTTACCGTCAGAATTACTGTGGTTGTATCTATTCAAAAAAAGAGAATGAACTGCGTATCCGTCAAAAAGCCAAGGCGGATAACAAAGCGGAATCGCTCAAAATCTGAGCCCTCCTTTTCCATCTTGTATCTTTAAAATGCTCTGACATAATACAGGTTGTCAATAACGAGTTTTTTTAAACCTGTATGTTTAAAAAAGTTTGACAATAGAGACACCTCTTTATAAACAAGTCCAATATTGGCGTCGTACCCAAGTGGTAAGGGGCAGGTCTGCAAAACCTTTATTCAGCGGTTCGAATCCGCTCGACGCCTCATTTGCCCAAGTGGTGGAATTTGGTAGACACAAGGGACTTAAAATCCCTCGGCTGTAACGGCTGTACCGGTTCAAGTCCGGTCTTGGGCATAGGCGTAACCACTGGTTTTACCAGTGGTTACGTTAATATCTAATCAAACAAAAACTTCCAGAAAACTTCCAGAAAATTGACGTTTTGACTACTGTCAGCAGACTGCCAGCAGATTGTCAGCAAAATTGATAATCGCTTATCTGGAGGTCAAAATGACATCTTTCAAAACAGCCAAAGATTTTAATCTATATCCCCGTAAATGTATATCAGGTAAATCAGTCTATTATGTTCAATTTAAACGTCAGGACGGTAAATGGTCTGGCGGTTGATCAACTAAATGTACTAATTAAAAATCCAAACTTAACTTTTGGTGAGTATGCGCATAATTTCTATTGCTGGGATCAGTGTTATTGCAAAGACAAAAGTGCTACTGGAAAACGCATTAGTAAACACCACGCAATTGTTAAACAGTCGCAAATTGATTAATGCGTCATTCCTCTTATCGGTGATTCTATATTAACTTCAATTGATATTAATGTTTTGACTACATTAAGAAATCAGTTGTATTCAGAAGAGAAACTTGCCGGTTCCTATGTAAACAAAATATTCTCGAACATAGAAGAACTGAACACAATAGCAGAAATTGCCTATAAACAGCGGGTAAGGTTTGAGTTTGAATTGTCGGAGCGTGAATATTAGATCCCATTTTATTAGTATATTAATTTCTATGACAATCGCCCACTCAAAAATATCGAAAATTAATTTATTAATGGTATAAATCATTGTATTCCGGATTAAATCTTTTATTCATCACATATAATTTTATTTTTACCTTGATTTTTGGCTTTATACAGATTCTGATCCGCCCTGTTGAATACTTTTTCAACTGGCTCACCCTTCACTCTGATGGAAACTCCGCCGCTTACTGTGATGGATTTTTCAATCTGATGTTCCGGAAAATCAAGTTCAGATATTTTTTCACGAATCCGGTTTCCAATGACTTCGAACTCGTCTTTATCTTTGCTTAAAAAAATTACTGCAAGCTCCTCTCCTCCAAGTCTTACTTGCAGATCATCCCCTCTTGTTTCGTCAAGTAAAACCTTAGCGACTTTTTTAAGAACCATATCTCCCGCAGTATGACCGTAAGTGTCATTGATAATTTTAAAATTATCAATGTCAAAATATATCACCCCTAGACTGATAAAATCATCCCGATCCTGCATTCTGCAGAAACGCCTCATCATTTCATCCATATAAAATCTGGTATACAATCCGGTGAGAGAATCTTTAATAGATATTCTGTAAAATTTATTTTTTTCTTTATCAAGACGCAATTTAATTATTTCCCGCTCAAGTACCGCACTTAATGCCGGGACCATGAGATTTAAAGTATTCTCTATTTCAGTGTCAATTACAGCTTCTTTTTTAAATAAAACATAAATCAACCCTATAAGTATATCG
>JAQIBV010000027.1 GCA_027858855.1 Spirochaetota bacterium | reverse complement strand
CACATTGCAAAAGCGCAATGTTCGGGGCGGTTAAGAAAGAGCTAATGAACAAAATGCATGTGGGCTTCAAAAAATATCCATATATCTAAGGTGTTAGTTGTACAAAAAGATTTTATCATAATTTTTTGAAGCCCCGGAGGCCCCTATATGTCAGCATAGTTGAAGCCTATTTTTGCAGTCTGTGCAAAGGACTATGTAGAAAGTTGAGTCGTACTCTTTCACTAGCACCTTCAGCATAATTGTCGGCAAGCGTTCGCTACGCACATCGCCGGGGCTTTTGTCTGGTTTAAGTTTTTGGTAAGCCGGCGACGTCGCTTGCCTCAGCAATTGTTTGGATAATAGCTCGACAAGTACCACAAACTGTTTTTTTTTGATGTCGTCCCATGGTTATAATCCGAGCATCTGTAATTTTAGGATGAACGCGTATTGCTGTTAATGAGTAAAATCAGGGATATGCAAATTCATCTACTAATTTTCGTGTTTTTCTCATTTTCAAATTGCTACAAAATATTTTTAATATTGACGAGCAGTTTGCCCTTAAGCTATAAAGGATTCGAGGCTTTTTCTTCTAAAATTAACCCACTTGAAAAGATGAAGAGTCCGAATTTATAAAGAATATGCAAACGAATATTGAAAATGTTAATTAAAAAGAAAGATACGATTGAAAATAAAATTGATAAATTTTATTTAATAGAAGTTATTTTTTGGAGAGTAATTATAGGTTTATTTGCAGGAATTTTAGTTTCTATTATTTTGATGAACTATTTAACTAGTGCTTCAGTGTATTTTGAATTTTCAGGTTGCTGTGGAATAGTTTTTTTTATTTTATTTTGCCTTGTATTGGGTATTAATTATTTTAGAGTAAGAATTTGCCCAAAGTGTAATATTGAAATGGAAAAAATCAAAGAAAACGATACTGTTCTTGCAAAGTGTAGAAAATGTGGGTTTCGTGTTGATTTGCATACATCATTCACATAACGGTTGAATTTAAAAGGTCTTACCCCACTGTGTCAGGCTGGTTGTCGCCTGATCTGAATTATAAAGAGGAGACAATCATGCACTTATCAGATGATATGTTAAGTGTCATATAATGAAACTAATTTGTCTATTAGAAGCACTGATGTACGTAATTGTAATGAAATCTGTGAAGCCGTTTTTTTGATGGTTTGATGAGGGTTATTGCTTATTCCGATTTCTTTGAGTAATCTTTTATTAAATACGAATACATTTGTTATTGCAAAAGTCGTAAAGAGCATCTGAATTATTGATTGGAGAGTTATTTATGGAAACGTATTTTTTACCTATTATTAGCATTGTTGCTGGTGTATTTTTTATCGTGCGAAACGTAATTTTTCTTCGAAATGAAGGAAAGCTCCGCAAATATTTAGAAAGTAGTCCGAAGGCAAAATTATGGGTAAGTAAATTTGGTGTTGAAAAGACGGTTTCTTTATCAAAAAAAATATTTTTGCCATTAGGTTGTGTGATTGGCACTGCTTTATTGATTACTGGAATTTGGAGCTTATCAAAGATAATATAAAATATTTATAAAAGCATTCATCGAACAAACCAGAGAATGTGCATTGTATATTGATTTTATGTTTAAAATATTACCAATCATTTACAGCTACATATTCCGGTCAATACTGCCACCCATTCCAGAGTTATGTTTACCATATAATATTATTCAACGCCAGAGAATAAAATCATTTAAATCTAAATTCTGTTGACAGCAGATTGGTTTTATTAAATTTAAACAATTGTGAACGGTTTGTTTCTGTAACATATTATCAGTATATGTATCACTTAAAATAACGGCTGTTCATTAGTCCGACAGGCGACCCTTTTTGGTTGCATTTTTGCAGTACAACAACAATAAAATTTTTGCTGTTAAAGATACCGCATTTTTTAGTATGGTGGTTTCATTGGTTATGGCACTTACAAAATTTTTAGCAGGCAATAGACTCTGGCTTTCTTCAATCAGTATTTTGAAAGTTGCCAGGCAGTGTATATGAGATTTGAAAATCCACTTTAATTTTTTGAAGATTTTTACAGGAGTCGTTTTATGGATTATATTGAAATTGAGAAACTTACAGAACGAGCCCAACAGGAAAACGGTGCTGTTCAACAGATGCGGGACGAAATTAAAAAGGTTATTATTGGTCAGAATTATCTGATAGATCGTATAATAATCTCGTTTTTATGTAATGGCCATATTTTGCTGGAGGGTCTTCCTGGGTTGGCAAAGACTCTCGCTGTTCGGGCTTTTGCACGTACAATCGATGCCGATTTTTCACGCATTCAGTTTACCCCTGATCTTCTTCCATCTGACATTATTGGAACTCAGATTTTCAATCCTAAAAACATGGAGTTTTCGACAAAGCAGGGGCCTATATTTTCAAACATCGTACTTGCTGATGAGATTAACCGGGCTCCGGCTAAGGTTCAGTCAGCTCTACTTGAAGCGATGGAAGAGCGTCAGGTAACGATTGGAGATACCTCGTATCCGTTTGCGGTGCCTTTCATGGTTCTTGCCACAGAAAATCCGATTGAACAGGAGGGAACTTATCCATTACCCGAGGCACAGCTTGACCGATTTTTTATGAAATGTCTGATTCATTATCCAAGTGTTGAGGAGGAGTTTCAGGTCTTAAATAATTATTCCTCCATCTCGGTAGATGCTATATCGCCGGTAATCAAAAGTGAAGATCTTGTTCGAAAGCGCGAATTTATCGAATCAATCTATATTGATGAGAAGATCCTACGGTACATTGTATCGATTGTAAATTTCACACGTAATCCATCAAATCCTGATGTTGCACGATTCCTTGAATTTGGTGCAAGCCCACGGGCATCTATTGCATTAATGAAGGCATCACGTTGTGTAGCCTTCTTGAATGGTCGTGGATTTGTAACACCTGATGATATAAAAGAGATCGGTTTCGATGTTTTGCGTCACCGTATCATTCTCTCTTATGAAGCTGAAGCTGAAGACATCACAAACGAAAATGTATGTCAGATGATTTTTGATAATGTAGAGGTTCCGTAATGACTGCATCATCTACTTATTTGAAAAAAATTCGGTTCAACGTATCAAAAAAGATCAATACCGCTTTTATCGGCCAATATCGTTCAGCGTTCAAGGGAAATGGTCTGCTTTTTGATACAATACGCGAGTATCAGATGGGTGATGATGTCAAGAATATCGATTGGAAGGTCTCCGCAAGGATGAACCATCTGTATGTTAAACAGTATCAGGAAGAGCGTGAACTGAATATTGTAGTCATGATCGACTTTTCGGGTTCAATGGATTTTGGCTCTCAGCGTACAAAAAAAGATGTCCTTATGGAGCTTTCGGCTCTGTTGCTTTTTTTGGCCGAGTATACAAACGATCGTGTTTCTGTACTTCTCTTTACTGATCATGTAGAGTGGTACTTTAAACCCAAGAGGGGGCGGCGATATGTTTTGAAGGTTCTTAATGATATTATTCATTATAAACCAAAAAATCGCAAAACCGATATTAACGGAGCGCTGGAGTATTTAATCAAAGTAACAAAAAAAAGAAGCGTTGTTTTCATGATTTCTGACTTTATTGACCAGGCCTATGAGACTCAGTTAAAACGGGTAGTTCGTAAACACGATTTCATTCCAGTGGTTATTTCAGATCCTCAGGAGTCACGTCTTTCGTTTTTCGGGCTAGCCTCTTTTTACGATCTCGAATCAGACAAGGTGCTTTACGCAACTGAAACACGACGTGAAGATTTGAATCTGAAACAGTATGGTCTTGAACCTCTGAATCTATCAACCGACAGGGTTGTTGAGCATGATGTTCTGGAGTTTTTCAAAAAAAGGAATAGAAAACGCTTACACAGGTAAACATGAAAAAAATTCTATTACTGGGAATAATTTTATTAACCAGCCCATTATTTGCACAGGTACGTGTCTCTACGGCTCTCGATAACCCAACAACAACTGTAGGTGTCGAGAACACGTATACCGTAGAAATAACATCGGATACTCCTGATTTTAAGGTAAAAGAGTTAGATAAAACCTTCTTTAGCGAAGAGAGTGAGTCTATTCCTCTTTATAATATTACGAACACAGATGTACGCGATTATCATGAAAACGGACTCTTTATCCGAACACTCACATATAACATAGTCTACTTTATGGTTGGCGTGTATGAGTTGCCACAGCTATTTGTATACGACGCGCAGGAAAATCTCATCGATTACGATGTCCCCCGCATTGAGGTCACCTCGGTTTCAAAAGAGGAGGACACTTTTGCAGATATTGAACCGCCGTTTTCACGTTCCGGAAACTATACACGAATCATTATTCTGGTTTTGACACTTGTTGTTCTTGCCGTGCTTATCTTTTTTCTGGTTAGATTTATACTCAGTCGAATTAGTAAAGAGGCTCCACAGCTGGTCGTTATACCCGCCGAGCGCTTTATGGAAGCATATCAGAGCCTGCAGGAAAAAGAGCTGCTTGAACAGAATAAGGTTGAAGAGTATTGTACCGAGTTCTCGTTTATATTCCGCCATTTTCTTGATGACAGGTTCAGGATGGGGGCACTGGATCTGACAACTGATGAGATATATAACAGTGCCTCTTCGTTTGGCATTGAACCCGATGTGGCGGCCGAAATGAAACAACTTATGTATTTATGGGATCTGGCCAAATTTGCCGAGCTGCGTCCTTCATCGGAAATAATCGAAAGCAATGGTTCCGTAGCGCTTAAACTGGTTGCGCAGCTAGATCGGAGGGAGGAATAATGGATTTTCAGACTCCTGAAATGCTTGTGCTTTTTATCCCTTTCTCTATCTTTATTCTTTGGTATTGGTTAAAGCGTCTTAATTATCGTGAACATTCATTACCACTTTCATCGGTAAATCTGATTTCTCGAAAAAAAGGGCTTCGTGTACGGCTCTATCCGGTGTTACCACCTTTGCTACGGTTTATCTCGGCCGGACTTATAATTTTTGCGCTTGCACGTCCCGGTAATGATATCAGTTTCAGCGAAGTATCATCTTTTGGCGTCGATATAATGATAGCCAAGGATGTCTCACTATCGATGTTAGGGACCGACTTTCAACCTGGAAACAGGCTTGAAGTTTCGAAAAAACTGATTAAGAAATTCATCACGGATCGTTCGACTGATCGTATCGGCATGGTTGTTTTTGCAGGAGAGGCCTACATTCAGTGCCCAATGACTACCGACTATGCCATCCTTTCAGAACTGGTAGATGAGGTCGATTTTGATTCTGTTTCGGAAGAGGGTACCGCTATCGGAAATGCGATTGCGCTCTCTGTAGCTCGAATGAGTGATTCAGAAACCAAAAGCAAAATAATAATTTTGATAACGGACGGATCGAGTAACAGTGGAATTATAGAACCCGAAGATGCTGCACGTATTGCAGCAGAGAAAGGAATAAAAATTTATACTGTTGGTATTGGTACAAAGGGTGATTATACCATTATTGTTCCGCATGGTCCAAAGGCTGGACGTTACCGAGGCTCGGGTGACTATGATGAAGAGAGCTTGAAAAAAATATCAGAAATTACGGGTGGAAAGTTTTTTCGCGCAACAACTGAAGCTGAATTCGTAGAATACATTGATGAGATTAACATGCTCGAAAAATCAAAATTTACTATTAAACAGTATCACGAGTTTGATGGCAAATGGATGAAGTACCTGATAGCGGCAGCGCTGTTATTTATGACAGAAGTATTGTTGCGTGTGCTGTTCTTCAGAAAGATTCCGTGAGGTATTATGACTTTCAATAATTTAGATTATTTGATAATAATAGCAACCGGAGCGCTAGTTCCTGCGCTTCTTATTATACTCTTTTCGGTGTATCGGGGATATATTCTTAAAAGTTAC
The DNA here is from genome assembly GCA_027858855.1 of Spirochaetota bacterium. GTDB lineage: Bacteria > Spirochaetota > UBA4802 > UBA4802 > JAFGJZ01 > JAFGRW01. The sequence continues at coordinate 45,808 of JAQIBV010000027.1, read as the reverse complement.
TTCAACCGTGTAGTAAATGTGCCCATTTTCAGACGCCGTTATCTGGTCTCTTCGTTGTTGATTATAATTACAGCTCTTCTGTTTTCATTAATACTTCTGCGTCCGCAATGGGGATTTCACATGCGTGAAAAGCATGTTCGGGGCATTGATCTTCTTGTAGCACTCGATGTCAGTCGTAGTATGAACTCGAAGGATGTGGCGCCGGATAGACTGCATCGAGCTAAAGAGGCTATTCGCTATGTTTCAGAATCGGTTCCTGGAAGAGCCGGCCTTATAATATTTGCCGGTGAATCGTTTTTACAGTGTCCCTTAACGACTGACCGTTCGGCTTTTGCGCTGTTTCTCGATTATACTGATACTACGTCTATTGCTCTACAGGGAACTGATCTTGCGAAGGCTCTTGTTGAAGCCGAACGAATTTTCGAAAAAAAGCGAATTAACAAAAAAGTGCTACTTCTAATTACTGATGGAGAAGACCATGAGGGCAATGTCGAGCAGGTCATCGATCGGCTTGAAAGTCAGGATGTAACTGTGTATACAGTAGGACTGGGCACTTCTGACGGAGATCTGGTACCTGTTGTTGATTCAGACAATGCCGGAGTCTATTTAAAAGATATGGAAGGAAACCTTGTTACAAGTATTCCTGACCGGGCTTTATTAAAAAAAATCGCGCGCGACACCGGTGGAACCTTTACAGATATATCCCTGTCTCTGGGTGGGCTTAAGTCGGTCATTGATACCCTTAATGCCGATAGCAGTAAAGATAAGGGTTCTCGGTATGTTAAAGAACCGAATGACCAGTTTCACTATTTTGCCCTACTGCTGGTTCTTGTAATGCTTGGTGAACTTCTTGTTCATGTCAAATGGAGGAGATCATGATTATACGGATATTAATGATTATAGCCGCCTTATCATCTCTTGCCTTACTCGATCCCTATTTTGACAATATGGACAGGGGCAACCGGTATTATAACGATAAGAAGTATACAGACGCTGATGATGCCTACGATAGTGCCCTTGAGTATATGCCGTCTGATTCTGAGCGTCCTTATGTAGATTTTAACAAGGGAGCCGCACAGTACAAGGCTGGGAACTATGATGGGGCTATAGACTATTTTAAAAAGGCACTTAACGGAACCGATACTGATCTTCAGAAGCGTGCTTTTTATAATCTTGGTAACAGCTATTATAAGAAGGGTGATATCGAAGAAGCCCTTGAGCACTACATGAATGCGATTCGTGTCGATCCTGACTATGATAAACCAAAGCAGAATATCGAGGCCCTTTTAAAAGAGCAGAAGGAAGAGGAACAGAAAAGCGATCAGAATAATGAAGATGATAAACAGAAGAAAGATCAGAATGAAGATGATGAATCACAGGATAATTCAGAAGGTTCTCCTCAATCGGATGGTTCTGATAAAGAAAAAGAGTCCGGTGCTTCACGAAATAGTGACCGCAAGAAGGGCGAGCCTATTGAACAGAAGTTATCACAGGAACAGATTGACAATATCCTGAACCATTTTAAACAAAGACCAGTACAAAAAGGTAAGGGTGATGGACGTGCAGGAAGGTCTCTTGAAAAAAACTGGTAAAATTTCATTTTCAGATATCTGTGTTAATTGTGTAATTTTTGCTATTCTTGTTTTATGCACAGCAAACCTGTATTCGGCCGAAATTGAGACAAACCTGCATCGGTCTGAAATCTACGAGGATGAATTTACCCTTATCGAGATTGCTATAGAAGGTGCTTCGCGGGTTTCAATTCAGGAGATTCCGGAAAATGGTGATTTGAGTATAGAGTTTGCCGGTCAGAGTCGGTCGTTCAGTTTCGGTACTGGTGGCAGCCGATCGGCAACAATTCTTAATTTTCGTGTAACTCCTCGCCGATCCGGATCATTTACCATCTCTCCAATTAAAATAAAGGCTGATGGCGTAAATGTCCAATCCCGTTCAATGGCTCTTACTGTGCTGGAAGGTTCAGATCCAACTGGGCGTTCAACACGGCGTGGTCATGATCCCTTTGATCTTTTCTTTGGCGATATCACTGAAGAGCCGGCAAAAAAAGCCGTTTTCCTTGCCGAAAAGAGTGTTTCTCGTGATATTGTCTACACAGGGGAGACAATATTACTGCGTTATTATATTGTTGCCGAGCCACGTATTAATTTGCAGGTAGAGGCCATTAATAACAACAAGTGGGATGGCTTTATTATCAAACCTATTGAGGAGCGAATACCGCCTACTCCCTATTCCTTTAACGGGAAAACAATGACACGCCATCATGTTATTACCTATCAGTTGATTCCCACAAACTCGGGTAATTACGATTTTACCGGTGATGTAATATCTTTTGTTTACCAGGACCCATCAAGTCGCTTTGCCATGCGGATGAGAAATATTTTGCCAACAAATGCCATTGATGTGGATGTGCTTCCACTACCTGCTGATAATAAACCGGGTAATTTTACAGGGAATATCGGAAATTTCGATATTGCTTTTCAGAACAGTGAAGCCCTTCAGACTGAAACTGGAAAAGAAGTATCACTTGAATTAAAGATTTCAGGTGTTGGTGAGTTGTCACAACTTTCGGCTCCCCAATTTGAAAATATTCCCGGGGTTACAATACTCTTTTCCGGAACGGAGAAAAACTTCTCATTAGTTAATGGTCGAGAGAGTGGTTCTGTGCTGTATCGCTATACGGTTATTGCGGATAATCCTGGAGAATATCGACTTGCTCTTATTGAGTTCAGCCTCTTTGATCCGGACCGTGGAGAATATAAAACCATAAATCCCGACCCATTGCTTTTGTCGGTAACAGAAGCAGCCGTTGATTTCAATTATGATTACTCCGTTGAAGAAGCTGAAAACGAAAATAATATTCTTTTATATCTGTCTGTTCTTTTGATTCTTTTAACCGTCGTTGGTGTAGCCTGTTTTCTTGTGTACCGAGAGCTTACCCGTAACCGCAAGTTCCAGGAGAGCCATGAAACTAAAAAGGGTGAGGCTTTAAACTGTATTGGTGAGCTTCCACCGATGGCTGAGTTGGATATTTTATTCAAGATGCGACTGGACGAGGCATTCACAACGGGTGAAGCGGCGAGCTGTTTTAAAGAGTTGCTAAATGTGGTAAACTACCTTTTGCGTGAAAAGCGGCTGACAGGTCAGAGCAGAACTCAACTCGAGGGTATGCAAAAGTATTTAGTGAGTACACGCTATGGGGGAGGATCGTTGTCTCTTGAGATTCTGACTGATATTAAACAGAAGATAGATAAAATTTTGGTTTAATGTATAGAAAATCTGGCTATTTCTTTTCTTTAGCAGATTTCCACATCATATCTAGCTCGTTAGTGGTGTAATCGTCAAAATTTTTCCCGGAATCATCGACCATCTTCTCCACTATGTTAAATCGGCCAGTGAACTTTTCAATCGCCGCGCGTAACGACTCTTCCGGATCAATTGAACTAAATCGTGCTATGTTTACAATTGAGAAAAGTATATCTCCAAATTCGTTTTCAACCGAATTTCTGTCGTTTTTCTCGACTGCTTCTTTGAGCTCTTCGAGTTCTTCTTCAAGCCTGACAATTGTGTCGGAAAGATCAGGGAAGTCAAAGCCGGCACGTGAAACTTTCTCTTGTACGCGATAGGCCTTCAGCAGAGCCGGCAGGTGAGCTGGAACACCTTCCAGTATCTTTTTATCAGTGCGCTCCTTTTTTTTTATGCGTTCCCATTTGTCGGCTACTGCATCTGGGGTGTCGGCTGTTTCAGAGCCAAACACATGGGGGTGGCGTGATACCAGCTTGGTGATTATTCCCTCGGCAATATCATCGACTGTAAAATCGGGACTGATTTCTGCATGCGCATATACCTGATACAGAAGATCTCCAAGCTCCTCTTTTAAAATATCGCTTCTGCCACTTTCAATAGCGTCAACGACTTCATAGGTCTCTTCGATAAGATATTTTTTTAAAGAATCGTGTGTCTGTTTTCGATCCCAGGGACAACCATTTTCACCACGAAGTGTTCTCGCAAGCTCCTGCAATCGGTACAACGACCGCTGTTCGGTAAATTTCATGGGAACACCTCATTTCTTGGTTTTTTTTATTTTCAGATCTTAACTAATGACAAGAATAATTAATGCTCTGATTTTGAGAAGCACTTTTGTATTAGGAGGTCTCTTCGATTTTCAAACGCTCTTTTTTTGTCAGAGATTTGAATACCAAATCATATGAGTGGTCAATTAATTCAAACAGAAGCTTTTCGGGAACAATATCGGCTGTAACGGTATTCCAGTGCCGTTTATTCATATGAAAACCGGGCTCTATTCCGGTTGTTTTCTCACGTAAAATAATGGCTCGGTCGGGGTCGCATTTTAGGTTAATTCTTAAGGGATCTTTATCCAGAGAGATCAGCCCGAACATCTTTGAACCAACTTTGAAAACCAGTGTTTTGTTATCAAAGGGAAAATCTTCAACAGACCCCGGTTTTTGCATGCAATAGTTGCGTATTGTTGTGGTATCCAGTTTTTACTCCTTTATATATAACCGTCCCCTCCTGACTGAGAAGCCGCAATTATTGAAGCTCATTTATATCGGAGGGGCTGTTATTGCATTTTCTTTTGCATCCTCTATACGTCGTTTCTTCTCTTCAGCACGGCGCCTTGCCTCTTCTTCTTTGCGAAGCCTTCTTTCCTCTTCGGCGCGACGTTTAGCATCTTCATCAGATGTATCTTTCATCTCTGCGGTTTTGTCAATCTTATCGATACTAAGTTGAATTGCATTCGGAGAGACCACGGAAAGCTCTTTTTTTACACTTGTATCCAACTCTGAATTTGAGTCCTGTATACTTTTTAGTTCTGTCTGTGCTTGAACCAGCTCAGCGCGTTTCATTTTTACAGCATTGAGTTTTTTTTCTTTATTAACTAATTTAGGTATATCTTTAGTATTGATGGTGACTTTTTCACCCAGAGCGGTAGTGACTTTTATATCTGAGCCTCCCGCTTCTGAAGGCGAGAGTGCGGCCTCTACAGTTCCATTAAGGACAGTGAGCTGAGAAGCTTTATCACTGGTTTGAACCATAAAAGTTGTACCCCTTACGGCTGCTACCATGGTGGGGGTGGTAACTTTAAACTTTCCCTCTTTAAGCTTTGAAAGAGTAACTGTAATCTTTCCCTCAGGGAGGGTTAAAGAAGTCTCTTTAGAAGAACTGCCAATAAGCTCTTTAATTGTTAGTGTACTGTTTTCGCTCACTCGAATTATTCCTGATGTTTCATAAGCAATATCGACTGTTGATTTCTCTTTGGTCTTTATAGTGTCGCTAATACCTAGAGTAGAGCCGGTTATAGCCCGGGATTCAGATTCTGGCGTAATGATCAGAGCTTCACCAATAACAAACTTGACGGTGAAAGAGGGGGGAGTCGGTGGATCTTCGATTTCACTATAATCAGTAACACTTTGCTTTTTATTGCATGATGTGAGTACTACTGCTGCTAAAAGAACGGATATACATAGTTTGTTCATAATACCTCCTAGAGGCCGAACAGGATATATGGAACATCTATAATTAACAAATTTTATACCTTAATGTCAACTTTATTATGAGGAAGTGACTTTATAATGGTAACCTGCAATTGTAGATTGGATATAATGGAAAAGCTTCTGATTTTTTATATTTCCGAACCGACTGGTTGGTTTTTTTAAAAAACAGCCAGGAAACCATTGACAAGCCAGCCGTCGGCATATAAAGTCTAAAATATAGAAGATAATAATTATTTGGGACTTCTTAAAATTGTTTTTCAGTAATGTCTTTTCTCTGATCGCCTCTAAACTATAGGCGGGAAAAAGATAAGGCGTTTTTGCAGAATACGACTTTATGGAGCGCCCTGTTTGAGACTTTTTAAAAATAACCAATTATCTTTTAAGCCATCAGTCATCTGCTATATGGAGTTTAACTCCATATAGCTTTTTTAATTTTTCAGTGTTGCACTGAAAAATTGATTATTCAGATGGACATTAATGTATAAATTGTTAAATCCCATAGTTCAGTTTTCGAAAGTTTTCATTAACAATTTGTATTCAATTGAATCGACTAGTGCTTTCCAGCTCGCTTCAATAATATCAGTAGAAACTCCGATTGTACTCCAGATGTTTTCTCCATCAGTCGATTCAATTAGTACACGTACCTTGGCCGCAGTTGCATTTTTTGTATCGAGTACACGAACCTTGAAATCAGTGAGGCGTACATTCTTTAATTCAGGAAAGAAGCGGTCTAACGCTTTTCGAAGGGCCTTGTCTAATGCGTTAACTGGGCCATCTCCTTCAGCAGCAGTGATTTCGCTGGTATCACCCACTTTTACTTTAATTATGGCATTGGTACAGGCCGTTCTGTCGTGTGCTGGCTCTTCTCCGATAATCTTAAAGTGCTCAAGGTCGAAAAAGGGCTTGTAGGTCTTAAGGTGGCGATGAATGACCAGTTCAAACGAGCTTTCAGCACCTTCAAACTGGTAACCTTCATGTTCCATAGATTTTAGTATATTGATTATATCTTTCGTCTCTTCAGAATCTTTGCCAATTGACGGATCAATTTTCTGTATACTCGAAAGTATCATGCTGCGACCAGCGACTTCTGAAACAAGAAAGCGTCGTTCGTTACCAACCAGTGAGGGTTCGATATGTTCGAATGTTCGTGAATTTTTGTTTACGCCATCAATATGCATACCGCCTTTATGTGCAAATGCGCTGTTTCCGACAAAAGGATAAAAATCGGGTAGCTGCATGTTCGCAATTGTTGCAATCTTACGAGCTGTAGTGGTGAGCTCGGTCAGGGCTCCTTCAGGAAGACAACTGTATCCCCGCTTTATTTCAAGGTTGGGGATAATTGCAGACAGGTTGGCGTTTCCACAACGCTCCCCGAAACCGATGAATGTTCCCTGTACCTGGCTTGCTCCGTTAATTACTGCTATAACCGAATTGGCGACAGCCATCCCACTGTCGTTGTGAGTGTGAATACCAATAGGTATATCAGCGAATTTTTCAGACACTGTTTTCACAATAGTGGCGACTTCGTCAGGAAACGCACCCCCATTAGTCTCACAAAGACAGATGCTGTCGGCTCCGCCCTTAACTGCTGCCCTTAACGAGCTGAGTGCATATTCAGCGTTGTTTTTGTAACCATCAAAAAAATGTTCTGCATCAAAGATGACCTCTTTACCTTTCTCTTTGAAAAAGGCAATTGTGTCGGTTATCATCTCCAGATTTTCATTCAGTGTTGCCTTTAAAATTTCGGTTACATGAAAATCCCAGCTTTTACCAAAGATTACTACGGCAGGGGTATTTGCTTTAAGCAGTGATTGCACGTTGGCGTCATCCTCTACTTTTATGTTGCGGCGTCGCGTGCTACCGAAGGCTGCCAGAGTACTGTTTTTTAGTTTAATTTTGTCTGCCGCTTCAAAAAATTCCAGATCTTTAGGGTTTGAACCGGGATTTCCAGCTTCAATATAGGCAATGCCAAAACTATCAAGGGTCTGTAAAATATCTATTTTATCTTTAACAGAAAAGGAGATGCCTTCTGCTTGTGCACCATCACGGAGTGTTGAGTCGAATATGGCTACTGGCTGCTTGTTCATAATTTTCTCCTTGTTGTTACTGCCTATCTTTTGCAGTTGTTTTGCAAAATCTTAAAATCTTTTGGTAACCTCTAATAATTAACTTTTCAACTAGGCCGCATATGCGAGCAGCAAGAGTCATCTTGGGACCAGCAAAGGAACTTACGAAAAATTCTTATAAGCTAAAATTTTGCGCTTTTTTGAGCTTTGCGAGAAAAATTGTCCTTAATAGGTACTTAAACGATGTTACCCTCTGGAATTTAGAAATTTTTTCAAAATTCTTCTGTAATTTTTCGAAGTTCCCTTTTGTTTACAGATGGTCTTATGAGGCTCATTGTACTCTTATATTGGTCATAATAATGTCAAGATAATTGTTTGCTGTGTTTTGCGATTTAAAATTTCCAGAATAACTCTTTTTAATGATTCGATGCAGTTTTTAACTCCACCGACCTTTCTTTCAGTACTGTAATAAAACTTGCAAGATCGCCATCGAATTCGTTTTGTAACTGCTTATGCAGTTCGGTAAGATCGGCACGATAGGTAAGGTAGCCTGTGAACCAGGCGTTGTTCGGGCGAAATTCATGATATCCCTTGTATTTATCTGGGTAGTGAATTGGAAGATCTCTTACCGATTCCATTATTTCGATTATTAACTGTTGCTTCTGTTCTCGTTTTTTTTGAACTGTCGTTGCCTCTGATGAAGATGAGTAGAGTTTTTTTAGTTGCTCTGCTCCATTGAGGATATGGTCACTAAAAATTTTGCTGTCTTCTTCCTGTTGCAGGTATTTTTTTAGTTGCGGGGAGTTTTTACCATATTTTTTTTCGTAAAATATAATTGTCCCCATATCACCCGTAAATGTTGCAATATTCTCGTTAAACTGCATATTGTTTTTTACAAAAATAGTTCCATGAGTCATTTCATGAATAATGAGGTTAACAAGGCTACCCTCACTTCGTTTCAGCATACCTGTAAAAACAGGATCTTTAAAGTAGCCCAAAGTTGACCAGGCACTAACCGTTCGTATTCTTGTATCATAACCCATATTTTGCAGACATTCAGCCTCAACTTTTGCGTTTTTAAGTTTAAAAAATCCTAAATAGCTGAAAGAACCTGCGATTGGAAATTTCCATCGGTAGGAGGTCAGACTGAATTCTGGAGCTGCTGTGACAAGATAGAGCAGAGGTCTGTTTTTTTGATCATATATTGTACGGTATGCTCCGTTATCGGTCAGTCCTATCTGGTTTACTGCGAAATCGATCGCCTCTTCTATGATTTTAAGTTTTTCCAGTTCTTCGCTGGTAGTTGTCTCCCGAGCTATGTATTCACTTATCGGTTGTCTGTTCATCAGGATTTTAAGCTGGCCTGTACCCTGGGTAATAACATATTTAATTGTTGATCGGAACCATATTGAAGCCCCAGTTAGTAAAAGCAGAATCAGGATTAATAAAAGAGCTTTTTTGCTGTGTAACAGATAATTTAGAATTTGCAATGCTGTAACCTCAAAATATGGAATATCGATTATGATAATTAAAAATAGTTTTAGAGCGCCTCTGTAAAGAACATTTTTAAGCTTTAAATACTTTAAGAAGCTCTGGTAAAGAGACATAAAAACAGGAAAAATGAGGATAATATGCTAATGTAAATAAAGTTATTGCCGATACCCGTACTAGTAGACATAATATGTGTACAATCTTTATTTACGGAGGTGCAAAATGCCTATTACAATGGGTGGAATGGCGTCAGGTATTGATACTGATTCGATAATTACCAAACTTGTTGAGGTTGAGGCACAACCGATAAAAAAAATTGAGGGCGAAAAAAATGTTTTTCGTCAAAAGAAGGGTGCTCTTCAGAATCTTGAGACCCATCTTAAAGATATTGAGAAGGCTGTTAAGGATCTCTATGGCTTCCGTGCCTCATATGATGATAAAAAGGCTATCTCTTCACGACCCGAAATGGTGGATGCCGTTGCTACAAAAATGGCTAAAAAAGGAACAAATTATATTACCGTATTGCAGCTTGCAGGTACTCACAAAATAACCTCCGACAATATAAAAAAAGATAAAAAGCTCAGTGCTGGTGTAATCAGAATTTCTGTTAATGATGAAGAGTCCTCTCTACGTTTTAGGGGGGGCACACTTGAGAAACTGGCTGAACAGCTTAATGAGAGCAGTGAAGAACAGTTAACAGCCATTGTAGTAAATATTACAGCTGACGAGCAGGTGCTTGTTCTTGAATCGAAGATTCCCGGAAAGAAGGGAGAAATGCGAATTAGCGGCGACCTTCCATTCTTAAAAGATGTAGGTCTTAGTGACGGTTACAGGGAAGATGAACGTGATCAGATTAATTTGGTTTTTGATTCTACATACTTTCTTGATTATGCGGGTACAAGTAGACCATATGAGGAAGATGGGTCGTTATCTGTTCAGCCTGACGGTAGTGCAGTTACTTTTTCCGGTGTTTTATGGCGCGAGTATAATCTAGCGACTCCATTTGAAGTAAAAGAAAATTCGCTCCTTGAGTTCAAGACACTTTTTGAAGAACCGGAAAAGGAGGAAGATGAGTTTAAATCCTTACCTTTCAAAGTAGAGACTGGCCCGACAGAGTCGACAACAATCAAGGGCATCGAGATTGAGGGATACAATGTTTCACGTGAACGGCCTATTCACAAACCCGAACGTGTAGTTGATACTGATGATGTGCTTGGTGTTGGTATCGTATATCGTGAAGATGAGGTTCGTAAAGAAGAGCTCTTCAAAATCTCAAAAGATGTAAAGGACAAGCAAGAGATACCAATTGGAGAGAAGTTTGAAGGAAAGCGTATAGAACAGGTTATCTTTTATTCAAACAGTGGTGAGGTGACATTCAAGGATGCTGCTTTTGTTACTCCTCTGGATGCAACCAAAGAGTTGCGACCTAAGAATACTGTAACGGAAGCCCGTAATGCGCGTTTGAAAATTGATGATATCGAGCTTGAACGTGAAACTAATGATGGTATAAATGATGTTATTGCGGGAGTAACTCTTTCATTGCTTCGGTCCGACCCAGAAGATGCAGTAGAGATAACAATTGATAATGATATAGATAAGTCAGTTGAAAAAATTAAAAAGTTTGCAGAAGTCTATAATGCGTACTTGGATTATAATTCGCTTATGACTAAAGCCGGCATGACTGATCGCAAAAACGACTATAAAAAAACAAAGAGAGAAAGTGGTCCTTTCGTTGGAGACATGACTATTATTCAGCTTGAAAACTCCTTGAAACAGACTGTGAGTTCAGCCTACCCATCACGGGCTGATAATCCGATACGTCTTCTTTCTCAAATTGGTGTTTCAACCGGTGAAATCAACGCATCATGGGAGACCATAAAACAGGGTAAGATCGTCATTGATGATAGCAAGCTTCGTACTTCTATTATGGAGAATCCAGAAGGGGTTCAACTGCTTTTTGGATCCGATACAGATGGAGACAATAGAATTGATAACGGTTTTGCCTACACAATGAAAAACAAGTTGCGACCTTATATCATGCCTGGAAAGAGTATTCTTGCGGCTAAGATTACCCTGCAGGATGATTCCCTGGAACGAGCTAATGAGCGTATTGAAAAACTTGAAAGGCATCTGAAAAGTTATGAAGATAAGCTTCGCAGAAAGTTTGCGAATATGGAAATGAGTATTTCCGGTTCCAAGTCGCAATCGAACTGGATGAAATCCCAACAGGGTGGTCAGTAACCGCTTAGTTAATTTGTAAAGTAATGCAGGAGAGATGTTTTCTATGGAATTATTGATGAATGGACAAGTTGTAGACTTTGAATTTGAAAATGAGAAAACTGTTAAGGACATCAGAGAGTCGATGTCGGTCTGGGCTGCTAAGAGGGATTTGATATTTACAGGTATGCTTGTAGATGATGTCTTCTATTCCGGCAATGATCTTCCCGATATTACGCTTGATTCTATTGAAGTTTGTGATCTTAGTATTCAGTCACGAGCTGATCTGGTGATTTCGTCCTTGAATGAGGGAATTGCCTATTGTGACAGAATAGTTGAGTATATAAATGAGTGTAACAGTGCCGACTGTTTCAGTAGCTCTGACTTGGATTCATTTTTTTCGGGTATTGACTGGTTGATTGATGTAACGACTTCGGTTTTTTCGATGCTTGATCTTGACATGAAAGATATTAAGCACATGGACAGAACTGTAGCTGAATATCTTGCAGATATTACTGTTCTTACATCTAATTTGCAAACAGCAGCCGGAGATGATGATACTACCAAGATTATTGCTCTGCTTGATGAGCAGAAGCAGCTTTTTACTCTGTTTAAGGGTATTTTCAAGATGGCAATGCTTTCAGATAATATAAAGGATATGGTTGTTCGTAGTATCGACTCGCCGGATGCGCTGATAAAATCCCTCATCGAATCGAAAGAGAAGTTGCCTGATCAGCTGGAAAATCTTGAAAAGATATCTGAGGCGTTTCAGAGCGGAAAGGATGAGGAGGCGTCGAGTCTGATGCACCCGTTCTTGGATTTTATGTATACCTATTCGCGCACTTCAATTCAGAGCGCTCCTGTTTTCAGCATTGATCCAGAAGATCTGGTGGTAGATGGTGTCTCGATTTCAGAGAAGAATAGGCAGATAAATGAGTTGCTTGCCGAAATTGTTGATGTAATGGAGAGCGATGATATTATTTCGGCTTCAGATATTCTTGAGTATGAGCTGAAACCGGCACTCGAGAGCGTTCCTGATTTTATCGATGAACTGTTAAAGCGGATTGGGGCTACCTAGGTTACCGCTTTAAACAGATGCGCCTGCTTTGATGCGCTCATCAATATAGCGTTTTAGTACCTTTTCATAACCCTTCTGTATGGAGCTAAACTGTACTCCGAATATTCCCCTGCTAGTTTGCTCAATATTGCTATGCTTAATTATGCCGTTTGCCTTAAAGCAGTCGTTTGGGGGAATGGTTATAATCAGTTCAATAGGAAAATCGATATCTGAACCTTCAAACTTATGAGGAACTTCTATTCCAATCCCCTGTGTGCTGATATCTTTCGCAAAAATAATGTCTAAAAATCCTTTACCCATAATTTGAATTTCTACAGGGGTTTCAGTAGCCGGAGTTACTCGTATGTGATGCCTTTTATCCGCCATGTTTACCTCAATTTTTCCGTTATTCGTAACCTAGCTTGTATTTTTTTTCCCCACCTGGGGTGAAGGAAAACTATTTGAACTCAAAGAATAATTCACTATAACGATAGTGAATTGTAATATCAAGTTTATTTATTTACAAAACGGACTGTTTTTTCATAGTAGTTAACAGTGGTCTTGCCGTACCGATTGTAATATAGATCTAATGTTTCAGCGAAGCAGTTCAGAAGGGCTTAGTTCAGATAATATTTAATTGTAGTAATCAGTAGCAGATTGATTTTTTTAGAAATTTCTCCATAAAGTTAGATTTTGAAATATTCAGCAAATAGCCGTTATAAACAGATAAATAATCCGTTTCGGGAAGGGGTGTAGTATGGCAGTAAAGAAGATGTGGGGTGGGCGCTTTAGTGAAAAAAATTCTGATGTAACAGAACGGCTCTCTATGTCGGTTCATTACGATTCACGTCTTTACCGACATGATATCCGCGGGTCAAAAGCCCATGCCGAAATGCTCTGTAATATGGGAATTTTAACGCAAGAAGAGCTGGATGCTGTCTTGAAGGGGCTCTCTGAGATTGAAATAGAGATAGAATCAGGAGAGTTTGAGTTTCACAGTGAATACGAAGATATTCACATGAACATAGAGGCTCGATTAACCGAAAAGATCGGTGATGCCGGAAAAAAACTTCACACTGCACGTTCAAGAAATGATCAGATTGCTGTTGATACACGACTCTATATTCGCGAAGAAGTTGGTAAAGTTGAAGGCCTACTTAAACAATTCATAATCCGTTTAACTGAACATGCTGAAGAACAGAAGGACACGGTTCTGGCTGGATATACTCATATGCAGATTGCTCAACCGGTTCGATTATCTCATCACCTGTTGGCGCATGCCTGGGCGCTGGTGCGGGATCTTAACCGGTTCAAAACCTTCCGCGAAACCCATAACCTTTGTCCGCTGGGAGTGGGGGCTCTGGCTGGAGTTAATTACAAGAATGATCGACAATTTTTAGCTCAAAAACTGGGTTTTGCTGGCATAACACCCAACTCGATGGATACGGTTGCCGACCGTGACTATATTGCTGATGTTCTTTATGCATCCTCTCTTTTAGGCGTGCACCTATCCCGTATGTGTGAAGAGCTGGTGTTATGGTCCTCCTATGAATTTAACTATATTACTCTTTCAGATACGGTTACGACCGGCTCTTCGATAATGCCGCAAAAAAAGAATCCTGATCTAGCCGAGCTGATCCGTGGTAAAAGCGGGCGTCTTACCGGCAACTTGGTATCACTTCTTACTGTAATGAAGGGGTTGCCTCTTACCTATAACCGCGACATGCAGGAGGACAAAGAACCACTTTTCGATTCTATGGACACAGTTCATTTGTCGCTTGAAGGCATGATAGCAATGTTTGACGAGATCGTGTTTAATAAAGAGCGTATGAGCCAGACTCTTGGCGCAAACTTCTCAACCGCTACTGATGTTGCAGATTACCTGGCATCAAGAGGGGTTCCATTTCGAACATCACATGAAATAGTAGGTTCACTTGTTGGTTATTGTGAGAAAGAAAAATGTAATTTTTATTCGCTGACTCTTGATGAACTAAAGAAGTTCTCACTGGTATTCGAAGAGGATGTTCTGGAGTACCTGAATCCGGCCGGTTCAACTGAGCGCAAACTTTCTGAGGGCAGCACCTCCGTCGAGCAGGTTATGAAACAAATTTCGTCTATCAGGGAGATTGTTGAATGAGATTTATAAACAGCATTTTTACAGTTTTCGGAGCTGTTATCTTCTATTTTGTTTTTTACACACTTCTAAAGAGTGTTTTGCCTATTTTGCCCGATTTGACTCTCTATCGTCAGCTTGATTTGACGTTTGACATCTATAACTATTCCGTTCCAATGTTTGATATGCTCTTCTTTACTTTCGGGCTGTGGGTCTTTTGCCATGGTGTTATAAGGTTAGCGTCACTTTCTGAAAAAGGGCATTTGTCGAATCTTGATGACCTGAACGATGGCGAGTTTGGAAAAATTCGTCATCCCCTTTATGGTGCCTTCATGATTATTGAGCTTGGACTTTTCATCTCTTTACGTACGTTGTATGGTCTGATTTTTTTGATGGCATTGATTTTTTTCCAGATTATTGCCAGTTATGTTGAGGATACCTATGTATTGAAAAAGCGCTTTGGCGAGCGATACGAAGAGTACTGTACATTAGTGAAACGACGTTTTTTTACGACTCCGATGTTATTTTATTATATTTGCGCTGTGGTGTTGATTGGCGGTGGAGTTTATTACATGTTCAACTGGTAATTCAGTGAACACAATAATTTGGGGTAGGTTAATGAGAAAATATGGTCTGATAGTTACAATTTTGGTTGTTTCAACTATTCTGTTCGTTCACACAACAGGAAATGCTTTTTTTGGTGCTAACGAGGCGACTATAGGTTTTACCGGTGATATTATGATGCATATTCGTGTAAAGAAGTGTGCTTCTATAAACGGGTTTGATCATCTGTTTGAACGAATCGCTCCCGAATTAAAGAGTGTAGATTTTATGAGTGGTAATATGGAGTTTCCTGTATCTCCTCCATTTAAATCCCGTGGAATTATTTTCAATGCACCCAAAGGCACAATTCCGGCAATGAAAAAGGCCGGCTTTGATATTCTTGTTCTGGCTAACAATCATATACTGGATCAGGGGCATCAGGGCCTTTTTGACACTATCGGTTTTCTTGAAAAATATTCTATTCCCTATCTTGGCGTCGGCAGGTCAATGGAGTCGACACGTACCGGATATACTACAAAAATAAATGGAATAACAGTTGGGATGATGGCCTATGCCGGACTTGTAAATTATCCCGGTCTTAATAACAGCGACACTTTTCATATTAACTGGATATATCAGAAAAAACGGGTGCTTGCAGATATAGCTTCAATGAAAAAAAGATCTGATTATGTAATAATGCAGATCCATACCGGTGTTGAGTATGTCCTTGAACCTCGCAATTCGGATCGTTTGCTGTTTCAGGAATATTTAGATGCAGGAGTCGATCTGATAATCGGTCACCATCCTCACATGCTTCAGTCTATGGAGACCTATACAACAAAAGATGGACGAAAAACTGAGATTTTTTACAGTCTTGGTAACTTTATTTCTGATCAGACACGATCGGTTGCTATACGGAAAACCGCTAAGAGTATCAGTATTAAAAGTTCTGCAATCATAAAGGTTAACCTGAAAAGGAACCGAACCGACATTGTTGATACTTTTACTGTTGTGCCTGTACACAGCGTACACGAGTTTGTTAAGAAAGACGGTGTGGCTTATAAGAATATTCAGACTGTACCTTTGAAGGATTTGATTAAGGAGAGTGCGGCAGATAAAAAATTGAGCCGTTATTATAAAGCGCAGGAGGAAGCTGTCAAGTTGACACTGTTTAAGGGCGCTTTACCTTCTAATGTTGTGATAGATAAGTAGCGGGTGTTGCAATAAATATTTGATTTAGGGTTATTTTTATTTGTATCGGTAAAGAGAGCAAAGCCTTCTAAGTCGGCAGAAGGCTTGTTGCAACTAAAAAGTTTGGGTGAAAAAAGGTCGGTCTGTTTTTTAGATTAAGGTAATATTCATTTCTCTGAAATAGGAGACGTTTCCCAGCCTCGAGGGGTGATTACAGCGATTTCATGGCAATTGCAGTCTATAAGCTCCTCTATCGTTTTATTGTAGTAATCGTTAAAATTATCTATTGAGTGAGAGTCGGAGCCTATGGTTATAAGCCGGCCGCCTTTTTCTAGATACCGATATACAACAGAGGGTTCAGCAAGAAACTTACCATAAGGCTTGCGAAATGGGGAATAGTTGACTTCAAGTGCAATATCCCTTTTAATGATGATATCTAAAATTTTATCGACAATCGTTTCTGCATAAGTTTCGTCAGGTGTTTCCGTCATGTAGCGTTTATGTATACCAAGGTGTCCGAGGATGTTAATCGGGCTCTCTTCAACCATTGCAAGATTCTCGGTGTAGTAGTCGATTATCTGTTTTTTTGACATGGTTTCATTGAAGGGGACTGACACATTAAAACCATCAGGAAGAACGTGTATAGAGCCGATTACAAGGTCAGGCTTACGGTGTTGGAACATGGGGAGAGTGTAGGCGTTGACTCGATGAAATTCACCTATTTCTACACCAGCAAGAATCGAGATAGATTCTTTGTGTAAAGCTTGAATTCGTTCAATAGAGTTGATGTATTCAACATATGAGGGAATTCCATATTCGATTGCCTCTGATGGCAGATAGTCGAAGTGGTCGGTGAACGCAATCTGGGTGTACCCCTCTGTAACTGCTTTGCCTATAAGCTCGCTATATGAAAGAGAGCTGTCGCTACTGTATGTGCCGTGAACATGGTAGTCATATTTTTTCATTGCATAATCCGTAAATTAATAATTGTTTTATTTATCAGGTTAGTTTTATTGAGGCGTCAACAAGATTATGGCTAAAAAATACTATATATCTGCTCTTTGTGTTGCGATCCTGTTGATTGTAGCTTATCAGCTGGGTACAACCGAAATCTGTTATCAGTCATGTGCGGAGGTTAATGGAAAGAGTGAATGTGTAAACAACTGCAGTACTCTTTATCAGATAATTTCCCGAAACTGCACCATAACACCTACCGATGGTACCATAAGCGACGAAGCAGCTCTAGGAGAACTGGTTAACCCCAGGTTTTTACCGACTATCAAAAAAATATTCAGATAGATGTTTAGCAGGTTCAGTTCGTCCTGGTTTCCTCTGTGATGGATTGTAAAGCTTTAATAAACGCTTTGATTTCGATCATCGAGCCGACGGTGATACGTAGGTAATCAGATAGCCGTGGACCTTTAAAATGACGAACAAGAATTTTGTTTTCTTTGAGCCTGTTGTAAAGATTTTCGGCCGGTATCGACTTATGGCGGGTGAATATAAAGTTTGCATCGGATGGAGTTGTTGAAAAATCCATAAGATCAAGGGCCTCGATAAGGTATTCTTTATTGTTGTTTATCATTTCGACACGGTAGTTGAAGCTTTTTTTGTCTTTTAACGCGGCTATTGCCCCGGCCTGAGCAAGGCGATCAACATTATATGAATCTTTAATTTTTCTTAACCCCTCAATTATTCCGCGATCGGCTGCCGCCATGCCCACACGAAGACCAGCAAGCGAATATGATTTAGAAAATGATCGGGTGACTATCAGGTTGTCAAACGAGCTGACCAGATCAATCATCGAGTTTTTAGAAAAATCGGCATAGGCCTCATCCACAACGGCTAAACCTTTGAATTTTTCAAGAAATGATATAAGACCTTCGCGATTGATGCCGGTACCGGTTGGGTTGTTGGGATTACAGAATATTACCAAGGCATATTTTTTCTTTAAGAATTTTGCGTAATCTACACTGAAATCAGGCTTCAGTTCTATTTTATCATAGGGTATTGCGTTGGCTTCGCTCATTGTGTAGTAGAGCGAGTAAGATGGGTAAGAGAAGGCAGCAGTTTGATCACGATCAATGAATCCTCTAAAGAAAAGTGAAAAGAGCTCATCAGATCCGTTTGCAGCGAAATAGTTGGATGGTGAAAGTCCCCAGGTTTCGGCACAAACCTGTAAAAGGTTATCGGCATTGGAATTAGGATAGAGTCGCAGGTTGCCGTTGCACGCTTTTGTTATTGCGTTAATTATTTCTGCCGAAGGTGGGAAGGCATTTTCGTTTGTATTCAGTTTTATGTATTCATCTATATCGTCCGGCTGTTCTCCGGGAATGTATTCAGACATCGATTTTAATGTAGAATTCCAGTATTTCATCATTTTTTCCTGTGGGTTTAAGTTATGCGAATATTTATTTAACGGGTTTTCTGTGGATAAAAGTTTGTAATCAGGCAAGAAATATCAGAAAACCCTGTGGCTTTAATAAATTACTGACTGAATTTTGCAATCAAAAGAATTTAGTAAACCAAATACATTAATTTTCATTAGCTGTCATTACTTGTCATGATAATTACTAAATTTAAAGATTGGTACAGAAATTTCAGAAGAAAAAAGATATACCTGCGATTCGATAGGATATCGTTTCAAATAATCATGTAATAGAAGAATAAAAATGGATAATGCAAGCGGTTTCAAAAAAAACGGGCTTGCGCTTAACCTTCGTCTGATATTGATTGTTATTGGTGCGAAATAAATTTTTTGTAGACATAAGAGCATATTTGCGATATATTCAATACAGGTCTGTAAAAAAAGAGTTACACTATGATATGTGAGAGATGCAGTAAAACAGATGCAACAGTTCATTTGACCGAGATCATTAAGGGCGTAAAGTCTGAGGTGCATCTTTGTGAAGATTGTGCTCGTGAAATAGGTCTGAACTCTAAATTGTCCAATTTTTCTCTTGCCGTACCGGATTTTCTCTCTTTCTTAAATGATGAGATAAAAGAGATAAATGAAAACTCGCGGTCGGTGCTTTGTAGAAATTGCGGCCTTGACCTGAGTGTTGTCGAAAAAACACACCGGGTCAACTGTCCCTATTGCTATCACTTCTTCGCTGATAAGATCAATCAAATAATCGGATTTGATGTTGTTCGCCACACAGGTAGTGGGCCTGAAAACTATACTGATTTTTCTCTTGAATGTGACAACAGTACCGATACCGTCAATTATGTTAATGATGTATCAATTCTGAAAAGTCGTCTTGATCTGGCTGTCGAAAATGAAGAATATGAAGAGGCGGCTCTGTTACGCGATAAAATTAAAGATCTGGAACAAATCTGCCGGGGTAACTGATGTTCAAACACCTGCTTGACGATACCTCTTTCTGGTCTGCCGAAGGCCAAATGTCTGATGTTGTACTTTCTTCACGGTTGCGCCTTGCTCGTAACCAGGCGAGCCTTGATTTTCCACTGAAAAGCGATTTTACCGATCATTCCAGTGTTGAAGAACCACTCCTCGAATTTGTCAATAAGTCTAAATATCGGGAAAATCTTAAGTTTTACCGTATGGGTGAACTTGGTGAGTATGATCGCCGCTTTTTACGTGAACGCAATATTATTACTGAAGAGATGGAAAACAATGATCTCTCAGCACTGGTTTTCAATACCAGTCAGCAATTTGCAATTCAGGTCAACTCGGAAGATCACTTTAGAATACAGGTACTCCGATCGGGTATGGATTTATATGATGCATACCGTGATATAGTTGAAATTGATACAGAGCTGAATCTTTTTGTCGATTACGCTTTTAACGACACCTATGGTTATCTCTCTTCATCACTTGATAATGCAGGAACCGGACTCAAGGCTTCTGCGCTTCTGCACCTGCCAGTAATTTCGGCTTTGGGCACCATCGTTGAGGTCAAGAAAATGGCAGAAGAGATGGGGGCGGCCTTTACGTCAGTTAGCGGTGATCAGAATCAGAACTATGGTTCATTATATTTGATTGCCAACAAGAAGGCCATTAATCAGACCGAGACCGAGATAATTGAAATAGTGGATGACATTGTTAAGATGGTTGCAGGTTTAGAGATGGAGTCCCGTGATGATTATAGCAGTGACTTCAAGCTGCAACTTGAGGACAAGGTGTGGCGATCTTACGGTATATTAAAGTATTCCCGTTCAGTTACCTATGTTGAAGCACTCGAGTATCTGTCTAATATTCGTCTGGGAATTATTCTTTTCATTATAAAGGATATCTCTTTAAAAACTGTTCATGATCTTCTTGTGAAAATACAGACTGCGCATCTTCTTAAATTAGCCGATCGACCGCTTGAATCTTTGATGGATTTTGATATTTATCGATCAGAATATATTCGATCGGTATTAGAATAGGGGTGGCTGTGGAATATTCTGCACATGCGAAAAAAATAATTAACGATTTAGCTCAGGCTGAAGGGCGTCGTATCAATTCGTCTCTTCTTGAACCTGAACATATACTTCTTGCTTTGATGAAAATTCCTGATTGTGGAGCAATGAAGATTTTAAACCGTCTTGGAATTAATTTTGATGTGCTCAAGCGAAATCTTGATCTGTCACTTGCGTCAAAATCGGGCCCTATTTATATTGGTGACATACCCGTTTCACCCGCTTATAATAAAATTTTGAAATTTGCCCGTGATGAGGCGATTATTCTGAAAGATTTCAGAATAGCGACCGAGCATCTTTTACTTGGGCTTTTTAAACATAAGCTGAGTTCGGGCATAAAAAACCTTATTGATGCCGGGATCAGTTATACCACTGTTGTGAATGAGATGAAAGAGCACTCTATTGCAAGAGATGCCTCACGACCAGGGAGTAGACGGCGTGACGGTTCCAAGAGTTCTCTTGAAGATTTCACGATTAATCTTAATGAGCGTGCTACTCGCGGGCTTATTGACGGTGTTGTTGGCAGAGAGTTAGAGATCGAGCGGGTTATACAGATTTTGGGGCGCAAGAATAAAAACAACCCTGTTCTTGTTGGAGAGGCGGGCGTTGGTAAAACGGTTATTGTAGAGGGACTGGCAAAACACATTGTAGACGGAGCTGTGCCCGAGTTGCTGCAGAATAAGACCATACTTTCACTGGATATGACCTCTGTTGTTGCCGGTACAAAATACAGAGGAGAGTTTGAAGACCGTTTAAAAAAAATTATGTCCGAGCTGGCCGAACAGCAGAACATAATTCTGTTTATAGATGAACTCCACTCAATAATTGGCGCTGGTGCTGCCGAGGGAGCCCTGGATGCTGCTAATATATTAAAACCGGTACTTGCCCGTGGCGAACTGCAATGCATCGGAGCGACAACACTTCGTGAACATAAAAAATACATCGAAAAAGATCCTGCTTTAGAGCGACGGTTCCAGACTGTGCTGGTAACAGAGCCCTCTGTTGATGACACGATCAAGATACTGTTCGGTTTGCAGGATAGTTATGAAAAGCATCATAAGGTCACATTTACCCCCGAGGCTCTGCGTCAGGCAGTGTTCCTTTCTAATCGATATATCAATGATCGTTTTCTTCCTGATAAGGCAATTGATGTAATTGATGAGGCAGGTTCCCGTGTCCGGCTGAGAAATTGTAATCGACCGGATGATATTGTAAAACTTGAAGAGCATATCTCTTCACTAAATAACCAAAAGATATCCTTTGTTCAGAGTCAGGAGTATGAAAAGGCTGCCTCTTTACGTGATGAATTGCAGAGCCTACGTGCAGAGCTTGAGTTGAAGAAGCTTGATTGGGAAGAGCGAAGAAATGAATATCAGGTTACGGTTGAAGAGGATGATGTAATTAGTGTAATTGCTGCATGGTCGGGAGTTAATGTCGAGAAATTGAGCCAAACTGAAAGCGAAAGGCTTTTGAATCTTGAAGCCGAAATTCACCGGAAAATAATCGGTCAGGAGGATGCCGTTAAGGCTCTTAGTGGTGCGATACGCCGTTCACGAACTGGCTTTCGCCGGACAAATCGACCGATAGGAGTTTTTATTCTGGCCGGACCAACAGGAGTCGGTAAGACTGAGGTTGCTAAAGTTCTAGCCGAGTATCTCTTTGGTAACAGAAAGTCATTGATAAGACTTGATATGTCGGAGTATATGGAAAAGCACTCTGTGTCCCGTCTGGTGGGAGCGCCTCCCGGTTATGTCGGTTATGAAGAGGGGGGGCAGTTAACAGAGAAGGTTAAACGACGACCCTATTCGGTTATACTGCTGGATGAGATCGAGAAGGCACATCCTGATTTTGTTAATATTATGCTTCAGGTACTTGATGAGGGAGAGCTAACCGACAATATGGGTGGTACTGTCTCTTTCCGCGATACAATAATTATAATGACCTCTAATCTTGGAAGTTCACGCTTTGATAAGACCGCAAAAACCGGCTTTCTGGATAGTAATGATGTTGCCGGATCTTCACAGGACAAAGTATTAGAGGCGGTCAAAGCCAATTTCAATCCTGAGTTTATAAACCGGGTTGATGAAATAGTCTGTTTCCATTACCTTAATGATTCACATATCTTGAAGATTCTCGATTTAATGCTTGAAGATATATCCGAACTTGTAAAGGATAAGGAGCTGGCCCTCAGTTATACGCCAACTTTAAAGAAGTATTTAGCTGAAAAGGGTATGTCGCATCAATATGGGGCGCGTTATCTGCAGAAACTTATTCGGGATGAAATTGAGGACGCACTTGCACTTGAAATATTACGAGGAACTATTCCTAAGGGAGCTAATGTACAGATTTCTGTGCGCTCAGGCAAAGTGATGATAAAGACAAAACCGGAAAAAAAAGATCGTGTTATTAAAGAAGTGAGTGCTTTACATAATAGTTGATTTAGTATCGTGTTAAGGGTGATTAAAAAACTTCATTAAGACAATATGGATCATAAATACAAATTGAAAAGTTTATTATTAAAGATTACCATGAGTTTTAAAATTCCCATAAATACGAGCTCTATTTGTAGGCTCTTTCAGGCAATGAAATGAAAAAAAAGTCCTCAACATTTTTGTACTGGAAACGCTATACTCTTCCCAAGTACCTTCGTGAAATGAAAAAGTTGAACATCGGTGGTTTCTCAAGTGGAAATGAGATTAGCCTCATTGTTGACGGATCCGATTGCTATAGACAGTTCTATGAAGCCATTGAAAACGCCAGATCCAGTATTAATCTTGAAACATATATTTTTCGCAGTGATGAGGCTGGGTGGGATATAGCAGGACGTCTGGTTGATGCGGTTGGACGGGGAGTAGAGGTCAATCTGGTTTATGATGCTATTGGATCGATTAAAACTTCGCGATCAATTTTTTCATTTATGCGCACGGCGGGTGTTGAAGTAATCGAATACCATCCAATATTTCCGTGGCGTAAGTTCTGGAATATCACCCTTCGGGACCACCGTAAGATACTGGTTGTTGATGGTAAAAGTGCATTTATTGGCGGCCTGAACATAGGTAATGAGTATGCAGGTAATATGTACACCGAAGAATATCAGAGAGATACTCATGTACGCATAACCGGCCCTGCTGTTCGTGACATTCAGTTTTTTTTTATGGAGAACTGGTTTCGTAACGGAGGCTCAGTTGTTGATTATTCGCGCCATTTTCCGCATATGAAAAAGACTGGTTCAAAAATGCTGATGGTTCTTTGTACTAAATCCCGTCGGAATGTACGACCTATACACTTCTCCTATCTGTCAGCTATTGACAGCGCCCGTGATACGATTCTCTTAGCCAACGCCTATTTTATACCTGACCAGAAAATATACCGCTCGCTTGTTTCAGCTGCAAAACGGGGGGTCTCTGTAAGGATAATGTTGCCATCCCGATACGTGATGCCAATTGTTAAAAATGCTGTCCGCTACTTGTATCGGCGTTATCTGCGTCACGGTATAGAACTGTACGAGTATGAGGGAGCAGTGCTCCATGTAAAGAGTGCTGTAATTGACGGAGTCTGGTCTATGGTAGGTTCGTCTAACCTGGATCGGCTTAGTTATCGTATCAACCTTGAGTTGAATGCTGTAATTCTTGATGAAAAGTTCGGAGATCGTATGATCAAGGTCTTTGACGATGATCTTAAGTTGTGTAAAAAAATAGAGCTGGAATCAATTAAAAAGCGTTCATTTGGCAGACTCTTCCTGGAGTGGCTAAGTTACCGTTTCAGAAATATTTTGTAACCGTCTGTTATTACAATTCAAGAGCATCAAACCAGTTAAATATCGTTTGAAATTCGCCGTCGGGCACATAGTGATATCCATCATGTTCATGTGCGATGATATCCCAGCCCTGTTCTATAAGATAACGAGATACCTCTTTCCCTGGAACCCCCGGCTCTTTAGCCCCCCAGTAGATATAGCCGGGAACCTGAGGTTCAGGTGTTTCATCTCTTTCCATCATCAGACCAAGTTCATAACCGGCTCCACCTCCACCGGCAGCGAAGGCCGTAAAAAGCTGCTTCCGGTTAAAAAAGGTCTTGTTATAAAGTAGCATGGTCAGAGTAAAGTGGCCACCTGAAGAGAAGCCGGTCATCAGAACCCGTCTTTGATCTATTGGAAAGTTATTTTTCATGAAATTAGTCATTGCAAGTATGGTCTTTATATCAGGGTCCTCTTCCCACACTAGTTTGGTTGCTCGTGGAGCAAGCAATATGTAACCACGTTTATCGGCGATTTTGTCCAGTTCAAACTGACGAATTAGTCGATCTTCTGTTGCCCCCATAGGGTGTAAAACAATAATAAGTGGATAGAGCTTCGAGGCCGAATATCCTTTTGGCAAATAGAATGCGCCGTGTTTTATTCTGTTCAGGCTGCCAACTTTTATAGTTTCAGGTAACTCACAGGAAACCGTATTCCGGTTTGTTTGTATCAGGGCTGCGGTTATTATCAGTATCAGGGCGATAGCAGTACTGATAGTTTTTATAAGACCAGTCTTTGTTGCCATATCTATTCCTTTGTTTACTCAGTCGATGTAACGACGCGTAATGTCTTGATAGCTGTCAATGCGACGGTCGCGAAAGAAAGGCCATGTTCTGCGTACGGTTTCAGCGCGACTGGTATCTATGCTAACAATATGGCACTCTGCCTTATTGGATGATGCCTGCAACAATATTTCTCCCTGCGGGCCTGCAATAAAGCTGCTGCCCCAGAAGTCTATACCCGTTGCATCTTTAATAGGTGATTCTTCAAAACCTATTCTGTTTACAGAAATAACAGGTATACCGTTAGCTATGGCGTGAGCTCGTTGGATTGTTATCCATGCGGTTTGCTGCCGTTTTTTTTCATCGGCACTGTCTGAAGGATCCCAGCCGATAGCAGTGGGATAAATCAGGATGTCAGCTCCTGCCAGAGCCATGAGTCGAGCGCTTTCGGGATACCACTGATCCCAGCAAATCAGAAGGCCCAGTTTCCCGACAGATGTTTGAATAGGATTAAATCCCTTATCTCCCGGAGCAAAATAAAACTTTTCGTAAAACCCAGGATCATCGGGAATATGCATTTTGCGATAAGTTCCCGCTATTGAACCATCCTTTTCGATAACAACAGCTGTATTGTGGTAAAGCCCCGTACCGCGTTTTTCGAATAGTGAAATTACAATTACTATACTCAGCTTCTTTGCCAGCTCTCCAAAATGCTGTGTAGAGGGGCCAGGTATGGTCTCGGCTAGGTCAAAGTGGGTCTGGTCTTCACTCTGACAGAAGTAGAGAGTATTGTGCAGTTCAGGAAGCACGATCAGTTCTGCGCCGTCTATTGCACATCTATTTATATCTGCTGTTATAGAGGCGATGTTCGAGGAAATGTCTGAAGTACATTTATGTTGTACAATGGCTGCTGCAATTTTCGGAGGAAGCTGGTTTATCATGGTTAATTCTCCTGATTATTTCTGTTATTTAGAATGTTACCTGGAAACTGCATGGTGATACAGTGAAGTGATCCGTGCTGCCGTATCAGAACAGAGCAGTTGATACCCTTTATAGTATAGTCGGGAAAGGCCAGTTGTAGAGCCTCATGTGCCACAAGATCTTTGTCTGTGCCGTATTCTGGGAATAGTACTGCGCCATTTATGATCAGAAAGTTGGCATAGGTTGCCGGAAGTCGCTCTTGCTGGTAGTAAACCGCATCGGCCATGGGTAGAGGAATAAGCCTATAGGGTGTACCATCAGCGGTTCGGAACAGTTGCAGTTGGCGTTCCATCTCTTTTAATTGCTCATAGTGGCTGTCAGTTCGGTCATTACACTGTACATAGGCGATAGTCTGTTTATCGCAGAATCTTGCAATAGTGTCAATGTGGCTATCGGTATCATCACCGTCAAGAGCACCGCTTGTAAGCCACAGAATTCGGGAGGCTCCGAAAAATTTGCAAAGATTTTGTTCAATTTCGAGTCGACTGTAGCCTCCGTTGCGGTTAGGCGACATTAGGCAGTCAGAGGTAGTCATTATGGTTTCACAGCCATCAGATTCGATAGAGCCGCCCTCAAGCACAAAGTTGAGCATGTTTGCACGGACGACATGTGGAGCAAAGGTTTCTTTATTATAAAGATGACTAGTGACCATGTTGTCACGGTCTGCGGCAAATTTGAGCCCCCATCCATTAAAGCAAAAGTCGAGCAGAACTGGTTTTCCATCATGAATTATTGAAAGAGGACCGTAGTCACGGCACCAGGTGTCGTTAGTTTCACAAAATACAATCCGGATGTTCTGTTTCCCGTTTATATCACATAGATAGGTCAGAGTATCTTCTTTGTTTTTAGTAATAATCAGTACCGGCTCAAAATCTGCAATAGTCATCACTATTTCACGAAAGCAGTGCCGTGCTTCGTCCAGATATTCTAACCAGTCACTCTCTTCGTGCGGCCATGCTATCATTACGCCACTCTGGTATTCCCATTCGGCGGGAAAGCGAATGCTCATCTTTTGCCTCTGTGTAAAAAATTAAAATTGAAGGATATAAGTATTGAGGACAGATATAGGTTCATTAATTCTGTTTTAGTAGAATTTATAGTGTGAAATTTAAAGAGTACATATCGGGTGTCAACTTTGTTTTTAACCAACGGATGAAGTGAAGTAATCACCAGTCAAAATTAGCAATAAATTCGGTGGTTTCTATATATAGATAAATTCGAGAAGTTTCTATGTTTCAGAAGAGCTGTTTTACTGATTTTTTTTAATCAGCTAAAAAAAAATTTAACAAAACTTGTGAAAACGCAGTTATATAGGTTAGTGGGCTGTGTAAATTATTCGGTGTTCGTAGAGATTATTCACTACCCGATATTGTTCAGGGTGCAATAGATAATTGTATCCGAAAGGAGGAGCTGTGGAAAACATAAGCGGAATAAATGACATTGAACTTTCAATATTACTGGAGGCAGACTATTATAGTGACAGCATCATTAATGTAGTTAACTATGTCTGGTATTCAAACAGAGATATTCCCCGACAACAGCTATATCAATATGCATCGACTATTATCAGCTCGATGGTCGCAGAAAATAAAATCACCCTGCGGATGGCACTTTATAAAGAGAATTCACCGGATGGAGAATCCTGTACTTATATATCAGATCGCATGCTTACCCCTGAAGAGAAGGAGCTTGTTTTTAAAAGACCCGACCTTTGGGATGAGCGTGATATCTTTTCGCATACAGATATGATACAGCTTCTGATTACTGATACCGGTCGTAAGGCTTTAGCGGTTTTATAGAGAGTTATTTTTCCCAGTCTGAAAAACAAAAAGATCGAGCAGGTTATCTCTGTGTATTCCTTCAAATATTCATACCTATTCATAATAAACACGAAAAACAGAGAAAAAAACAAACAAGTTCTTGAAATCAGGTGGGTGTTTATTAAGTTGTCTCCATATAACACGTGTTAGATAAATCAAAACATGATTTATCCAATTATTATTGGTATTTTGTTAAAGGTACAATTATTTTAATGTTAATGGAGGTTAACAATGCTGAATTTTGATTTTTACAACAAAACAAAGATATTTTTTGGTAAAGATGTCGAGCTGCAGGCGGGATCTTTATGTAAGGCGACAGGGGCAAAGGTACTTCTTCACTATGGTGGTGGTAGTATCAAAAAAAGCGGACTGTACGATAGAATAGTGAAATCTCTGAATGATGCGGATGTTCAGTTTGTGGAGTTGGGGGGTGTTCAACCAAACCCGCGTTTGTCACTTGTGAAAGAAGGCATCGAGTTGTGTCGTAAAGAAAAGATTGGTCTGATCCTGGCTGTAGGCGGTGGAAGTGTTGCCGATTCTGCTAAGGCTATTGGTGTTGGTGTTGAGTATGCGGGTGATGTATGGGATTTTTATATGGGAAAGGCTTCACCGGAAAAGATGTTGCCGGTTGCTGTTGTACTGACAATTCCTGCTGCCGGAAGCGAAGCGAGCCCCAGTTCGGTTATCTCTAACGAAGAGGCCGAGTTGAAGAAGGGATTGACTAACATCATTTTACGTCCCGAGTTCTCTCTATTAAACCCTGAACTTACCTATACACTTCCCGATTATCAGACAGCTTGTGGAATTGCAGATATGCTTGCTCATGTGATGGAGAGATATTTTACGACTACCAAGGGAGTAGAACTCTCTGATCGTTTGTGCGAGTCGGTTATGAAAACGGTTATTCATCAGGCCTATCGTGTTATGCAGAATCCTGAGGATTATACTGCCCGTGCTGAAATTATGTGGGCCGGAACTATTGCTCATAATGATATGATTGGCTGTGGTCGTTCGCAGGATTGGAGCTCGCATGGCATAGAGCATGAAATTAGTGCTATTTATGATGTCGCACATGGGGCAGGTCTTTCAGTTGTATTCCCGGCCTGGATGAAACATGTCTATAAGAGTAATGTTGGACGCTTTGCGCGTTTTGCTCATGAGGTCTTTAATGTTGATTACGATTTTGAGAATCCTGAATCAACAGCACTTCAGGGGATAGCTGAATTAGAGCAGTTTTTCCGTGATATTAATTTACCTGTTCGTCTTTCAGATATGGATATCGATGATACAAATATCGAGAAGATGGCATCCAAGGTAACAGATGATGGTTCTCATACCATTGGTGGATTCAAGGAATTGACAAAGAGTGATATACAGAACATATTGAATCTTGCATTAAAATAGAGAGGGAAAAGAATGATTACGATTGAAAATAGATGGGCTTTGGTAACCGGAGCAAGCCGTGGAGTTGGTTTTCGTGTAGCTCAAGCATTGGCCTCTAAAGGGGCAAAGGTTATACTGCATTCGCGGTCAAAATCCGGTACGGCCGAACTTCTTCAACAGCTACGTTTAAAAGGTTGTACAGTTGAGCAGGTTGAAGGCGATTTGAAAGATGCAAAGGCTCTTGATTCCGTTATTGAAGATGTAAAAAAAATAACCGACGGAAAACTGGATATTCTGTATAATAATGCAGCGATTATGACTACCTACCGTGATATCTACACCGTTACGGTTGATGAGTATCAGTCGAGCTTTATGGTAAACTGTGTAGCGCCGGCAAAACTTTGTGATGCCTTTGTACCCGGTATGCTAGAGCGTAACTTCGGACGCATTGTTAATGTTACGAGTGGAATAAGCGATCAGCCTCAACTGATGGCCTACAGCTGTTCTAAGGCGGCTCTTGATCGTTATGTACGGGACATGCTGCCTACACTTGCGGATTCAGATGTGTTAATGAATCTCATGGATCCAGGTTGGCTTCGAACAGATCTGGGAGGCGAAAAGGCTCCTAACGATCCTGATTCGGTTTTGCCTGGTGCTCTGGTGCCGGTGTTACTTGATCAGAAAGAGGGAAGTGGACAACTCTATTGTGCACAGGATTACAGAGTTGATTAAAGCTCGACACTCAGCCTCATAGTCTCAATTTTTCAAAAAAGTAGTTCTGAAACTACAAAATAATATCGGGAGAGTCTGTAAAAGGGCTCTCCCTTTTTCGTGGAAATGGTGTCCTACTGTAGTTATTATTATGCATCAGTTTACAGGTTCAGGAAGTATTTTTATCTCTGAAAGCATGATCGGTAAACCCAGTTGCTCTCTGAATATTAAGAGTAACTGGGAAAAATTGACTTGATATATCGGGTGAGCACTATATAGTTGCGCTCTCCTTTCAGTAGCTGGGTAATCATAAAAATTGGAAAAAAAATGGAAAAAACAATAATTGGGTGTGAGGAGTGGATACTTCTGCCTGAGATTACCATTCCGGCTGTTAAGGCTCGTATAGATTCTGGTGCAAAGACTTCATCGCTTCATGCTGTAAATATAAAACCATACAACTTCGAAAACTCACTCTGGGTTTCATTTGATGTACATCCACTTCAGAACAATCGCAAAATAGTTGTTCATTGTAAGGCTCCCGTTGTGGATAAGCGCAGTATACGCTCTTCTAGCGGCCATTCTGAAAAAAGATATGTAATAAGCACATCGGTACGTATTGGTGAGGATCTCTGGCAAATTGAACTGACCTTGACTAACCGTGACTCCATGGGATATCGAATGCTTCTTGGGCGTGAAGCCATGAAGGGGCGTCTGCTTGTAGATCCCGAGAAGCGATTTTGTCTGGGCGCTCTTGAAGAGTCAAATTTAGCTGATCTTTATAAAAATTCGAGGGTTCAGATAAGTGGTCTTAAGATAGGCCTGCTAGCCAGTAACCCGAACCTATATTCCAATCGTCGTATTATGGAGGCCGGTCAACAACGCGGACATGAGATGATATTTCTGGATATCAAGAAATGCTATATGAAGCTTGAGGCAATGCTTCCCGAAGTTCACTATCATGGCGGAGAGGTTTTGATCGATATCGATGCAGTAATTCCCCGTATACGACCCGCAATTACTTTTTACGGTTGTGCTCTGGTACGGCAGTTCGAATCTTTAGGTGCCTTCTGTCTTAATTCGGCTGAGGCAATAGCCCAGTCACGGGATAAGTTGCGATCGTTGCAGCTGATGCTCTCTCAAGGGATTGACATTCCACTTAGCGGATTTGCTAACTCACCGGAGAACACGGAAGACCTGATAACCATGGTCGGTGGAGCCCCTCTGATTATTAAACTGTTAGAGGGTACACAGGGCAAGGGCGTGGTTTTGGCCGAAACCCGTAAGGCTGCCGAGAGTGTTATTAATGCCTTCAAGAGTTTGAAGGCAAACATTCTGGTTCAGGAATTTATTAAAGAGGCACAGGGGCGGGATATTCGTTGTTTCGTTGTTGATAACAAGGTTATTGCAGCATATCAGCGTATTTCTGCACCGGGAGAGTTCAGGGCAAATATTCATTTGGGGGGAAGTACCGCCAAAATTAAGATTACTCCCTACGAGCGCAAGCTTGCCATCCGAGCCGCTAAAGTTACCGGCCTCAAGGTTGCCGGAGTCGATATTATTCGTTCGTCTGATGGGCCGCGAGTGCTGGAAGTTAACTCTTCACCGGGACTTGAGGGTGTTGAGGGAATTACCAACATGGATATAGCCGGAGAGATGATTCGCCATATTGAAAAGCAGGGTGGGTGGAAAATCCAGGATGTTAAATGAGAGATAAACGGTAAATAGGATAATGCCAAATAATCAATTCAATCAGAAAGATTATAAAAAAAACTGAACTATTTGAATATATTAAAACAGCATAAAACCGGAATATTATATTGAATATTCTGCTTGCAAAATATCTTTTCCGGATATAATAGGAGGTCGTTATGGGTGATAATTACACAGAGGTAACCACTCAAGGGTGGGGTAGTCGTATCAAGGAGAGTATTGGTGGAGTCATCGGTGGGATTTTGCTTTTTCTGCTCTCTTTTGTTGTTCTGTTCTGGAATGAGGGTAATTCTGTAAAAACATTACGTGCCCTGGATGAGATGAGTGGCGCTGCTATAACTGTTTCTGTGGACGATCTTCAGTCTGCTAATGATGGTAAACTGATTCATACATCAGGAACTGCAGTAACGGAAGATGTTCTGTCTGATCCCATGTTCAAGATTTCAGAAAAAGCAATGATGCTCGATCGAAAGGTCGAGATGTATCAATGGAATGAACATGTATCTACTAAAGAAGAGAAAAAGGTAGGTGGTAAAACAGAAACAGTTAAGACTTATTCGTATAAGAAAGAGTGGTCTACAAGCGAGATCGATTCAGAAGATTTTAAGAAAACTGAAGGGCACCTGAATCCAAGGATGGTCATCAAACAGCTGACTTCTCACGCCTCTTCTGCCAAATTTGGAGACTATGAATTGAGCGGAGAGCAGATCACTATGATTTCAGGGGGTACCCGCTATGAATATACTCAGGAGCATCTGGATAAAACTGCAGGTATAATAAAAAATAGTTCGAAACTGCAGGAGGGTGGACTCTTCATGGGTGAGGATCCGGCAAATCCGGAGATCGGGGATTACCGTGTTACTTTCTCTTTTATCAGTCCTAGTCAGGAAATATCTGTTCTTGCTCAGCAACAAGGATCCCAATTAAGTGCCTACACTGCCAAAAATGGCAAAACCATGTTCCTTCTTGAGCGCGGATTAAAATCGAAGGATGAAATGATTAGCACTGCAAAGGCAGCTAATTCACTCATGACCTGGGTATTGCGTCTGGTCGGGTTTCTGATGATGTTTGGTGGATTAACACTTATTTTAAAACCCCTCTCTGTTATGGGTGATGTTGTTCCAGTTATAGGTAGCCTTATCGGTATGGGCGCCACTCTTGTTGCTTTTCTTATATCCATTTCACTCTCATTGATGACTATTGCCATTGCCTGGATTATTTTTCGACCACTAGTTGGTATCGGGCTTCTTGTGCTGGCCGTCGGAGTTGGGGTTGGTATCTATATGCTTAAGAAAAAGAAAGCTGCTGCTGTTGCTTCCTGACGATAAAGGTGCTGTGACAGAGTTTGTTAGTTATAGCTTACGTTTCGGAGGTGCAGTTGTTAGTGTTACGACTGCACCTTTTTTTTAAAAACAGTCTTGAGCTGATTTCATATACCAAGCCTACCTTTAAATTCCAGTTCTGGAAAATAGACGAAAATCATAATGGATTAAAAAAAAGTTTGACACTTGGAGTAGTTATGAAAGGGTTAGTTGAAATTAAAACCAACTAACGAGACAGAGATGCTTAAAAGAGATAAGCGTACCAATATTTCGAAAATTCTGCATGCTTTGTGGATACAGAAGGTTGCGAGCCGTGTGCAGATTGCACGGTCAATTAATCTTGATAAATCGACAGTTACTAATATAGTCAATGAATTGATTGAGATAGATCTAATTCAGATCGTTGCGGAGGGTGATTCTGGTCCGCTGGGAGGGCGAAAGCCCGTAATGCTAAAGATAAATCCAGGGTTCGGCTATGTGCTGGGCGCCGAGTTGCAGCCTGGATTCTGCAGAACGGTACTTGTTGACCTTGATGGTACTATTGTAGAGCGTGAAAAATATTTTATCGATGCACCGGGTGCTTTTGAAGCCCTTTTGAACAGTGAAATAGATCAGTTTCTGAGACGACAGTCTGATCAGGGGCGTTCTATTCTTGGCCTTGGTGTTGGGCTTCCGGGTGTTGTTGATCCGTTCAGGTCTGTTTTAAAGCAGTCGATTCCTTTACAGGTTGCTGAATCTTTCAGCCTGCCGCAGTTTTCGTCGCCTGGAATGAATGCGGATAGTATATCAGGCAAACCGGTGTTATATGAGAACGATGCCAAATGCTGTGCCTGGGGTGAACTTGCTCTGGGGCGCCGAAATGGGATCCGTAATTTTATTACGGTTTTAATAGAGCTGAACGATTCGAAACATCCCGCTTATGATACACATTCAGTTGCAGTTGGGGTTGGTATTGTAATTGACGGACGTGTCTATTATGGTAAAAATTACTCATCCGGAGAGTTTCGAAGTCTTTTCTGGAATGAAGGCAGCACGACTCAGTTTTCATTTACACCTGATGAGATCGAACGAATTACGACAGATAGTGAAGTTCAACAGCGTTTTCTTAATGAGCTATCACTGCATGTGGCTTTTCTGGTGAACATGTTTAATTTGTCGCATGTATTTTTCGGTGGTGACGCGTTGGTTTTCGAAAAGCGGTTACCGGCCATTATAAATGAGGCAATTAACAGAAATTGGCCCTATACAAACAGTGTGGAATGTGAGATATCGTTCTTGAGTCGAGGTGGTGATGCTGTTTCGTATGGTGCTGCCGGAATGATACTCAACGCGATTTTTGCTGAGGATGCTATTGTTTCACACGAGGGGATTGTATTGCCCACAGGAATTGATTTTCTTTATTAAAATAGAAACTTGCGGGTATTGTTGCAGAGGTCTGCGATTTACCCATTTTTATCAATATTTGCCTATATTTGCCTATATTTTCCTATATATAAAATAATTCGGAGGTCACGATGAAATTCGGCCATTTTGATGATGAAAGACGTGAATATGTAATTGAAACTCCTCAAACTCCTTATCCATGGATAAACTATCTTGGTAATGAGGACTTCTTCTCTCTTGTTTCAAACACCGGTGGGGGTTACACTTTTTATAAAGATGCCCGATACCGTCGTTTAACAAGATACCGTTATAACAATGTACCGGCAGATGATGGTGGTAAGTACTTCTACATCAATGACGGCGAGACTGTCTGGTCACCCGGCTGGAAACCTATGAAGACACCGCTTGACTCGTATGAATGCCGTCACGGTTTAAGCTACACAAAAATAACTGGTGAAAAAAATGGTGTATCCGCAGAGGTTCTCTATTTTATTCCGCAAAAATTCTGGGGTGAGCTGCAAAAGGTAACGCTGACAAATAACTCCAAATCTGTAAAAAAACTGAAACTTTTCTCTTTTGTAGAGTGGTGTCTTTGGAATGCTGTTGATGATATGGAAAATTTTCAGCGGAATTTTTCGACCGGAGAAGTTGAAGTCGAGGATTCGGTGATTTATCACAAGACCGAGTATAAGGAGCGTCGTGACCACTATGCATTCTATTCTGTAAACGCTCCGATACAGGGCTTTGATACAGACCGGGATTCATTTATTGGTTTATATAACGGTTTTAATGAACCGGATGTGGTACTTTCGGGTTCTCCAAAAAATACGATCGCGCATGGTTGGTCGCCAATTGCTTCTCATTACATTGAGGTTGAATTAAAACCAGGTGAGCAGAAAGATTTTGTTTTCGTTCTGGGATATGTAGAGATGCCAAGGGATGAGAAGTATGCATCAAAGGGTGTTATCAACAAAAAAACTGCAAAAGAGATGATTGCCCGTTTTGATACAGTTGCAAAGGTTGATGCTGCTTTTGATGAACTGAAACTTTTCTGGGATAATCTGCTTGAAAAGATCAATGTGAAAACCAATGACGATAAACTTGATCGGATGGTCAATATCTGGAACCAGTATCAGTGTATGGTTACCTTCAATTTTTCACGGAGTGCCTCTTTCTTTGAGTCAGGCATCGGACGTGGAATGGGATTCCGTGATTCAAATCAGGATATCATCGGTTTTGTACATCAGATACCAGAACGAGCGCGTGAGCGTATAATTGATATTGCATCTACACAGTTTGAAGACGGTTCGGCTTACCACCAGTACCAGCCGCTTACTAAGCGTGGTAATGATACCATTGGTGGTAACTTTAACGATGATCCGCTTTGGCTGATACTTTCAACTACAGCATACATCAAAGAGACAGGAGACTTCTCTATACTTGACGAGATGGTTCCGTTCGATAATGATGAAAACAACAAAAAGCCGCACTTTGACCACCTGAAGGCCTCATTTTATCATGTTGTGAATAATCTTGGCCCACACGATTTACCTCTGATTGGCCGTGCCGACTGGAATGACTGTCTTAACCTGAACTGCTTTTCGGAAGATCCAAACGAGTCGTTTCAGACAACAAACAATAAGATGGGTCGGACTGCCGAGTCATTGATGATTGCCGGGCTCTTTGTGATGTATGGTAAAGAGTATGTCAAATTGTGCCGTGAAATCGGTAAAAATGATGAGGCCGATAATGCTCAGAAACATATCGACAACATGGTCGAAGCTGTCAAGAAACACGGCTGGGACGGTGAGTGGTATCTTCGGGCATATGATTATTATGGCAAGAAGGTCGGTTCGAAAGAGAATGAAGAGGGTAAGATCTTTATTGAGTCACAAGGCTGGTGCGGTATGGCTGGAATTGGTAAGGATGAGGGTCTTGTCGAAAAGGCGATGGATTCTGTTAAAAAACATCTGGATTGTGATTACGGTATAGTGCTAAATCAGCCGGCATTCACTAAGTACTATATCGAATACGGTGAAATTTCGACCTATCCTGCAGGTTATAAAGAAAATGCGGGTATTTTTACGCATAATAATCCCTGGGTTATGATAGCTGAAACTGAAATTGGTCGTGGAGATCAGGCTTTTGACTATTACAAAAAGATTGCTCCATCGTATAACGAGGAAATTTCTGAGCTGCACAAGGTGGAGCCGTATGTGTACTGTCAGATGATTGCTGGTAAAGATGCTTTTAAACCGGGAGAAGCCAAGAACTCCTGGCTTTCGGGAACTGCCGCATGGAATTTTGTTGCAATATCTCAATCCATATTGGGATTACAGCCAGACTATAAAGGCTTAGCGGTAGAGCCGTGTATACCAAAAGCATGGAAAGATTACACTGCAACTCGTAAGTTTCGTGGAAAAACGTACAACATAACTATCAAAAATCCGGATGGCGTAAGCAAAGGGGTGAAGTCACTTCTTGTTGATGGAAAGCCGGTTGAGGGCTCTCTTGTGCCGATAGAGATGGGCGGTGATGTTGTTGCTGTTGAAGTAACTCTTGGCTGAGTGATTTAGATTTCAATGAGAATTGCACTATCCGCTGCCAATCGGTGGCGGATAGATTTATTTGGCGCATGGAATAAGGAGTGGATATGAAGTACGGACATTTTGATAATGAAAAACGTGAGTATGTTATAACAAACCTTAAAACACCGGTAAGGTGGATTAACTATGTGGGAACACTTGATTTTGGCGGCTTTATCGATCAGACCGGTGGTACACTTATCTGTAAAGGAGACCCGGCCTTTAACAGAATAACTAAATATATACCCGGGTTACCCCAATCTGAAATGAATGGAACAGCTTTTTATATTCGTGAAAAAACTGATAACAGTTATACCGTTACCTCTCCCTTTTATGTTCCCTGTACGACTGAACCGGACCGTTTTGAGTGTCGTGTTGGGCTATCATATAACAGAATAGTTTCGGAAACAAATGGTGTCAGTCTGGATATTACTTTCTTTGTTCCGCATAAGGCTTCATCCCTGGTTATGGATTGTGTAATAACCAATACTTCAGATAAAACAAAAAATCTGGATTTTATACCAGTAGTGGAATACACCCATTTTGAGGCATTAAAACAGTTCACAAATGCGGACTGGGTTCCACAGACAATGCAGAGTAAAATGCATCATGTTGATGGACAGACTGTGCTTGTACAATATCCCTTTATGAGGCGTGACACTCAGTGGAACTTCTTCACATCTAATGCTGCTGTTGCAAGTTATGAGACCGACCGTGCCAAATTCCTTGGGAGTAATGGTTATGGCTCATGGGTAGCCCCTGAATCGTTGCAGAATAGTACTCTTTCCGATACTGAGGCTCTTCGTGGTGATAATATTGCAGCATTGCTTCACCAGCTTGGAGATCTTGGCGCAGGAGAGCAGAAGCGGATAATACTGCAGCTTGGCCAAACTGATAAAATAGATGATTTGAAACAGGTTGTCAATAAATTCAATACCGTGGAAGCCGTAGATACTGCGCGTAAGGGGCTGGCGGATTTCTGGGATGATTACCTGGACTCACTTGTTGTTGATACACCGTCGGCGACCATGAATAATATGCTTAATGTGCATCATCCTAAACAATGCTATATTACCAAGAACTGGTCGCGCTATCTTTCATCATACCAGCTGGGGCTTGGTGCACGCGGCCTTGGCATGCGTGATTCGTCTCAGGATCTTCTGGGCGTCATGTCCCATATGCCGGAAGAGGCTTTGCTCCTTATGCGGGATCTTCTTGCGATTCACCGACCCGATGGAGCAGCAATGCACCAGTTCTATCCCTCTACAAAAGAGGCGAATGAGGGTGATTCTCGTGAAATGCCCGATCGTCCCGACTTTTATGGTGACGACCATTTGTGGGTACTTGTATCACTGGCTACATACATAAAAGAGACTGGAAATACAGCAATTCTTGATGAGGTCATTCCATTTTATACAAAGTCCAGTCAATCGAAAGAGTCGGGAACTGTTCGCGAGCATATTGAAAGGGCGCTGAATTTCACATGTACCCATACCGGTGCTCACGGATTACCGCTTCTTGGATTTGCCGACTGGAATGACACGGTGAACCTTCCAACAGGCTCTGAATCAATATTCAACGCTTCGTTGTATGGAGTCGCTTTACTCGAGATGATTGATCTTTTCACCTATCTTGGAGAAACTGAAACCGCTGACCGCTATCGTGGCTGGTGGGAAAAGATGAAAGAGGTTGTGAACAAAGAGGCCTGGGACGGCGAATGGTTTGTACGCTATTATGACAACAATGGAAACCCGGTTGGTTCGCACAAAAACGACAAGGGCAAGATATATGTTAATGGACAGTCGTGGCCCGTTATGGCTGGATT
The DNA here is from genome assembly GCA_027858855.1 of Spirochaetota bacterium. Taxonomy (GTDB): domain Bacteria; phylum Spirochaetota; class UBA4802; order UBA4802; family JAFGJZ01; genus JAFGRW01. The sequence goes on along the minus strand of JAQIBV010000027.1, from coordinate 6,936 downwards.
CGCCACAGAAGAGCATGCTTCAAAGGCACTCGAATCGGTTTTTAATAAACTTAATACTGAAAATGGTATCAAAGTAAGCTGGCCAGGATACGATGGTTTTGATCCCGACAAAGGTGGTATAACTACCTATCCTCCGGGTGCCAAAGAGAATGGGGGAATCTTTCTTCACACAAATCCGTGGGTGATGATTGCAGAAGCTATGCGGGGTAACGGAAACCGTGCGTTTCAGTATTACCAGCAGATAAACCCGGCCGAGAAAGATATTGACATTTATGAGCTTGAACCATACTGTTATGCTCAGAATATCCTGAGTGATGAGCACCCGCAATCGGGGCTCGCTCGCAACAGTTGGCTCTCAGGAACGGCGGCGTGGACCTATCGTGCTGCAACATGGTACATACTTGGTGTTAGACCGGGTTTTGAAGGACTTATTGTGGATCCATGTATTCCACAGCATTGGGACGGTTTTACCGTCATGAGGAAGCTTCGGGGAGCAGTTTACACCATAAAGGTTACAAACTCCGAGCACATTGAAAAAGGCGTGAAGGGCTGTACAGTCAACGGTGTTACTGTTGATCATATGGCTATTCCGTATATACCTAAAGGCGAAAGTTGTACCGTTGAGGTTACAATGGGCCTTTAAACTCCTTTTAAAATTTTTGGCATATGCTGACCGTCTTCGGGTATCCCGGGGGCGGTTTTTTTTTGAAAATTTATTATAAGCTTTTTTTAAAAAGATGTGAGAGTATAAAACATATAAAAAGTACCACAAGACTTGTAAGCAGTATTGCTGGAATTATTTCAAGAGAATAGCTTTCACCAAGAGTTCCTGCTAATGCCGGCAGTGCTGCAGCGCCAAGACCGGCTGCCGAGATCTGCATCCCTATGGTGTTTGCCTGGTGACGCCTACCTACACGGTTTTCTGTGTCAGAAACAAGACCTGGAAAAACCGGAGCAAGTGCAAGTCCAAGAAGGGTAATACCCATAATTGTAACAATTATGTTCAGGTCTATTATTACCAGGGATAAACCAAATATTGCAGATATCATTGCCCAGAAAAGAAGGTGCGTTCCATTGAAAAGGTTTGAAGAAAAACCTGCCAAAACACGACCAACTGTGAAGGTACCCCAGTAGGCAGAGGTAAGAAAACCGGCAATTTGAGGATCAACTCCACGAGATTTAGTCAGAATTGTAAATATCCATAGACCAAAACCAAGCTCTACACCTGTATAAAGCAGAAATAACAGCATACTCAGGTAAGCCGGTAAGAGCTTAAGTGTTTCTGACATTGGAGCGTCGCTGTGCTGTTCATTTTCAACTTTTATTTCAGATGAATCTGTCTTTAGTGACCATTGAGAGCGATTCAGTAAAAAGATTGTGGCAAGTATTAGTTGGGCTATTCCGGTTATATAGTAGCCGGTACGCCAGGTTCCACTGTATCTAATGCCCAGAGTCATAATTACAGGGCCTGCTGTTATTCCGATTCCAAAGCTTGCATGAAGCCAGTGCATCAGTCGTTCGCTATGATTCTGTGCAATATATGTATTGATACCAGCATCAATGGCTCCGGCTCCAACTCCTAAAATAATCGAGAAGGGGATAAAGAGCATCCATGTTGGTGTGGAGCCATAGACCAGAAGGCCTGTTGCTGTAAGGAAACAACTTGCTGCAAGAAGACCGCCCACACCTAAAATACGTGTGATTGATGGACTGAAAAAGCTTGAGATTATGTATCCGGCTGTACCTGTTATAAGCAGAATTCCTACATAGTCCAGAGGTAATGTGAAAGAGCTTGCAATGCCGGGCCATGCAACCCCCATTAAGCCATCAGGTAGCCCTAATGAAATGAATGCCGCAAAAGAGAGTGGAATTACAAGACTTGATTTTTTCAGTTTCATTTATATCGTTCCGTTGTCAGGTTCTGATAAGCCAGTCTCTGTGATATTTATTAGTATTTCTTACTAAGATAAAGAATGAGTTAGTTTTTGTAAAGTTATTAACTCTAGGCGGCACACTCATGCAGCTTTACATGGAGTGTTTAAGCAGGTGTGAATTGATGATAGAGTTTAAACTTTGATAAAATTATTGCAAAAAATAATTTTTGCTTTTAAAGAATTATTTAATGAACAAAACTGAAAATATAAACTATTTGGGAGAAAACATGAAACGTTGTGAATGGGTGAATGAAAAAAATTCTATTTATTGTGAATATCATGACAAGGAGTGGGGTGTTCCGGTTTATGATGACAGAAAGTTGTTTGAAATGCTTATTCTTGAGGGGGTGCAGGCTGGTCTTTCCTGGGAGATCGTTCTAAAAAAAAGGGAGGCTTATCGACTCGCCTATGATAATTTTGTTCCAGCTACTGTTGCTGGTTATAACGATGACAAAATTGAAGAGCTAATGAACAATAGCGGTTTAGTTCGTAACAGAAACAAAATTAATGCTTCGGTCTCTAACGCTAAAATTTATTGTGACATACAGGCCGAATACGGGAGTTTTTCAGAATATCTCTGGGCCTTTGTAAGAGGTGCACAAATCAAAAACTGTTATATCTCAATTGATCAGATTCCGGCCAAAACTGAGCTATCTGAACAGTTGTCGGCAGACCTTAAACGAAGAGGAATGAAGTTTGTCGGGCCGGTGATTGTCTATTCTTACATGCAGGCGGTTGGACTGGTGAATGACCATATCATGGATTGTTTCAGATACAGTCAGGTTTGATGACTTCTATTATATTAAGATAAAGACAGTCTATTCGTTCTTTTCGGTCAACAGTTTGCGTATCTGCTCTTCACTCTGCGATATGGTCTGCGCTGTGGCGTTAATCTCTTCGGCCCCTGCGGCAAGTTGCTGGGTAGAGTCGTTAATAGTTGATATAGAGCTTGTTATTTCGATTATAGCCCGTTTAAGCTCTTCCATAGATCTATTGATCTCTTCAGACCCGCTTCCAACTGTTGATGCACTTTTCTGAAGGTCGCTGTTTATTGCCAGATCTGTTTCAGATATTTTATTAACTTCCAGAATAATTACGCCTAAATGTGATGCGTATTCCATAACATCTCTGGAAGACTTTATTACCTTGGTCAGGCTGTTCTGAGTTGTCTCCATTTCGTAGGTTGTTGTAATAACTAAGTTTGTTATTTCTTTGGCGTTCTCCTGTGTGTTTTCTGCCAGTTTGCCGACCTCATCTGCTACCACCGCAAAACCTTTGCCCTGTTCACCGGCGCGTGCGGCTTCGATTGATGCGTTAAGGGATAGCAGGTTAATCTGATCAGATATATTGTTAATAAGAGCCGTTGAGTCACTAACCTTGCTTATACTACTTGCTACATTGTTCATTGCCTTCTGACAGTTCTGCACTTCGGTTATTGCCACCTGAATGCTTGTGTCCAGCGATTTCTTAAGATTCAGTGCGCCTGTCAGGTTGGTGCGATTTTCCGAAATTAGTGAGAACATCTTTCGCAAATTTTCAATCAGTTCATCAGTCTTCTTTACCTGGGATAGGGTCATGTCGGCCGAAGATTCCGCCGAAGCCTGAACCTCTTCTAGTGTAGAAGTAATCTCTTCAATACTGGCAGCCTGAGTCTGTGCGTTTCCGCTGAAGTTCTCGGAATAGGCCGAAATTTCAGCAGAATTATCAGAGAGGGCCTGAGACACCTTGTCAACTGTATCAATAACCATTTTGAGTCGATCGACGTTTTTGCCCAGCGAATCGTTTTGTTCTATAACCTGTGATACGGCGGCCTTTACAAGCTTAAATATCAGAACACAGAGAACCGAAATAAATACGGAAATGAAAAAGATACTGGTTATTATTATCCCGTATTTTTCAGAATTGATTAGATTCCCTGAACTAAGTATGGTCGCAGCACCACTACCGACAACGGCAACTGTTGTAACAATAATTGTGGCATAATTTCCGAAGAGTGCGGCCAGTACCAGGAATATATAGTAGTACATTGTGTAGATATATTTACCGGCAGTCGAATCGATTGTAATTCCCTGAATAACGAGCATTATCAGTGGAAGAAAGATAGAAATACTGACTGCAATGTAATATTTTCCTGATTTCAGTAGAATAAAGGAGAGCAGATAGCCTACCATTATGAACGACATGGCGCCAAGATAGAGTGTTGATGCAGTTTCCGGTGAAGTTAACAGTGTGTTAACTACCGACAAGCTGGTCAGAACAGTAAAAATTAAAAGAACCTTTATGAAAAGTTGTGCTCTTTGTTGATCGAGCATGGAGCGAGTTGTGTATGCTTTTAACAAAGAGTTATTTATTTTCGAAAAGAGGGCTAACTGTTTCATATAAACCTTACCATCAGTGTCCTGTTTTAAAATCTGCTTCTTAATCACTGTGAAAAGCTATCACAATTCAATTATATACCAATAACTGATAAAGTCAAAATTTTGTAGCCCGGGAGAATGATTAAACAAAAAGAAGAAAACGTCCACAGTTAGAGCAGACAGAAATATCTTTGCGTTCTTTGATTGCATTGAGTTCGATTGGTGGAATATTCATGTTGCAACCAGAACAAGCCTGTTTTTCAACAAAGGCGAATGGAGTTGCGCATTTCTTTTGCATACGTTTGTAATAGGTCAAAGATCGTTTGTCGATCAATTGCTCTAGGTCGGATATTTTTTCAGAAACTATCGAGCATTTTTGTGATTCGTTCATCTTGTAGAGTCTGTCAAGCCTTACCAGAAGATCAAGCTCTGCACTGGGAACACCAGCCAGGTTTGCACTATGATCGACCTCATTGCGTTCCTGATTAGAGATTTTCTCGTAGTAGTGGTTCGACTGCTCTTCAAGAATAGAATAAATCTCATCGGTTGTTTCAGCCGCTTCAAGCTGGGAGACAATGTCATTGTTACTGAAAAAAGATGCCATCATACTTATATAGTAGAGATAGGTAGTACTGTATGAAGATGGGAACAGTGAAAGCAAAACAAAGCGAACAGGTTTGCCGTCGTACGAGTCATAATCAATACCCTCTTTCAGAATACAGAAAACCATGGATAGCGTCTCTACCGATTCGGTCCTTGCGTGGGGGATTGCAAAGCCGTTTCCGATACCTGTGTTTTCCAACGATTCGCGATGAACAACCTGCGCGTAGTAGCGCATGGTATTCGTGATTTTACCCTGCTCTTCCAGTTTGGCGAGCATTTCGCGGATGATGTGTTGTTTTTCTGTCTTGTCTGAAAAGCTGATAGAGTCTTTTGTTAAGTGTTTAAAATGCATGCGTACCTCTATGTCGGGATGAGAGGATTTGAACCTCCGACCCCATGACCCCCAGTCATGTGCGCTAACCGGACTGCGCTACACCCCGAATAAACACATAATTGTATGTGATTAATCAAGGTTATGAAATGAGTCATAATTGTAAAGTAAAATTTCGGTGAGAAGAGTTCATGCAGGAAGTTGCCCTTTTTTTAATTCTTGCCTTAACATTAGTACTTACATATTGTGAAAATACCAGAGACAATAATAGCTTATTTTAAAATAGGTTTCAGCCAGGTTCGTCATGGTTTATTTTCGCAATATTTAGTTTAAACAAGTGGATAAAACTACCGGGAGTCTGTGAGGTTTGATTTTAAAAGACTCCTGAATTTTATGAGGTTATACATGTCATTCTCGCCATATAATAGAAAAAAACCGGTTATAGGAATTATTGTTAATCCCTATTCCAGAAAAAATCTACGTACAAAATGCGCCTCTGTTGAGCTTTTCACAGTAATTGGTCAGGGGCGTGTAGATGTGCGTACGACTTCATCGCTTGAAGATCTTGACCGGGTTCTTATTGAGTTTAAAGAGAAAAATTATGAATATATTGGTATTTCTGGTGGCGACGGTACCATTCACAACGTCATTTCTCGGTTGATTCAGCTTTATCGCCCGGCGCCGGTTCCCGGAATTCTTTTACTTAACGATGGTACAATGAATAATATTGCAGTTAGCATTGGCTTGAAGGGGGACAGTAGCCAGATATTACGTTCATTTCTGCACATGGTAGATACAACTTTCATTCCGCGCATGGTGACCAGGGATACGCTCAAAATTGGTGAAAAGTACTGCTTTCTATTTGGTTTTGGAATGGTTGCCAACTTTTTGAATGAGTGCTACAGCGATGGAAAAAAAGGATTTCGTAAGAACATAAGTGCTATCGGTAAGACGGTAACGGAAACTATCGGAGACGTTCTGAATAATCTTACTTTGAAGAAGGAATCAGAGCTTTCCGTTATGCGTTCAATGGATGCGACTATCCATATAGATTCACAGCGGATTGGTTTTCGGAAGGTTCTATTTGTACTTGCAGGCACAGTCGAACAGGTCGGTATGGGGTTTAAGACACTCTACAGAGCCGATGATATGACATCTTCGTTTCACTGTCTTATTAATGGTATGCGCCCACTGGATGTGGTAACACAACTAAGCCGTTTTGCGGCTGGCAGTAGGGTCGAGAATAATCTTAATATAGATGAGGTCGTTTCGCTTCTTGAAGTTGAGATCGGTGAACCCTTTGAATTTACAATGGATGGAGACATGTATCTTTCTGACGGGTCATTGACCATAGAAACTGGTCTTCCCATGCGTTTTGTTTTAGTTTGAACTATTCTTGAGTTTTTTCCGAGACATGCAAAAAAAATTCTACTCTAAGACCCTCTCAATTTCTAATATACCTTTAGATGCGTTGAGACAAAAATAATCCATAGAAAATGATCTTCTCGACTTCTTCATACTTCCTCAGATGCGATGAAACAGGGAAAACTCATGGAATAAGAACTCTTAATTTTTATTCTCCCCCCACCGGAGGCCTGACTTCTACCCACAAATCTTAATCTATATGCCCCCAACCCCCAAAGGGGGCTTTTTATTTGCAGTTAGTATTTCAATAATTACCGTACTGTTTTTACTCATGACTTCCTCAACT
>JAQIBV010000003.1 GCA_027858855.1 Spirochaetota bacterium | reverse complement strand
AAGACATCCTTGCGCTTAGTCGCCAGGTCGGCTCGTTCTCTTTCCTCGATAAGTTTCTGATTAACCCTTTTTATCCGTTTAAAAGAATATCTGAACACTTCTGCAACCAGTATGACCATTAGTAAATTCAGGATGATACCGGTATAGGCATTAGTATTATCCAATTCAGGATTGAGATAAAGAATCATAAGACCAACAGCTTCCGAGACCAGAAGAGGCATGTAAAAGACCAGCCGGGGAGCCCATAGCACGACGAATATCAAAAACCAGACTGCAATGGGATGCATAGCTGTCGGCAACCCGAACATGTAAATAAAGATGGAAAACAGCTGTCTGAAAATCACAGTAATGACGGTCAAAGCCAGGGCGAGGCCAATTGTTCGGAGACGTTTTTTAACAGTATTCTTCACATTACACCCGTGTAAATTTTTATTAAATCGATTCAACAAAAAGATCGACAAAACTTTCTGCATGTTTACTAATTAATAGCACAAAAGTTATATTAATTCAACTCTATCATGAAAAATCCGAATAAATCAATTATAAAAGATACTTCGAGTTTCCACAAGGCCAAAATACAACTTAAGTTCTACATTAATTCTTCCAACAACAGCCCCCGTACCCGGCTAATCGAAAGAATTGCATTGACACTACAATATAGCAAACACTATATTTGCAATGAGAAACGGGAGGCTTTTATGGAAATTATCGAAAATATCGTCCAGAACATGGAAAAAGTCATAATCGGAAAACGCTTCGAGATTGAGCTTATTATCAAGGCAATAATCGCCGAGGGGCATATTCTTATAGAAGATATTCCCGGCATTGGTAAGACTACTCTAGTAAAGGCTCTTTCACGCTCGATTCACCTCGATTACAGCCGCATCCAGTTTACCCCCGACCTGCTGCCCTCTGACATAACTGGAATCTCTGTTTATAATCGTAAGCTGGACGACTTTGAATACAAAAAGGGGCCTGTCTATACCAACATCCTTCTAGCCGACGAGATAAACCGGACATCACCGAAGACCCAATCGGCACTACTTGAAGTAATGGAAGAGCGACAGATCTCTGAAGGCGGAACAACCTACACTCTTGACGCTCCGTTTACTGTTCTGGCTACACAGAATCCCATTGAATATGAAGGAACCTTCAAACTTCCAGAAGCACAGCTTGACCGTTTTCTGATAAGCCTTACACTAGGCTATGCATCACCCGTTCACGAAAGCCGCATTCTTCAGAGCCGTGCGGCCGAAGACCCTCTGTTAAAACTAGCCCCGGTCGCACACGCCGAAGACATTCTGCAACTGCAAACAAAGAGACGATCTGTACATATTTCAGAAGCGATTAGTAACTACATTGTTGAACTTGGCCTTGCAACCCGTAAATCACAGTATATATCGTTGGGAGCGAGCACCCGTTCACTGATTGCACTGCAAAAAACTGCCCAGGCCGCGGCTCTCTTTTCGGGACGCGACTATGTTATCCCCGAAGATATTCGCTCTCATGCGCCCTATGTATTCGCGCACAGACTTGCACTCTCACCCGCAGCACGAAGCGAAAACCTTACAAGCACGGCTGTTGTTAAAGAGTGTATTGACTCCGTTAAAATGCCCGCGGTGTAACGGATGATCTCTGTTAACCGCATCTATCTCTTTTCACTTGCAGCAAGCGGGGCAATTGCCTTCAGCCTAACCCGCTTTCCGCTGTTTTTTATCTTCTTTTTTCTGCTTATTCTTGGCGGCTATTCTTTTATTTTAATGTTTATACTAAAAAAAACAACTTCATTCCGCTACATTCACCCCGTGGGAATCTTTTACACATGCGAAGTAATCGGTTGGAGTATCGTTGTCGATAATATTTTTCCGGTTCCCAGTGTCACAATAAAGATGAAAGATCGTTTTTTACCGCCAGAGATAAACCGCGAAGCATCAGGAAGCATCACCACAGATCAGAACTGCCGTATTGAAAACCACACAGCATTTCCATCACGGGGGATCTTCTCTCTATCTCACAGCGAAATAGTAATTGAAGATATTTTCAGAATAGTCAAGCTGCGGCTCAGTTTTAACCATAATGATACTACCCGGATCTATCCGGCACTGTACCATGTTAGTGAACTGTTTGCCGAAACCCCCGACATTTATCAGGACGAGATAAACAGGATTAGCGGGCGTGAAAACCCAGCACTTATTTCAGATATTCGCCCATATGTTCAGGGAGACCCTATAAAAAAAATTCACTGGAAACAGAGTGCACGTCAGAATGAACTGCAGGTTAAAAATTACGAGCGGTGTGCCGGAACCAGCCAGATAATACTCGCCGATTTTCACGAGAGTAACTACACCGCACCTGAAGGCAGCCGTGACGAAGAGGCTATCGCAGATGTTACAGCCTCTGTTGCTTATGCAGCCGCTGTAAGACAGATCTCGACGACTCTGTTTTGCAGTAATAAAAACAGGTATACCACAGTCTTAAACAACAGATCAGGCTTCGACATGATGTATGAAACTCTGCTCTCAATTCGCAGCGACGGAAAGCTCAGCTTTACTGATTTTCTATTTGAACACACATCGGTTCTCGATCAGATGACCCATGTAACAATTATCACTCTCAATTTAACCGAAGAGAAGGTAAAGAAGATTGAAGTACTTCGTTCACGTGGCATCAGAATCTCGGCAATCTGTTTTTACCAGAACTTTACAACAAAAGCACTTTTTCCAATAACGGACGGTCACCAGATCACACAGGAAGAACGGAGGATCCACCTCTGATGAGTATGCTGAACAGCCCCCCCCTACATATTATCCTTTTGCGCTATTTAAAAAGGAAACCACACCATGGCTTGGTCTGTCTCGGTTTCATACAGATCATTTTTATTATAACTAAACTTTTCGCATTAAGCCCCGGTATCGGCGCATCCCTCATCTGGATTATTATCGCCTCGTATCCGCTGCTTTACCTTCTGTTACGACCATATCCATCGATTGTAACAAAGATCTTTTTTCGCGGTTCTGCACTGGTTGCACTGTACCTGTTACCAACTTTTGCAATAAATCTGTTTACCAGCAGGCTGAGCGCTGTAAGCTACTTCTCTCTATTTCAGGGGTTACTGCCCGGAAACACACAGGATCCCGCAGCGCTTTTAACTTTATTAGCAATCATTGTCGCAATCTTTGTTATTACCTCAACAATACTGATACATCTGAATCACTACTACTTTTCATTTATTATTACAGCTTTTCCGGCAGCACTGGCCGTGCTTAATCTTCATGGAGAAGAGAACTATACAATCACTTCGATGCTGATAATGACTCTGTTTGCGCTACTGGCTCTTACAATAAACAGCTCGAAAAGAAACATAACTGGTAATCACTCGATTCAGCACATAACCATAACCTTCATCGCAATTTTTTTACCGGTAATTATTCTTACACGAATTTTTTCTCAGGCCGGCACATCTAACATCTTCGAGGACATTTACCAAAGGCTGGAATACAGACACCGCGTCAATTTTTCGCAGGCCACTGCCGGCTTCTCTGAAAATGAAACTGATCTGGGAGGCCCTGTAAAACCTGAAGACAGTATCGAAATGATTATAACGGGCAAACGTACTGTAAAGCTTCGCGGTGCTGTCAAAATCAGCTATACCGGAACACGCTGGAACAGGCCTGTTTTCCGCTGGGAAGCCCCTACCCAGCCTTCACGCAACACCGAAACGGTTTCAGATAACCCGGCATTCACAAAGGAGGAGCTTCTGATTACTCCGGTAGAATCTGCAAATGCGCTCTTCTTTACTCCACTTTTTACCGAATCGGTAGAATATAAAGATGATGTTCTGATTAATAAAGAGGCGCTTTATATCCCGGAACCACAGGAGAATGTAACATCTCAATACCAGGTTTTCTATTATCATAATACAACCGATCTTCTTGAGCAGTTCACCTATTCAAAAAATTCAAAAGAGCGAAAGCTACGTGACATTCGTCTGCGTTATCGTGACTACCTGCAAATTCCCGGAAGCGTTACAGAACGAACCCGTAAGATGGCACTATCAATAACAGAACAGGCAAACAACCATAAAGAGATAACAGATGCTATCGGCTCATTTCTTTACTCAAACTACTCATACGAGCTGAATGCAAGCCATCTTCCACCCGATCGTGATTTTGTAGACTTTTTTCTGTTCACCGAAAGACGCGGTTACTGCACTCACTTCGCGACTGCCGCTGCAATGCTTTTACGCATTAACGGCATACCAACCCGTTATGTAGAGGGATTTCAGGTTGATGACCTTAAAGACGAAAACGGGCGATTTATTGTTAAATCGGCAATGGCCCATGTCTGGTGTGAGGTTCTTATCGACCCTGAAAATAATATCTGGGCTCCGTTTGATCCGACACCATCTACCTTTTATCGTCCCGCAGACGAGTCATACTGGCGTCATTTTGTTTACGACTATCTGCTAAGAACAGGTGACAATGATGAAGCTATTCAGGATGAGCTGCTATCCGACTCGAAGCAGAAAACCCTTCTTACCGCACCTGAAGAGCCGTCACTGGTTCGCTGGTTAGAACTGATATACCTGATTATTCCTGGCCTGTTGTTATATGCACTGTCTCGACTTGCATTAAATTTTGGATCTATTGTCTTAAAAAAAGAACCGGTTAATCTTTATTATTACACAATCACAGTACTCAAGTATACCGAAATCCTGTCGCCTCAAAAAAACGAGACCCCCTTCGAACAGATTCAGAAAATTACTGGCAAAAAAGAATCAAAAGCCGCCCTTGCTCAGGCGGCGCTCCCGATTATTGATGCATACTATCAGTACCACTTTAACAGAACAAAACCTGCGTTTTCACCTATTCACAGTTTCCTTATTTTAACACTTGCCCATATTCGCGTTGCCGGGTGTGAGGCTTTCGGCCAAATTTTATCGTCTCTCTATTACTCGAATAGGCAATCATAACAGAAAGACTTCATTACCAGCCACCCCTCTGCCTATGTTTTGTGAAATTCAAACATTGAAAAAAGAGACATCCCCTCGTAACAAAAAGTGTCTGCACAATACACAATACCCAAAACAGGAAAAAATCCTCTGAAATTCGGATGTATGCCTGGCTTATTTCCAAAACATTTTGTAGCTGCCAGATCAACCAAAGACCAGGCGTAAACAATGCATTAGGGAATTGCCAAACAGAACATCCGGGTAAGAGGAAAACCCAACGAATAAAAGGAGAACCAGACTATGATAACACGTAAACAATTGACAGTAGCACTTTTCCCCCTGTTTCTGACCCCCCTGCTGTTTTACTCTGCCTCTTGCAAGGGTAAGAACAACTCTGATTTTCTTCAAACAAGTGAACCGGAAATGGAAGAGACGCAATCAATAACAGATGCCTCGCGCGTACAGAAGGCCTTTAATGAGATCTATACGCTTTATGAAAACAGTGTAGTTTTCATCAGCACCGAACAGACCATTAAAATCAGGCAGCATCCGTTTTATAACGACCCTTTCTTTCGCGACTTTTTTGGCGGACGTGCAATGCCTGAAAAACGGGAACGAAAACAGAATGGGCTTGGTACTGGTTTTGTTATTTCCGAAGATGGATATATTGCCACAAACCATCACGTTGTTGCAAACGTTGATAAAGTTGAAGTGCGTATTGGCGAAGATAGTTACCCAGCCGAAATTATTGGCAGCGACGAGGTAACTGACCTTGCACTTTTGAAGATCAGGTCTGATAAAAAATTGCAGCCTGCCTATCTTGGTGATTCGGACACTGTAAAGGTTGGCGACTGGGCAATTGCAATTGGAAACCCCTTTGGTCTTGATAAGACATTTACAACTGGAGTCATTAGCGCCATAGCACGCCGCGATCTTGACTCAAACGGCCGTTCGTACACACATATTCAAACTGACGCATCAATAAATCCCGGAAACTCGGGAGGGCCGCTTATCAATATAAACGGCAAAGTAATCGGAATTAACCGCATGATCTATTCCAAGAGTGGCGGTAACATGGGTATAGGTTTCGCAATACCGATTAACACTGCACGGACAGTTCTGCAACAGATCCGTAACAACGGAAAGGTGCGTCGTCCATTTATTGGTGTGCAGATAGCGCCCCTGTCTGAAGAGTATGCAAAAAAAGCTGGGCTTGACGAGCCGAAAGGTGCCCTTGTTGCAGAAACTGTTGAAGACAGTCCGGCCGAAAAGGCAGGAATAAAACGCGGTGATATAATAATTGCCGTAAACAGCACTGAGGTTGAAAGCTTTTCAGACCTGATTAAGGCTGTGGAATCAAATACTATTGGATCAAAACTATCTGTGACCCTTATTCGTGAAAAGAGGCATATGAAGGTTTCACTGACAGCAACAGAGCGCCCGTAGAGGCGCTCACTCTTTTCCGTTCCAGCAATAGGTGCAAAGATTTTCGTGCGGAAGCCCAACAGCATCGAGCATATCCTCAAGATTCTGATACTTAAGAGATGTAAGGCTAAGACGATCACATATGTTCTGAACCATAGTCTTGTAACAGGATGAAGAGCAGTTGGTATATTCAGAGAGCTTGTCTGACGATGAACCCTCCAGATTAAAGATCTCTTTGCGGGCAGCCAGATCCAGTTCATTTCGTGAGCGCGAGAAATTAAGGTATTTACAAGCAAACACAAGCGGAGGACAGGCTAACCGCATATGGATCTCTTTTGCACCATAATGATACAGGCGTGAAATAATGTCGCGCAACTGAGTTCCGCGAACGATGGAATCATCACAAAAAAGCAGGCTCTTTCCCTCAATAAGTTCGCGCACTGGAATTAATTTCATTCGAGCTATGAGGTCGCGTTTGGGCTGGTGCTGTGGCATAAAGCTTCGCGACCAGGTTGGTGTATATTTCACGAATGAGCGAGTATAAGGCACTCCGGCCTCCTGCGCATAGCCAAGCGCGTGACCAACACCAGAATCGGGTATTCCGCTGACACTGTCAATCTTTACATCGTCATTGCGTGCCAGGAGACGGCCATTTTTATTTCGCACAACTTCTGAATTGATCTTCTCGTAGCAAGAAGCCGGATAACCATAATATATCCACAGGAAGGTACAGATCTTTAGCTTGTCTCCGGCAGCCACACGCGTTTCATAACCCTCCGAAGTAATAAAGGTTATCTCGCCTGGCCCCAGATAATGCTCAGTTTCATAATCAAGATTCGGAAACGAACATGTGTCCATTGCTACAGCGTAGCTATCTTCTCGTTTTCCGATAACAACAGGGGTACGTCCGAATCTGTCACGCGAGGCATAAATTCCCTCTTTCGCTAACAACAGAATTGAACAGGAACCCACAATCTGCTCCTGAACACATTGCAGACCCTCCACAATCGAAGCACACTGATTTATCAGAGTAGCCACAAGCTCTGTTGGGTTGATCTCGCCACCGCTCATTTCGGAAAAGTGAGTCACCCGATTATTGAATGCCTTCTGAACAAGATCGTCTATATTTTTTATGGCGCCCACTGTAACAATAGCATAATTACCCAGATGTGAAGAGATCAGAAGCGGTTGATCCTCATAATCGCTTATTACTCCAATGCCTTTGTTACCATTCAGTTTTTCAATATCCAGTTCAAACTTTGACCTGAACTGGGCGTTGGAAATGTCATGTATGTATCGGGAAAACTCTGAACCATTACACACAGCAAGACCACCGCGCCGAGTTCCCAGATGAGAGTGATAGTCGGTTCCATAAAACAGGTCCGTTACGCAGTCTTCCCGTGAAGTTACTCCAAAAAATCCGCCCATTCTTTTATCCTTTGTTAAAATACTAAAAATGTCAATTTGTCTATTTGTCGCCACCAAAAAGCTATTCAGACTTTTCTCAACTTATCATTTTTTCATCCAATCGTGTCAAGTACCTTGTTCACCCCCTTAAAAGGGGACGGTGTACTTTGTCGATTGATACCACTAATGGGGACAGTGTACTTTAACGATTGATGCCAATAATTGGGGACGGTGGTAAAAAACCGGTCCATAAATGAAAAACCACGCATTATGTCTCTTTGCCCATTGACATGACCTCCAGATCTGCTGTATTGTTAGCCAGCTTTAAGGTTTTATATAATTCTGATTTTTCACGCATACAAGACAATTTATTAAAGTAATCATCAAAAGATTCAGGCTTCAGACTGTTATATAAGTTTTCCTGTAAATCATGTTTCATTTTGACACAATCAAATTCTTTAACTTTCATCACCTATTACCTCTCGGGGAGTTCTAATTTCCAGTAAATTGTAACCTTCACGCAAATTTATTGAATTGAATTGATGGATTTTTCTAAGGTTCACTATATGCTTGAAGTTCCAGCTGACCGACACGTCAATCTTGCAAACTGTCGCTATTGCAATATGTAGTGCATCGTCTGAGTACTTTGGAGAAACAATTTTTGACTGGAGATAAAAAGCCGCTAATCCTTTCATTTCATTATCTGATTCAATTAACTCGAAATCATCAAATTCAAGTAAAAGATTTTTTACTTTATCGGGTGCATTTTCAAGTTCAGCAATTGTAATATCAGAAACAACAGGCAAATATTCACTTTTCGAAATTTTAAAAAAACTGAAAAACCAAATATTATATCAGTGAAATGTATGAATACTTGACATTCCCCTCTTTTTGTATTAACAATTAATCAAAGTGAGCATTTGCGGCTTATGAGAAACTTGAAACGTGCAGTATCAGAAGTATTCATGGCCGCGGACATTAAAACAAATGGAAACCGCGACTGGGATATAAATGTTATCGATGAAAGATTTTTCACGGTTGTTTTCAGGGGCTTATCAATGGGGCTGGGTGAATCATATATGGATGATTTATGGGGCACCAGAAGATTGGATTTGTTTTTTGACAAGCTCTATCGTGCAGCCATGGAGTGGTTTATAAATTTTGATGCTAACTGGAGCCGAATAAACTCAAATTACAGTGAACGCTTTTATCGAATGTGGAAGTATTACCTTCAGGGTATGGGAGCCGCATTTTTAGCAAGAACCCTTCAGACATGGGATATAGTGTTATCCAAACAGGGCTGTAGAGGGAGGTATATTTCAGTTAGATAAACCTGATCAAATTTCTTTTCACTAATTGCCCATCTATTTTATAAAAATCAGCCCAGTGGCAGGTTTTGTAATTATTCCGAAACCAAGATGCACATCTATATTTCATTTAAGCATGGTATGTTTTACAAAATTTAATTTTCACCAGGATATGGCAAAACACGTCCTTGTGTTTTGCCGACTTGATGTCACAGAGCGCACCGCTTCGCGCAATTGGGCATGCCATAAATTGCCAACTTCATTGTGAATAAATGAAACATCGAATTATGCCTAAACGTTAATCTCAATACACACCAACTGATGCAGGAAAACCGGGCTCCTTACCGGCAGGAAAATAATTTTAGACACAGGAAGAATAAAATATGAGTGGTGAAAATAAAAAAACCATCCTCCTTGTTGAAGATGAAATCATTATCGCCATGACTGAAAAGATGGCTCTGGAAAAATACGGATATTCTGTCATCACCGTAACTACCGGCGAAAAGGCTATTGATACTGTCAATTCATTGCCGGAAATTGATCTTATTTTCATGGATATTGATTTAGGGGAGGGAATTGACGGTACAGAAGCTGCCGCAATAATTTTACAATCCCGTGATATCCCGGTAGTTTTTTGTTCAAGTCACACAGAACCGAAGATTGTTGAAAAAACCGAGAAAATTACATCCTATGGATATGTTGTAAAAAGTTCCAGTAATACTGTGCTTTACACTTCGATAAAAATGGCCTTTAGACTTTTTGATGCAAATCGCAGAATACTTGAAAGCGAAATCAAACAGAAAACGATGCTTGCTAATATTTCTGATGTCATTGTAATAATCGATAAAGATGGAATAAACCGGTACAAGAGCCCGAATATTACAAAATGGTTCGGTTGGCAGCCCGAAGAACTTATCGGGCAAAGTACCTGGGACAATGTGCACCCTGAGGACTTGAAAGAAGCACAGTTATTTTTTACCGGACTAATGAAAAAACCCGGTGCTGCCGCTACAACTGAATGCAGATATCTTTGTAAAAATGGTAAATACACTATAATAGAAATAACCCTGGTAAATCTTTTACATGACAGGGTAATTCAGGGTGTGTTGGGGAATTATCATGATATTACCGAGCGTAAACAGGCAGAAGAGTCATTGCGTTATAGTGAAAAAAGATTTCATTCGCTATTTTTAGAAATGGTGGAAGGTGTATATCTTCATGAAATTATTTATAATCAAAAAGGAGAAGCTAATAATTATCGGATAATTGAAATAAACCCTGCCTCCGAAAAACATCTCCATATAAAGGCCGAAGATGCTATTGGAAAATTGGCAACCGAACTTTACGGAACAGAAGAAGCTCCATATCTTAATATTTATGCCAAAGTGGCAAAAACAGGCATACCTTTTAAATTTGAAGAATATTTCAAACCATTAGAAAAACATTTCCATATTTCTGTATATTCTTCAGGAAAAGGAAAATTTGCAACAATTTTTTCTGACATCACAGAACAAAAACAGATTGAGGAAGAGATTAAATCACGAAATACACTGTTATCAATGATTATGGAGACCAGTCCTGTGGGAATTACCACAGTAGATGCAGAGGGTGGTATTACATATGCAAACTATCGGGCTGAGCAGATACTTGGAATAGAAAAAAAGAATATTAC
>JAQIBV010000047.1 GCA_027858855.1 Spirochaetota bacterium | reverse complement strand
CCCGGTGGCTATAGAGAGAGGGTCACACCTGTTCCCATTCCGAACACAGAAGTTAAGCCTCTCATCGCTGATGGTACTGCACGGGTGACTGTGTGGGAGAGTAGGTCGCTGCCGGGATTTATATATCATCTATAAATCACCATTCCAGAATAACAGATCACTCTCTTCCATCTTTTTACATACCTTGACTCTTTCTAGATAAATCTGTGCGACTCTGTCTTTTGAATCTTTTTTTATGACTTCAGCAAATAACAGTTCCGCCTTTTCAAAGTTTCCACTTAGGAACTCACATATTCCTCTTTCCAAAGATTCCTTGGTCGACTCTTTTAATGTTTTTTCTTTCTGATCGGCTGTTTCTAATATCTGATATAGCGTAGTACTTCGGGAAGATCCTTCAAACGTTGTACGGCCAATAAGACGATAGCTCAACAGAGAGCCTCTTTCAAGAGTTTTAAGAAGATGATAAAAACAGTCTTCACTTATAATAAAATCGATCTGTAGCCTTTTTGCTATACCTGTAATTTTATCGATTGAGCTTTTAGAGTCTGATATTAATACGGGTTGCAGCAGTGATCTGCTTCCAGCTATACCAATGATAAAATCAGATTTATCTATTATGCAGTGACATCTTAATGATTCCGCGTTAAGCATTTCACTACGTCTATTGAATAACTTGATCTGCTCCTGTGCTGCGCGAATAGCCTTATAGGCACTGCCTTTATTATCCTGGAATAATACCAGAAGTTGGTTGTTACAATATGAGAGTATTATTCCCCCCTCTTTTTCGATTAAAGGTTCAATGGTTCCATAAAGAGAATTTAACAGTGAAAATGACTCTTCGGGAAGAGAAACAGACATCGCTTTATCATAAGTTTCCAGAATAATTGATGCTAAGGTTCCGCTGATGGAGAGGCTTTCCCCGCCTAAGGGTTTAGTCTTGGTGCGTGTAAAAAGATCGATTATTTTATTCGGAATGAAGCTGTATAATAATTCGACCGATTTATTCTCTCTTTCCCTTTCTTCTGAACAAAAACGCGTCTTTCTAAAACTGATTAAATAGGTTTCAGTAATTGCGTATAGAATCAGCAGTGATAACCCAGCATAAACAGCTATGGTTGGCTGATTAAACAGGATGCGCATGCTAAGTGTGTATATGGCAGATAATAAAGCAATGCCGGTTATGGCTGTGAAGGTTAAGTCGCTGAAGTTTTTTCTTCGTCGGAAAATGAGCAGAAATAGTACAGCTGTGGCTGGTATTATCATATAGGCATAAATCATCATGAGTAAACCTGAATAAATTCGGGGAGGGGATATGATGATCAAAGTTGTTGCCAGATAGAGTGGGAACAGAACGAGATTGATATGTTTCCATTTCGTGTGAATTTTCTTCAGAATATATATATTTGCCGAAATGGCCCCTACGGTAAGGGACAGATACTGAATTCGGAATAAAATGTGCCATAACTGAGATCCCAGAAGGTTAAAGAGGAGATGCCCTTGGTCGAGCAGTATCCGAATCATAAGTGAAAGGCCTAATATAATTATTGCAGGAAGATCCGTCCGTTGATTGGAAACAATAATAAGAGTGGTGGCCAGAAGTATTGAAAAAACCATAAAGCCGACAATGATGAATATTTTGCTGATTTCGAAAAGAAATTTTTTTTGTATTGTATTCAAGTCGCCAAAAAGCAGGGGGTCCCAAAATCCACCGTATGCATCGTAATAATTTGAGATCTGTATTATCAGTTCATTCTCACCCTGATTCAAGGATATTGGAACGAACTTTGAAAACTGCTGTGGAACAGAGCTCTCAGCAGAGTTGCCTACAACTCCGGTTGCTGTAAGAAAAGCTTCATTCAGCCAGCAGATATAGCTCGTTCTGATAGATCCAAATTTCAAGGCTATATCATTAATTGCTTCCGGTGAATTGATAATCAATCGGTAGGTTGCGTAACCCTGACCCTTTTCGATATTATATTTTTTTGAATTGTCCCATACTCCAGGGACGTCAGTGTAGCTTGGGTTCTCGTAATTAGATAGCCTGAAATCAGAGGGATACAGTAACAGATTCGGGAAGTACTCCCACTCTCCGTTAAGGTTCAGGATCGGATTCTGCAAACGATTCCAACCGGCAAGATCAATCTGTCCCTGTCTGCATTTCAGATCATCATCTTTAATAGAATCAGAGCAGGCAGTTAATGAAAGTAACAGTAGCGTGATTAGGATTCGTAAACGCATTCCAGTTCCTTGTAATAATTATATCATTTCTTTTAAAACTCATTATAAATGTTCTAACGGATCTGAATGTTCACTCAAAACCCTGATTTGGTAATGCCATTCCGTAGACATTCAGAATGGCTCATGGTCTGTTTAGGTCGATCGTTGTAACATCAGGATTTTCTTTTCAGTTTTTGCCAGCTGGTCACGCAGGGAAGCCGCATTTTCAAATTCCAGCTTGTCGGCTGCTTCCAGCATCTCTTCCTTAAGCTCATCACGAAGCTGTTCAAGGTCGGTTATGCTATTTGTTCGGTATCTGCTTTTAAACTCAGCAACAACGGTATCACCTTCAAGGTCAACTGTGCTGTATTCACGTTCAATAATGTCATAAATTTCTTTGGAGATCGTTTTCGGTGTAATATTATGAGTAGTATTATAAGTTGTTTGAATTGTTCTACGCCGGTTGGTCTCGTCAATGGCCTTTTTCATGGAGTTGGTCATCTTGTCGGCATAAAATATAACAGACCCGTTAAGGTTCCGGGCTGCACGCCCTGAGGTTTGAATGAGTGATCGCTCTGACCGTAAAAATCCCTCTTTATCTGCGTCAAGAATAGCGACAAGAGATACCTCCGGAATATCGAGTCCTTCACGAAGAAGGTTTATGCCGATGAGTACGTCGAATTCTCCCTTTCTCAAATCCCTGATTATTTCGACCCGTTCAATTGTCTCAATTTCCGAGTGAAGGTATCTGCAGGCAATTCCTGTATCCTGAAGATAGGTAGTAAGCTCTTCCGACATTTTTTTTGTCAGAGTCGTTACAAGAACCCGCTCTTTCTGTTCGATACGCTTATGGATTTCGCCTATCAGATCATCGACCTGATTTACTGCCGGTCGAACTTCTATTTCAGGGTCGATAAGGCCAGTCGGGCGGATAATCTGTTCACCGACAACAGTGCTCTGTTCAATTTCATAATCGGTTGGTGTTGCCGAGATAAACAGAGCCTGATCTATGATGTTTTCGAATTCAGCAAAATAGAGAGGGCGATTATCGAGAGCGCAGGGAAGCCTGAAGCCATAGTCAACAAGGTTCTGTTTCCGTGACCGGTCTCCATGATACATGCCGCGAACCTGTGGAAGTGTAACGTGCGACTCGTCTATAAACATCATGTAATCACCCTTAAAGTAGTCAATCAGGCAATCGGGGCGTTCACCAGGTTCACGCCTCGAAACAATGCGTGAATAATTTTCAATTCCTGAGCAATATCCCATTTCAAGTATCATCTCCATGTCGTAGCGTGTACGACTCTCCAGCCGCTGTGCTTCAACCAGTTTGCCCTTTGACTGAAAATAGGCCAGCTGTTCATTCAGCTCCTTTTCAATTATTGAAACTGTCTCCTGTGTTGTACCTGGTTCTGAGACGAAGTGTTTTGCCGGATAGATGTTGATGTAGGGTAACGATTTTAGAGACTTGCCTGTAACGGGGTGAAGACGTGAAATAGCCTCAATCTCATCGCCGAAGAACTCCACGCGGATCGGTTCCTCCTTATATGCCGGATAAATCTCTACAATGTCACCTCTGACACGAAAGTTGCCACGGGTAAATGAGATGTCATTGCGACTGTACTGAATGTTTACCAGATTTTCCAGCAGTTGGTTACGATCCATCTCCTCTCCAACCTGAAGATATATCATCATCTTCTCGTAGGTAGTAGGACTTCCAATACCGTAAATACATGATACGGAAGAAACGACAATCACATCTTTTCTCTCCAGTAGAGACGATGTCGCCAATAGACGCAATCGGTCTATCTCATCATTGATTGAAGAGTCTTTTTCGATATAGAGATCCTGTGAAACAACATAGGCTTCCGGTTGGTAATAGTCGTAGTATGATACAAAGTATTCAACTGCATTGTTGGGAAAATACTCTTTGAATTCACGATAGAGCTGAGCTGCGAGAGTCTTGTTATGGGTCAGCACCAGTGTCGGTTTCTGTACGTTTTCGATCAGTTTTGCCATTGTGAAGGTTTTTCCTGATCCGGTGACTCCAAGCAGTGTCTGGTATTTATTACCGTTTCCCAGGCTTTTTGTCAGTGTCTTTATTGCGGTTACCTGGTCTCCTGATGGCTGATAGGGGCTTACAACTTTGAATTCCGGCATAAAAACTCCTCTTCTCTGTACGAATACTAAACATATATATACCGGTTTTGAAGAAGTGTCAAGAGTGAAATATGATTGTTGATTTAAAAAAGAAAATCGAAAAAAAGTATAGAGAGGATTTTCATTAATATTCGTCAATAACTGCTTGACGAATACCATTTTTAAAAGATATGTCTCATACATCTTAGAAGATAAGGAGAATTTTATGGCTTATAAAATAACTGATGCATGTACTTCATGTGGTTCATGCGAAAGCGAATGTCCGGTAGAGGCTATCTCTCAGGGCGAGTCACAATATGTAATTGATGAGAGCACTTGTACAAGTTGCGGTCTTTGTGCGAGCGTTTGTCCGGTAGATGCTATCGAAGGTTAACAATAGAAAAAGCTGTCCTCAGGGCAGCTTTTTCTATAATACCTCAACACCAGCAATTGTTATATCATCACTTATGCAGTTGCTGTCTACCCCGCTTATGAAATAGGTAAGCTCTTCAACCTTCTTTTCCATTGGCTCTTTTAGCAGTTGGTGAAGAATCTTTTCCAGAAATTCCTCCCCGATATTTGAGTCTACACGCTCCTTCTTTATTTCTGTCAAGCCGTCAGTAAAAAAGAAGAGCTGGCTTTTGTGCAGCAACGACATCTTTTGTGACTCATATTCTGCTTCATTTGTAACTCCAAGAATGTGCCCCTTCGATTCTATTCTGATGAAAGTCTCTTTCTCAGGGTGCATCACATATATTGGTGGATGGCCTGCATTTATATATTCAATTGATGTTTCATTTCTGTCAAAAATTGCCCCGAACATGGTTATCAGTTCGTATCCGCGATATTTGTTAATTAGAAAGTCGTTAATGGCATAAAAAATATCTGAAAGAGTTTTTTCCTGCTTAAATAGTGCTGTAATAAGTGTCGATGTGGTCGAATGAAGCATAGCAGCGGGTAGTCCATGGCCTGTAATGTCACCTATAATGATTGCTGTGCGATTCTGATCCAGTTTCACAATGTCTACATAGTCTCCGGTAACCTTGTTGTAGGGGCGTGTGTACAGTGAAAGTTCCAGTCCCGATTCAGCTGGAATATAGACCGGAAAGAGACGCATCTGAACATATGAGGCGTTATCTAGCTCTTGCTCATATTTGGTTCTTATTAAAGAGTGGTGAAGCAGAGCCTCATTTTCAATCGTCTGAAAAATAATCGCACCTGCAGTAGAAACATAGTCATACTCATTTTTGAAATATGGGGTGCGTCTGTTTTTCTGGGTCAGAAAAAAAACGGCTTTAATGACGTTCCTAAAGAATATGGGAACAATCAGATAGTAGCGATCCGTTTCCGGACGAAGAGACATGTAGTCATCAATATGGGAGTTATAAAGCAGATCTCGTTTAATAATATCATTGCCGTGGTGAAAATGCTCCACTATGGGATTTGTCTTTTCAAGAATTGTAATAGAGTTTGAAGAGACAAGTGATTTTGTCTGTTCTGATTCAAACACGGCTAATTCAACCGCCTCTACATCAAGAAAGAGGGAAATTTCGCGATAGATTCGGGCTATCCGTTCAGAAAAATCGATAGGCCGAACCGATGTTTCAATTATTCTTTGCAGGGATGATGTTTGAAGATCTCGTTCATTGCCGTCAGGATGTGAGCTTCTATTAATAATGAAGGAGCGGCCGATCAGAGAAATATTCAGAACTGCAAATAGAATTGGTATGTACATATAACCGTAAATATGATTCATCAGCAGAAGACCAGTCAGAAAGAGAGCGATAAATATTGAAGTGATAATATCAATAATGATGTGATAGGAGTTAAGTTTTCGTGATATCAGTTCGCTTATCTGGCTTTTTTCAATAAGGGTTTTCCCGATGACTATTGGTGCAATGACCGTTAAGAGGCTGGTAAAGCTTATCGGAATAGGGAAGTCATAATAAAGCATTGGGAGTACCAGTGCGAAGGGAATGATCAGCCCGGAAACAGACGCCAGAAGAAGTATCAGTAGTGCTTTGTTCCGGTATTTGTTCCCTATATTTTTAATAACAGCTATTGTACCGCATATGGTTGCAGTTATTAAAAAGAAAACGAGAAATATCGGAAAGTATTCACTAAGTGAAAGTTTGACGGGCAGCGTAATAATTCTCAAGGAAAAGATTAACATAAGGGTTGCAAGCAGCCCTTCAATAATTTTGCGATATTTAAACCGGCACAGATATATAAGTATTTTAATTATTACAAAGGCAAACAGTAACGCGAATAAAAATAGCGGAATACTATTGCTGGTAAAAAAATAAAAAAGTGAGGAAAAAATAAGAAGCCCTAATGAAGTAGAGGCTGCTGAATAGTAGCGGGAAGAGGAGTAGAGTCGTTTTGCGAAGTAGAGAATCAATCCCCAAATGAGATGAAGATTGGCAATTATAAGCAGAAAAAATCCGAAAACAAAAATATCACTGTTAAACTGTTTAGATCGAAAATTGAGAGTGTGGGTAGTTCCTTCAGTTTGAATCACAGCCTTACGGACTCCATTCTCAGAATTCAGAATTGTTGCAAGGGGTGAGGATGTTACCGGTTTGTCATTTATTGAAATAATAACCCCTTTATAGAGCTTATCGGAGTTGAACATGTCAACTGAATGATGAAGGGTCGAATCGACAATAAGTCGTGAAAATGGGTACTTTTCAGCATAGGTAAAAAGAGCGGTGATAAAATAGAAGTCGATGAGCAGAAGAAGTATAACGGCTCCGGCTTTCTGAAAACGGGAAAATATTACGGTTCTATTCAGATTCATTGATGTCGACTCCTGTATATTTGAACAGGCAAAAAAACAGATTCTCTTTTATGCGGTTTTCTTCAGATAAAAAATTAACAAGTTCGGTTTTTATCTTTTCTGCGGTCTCAGACACATTTGCATCCAGTATTTTTTTTGCTCTCTCATAGTTTGAAAAAAGCAGATTTTCTGTATAGTGGTTCATGTATATGCACAGATCATCTGGTTCAAGCTGTGCAGGTTCTGTTAGTTTGATCAATGAGCCACGATATCGAAAGGGTGACACCTTTGTCTCATTTATAAAGAAAAGACTGCCTTCCGTGTTAAGTGAACTTACGAACAGGCGGGGAGATGTTTCGAACATCCCCTTGTCTATTAGAATCTGACGCGCCTCATAAATAGATTGTTCAATATTCATGCCCGATTTGATAAAGGTTTCAAATAGAACAGCCAAAGAAGGAAGAAATATCATTGTCGAGCGATTATCTCGGATTATTGTGTAAGAGATAAAATATATTGAATCGGCATATCGGAAAAGATTATAAAACCGGTCGAAAAGCACGGAACTCATTAAAAAATATATTACAGCCTGAGCATGAGGCATGATGCGGTTAGCCATGGGAAGAAAGGAGCGCTGAACACGAAGCTCAGTTTTGCGGTCTTTTTCAAGTTCGATTTTGCGGGTCATCTCTTTCCAGAAAGCGGCATTCATGGAAAGGGATGCCACTTTTGAAGCGAAAATTTTCAGAGCCGCAAGGTCATCTGAAGAATAGGGCGTTTCGCGTTTGCCCAGTAGAAGTGCTCCTGTCATTATGTCTGAAAAAAACATCGGAACAATTATCTCTGTATTGAGGCGGGTCATCTCGGAAAGAAGACGACGTTCGAAGTGGAGGGCATCGCCAATTCTGTTTTTGATGATTATATCCTGTGGAGTATCTAGTATCTCTAGCAGTATGTTATTATAGTCCAGTTTCTCAATTGCCGAAAAAGAGTCGGGCTTTAGTGTCTTAAGATAGAGTGTGTACTCGTCCTTTTCCCTGTCATAAAAAATCATCCTCCCTTCAGATAGAGAGATTGTTGAAAGTAGCTTGTTGAATTGCAGACTCAATAAGTCGTCAATGGAATCAAGCTGAATAATTGAATCGATCGTATCAAGGTATAGTTCTGTTCGCTCTTTCTTGCGTTGTAAAAGAGGAGTGTTTTTTTTAAAATAGTCGATAAGCGGAAATAGAACTACACATAGAATTATTATAAAGAGAATAAAGTATTCGCTGCGAATATGAAGATTCTTTGCATTAAGGGCGATAATAATCAGCATAACGCTATAGGTTAGGTTAATAGTGATGGAGTATAGTTTTCTGATCATTGTTAAAGAAAATCCTTAATCATTGATACGGCCTGCCCGGCTATAACTTCTGGAGATAAGCCTGCATTCAGAAACCGTGTTGTCTCTGGAAGAATTGCTCGGTATATTTCATCTATATGCTGCATTCGTTCTATTTTTTCAAAGCATTCGATATCTTTGCTACTGCGACGTTCAGTAACACGTTTGAATGCTGTTTCAGGTGTAATATCAAGAAAAAAGATCATATCTGGTTCCGGTACTGCCAGTTTTTGATTCTGCTCAACAATTTTTCTGGCATCGATTACAGTCCTGCCCTGATAGGCAGCCGTAGAGTAATAGTAGCGATCCATGAGGATTATCTGCTTCTTCTCAAGTGCCGGTTTAATATTCAGTGTCACATCTTCAAGGCGGTCTGTGATGAAGAGATCAAGCAGAAGAGCTCTGTCCGGTTCGGTTTTTTCCGCAAGTAATGTGCGCAATTTCTGACCATGTCGACCGGAGGTCGGTTCGCGTAAAACGGTAACCGGAAGAGCCTCTTTTGAGAGAAGTGTATTTACGGAGTCAATAATTGTTGTTTTACCTGAACCGTCTATACCTTCGAAAAGGACAAAAAGCGATTTAATCGATGATGGGTTATTCATAATTTACTTCTGAACAAACTCAACTTCAGGATGTATTTTCTCGCTGAATAGAATTGATCCTCCTACAGCTCCCAGGCTGTGGCTTAAAAAACCAATAACAGGAATTATGCTTAATACCATAAAGCTGAACCCCAGCCCCATTATAATGTAACGGTAATGCAGTAGCAGTTTCAACTTGGATTTGAAATTTACCGTGCGTCTGTCCAGAGGCATCTCAATAAAGGGGGCGCCAAAGAAAAAGATTAGAGAAAGAAAACTGAAAATAGAGAATAAAAGATTGCCTGCTATTGGAATAAAGTTCAATGCGAAAATTGCGCCATTAAAAAGAATAAGCAAAAGAATCATTTTGAAAATGGTTGTTATCGTTAAGGCTAAATCGCTGAATACTTTGCGCAGGGTTAATTTATCAGAAGAGGAGATGAGTAACTCCTTTTCAACTTTTGAAGAGAGCGGATCAAGAAAGAGGAAACTGATAACCATCCCTGATATCGAGTATAAAAAAATTGCACTAATTACGGTAACAAAAAAAAGAAGAGAGCTTGTTAATGATCGTATCAGAAGGATATACCACTCTTCTCCCTGAGGGAGAACTGTTTTAATTGTAGGGTATAACCAGGTGAAGGTTAAGTAGAATATTGCAGCAAGTAGGACGATGTTTAACAGAAATGGAATAATAAAGAATTTAACATATCCTTTTCTCCCTTTTATGAAAGCGAAGGCTGCAAAAGGGGCTCTCATTCCGTCACCGAAACCTTTAAAAAGTTTTCGCTTTGATTTATGAAAAATTATCTGCTGCGCCATAATGCCCTCCATTCAGGATCATTGATACTAAGAGGTAATCTCTAATGATTACCTCGTTTATAGAACTTTCAAAAATTGTCAAATAATGCAGTTTTAGAAAAGCATGGTTTTTAGTAATTTGGAAATTTTTCGAAGTTCAAGCTTTTAAAGCTTATAGAATAGATATGAGTGGAGTTAGGGCAATGTCAAATAGAAAACAGATTAGAAAATAAAAATGAGAGAGATTCACTACTCCCGAAATGCTGCCTTTTTTAGCCGGTTCATAATCGCAACTCCTATTCCCTCTTCCGGAACGGTTTCGACAAAAATAGCTGATGGTGAAAGAGCGTCAAGTGTGTGCAATGATTCAAAAAGCTTTGAAGCAGCCTCTGTGAGGGAGCCCTGTGAAGAGAGAACAATGGTTTTTGCAAAAGGACTCTCTTTGCGGCTTCTTCGAAAAGCGAGAAGTACTGAATGTTCGGCTACCAGTGAAGGAGTAGCGCCTTCATCTATCAGTATAACCTGAGAATTGGGTGAATAGTGTGAGGGAAGTTGTCCCGGTGCGTCTGGCAGTTCGGTCTCTTCTGTGGGTATAACAGGTATATTTAGAGCAGACTCGATCTGATGAGCCGTAATTTTGCCTGGACGTAATAGAACAAATCTGCCATCTATTTCGCGTATAATGGTAGATTCGATACCGATAGTGCAGGGGCCGCCATCAATTATGGAGTGAACCGACGATGAAAGCTCGAGTGTATGTTCCGGCCTGGTCGGGCTCAACTTGCCGAAGAGGTTTGCGCTGGGCGCTGCAAGCGGAACTCCTGCGGCCTTGATCACGGCCGTGCAAACCGGGTGAGATGGCATTCTAATTGCAACTGTTGTAAGGCCAGCAGTAATTATTTCAGGAACTTCCGTTAGTTTTGGTACAACAATTGTCAGGGGCCCCGGCCAGAATGCTTCGGTAAGGCGTCTCATTTGAGCAGAAAGAGTGCCTGTTAAAAGGTTAAGCATTTCGTAGTCACTGATGTGACAGATAAGCGGGTCAAAGAATGGTCTTTGTTTTGCCTCGAAAATGGCTGTAGCAGCTGTTGGATTAAGAGCGTTGGCAGCAAGTCCATATACCGTCTCTGTAGGAATGACAACAAGACTGCCATTTGCCAGTGCCAGACCGGCATTGCGTATGGATTGTTCGGTTGCGGGATGGATAATATCTGTTTTAGATTTCATCTGTTTTACAGACTCCGGAATACCATTGAGCAGTACCTGTCAGGCTGTGTTCAAAAGTTTTAAAATCTACATGAATAAGCCCTGATCGATGAAGAGTTGCGCAGTTGTACTCAAAACCGTCAAGAAAACTTTTTGCAAAAAAGCCTATTATATTATTACCTGAGTCAATAGATAAGTGTATTGTTGAAAGAACAGTTTTATAGAATTGTGTCCTGATGGAGTCGTTTGTCGTATTATTTGTCAGGTCTGATGCTGGAAAGCCGACGCCAGTAAATACAACTGGGGGATTCCCGTAATCCTGTCGAAGGGACAGTAGCAGAGTCGATAGAGCTTCAGGGTTGTAGGGCTGTTTAACTGAAAGAGCTGGTTTTACAGAGGGCGCCTGTACAATGTTAAACGGCAGATAGTCATTCGTAAAGACATTCATTCGCTTCTTCCGGATGATTGTTTGACCGGAGTGAACGATGCCGATAAAATCGAAGCTGTTTTGAATAAGCATGGCGTCTTTCGGGCGCAGGTTGAATTTATTCTGATTATAGATTTCTCCCTCAAATAGTCGTGGATAATAACCTTTTATCACAGGGGCAATGAAGAGGTCGACAAGATATGCATAGGCGATTTCATAAGTTTTATTGCTGATTTTTCTGTTCGAGTGCAGGGGGGGGTCAAGCCTGGTTGAGAATCCTACCGAACAGCTACTACGAGATTTCTTCAGTGCATAGTATGCAAGCGAGTGTGCGACAAGCATGTTGTGAACAGCGATGAATAGCTTTTCCGGTGCGACTACTCCCGGTGCCATTGTGCCGCAACGGTAACCATATTCAATTTCAGTTAAAGGATCTTCGAGTGTAATCCAGCTTGATATTCTATCTCCAAATTCTTTTGCGCAGACCTCTGCATAGTCTGCAAAGGCTGTACAGGTTTCACGGTTAAGAAAGCCTCCGTTTTTCTGAAGCATAACTGGAAGGTCATGAGCATAAAGCGCAACATGTGGTCTGATATTGTGCTCAAGAAGGGTCTCAATCAGTCGGTTATAGAAATGTATTGCCTCTTTATTAACTTCACCACTGCCATCAGGTATAATCCGGCTCCATGAAAGTGAAAAGCGGAAGTTTTGAATCCCCAGTTGCTGAAGCAGTTTTATATCTTGGGTGAATTTGTTGTAAAAATTTGCCCCAGCTTTTGGCGAAGTCCTTTTCTTTCGCTTCCCGGCTGTGAAGCTGTCCCATATGGACTGAAGTTTTCCGTCTTGTGCAGCTGCACCTTCAGTCTGGTATGCGTTGATGGCACTCCCCCAGATAAAAGAGTCGGGAAATTTTCTTGTCATTAGTTCTCCTCTTCTGTCTTGAGCATCGGAAAAAAACGGTTGTTGTGGCAATGAACTTTCAATGGGAGGTTGAAAAGTTCGCTCAAAGATTCGGAGCTGATAGTTTCTGATATTGATCCGGATTTAAAAACGGTTCCATCTTGAAGTATCAGACATTGCTGGAACAGAGGAGTTATCTCTTCGATGTGGTGGGTAACATAGATAAGGGCTCCATTGTGGTTGTCCAGTAGTCTTGAAAGCGTAAGGAGAAGATCTTCCCGTGAAGCTATGTCGAGCGTGGCAGCTGGCTCGTCAAGGATAAGTAGTTCCGGTCTATTTATGAGTGCACGAGCGATTAGAATTTTCTGTTTTTCTCCATCAGACAGGTGTGAAAAGAAGTCGTTCCTGCGATCGATCAATCCTGTGTGTTCAAGTAACTCTTCGGCGTTATTGCGTAACAGGCTGTCCGGTTTGTCATAGAGGCCGATTGTCGCATAGTGACCACTCATGATGAGGTCAAGGACGGTCTCGCGCGGAAATACCTGTGTGCGAATGTTGGACGAGACATATCCAATCTTTTTCCGTATCTGCCGGATGTCGCTTCCCGTTGCGGGTTTGCCGAAACGGCTGATACTGCCTGATGAGGGACGTCGGTAACCGGTTATCAGTTCCAGAAGCATACTCTTTCCGGATCCGTTTGCTCCGAAAAGAACCCACCGATCGTTTTTGTTTATAGTCCAGTTGATTGATTTTAGAACAGGCTGCCTGTTTATGTCGGGAGTAAGAGATATATCGGTTAACGTAATAATATTCATGACTCCTGTTTATAAAAAATGTCTGTTAATTGTTTTTTAAAACCAGAAAAGAATGTTCGTACTTCATAAAAAGAGATGTTATCGCGGGCTTTCTTTATATTTGTAAGTGTTGCTTCGTTTACAACAGACCAGAGTGAGTGCCGTTCACTGTAGTTAATGAAATAGGACAAATCAAGTTGAAATGCTCCTTTAAAACTGCGCCCTCCGCCATTTGGAGTGATTGATTTGATTATTCCGTTAAGATCGAGATCTCTGTTTTTTGTTCGGAAAGAGGCGTCAAGAGTGACAGTTGTATCGGAACTGATTAGTGCAAAGGCGATAACTGTTGTTACATGTTCCTGCTCAAGCATGTAGTCTGCCGTTATCGCCAGAGAATCTCTCATGGATTCGGGAATGTACCCCAGACCTGTGATGAGCCAATTTTTATAGTTGATACTGCCAAGTAGTGCCTTGCTGATTACTGTGAGGGTCTCCTCAGAGTAGGGCATGGTCGTGATCATAGACAGAATTTCCTGGTTTGCGAGTTTTTCCATCTCACTGAAACTTGCCTTATCGGTAGCTGATGCAATGGTGAGGTTGTCGGTGTCTGTTTTTATACCATAGGCAAGGGCAGTAGCTAAATATTCAGTTGCTAGTTCGTCAAATGAGATGTCCGGTTCCAGCATTACTCCTGCAAGAACGGTAGATACTGAATTGACATCAACGGGATAGAGCGCATACTCGGGAACGATAGTATTTTCTGTGCGTGTATGGTGATCTATATGCAGGGCACAGGGGATTGAGGCTGGTATTCCTTCTACTGCTGGTGTTTGAAAGTCAACCACGCAATAACCATCATACTCTTCGAAAGAGGTTGGAAAGCTGAAACTGACCGGGATTTTCAGCTGATTGATGAGTTCGCGGTTTTGTGGTAATGAGATAGTCTTGCCTGCAATTATAGTGCTTGCGCAGTTGCATAATTCAGCCATTTTCATTAAAAAAAACGAAGAGGCTATTGCATCAGGGTCCGGAGACCCCTGGATTACTATCAGCAGTTTGGTGTGTCTGCTGAAAACTGACAGTAAATTTGCTTTAATATCGCTGTAGTCTATTGTACTCATGTTCTCCGTCTCTGATTATTATTTTAAAGTAGGGAACTTCGAAAAATTACAATATTTCAGAAGGTAACACAGTTAAAGTGTCTATTATTAAGGAATTTTTCGCAAGTTCCTTGATAATTAGTTTATTATTAGAGGTTCCTAGTAGTATCATCGAACCTTTCAGCGGTTAAGAATTCAATAAATAATTCCATATATGCTGCTTTCTGGTTCATTTTTTTTCAATATAGTTCGATTTAATAGAATAGGGTACTTAAATAGGCACAGGAAGGTAAAATGGACACAAGTATTACTGCTCATAAGTTTCAGACTTATGAGCACGAACGGGCGTTTAAAAATATTCAAGTACTCTTATCTGATGATTATTCGTTAGAGGATGCTGCTGAGAAGATTATTGAAGGCACTTTTATGGGGATGGATATTGAAAGAAAAGATTCCCTTGATAGATTAATTGATTATATCGTCTTTAAGGCGCGTACCGGAGTTCCACATATTGCGAATATGGCATATCCCTCCATGAGAATCGAGAATCATAAAATGGAAGAAAAAGTAAAATTATTATTAAATGAACATCTGATGCCCGAAATCGTTATTAAAATATTGAAATTCTTTACCCGTAATATTCAGAATTCAGACACAAATCTTCATTTAGCAGAATTAGTTACTAATGAGCTGATAATTAATGCAATTTTTGAAACTTTTAAGACTTTCCGAATGGATGTAGCAATTACTGATCGTGAAAAAAAAACTTTGAATGTAAAGCGTATTCAGCAGTTTTCCGCTCATACGGACAGTCGTTTCTCTAGCCCTCTGGATGCTGCCTGTCGTTTAAAGTATGTTCTTGAGTTTATTGCGATTCGTCAGGATGTCTCAGCTATTTACTCAAAAGAAGATATCAGAATGGCTGTTGGTGAAATGCAATAAAATCTTGGAAACAAACAAACGAGATCGATTATAGGAACCTTTAATAATTTCAACGATGTAATTATGTTTCAGAAAGATTTAGCGCAGGCAACCGGAATGGTTGTTGATATCGTCATTGAGAAATAAGCTGAACCGATCACACTCAATCGGGCAAAAAAAGAGATGCGGAATGTCGCCTAAAACTGGAAATGACCTGAAGCATCTTTCTCTGTAGACTTTTTTCAAAGATGAAAAATAAGGAAGATATTAATGGCTTATATACATGAGATAGTCCTCATAATTGCAGTTCTGTTTGGAATTCTTGGAATAATAGGTAGTGTTGTGCCGGTTATACCGGGACCCTTTGTAAGTCTTGTTGCGTTGCTGCTTCTTAACTGGACACGGTTTGCAGATATTTCAATGCTAATGCTGGTTGTAGCCGCTTTCTTTTCAGTACTGATAACGATTCTGGACTATGTTTTGCCTTCAATGGGGTCATTGAAATATGGAGGTACAAAACGTGGGTCGCTCGGGGCTACTATTGGTCTTTTTGTCGGTATTATCTTCTTTCCTCCGGTGGGGCTTTTTTTGGGTGCTTTTTTGGGTGCCTTGATTGGCGAATTAAGCGGAGGAATGGAGCTTGATCCGGCTTTGAAGGCGTCATTTGGAGCCTTTATGGGTGTCATAAGTGGAGTTGTGGTGAAATTTATACTATCATCGTTAATCCTGATATTGATGATAGTGCATATCGTTCGCTATTTCTAATTTAAGCTTAACTGTTTGGTCAAGAGCCCCGATAAATTGGAGCTTTAGTTATCAGGTGTAATAAAAGAGGGAGGTTCTTCAAAGTACCCAGGAATCAGTTGTCGACTTTGATATAGACCCGTTTACTCATAGCCTTTGCACACAGTGCCCCTCCTATAAATCCGAAGAGATGGCTTTGCCAGGATATGCCTGTCTGTTTCGGCAGAACACCCCAGATCATCCCGCCATAGAGCAGTGCTACAACTATTGATGTTATTATCGAGAGCGCCCTTCTGTGAAAATAGCCTTTCAGAAGCAGGTACCCGAATAGACCGAATATTATACCACTCGCACCTATGTGAACTGTGCCTGACCTTCCGGTTATCCATGTTCCGATTCCAGCGGTTATCATTGAAACAATAAAAACTGTATAAAATTCACCAGTACCATCATGCATCGCAAGAATTCCCAGAATGAAAAACGGTATAGTGTTAGAGGTAAGATGGACTAAATTTGCATGAAGAAAAGGTGCGAAAAAAATACCCCGTAGACCACTTAAGGTTCTGGGAGTAATTCCATAGCTGAGCAGATTATGATTGAAAATAACAAAATTAACAAAGAGCATAACCCACATTATCACAATCAGGGTTATCAAAGTCTTAATCTTGAGTGATAAATGTTTCTCGTTCATCAGTACCTCCGTTTGATTGACTTATATAATGAATACTGTTTTACAAAAAAACAAGAAAAATATATGACGTACCCTAAAATAAAGAAACATGTCCGATATTACCATGGAAAATGAGGAGTGAATATGGATAACTATGCAGAGCGGTACGCCCGTGTCATTATACAGACAGGGGTTAATCTTTATCCCGGACAGTGTCTCAATGTAACAACCGGATATCACAATTATGAGTTTGCTGTTGTTATTGCCGAGCAGGCTTACAAGGCCGGTGCCCGGTATGTACATATCGATGTTGTCTCAAATACAGAACGGAAAACCCGTTTGACACATTCAAAAGAGAGTTATCTGGATTTTGTACCGGATTTTCTGTCATCACGATATAACGAGATGTGTGCTGATGACTGGGCCTTTGTCCGAATCGACGATACCGAAGAGTTATCGGTTCTTGAGGGTGCCGATCCCGAGAAGCTGGGAAATCTGGAAACTGCCTTGCGAAAATCAAAGACAGTATTCTACAAGAACTTGTTGAAAGACAAGATCTGCTGGTGTGTTGTCTGTGCGCCCGGGCCTAAGTGGGCTCATTATTTGACCGGTAACGAATCTGTTGATAATCTCTGGGAACTGCTGGCCCCGATTTTGCGGTTGGACCATGATGATGCAGTTCAGGCCTGGACCGATCACGGTCTTAAGCTTCTTGAACGACGCAGAATTCTGGATGAGATGCAGATTGACACTCTCCATTTTAAAAACAGTGATACAGATCTCAAAATCGGTCTGACCTCAACATCATGCTGGCATGGTGGCCCCTCCTATACTCTTGACCGACGGCTGTTTATTGCGAATATCCCTACAGAAGAGGTTTTTACTACACCTGATTATACACGGACGGAGGGAAGAGTTAAGGTAACACGGCCACTTAAAGTGCTCGAGACAATGGTCGTAGGAGCCTCTTTTGTTTTTAAAGATGGTAAGGTTGTGGAGTTTTCGGCGGATAAGAATGAGGCGGTACTGGCTAAGTATCTTTCCATTGATGAGGGAGCTTCTTTCGTTGGAGAGGTGGCGCTTGTTGGCTGTGATTCCCCACTGTACACAAGCGGCAAGGTTTTCGGATCAATTCTTTATGACGAGAATGCAGCCTCGCATATCGCTCTTGGAAGCGGATATCCGTCATGTCTGTCAAATATGAACAGCCTGCATGGTGATGAAGATCTACGAAAGGCTGGCTGTAACGTCTCTTTAGTGCATACCGACTTTATGATCGGATCTGAAACCATGGACGTTATCGCATTATGTCGAGATAAATCTGAAAAAACAATTATGAAAGATGGTCTTTTTGTAATTGATTAAACTTGGAATTATCTTGACTGTGGTGCAACTGTATGAATTCATATTGAAGTGATCATACAGTTGTACTTGTTAATAGGAGGAGTATGTTTTTTAAAAAGAAGAATAAAAATGCTATTCGAGTCCGTGAGTGTCGAGAGCGACTGGAAAATTGCGGAGTGGTTCTAAACAACAGCAGAAAAAGAATTACAGGTGCGATTGAGGCCTTCGACACAGAAGAGAATAAAGATGTTATTGCTCCTATTAAAACTCTACTTGATAACCTGGCGCGCCTGGATGAGTATGTAGGCGCTGTATTGAAAGAGATCCGTGGGATTGAAAGTAGTGCGAGTATTGAGAGTATTGAAAAAGAAAAACTTGATCAGATAATAAATCAGGCGGATGAGATGAGTATAACTGCTCTTCAGGCGGTTAGTAACTCATTAAAAGCCTTTAACCCTGACCCTGAAGAGTAGTTATAAGCGGAACAATGCCGCTTATGCGGTATCTTTCGCAGCTTTCAGCTTTGTTTTTAGTTCGCCTTCCAGCTTTATCAGCTCTTTTTCGGCGTTTTGTCGTTTCGCCTTGCCTTCCTGCTGAATCTTGAGAGTCTCTTCAATTGTGGAAATTAGATCATTATTAACTTTCTTCAGAGTTTCAATCTCTACAATACCGCGCTCACTCTCGCGCGCTACTTCAACTGTTCCTGATTTTAGCATTTCAGAGTTTTTCTTCAGAAGATCATTCGTCGTTTCAGAGATCTCCTTCTGTAGCTTCAGAGCCTTATTCTGTCGAAAGAGTGTAATGGCGATAACTATCTGGTTTTTCCAAAGTGGAATGGTGTTAAGAATGGAACTTTGAATTTTTTCGACCAGAACCTGGTCGCCGTTTTGAATCATCCTGACTTGTGGTGCAGTTTGAATGGCGATCATACGGGAAAGTTTTAGATCGTGCAGCTTCTTCTCGAAGCGATTAATCAACTGTGAAAGATCGTGGTATCGTTGTGCATCAGCAGGATCATTCGATTCGTCGGCTTTAGTTTTAAACTGCGGTAGTACAACTGTGTAAAGTTCATCTATCTTGTCTTCACCGGCAGCGATGTATACATCAAGGTTTTTGAGGTACAAAAGATTTTTGTTATATAAATTATCCAGAAGGGTGATGTCCTTCAGAAGGTTCATGCGTGCTTTTTCGAGCTCTTCAATTATCTTTTCAATCTGTACCGAGAGCTTGTCGTAACGGGCGATAAACCTTTTGGCCTTGTCGACCATGTCGCCAATTATTGGAACAGAAGATAAAAAACTGCCACCTGTAGAGAGTGAGTCTACCTTAAGATCCTTGACGGTGAACATCAGTCCGGTTAAAACTTCACCAACATAGCCAGAGTCTTTTGAGCGTACCTGGTTGAGGATAGTGTCTGAAAAATCTGATATCTCGCGTTGAGCTCCGATACCGTAACCAATAACTTCGTCAGAGTTATTAATGTTAAAACTCTTTTTAATCTCTTCAATTTTAGCCAGATCACCCGGTACGAATTTTGACCGATCGATCAGTTCTGTTGGTTCTTTTTTTTGAAGCATTCCGTCTGACATTGTATTCTCCTTAAAGTGGTTCTGTGAGTAATTATGACCGTTTGTAATTAAGACCTTCCATCCTGAATGTCTTTTCCAGAAGTGTAATTTCTGTATCAAGATCCATTACATCATTACTAAGCAGCTTGCCCAACTGTACTTCGAATGAATGGTGAATGGTATCAAGTAGTTCCTCTGTTTTTTTGAGCGTTTCCTCTATTTCGCTGCTTGCCGTACTATGCTTGGAAAGCTCAATATATTTGTTCAGTATCGTAATTGTAGAGTCAAGGTAGTAGTTCAAAAACTGTCGTGCAGCCTTTATATCAGTCGGATCATTTTTAATGCATTCAAATATCCGGTCTACCACATCGATGATTGAATTAACTTTCTCTCGAATCTCCCTTTTCGAGACCTTGATCTTGAGCTTTTTAAGTGTCTGCTGTTTTTCAAAACCTTTAGTCAGAACTGTCCGGGCTTCAGAGTTTTCTACCCCGCGAATGTACATGCTTACTCCCGGTTCCCTTTTTTTTGCGGCATTTCGGATCATCAATATAATTATACCGATAACTATCGGTATAAAGAGCAGTTGAATCATATAGATAAAGAGAAGAACCGAAACAACGATGAGAAGCAGAAGAAGAAAGGCTATTAACATATGTTGCTCCCTGAGTTGATTGATATATTCCATAATGCATTAATAAAATAGGAAAGTCAAGTTACTTTCGATGAGGGCGGGTTAACGAGCGTTCACGAAATAGAAGAGGCTTTCCAATTCTACATCAAGATTAATGTACTTTACAGTCACCTCGTCGCAGTTTTTCAGTGTAACTGGCGCAAAGTTCATTACTGCGCGAATACCACAGTCCTTTAGTTGTTCAAACACGGGCTGGGCAGATTTTGCTGGAACTGTGAGAATCGCAACTTTGATTGAGTGCTCCTTTACATAAGATTCGATCTCTTCGACTGGATAAATAGGTGTTGCTTTTGCACGTGAAATCTTCTTCGGGTTGTTATCAAAACCGGCGCTGATGGTAATGTTTTCATCTTCGAAGTTCTGGTATTCCATTAAGGCTTTGGCCATTTTCCCACAGCCTACAATTATTGCACAATTCTTCTCGCGTTTAATTAAAATTTCGTTTACGCGTTCTATGAGTTCATGAATATCATACCCTGATTTCTTGTTTCCAGTGATTTTTAGTAGTGAAAAATCTTTTCGAACCTGTGTAGATTTTTCTCCGGTTAGCTCGGCGAGTATGTTAGAGAAGACTTTATCCTCTCCTGAATTGCGAAGTTTTTTCAGTACATTTTTATACCGTATAAGACGAATTATTCTTTTGCGGTTTATCATTTGATTTCCGATTTGATAATGATATCTGTTATTTTTAATTACTAATTTTTTGGCTGCATCTGCAATTTTGTCAAGTAGAAGGCTTAAAATGTGAAAAAAATCACAAAAAAGAGAGAAGCGTATAAATGCTGCTCATCTTTTTTCTTTGACATATGCGTATGAGTCTGAACCAATGAAATTGATTCATGGAGGTTTGTGTGAGTAGAGAAGGTTTAAGACAGGCAATATTTAACGTAGTGGAACATATAACAAATTATGAATTATCACCAACCGGGCAGAAACTGATATTACACTATTTTAACGGCTCAAAGCAGAAGAGCTCCTACGAGCGGGCCATTGCTGCAATAACCAAGTATTTTCCTGAAGGTCTGGGGGCTAACCGTTCTCAAACTAAAATCCTTGAAGAGCTTCTGGTAGAACTAAAAGAAGAGGCTGATCGTTGGGATCGTGAATAGCTCGAACCGTCGTCATAAAAAATAAACCTGCAAGATAATATAATATGGATATATCGTACTCAGAGGCGCTCGTTGTCGGTGGCGGTCTGGCCGGATTAAGAGCGGCTATTGAACTTAAGGAGCGCGGCATCGATGTGGTACTCATATCGATAGTGCCGCCATTGCGATCACACAGTTCTGCAGCAATGGGAGGGGTGCAGGCGGCACTTGCATCATCATTTATGGGGGCATCTGATTCGCCATGCCTGCATTATCAGGATACTATCAACGGAGGTGCAGGCATTGCCGATCCTGCCGTTGTTGACTATTTCTGCCATTCGGTTATTGATTCTGTTTATCAGCTTGATTCGTGGGGGGTTCCCTGGACTCGTGTTTCTGCGGGAGAGCGCATTCTTTCAGATGGCCGTATGATTGTTGAAAAAAAAGATAATCATGGTAAAATTACTGCCCGCAATTTTGGTGGTACAGCTCAGTGGCGAACCTGCTACTGTTCTGATTCTACCGGGCACAATCTTATGCGGGCTCATCTTCGCAGGTCTGCCGCTGTCGGGTTGCCTATTGTGGATCGTATGCAGGCTCTTTCTCTGATTATGAGCGATAATACCTGTGAAGGCGTAACGGCTCTTGATCTGCGAACCGGAAAGATAAAGCTGTTTCAGTCAAAAGCGACTCTTCTTGCTACCGGTGGATACGGACGGCTGTTTGAATATTCAACTAACGGTTCTATTTGTAATGGAGCAGGGCAGGCGCTTGTACTCTCAATATCCGGAGGAACACTTTCGAATATGGAGGCTGTTCAGTTTCACCCGACTGCACTAATGCCGTCTTCAGTTCTGATAACTGAAGGATGCAGAGGGGACGGGGGTTATCTGTACAACAATAAGATGGAGCGCTTCATGCTTAAGTATGCTCCTGAGGCGAAAGAGCTTGCTAGCCGTGATGTTATTTCGCGTTCCATGATTCTTGAAGAGCGTTTGGGTAATGCATGCCAAGGAGATAGCGGTTCACATTTTTGGCTTGATATCCGTCACCTGGGAAGGGAACATATCAGTACACACCTGCGCGAGGTTGCTGAAAACGCCTTCTGTTTTGCCGGAGTTGACCCTGTGCATGACCTGATTCCGGTTTATCCTGCGCAGCATTATACAATGGGAGGAATTCGAACCGACAAATCGCTTTCCACCGAAAAATATGGAATTTCCGGACTTTTTGCTGCGGGTGAAGCCGCCTGCTGGGATCTTCACGGTTTTAACCGTTTAGGGGGCAACTCTCTTGGTGAAACTATCGTTGCCGGAGAATTCGCTGCAGTAACGATGAGCGATTATATACAAAAAAAGGGTAGCCGTCTTTCGGTGAGCGCTGCTGATGATGAGTTTGGTAAGCAGAGTGAGCGTTTATTGCGTCTTGAAAAACAGAGTGGAAAGCCGGGTTTAAGTTATGTTTCAATTATTTCGTCTGTGCAGTCGCTGATGAGCCGATATGCTGGTGTCTTTAGAAATGAAGAGGGTTTAAACACGGCACGTCTTGAGCTTAACCGTCTTCTTGAACAGGAGCCTGACGCAGCAATTGCCGGCAGCTTTTCTGCGACTTCGCCTGAAACAACGGCAGCTCTTGAGTGTCGTGGAATGGTCAAACTTGCTCTTGCTGTTGTTGGTTGTGCGCTTAAGCGCAAAGAATCGAGAGGTTGCCATAATCGTGATGATTATCCGGAAATGTCGGAAGAGTTCTGCAAACGTACGCTGTGCAGGTGGAACAGTATTAGTGAATCGATAGAAATTGATTATGAGGATATTTCACCACAAGGTTAAGCAGGATGGATAAATGTAAAAAAGTAAAAATATTCCGATTTGTTCCAGGCAGCGATTTAAAACCGAGGTTTAAGAGATACTCAGTTGTTCCGACCGGAGACACAGTCCTTTCTCTGATTCTTCAGATCAGGAATGAAGTAGATCATTCACTCAAGTTTGACTATGTTTGTCGTGCGGGTGTTTGTGGTAGTTGTGCCATGCTTATTAACGGAAGGCCTGCACTTGCGTGCCGTGCTAGGCTTGATGATTATGGCTCGGCTTTGACTCTTGCACCGCTTCCGGGATTTTTACTATTAGGTGACCTTTCGGTGGATACCGGAAGTTATTTTATCCGTATGTATCAGAACCAGGCTATGAATCTGCACCGTACAAAAGAAGAGGAGATCGCTTATGCATTATCATGCAGACATGATAATGAGACAATGCTTCGTATCTATGAGCTCGATCGCTGTATTGAATGTGGTTGCTGCGTTTCTGCATGTGCAACGGCTCA
This sequence comes from Spirochaetota bacterium, assembly GCA_027858855.1. Lineage (GTDB taxonomy): Bacteria > Spirochaetota > UBA4802 > UBA4802 > JAFGJZ01 > JAFGRW01. The sequence goes on along the minus strand of JAQIBV010000047.1, from coordinate 29,149 downwards.
GATGAACAGTAGTTTTGTCGGTGCTGCGGAACTTTTAAATGCCTGGCGGATAATGGTTGATCCAAGAGATCCTCGTGATGATGAGTTCTGGTACCGACTGTATGCGACAGATAACGGCGTATTTGGTTGTACAGCGCTACTGGCCTGTGACAGTTCCTGTCCCAAGAATATTCCGCTTGCCTCTTCTCTTGCTTCGTTTAGAATAGCGTTATTGAAATTGGGAGTAACTACATGAGAACTGTTGATTATGCATCTGTTGTTGATGAGGTAGCATCGGCCTGTATCAGGGCGAATAGAGAACTTCCGGAATTTTCACTCAGTTATTACCGCACCGCACTTAAGCGCGAAACCGATAACCGGGCCAGGTCGATAATTGACCGTTATATTCAGAATGTGGCCGTTGCAGCCGAGCGTTCGCTCCCACTCTGCCAGGATACTGGAACCGCAGTATTTTTTATTACGATAGGAAATGGAATTACTCTTGCCGGAGGTCCTTCGCCACTAATCTGTGATGCTGTAAACGATGGAGTGCGAAAGGGGTATGCTGAAGGCTATCTGCGAAAATCAATAGTTTCTGATCCTCTCTATGAGCGTAAAAACAGTACTGATAATACACCGTCAATTATTCATCTTGAGCAATGTGAAGGGGATATTCTTGAAATAGAGTATGCCCCTAAAGGTGGAGGTGCCGAGAACATGAGCAGGCTGAAGATGATGACGCCTGCGGATGGTGAAGAGGGTGTGCTCGACTTTGTTGTCCAAACAGTAAAGGAAGCTGGTGGCAACCCATGCCCGCCTGTAGTAATCGGTGTTGGTATTGGTGGCAATTTTGAGAGATGCACGTATCTTGCTAAAAAAGCTCTTTTCCGTGAAGAACCGCACTCAGATCAGCGTTATGCGGCTCTCGAGCAGAAAATTCTTCAGGCGGTCAACGCTCTGGGGATCGGTCCGCAGGGGTTCGGAGGTAAGGTTACAGCTTTTGATGCTCATATAGAATATGAACCCTGCCATATCGCCTCTTTACCTGTTGCTGTAAATATAAACTGTCATGTTCACCGTCACGCGGTGATTTCGTTATAGGAGGCGGGATGAATATTCAGTTAACTACACCCTTACGCCAAGAAGATTTGCTTAAGCTTAAACCGGGGGACGAGGTCTCTCTTTCAGGAATTATCTACACGGCTCGTGACGCTGCGCATAAAAGGTTTGTTGCAGCACTTGACAGTGGTGAAAAACTGCCGGTAAATCTTGAAGATCAGGTTCTCTATTATACAGGGCCTACTCCCGCGCGACCGGGTCAAGTAATTGGAAGCGCCGGACCAACAACATCATACCGTATGGATCCTTATACACCGCGCCTTTTGGATGAGTGTGGTTTAAAGGGAATGGTAGGTAAGGGCGATCGCTCAGAGGACGTAGCCCTGGCGGTGGCAAGAAACGACGCAGTCTATTTCGCAGCAATTGGCGGAGCCGGCGCTCTGATCGCAAGCTGTGTAGTCTCATGTGAAGTTGTTGCTTATGATGATCTTGGTGCCGAAGCCGTTCATAAATTGAGAGTCAAAGACTTTCCTTTAATTGTTGCTATCGATTCGAATGGCAGGCAACTGGATGATTCGTAACAGGTTGCTTGATGCCATTCTTCCGTTTTCGTTTCCTCTATGTTAAATAGTCAAAATGTCACTGTATAAGAGTTGACCAGTGTGACTCCTGCAAACCATCTTTTAAAAGGTTCTTGTGGAGTCTCTGAGTGTAAAGACAATACACAAGTCCATTAGATGGTTCCTTAAAAAGGAATCTTTAAGTGGAGGTTTACCAATATGAGACTTGCGATCCCCGTTTCAGGTTGTCACGATCATTTAAACGAAACTGTAATGAATAGTTTTACAGATACTGACTACCTTGGAATATATGACTCCGATACAGATAGTTTTGAAATAGTATCATCAAGCGAACTCCAGAAAAATGGAAGCAGCAGTATTGTCGATATTTTTGCTTGTCTGAAAATAACAAGCGTCATCTCTAATTCTCTTCAACCTAGAGCCTATTATCTCTTTTATTGCAATGATATTCAGGTCTACACATCCGATACGAGTAGTCTTAAGGAGTGTATACAAAAATACAAAAACAACTCTCTTTCTGTGATTACTGAAGAGAACATTGTTTTTCCAACTTGCGGAGACAGTTGTGATTCCTGTTCCTCCGCAAGTTGCGGGTAGTGGAGGTTTTCATGAGACCGTTGGGAAAGATTGAAGAGGCTTTGTCTGAGCTTGGTTTGAAACTCTCATACGCATATGAAGATCTGGTCTTTATCGAGACTAACACTTTTTTAGTTCGCTTTGATGACTCTGATGATAATCATGTTTATATACACTTTAACAGGGACTGCTCGCAAAAGGATGAGATCTGTAATTTAATCGAAGCAGCGTTCAAAAATCATTCGTTGCGCATAACCCGTGAAAAGGATTATGAACTTCGTGATAATCCCTATAAGGCGGAGTTTGACCTGGTTTTCCAGGAGTAGATAAAAATGAGGTTGGGTCTGAAAATGGAAAATGTTGAATGGAAATTATTTATGGATGATGGAGATAAGTACAATTCTCTTGTGCAAAAATCTATTAATCACCCTGAGAAATTTACTAATGAAATAATTTACAATATCGCTTCAATGTCCATTGAGAAATTTTTCATGGCCTACTTTTTGAAAAATAACAAGATGCCACCTAATCACACTATACGCGATCTTGTTGATTACATGAATGAGCTTTCAGATTGTCCTGTTGATCTTGAAGAGAAGCTGCGTTACATGGACAGCTTTCAGGAAATCTGTTCGATCGAAGCCTATGACCGGAAAACGCCATCTAATAATGATACTCTTAAATTTCTTGAAACCTGTAATCTTGTCGCCTCATATATTAGAGAGAAGGTTTGTTAAAGAGTCTTGATTTAATAATCAGGTAATGGTAGAATATGCTGATTCAGTAATAACTTCTTTTGGCATGGTTCTATTTTTATAGTGCTTCCAACAGACTCAAGAAGCATAGAAAGAAGTTGTTCTTCTTCTTCGGGTAGGTGTACTGATTCTTCGCAGTTATCAGCGCCAGTACTAACGACGATGCTCTGATTGTCGGATAAGTCTATTTTAATAACAGATTCTTCTTTAAAACTGTATGAAATCAGATCAATGGCCACCATGAGTGTGACGATCTGTTCGACAGACAATTTGAAATCATCTGCATTATCCGTGTTACCGATAGTTATTCGATCTGGTCGGCATCTGGCATATTCTTTTAAAATAGCACCGAAATTAAGATTATTCATATTATTTGTATAGTAGACAATTGTAAACACAGATTTCAAAGAGAATAATTTGCTCAGTAGGCGGTTTCGTATGTTTTCCGGAAACTCCTCTGTTTGTGTCTCATTAGAAAACAGGCTGATGACAACCTGAAGGTTATTCATAATCCTGTGATGCAGCTCTCTGATAAGTTCTTTTTTTATTTTCAGCTCTTCATTGAGTTTTTCAATAAGAAGAGTGCGTCTGTTTATTTGCTGATAAGAGAGGTAAAAAATAAAGAGGCTTGTCGCAGTAATGAAAAAAATGCCTTTTACTGTAGAGTAGAATATCAACGAGTCGGGATGTTGTGATATAATATAAGTTACCTTATCGGATGATATTATCCATATAACCGAAACAAGCAGGTATAAACCTGCAATTTTGAGAGCATCTCTCATACACCCTTCCTGAATATGTATAACTGGGGGCATTATTACCAGTTTCCAGCGATTAGTTTAAGTTCTTGTCTGCTAAAATATCAAATCTCATCCTGTTTTCAAGTTTTTCTGGTTTTTTCTGACAGAACGCATTTTTTCTGCCTTCGGCAGGAAAAATGAGATTATCAAAAATACCAGCGAGGATCAATAACATTTAGAATTGTTTACAATCATACGAAATTTGAAAAATTTCCAAAGTTAGCAACTGTTACATAGATGTAAAATTGAAGTCGAATCTGTACCTTGTGGATACCCCCGTATTGACAAAAAAGTAGCAGATCTATTGTATCAAACTTAGCCAGAAGTTAAAGGAGAAGTATATGAAACCATGGATTGTCGCTATTTGCATTTTTCCTTTTTCATGTTTCAGATAGCGTTCATGGGTACTGCTGCAACAATAGTTTCGGGAGCCGTTGCTGAAAGGATAAAGTTTCACTCCTATATGTTAATGTCGGTAATTATCTCTGTTCTGATATATCCTGTTTTCGGACACTGGGTCTGGGGCGGAGGGTGGCTCGCAGAACTTGGATTCATTGACTTCGCGGGAAGCACGGTTGTGCACTCTGTCGGTGGGTGGATCGGCCTTGCTGGTGCGATTGTTCTTGGCCCACGAAAGGATAAATATTCTGAAAATGGTGAGCTAAACCATATGTATGAGCATAATTTACCGCTTTCGGTTCTTGGAACTCTTATTCTGTGGCTTGGGTGGTTCGGTTTCAATGGCGGTTCAACCCTCGGGCTGACTGATCAGATGCCGCGCATTATTGTGAATACAACTCTTGCCGAAGCTGTTGATTCATTTCAGACTATCCGAAACGAGATCGATATTCTGAAGCGTATCATGAAGATGCTGCTTGCAGAGAGCGATAACTATCGCTCTATTGTTCATGAAATGCGTACTTTTTTCACCGGTATAAATAGCAAGATCGATATGATAACTTCAATGGTGCATGATCGTCAAAATGATATCACCGAGGTTTTGGGAGCGTTGTGGGGGATCAACCATGCATTTGAAGAGCTTCAGACTCATTCAGCGTCGGTTCAGGAACGTAGCCGGGATCTTTTTACCAGCAGCGAACAGATGAAACAGTCAGTCGAGTCATTTCGCATTAGTAATAACTGAAGAGTCAATATAGATGACTCTGTAAAAGCCCCCCTGTAAAAACATGCGGGCTTTTTGGTATAAAACCATTTTAAAATAATTATTGACCGGAAGGAATGAAAGACTATATTCTTAAAAAGGAAACTGATAGACCGAGGGGTGCTGGAAATGACCGATTCGTCCTTTTATATTGATGAGTCAATAATTCCATGGTTAACCACCTCCTATACCTCCGATCTTGCTGCGAAAAATATAACTGCAAATTTAACATACTGGTCAGCTGCCAATCTTGTCTCTACAATCGGCGACATACAAAAATTCATGATCTACATAATGAAAGAAACAGATGACTTGATTAATAGCGTGCTTGATTAGCTGTTTTCAGTAAATAGTGTGATTTTTGACATTGAATATCTTTGAAGATTTTCAATGTTTTTTTGAAAAGAGTTTGACGTTTAGGGAATCGAATTTGATGTTTATTAAAATATTTAACATGATTCAATTTCCCGAAAAGAAAAATTTCTTATATGAACAGTTCTGCCATAGTCCTGGAGGATTTGCTATGAATATGGAAAATTTCTGGTTTTCCATTGGACTCACGACCTTTGCCGGTCTTTCAACCGGAGTTGGCAGTCTTATGGCTCTTTTGTCCAAAGAGTTTAAACCTAAGTTTTTGGCTTTGGCTCTTGGCTTTTCAGCCGGAGTGATGATATATGTATCGATGATTGAAATATTTGTGAAGGCACAGGACTCTTTGACAGAAGCCTATGGTATGCGCATCGGCCATTGGATAACTGTTATCTCCTTCTTTTCGGGTATTGCGGTGATTGCCCTTATCGACAAAATTATTCCGTCATACGAAAACCCGCATGAATTAAAACGTGTTAAAGAGGGAACTCTTGAAGATGGGGATTCGCGTTTATTACGAATGGGGATGTTTTCAGCCCTTGCGATTGCCATTCACAATTTTCCTGAGGGGCTTGCGACATTTATGGCTGCTATGACTGATCCTACACTGGGTGTCAGTATTGCAGTAGCGATTGCTATTCACAATATTCCCGAGGGTGTGGCAGTATCGGTACCGATTCTTTATGCGACTAAAAGCCGTAAAAAAGCGTTTACCTTTTCGTTTCTTTCCGGTTTAGCCGAGCCGATAGGCGCTCTTGTGGGATTTTTCATTTTCAGGCAGTTTTTAACAGACGCAACTATGGGAATAGTTTTTGGAGCAGTTGCCGGAATAATGGTCTATATCTCGTTTGATGAGCTTTTGCCGACTGCTGAGGAGTATGGAGAGCACCATATTGCTATTGGTGGCTTAATAGCTGGTATGGCCGTAATGGCGTTAAGTCTTTTATTTTTTCTATAAGAAGAGCACTATAAACCGGAATAATTCACCGACAGGACGACTATGAAACGAAATAAGGCCGTTATAATTACATTCGTAACTATTTTTGTGAATCTCTTTTTTGACAGAATTACAAAGCTTCTCGCTATTGCTTTCTTGAAGGATGAGGGAGCCTATTCCTTTCTGAATAATATGTTTGTTTTGAAATATGCAGAAAATAGCGGCGCTTTTTTAAGCATGGGGACAAACTGGCCGGTCGCAGCGAAATATCTGTTGCTTCTGGGGCTTCCAGTGCTTGTATGTGCAGTTGCTATTGCATACTGCATTCTTCGAGAAACTGATAAAATAAGATTAATAATAATTGCTACTATTATTGCCGGAGGTTTTGGAAATATCTATGACCGTTTTGTTTACGACTTTTATGTGGTAGATTTTATGAACTTTGGCATAGGGACTCTCCGAACCGGAATTCTGAATGTTGCCGATCTTTCTATTACCTTTGGTGCGATTGCCTTTATTCTTTATGAATATCGCACGCTTTTTCCGCAATCAGTAAAAAGTTCGGTTTCTGATGTTTCTGAAGAGCCGACTGACGAATAATGAGTCTTTTCAGATGTTCTCGCAACGTACACCAAAGTGATAAATAAAATCGCGGTGAACTGTAACGTTTTTAAAACCCGACTCTTCAAGAACATTAACAACTCGTTCTGTTTCTATACGATACTCTAAAGAAGGTCCACGTGTAGTTGATTCCAGAATTTTTTCCCAGTCAATAACAAGCAGAGGGGCTCCAGGTTTAAGAACCCGCTTATGTTCCGAAACAAATCGTTGAGTCTCGTTGAGTTCATGGAATAGCGCAATAGAGTAGGCCGCGTCTATGCTTGAATCTTCGATCGGGTATGAAACACCATCCGTCAAAAGTGGATGTATTCTTGCGTTATCTCCGTAGTAATTCTCTATTTCGCTTACCATTGCCGGGTCGGTATCAAGACACTCAATTGTAATGCTCTTCATCGTCTCTGTTAACCTTTGCGCATAATAGCCGGTTCCAGCACCCACATCTAGTATGCGCATGCCTTCAGAAAGGTTTAGTAGCCTGCAAATGTCTTTTGGAGGTATCCATTCAAAACGTTCAGGATTGTTTAACTTCTGTTTTTTTTCTGCATTCATACAATTACCTGATAATAATTTTTTTTCTGATAAGCGATGAAGATCGGCTGATACAGTGAAAGTATCAGCCGGAGGGGAATATTGCAAGATATATTTTATGGATTTTATTCAATAAGTGTTGAAGGTAGAAAGTTCATTTTTACATTATCGATTATTTCCGAGCCGTAGATCTCATCGATAAAACTATTGAATGACCTGTAGTTGGGGGCTGATGGTGCCGTTATCACGACCTCCATAGTGTAGGTATAGCGTAATTGACGATATTCAAGTTTTGAAATTTCTGAATTAATTGAAATAACCGCCATTTTCCCTGGTTGATCCTTTACAAACTGACGGATTTCGGTTTCTATGTGAGCCAGTCGGAATCCATTATACATAAAGGATCCAATAGGTATTGCAATTGCGGTCAGCAGTATTAAGGATAAGATTATCTGTGATGTTGCCCGTCTGATAACAGTGCCGGTCTCTTCGGCCAGTGGGTGAATGCGCATAATGAGAAATACAACTGCACCTGCCAGAGAAATTGAGATATAGTTAATCAGAAAGAGGATGGTTGCTCCTATAGCAATCTGTGAGTTCATGGTTCCCAGTCCGATTCCGATAGTGCATAATGGCGGCATTAAGGCGACGGCAATTGCGATTCCCACAAGGGTGTTGTTGATTTTTTTATTGGCATATCCATAAGCTCCTACACAGCCCGATGCGAGCGCTACCAAAATGTCGAAAAGCGACGGTATGGTGCGCGAGATGATTTCGTCTGAATAGGATGTTAAGGGGATAATATAGGCAAGCAGTGATGATATCAATACAGTCAAAACGGCTCCCTTGATTAACGAAAAGATTGACATGCGCATCAGGTTTAGATCACCCCAGATGACCCCCAGTGAACTTGCCAGTATTGGTGTCATTAGCGGTGCAACAATCATTGCTCCGATTATTACAGCAGTTGATCCCTGGATAAGACCTGTTGTTGCAATAACACATGAGAGAATAGTGAGCATATAGTATTCAATTGAAGGTGATGCCCCGCTAAAGAGAATTCCATATACGTTAAGATCCTCTTTCTCTTTCTGTCTTTTGGCTTGGTAGTCGCTGTAGAGATTTTTCCACTTTGCAGGTCTGGTAATCATTTCAAAGAGGGTTGCGCGACTTCTAATGTTTTTCAGAGTGTTGTCAGTATATACGGTAGCTTGTTGAAGCTCCTCGTTGAACGAATCAGCTCTATCCTGGAAAGCCTGTTTGCCTTGTTCAAACTTTTCAGAAAGAGAAGAAAAAAAAGTTCTGGAACTGTTTTTTTCGGGGCTTTCATTCTCTGTGCTTTTTTTCTCCGTGTCGTCTTCCTGCAGACTTTTGTCCTGATGATTAAGAGAAGCTTTTTCTTTTTCGTTCATAGAACCTCACATTATTAGCAACATCAAATGATCAACTTCACGGGATATTAATCAAAGTATTAGAAGTTCTCAAATGTTATATGTATGTAGCAAATTTAAAACTGTTTCAGAAATTTATCTAGTCGTTTTTCATGCCAGCAAATATTATTGCGTTTTTCTATAAAACCGGTATGGCCACCATATCTGGTTATTTCGACCTCGCAATTTTTTCTTTTTTGAGGCAGAACTCGTGGAAGGCTGGCCTCAGAAAGCACCGGATCATCAACCGAAGAAATAATAAGAAAGGGCTGGGTGATGCTATCCAGTTTCGAGATCGTACTCGATTGTCTCCAGTAATCCTTTGCAGAAGAAAAGCCATTCAAGGGTGCGGTATATCTTTCGTCATACTCTGCGAAAGATCGTATGGAGTCATACCCCTCCAAAGAAATTTCCGGGAAAATGGCTGCCTTCTTTTCCATCTCTCGGCGCAACTTTTTTAAAAAGTAGCTCATATAAAACCGTGATTTTGAAAGTAGTTGTGAAGTGCTTTCGAGGTCAAATGGTGCCGATATGGCAACACCGAAGTTTGCAGATGAATTACCGGACTCAATTAGGTGGCGCGATGTCATGACGCCACCCAGCGAGAAACCTGCGACTCCGATTGATTTGTACTTATGTTTTTTTGAAATATAGTCAATAATTTCGGAAATGTCTTCGAATTTGCCGGCATGATAGGTCTGTTTAAGGCGGTTCGTTTCACCACTGCATCCCCGCAGGTTTACTCCAAAAATGTCATATCCGTTACGCATAAAAATATCAGCCAGCCCAAGAACATATCCACGATGTGAATGTCCGCCAAGACCGTGAATGATCACTGCTGCCCGCCTGTTATTATTCAGGGTCGTGTCAATATCCAGAAAATCTCCGTCGGAAAGTTCCAATCGAAATCTGTTTGTGTATATATCAGGCATAACACGAAATTTTGAGGCGTAGATGGTGTTAATGTGTCTGTTTCTGAATAAAAGATTTGGATTAATTTTTTCTATCATAGCTAACGACTCGACCATCTCCTCTTCTTTGGCAAGGTGAAACCCTCGGTATAGAAAAAAGAAGCCGGGCAGAATAAGTGCAAACGAAAAAATCGTAAGACCCATACCGGCCTCTATTTCGGTTGGGTCATTGGAGGTGATGTACATTGCAATTCCGACAAAAAAGAATAAAAGGCCGGGAATGACGAACAGGTAGCCTGCAGTTTTGTAGGCACTATCTTTTATGCTGAAGCCCATTTTGTCCTCCGAATTGTGTAACCGACATCTTGATTCTTAGTTTAATTATCTTTTCAAGCCCCGAGCGGGTGAAGAAATCATTCCTTTAATATTTGTGCATTATGTTAAAGAATAATTTCTACTACCCTAATGATCAACAAAAAATTCTCTTTTTTGAGCTTAATGTTGAAGGGTTTTGTAATAAAAAAGGTTCTGCTTTTTAGAATTTCATTTTAATTTTTGTTGGTGAATGATTTGCATAACAGTAGACACAGCCGTGGGGGCAGCTGTTGTAGAAGCCAATGTCGGCACTTTGTAGGCATCTGCAGAAGGGTTGCTGCCCGGTTGCCTTCAGTGAACGTGGTGGAGTAGTCGTATCATCGAAAAGAGAGGGCTCATATTCCAGAAAGTCCATCAACTTTTCATCACTATTGAACAATCCTGTGATAAGGTCGTAATCGATACAACTTCCCTGTTCGATCCCGTACGATGATAAGTCCTCCTTACTCCCACAGCTTTGTACAAAAAAGTCCTCCCTATTCGCTGATTGCATAATCTGCATTAGTGCTGCGGACGCTTCGAGTTTTTCATCAAGAGTTAGCTCTCGAATTGAGCTGTCGCATTTGCTACAGTTTCGTTGCACTGCTTGGTAACGGTGTATCTTGATAAAGCTGAATATGAGGCGACAGGTAAAGGGAGTCAGCTGCCGGGCAAGCTCGGATAATCTTTCGGTTACTTCTTTGATAGGTAACTTGTTCGAGACAAGGATTGGGTCGAATCTCCAGAGAACACGCTCACGACCGATCTTTTGGGAGAGTTTTTTGAAAGTAGAAATGCGCTCATCTAGCGGGGGCAGTCCCGGCTCATAGGATTCTGAGTCGTAAGAGTTTATTGTATAAAGAAAGTAGTAGTTAATATTCTGGGAATCAAACCAGGAAAGAAGATCAATAAAGGGCGCGGCGTTTTTAGTCCAGAAAATAATAAGCCGGCACTTGCTAAGGTTTACCGGGTTAACAATCCCGCTGTAAGGGTTCTTCCATTCTGTATAGCCCTGCTCAAATTGGCTAATAAGCCATTTTCCATAAAACGCCGGAATGTCTGTTGCTCGGCTTGCCGAGATTATTAGAGGCGCCCGAGCCGGTTTTTGGCCCGGTAGGCCGGTTGAAACGCGAGGCCAGGGCTTCATGTCACAATGAATGGCTCTGTTTTGAAGGCAAGTGAACCTTTATGTACCCAGATTCGGACCTGATATGCAGTCTCTCCATTGTCAGCAGAGACTGAATTCAGCTCTTCAATATCACAGATACTGTCCATGGTAAATTCGTAGTAGTGTCTGTGTTCTTCGAAAGGATTAGTCAGAAGCACAAGAACATTCTTGTCGACCGGATGTTTTTTCGGAGTCCCAATAAATTCTATGAAATCATGTTTAGAATCGACCTGCTGAATGGAGTGTGAACTCTTGTGTTCCAGAAGGTGCTGAATAAAATTGCGCTGCTCCATGTTAGATCTCCTAATTTGATAAACTCTTTTGTTCTCAGATTAAGATACAATGAGTTACCCGTTGTTTCAACAGATTTTACCGTTTGGACTATTTGTTGAGTTTTGCCCATGAGTCGCGAAGAGCTACAGTCCGGTTGTATACCGGGTTTTCTGGTGTATGATCCTTGATGTCGCTGCAAAAATAGCCGGTACGCTCAAACTGGCAAATATATCCCGGATCTGCATTTGCAAGCGACTCTTCGATCAGTACATCTTTAAGAACCGTCAGTGAATCCGGATTAAGATTGTCCAGAAAACTGCCCCCCTCTTCAGAAGTGTAGGGGTTTGGTTCTGTGAATAGCCTGTCATAAAGACGAACCTCGGCCTTCTTTGCGTGCCTGGCTGAGAGCCAGTGAATTGTTCCTTTTACTTTGCGACCGTCTTCTGACCATCCGCCCTTAGTCGCAGGGTCGTAGGTACATCTTATCTCAATTATGTTCCCGTCGTTGTCTGTTTCAAAACTGGTACAGGTTACATAGAATGCAAATTTCAGACGAACCTCCTTGCCTGGAGCTAATCTGAAGTATTTTTTAGGTGCTTCCGTTTTAAAATCATCACGTTCTATGTACAGTTCTCTGGTAAAGGGGATCTTTCTTTTCCCAGAGGCTTCATCTTCGGGGTTGTTCGTTGCTTCTAGCCATAGCTCTTCGTCATCCGAAAAGTTTTCAATAATTACCTTTACTGGGTTAAGTACAGCTATTGCTCGGTTTGACCGTTTATTCAAATCTTCACGTAAACAGTGCTCAAGAAAAGCGATATCCACTATATTATCAGATTTGGCCACACCTATACGGGAGGTGAAATCACGAATTGACTCCGGTGTAAAGCCCCGGCGTCGCAGCCCCGAGATTGTCGGCATACGGGGGTCATCCCAACCTGATACAAGGTTTTCTTTCACAAGCTGAAGAAGATTCCGTTTACTCATTACAGTATAGTTTAGATTAAGACGCGCAAATTCAATCTGTTTTGGGCGGTTTTTACTGTTAACTGCTTCAAGAACCCAGTCGTAAAGCTCACGGTTATTTTTGAACTCGAGTGTGCAGATAGAATGTGTCACTCCTTCGATTGCATCAGAGAGGCAATGAGTGAAGTCGTACATAGGATAGATGCACCACGTGTCACCAGTTCGATGATGGTTTGAGTATTGAATCCGGTATATTATTGGGTCACGCATACAGATGTTACCCGATTTCATGTCAATTTTTGCCCGTAAAACCTTTTCGCCCTCTTTGAACTTGCCTTCGCGCATTGCTTTGAAAAGCTCAAGGTTCTCTTCGATACTCCTTGAGCGGAAAGGACTCTCTTTGCCACTTTCTTTAAGGGTTCCTCGGTATTGTCGTGTCTCATCAGCAGAGAGGTCACAAACGTAGGCCTTTCCGGCCTTGATTAGGTCAATTGCAAACTCGAATAACTGCTCAAAATAGTTCGAGGCATAGTAGATGTGCTCACCCCAGTCGAATCCGAGCCATTTTACATCTTCTTTTATTGAGTCTATGTATTCGGTTTCCTCTTTACTTGGGTTGGTATCGTCAAAACGAAGGTGGCAGCGTCCATTATATTTTCGAGCCAGACCAAAATTAAGACAGATCGATTTTGCATGACCGATGTGCAGGTAACCGTTTGGTTCGGGTGGAAAGCGTGTGACAACAGTATTAGCCTTTCCGGAGCGTATATCTTCGTTAATAATCTCTTCAATAAAGTTTGACGTGGTCTTTTCCATGGTTTCTCCTGTATGGCGTACATCCTGACAACCCTGATGCTTTAGGAATTAACTCTAAAGGATCAGGTCTATTTTGTGTCAAATACTATTAAGAGCCTCATGATTGGCAAGTGTATCTTTTTACTTGTTTGTAAAAAAAGAGTCTGGTTGTTAAGAATTATTTAGTTTCATATGGTCATTATTAAAATAAAGAGACAAAAATGGTTTGCATCAGAACCTGGTTGTCATTATATTTATATGAACAAAACTATAAATAACATGTTATTTATTAGATAAATTGTCATAAAGACTGGGTGTTTACCATTATGAAAGTGAGTCAATCGTGAAAAAAACCAATAAGGCGGATTTTGAGAGTCTGGAATCATCTTTCTATTCGATTGCGTCGCGAATTGAATCCTCAGCAGATTTGCTTGCCGACCTAAAAAAAAATGCGCCTGATGAAGTTGCATCCTGGATTGATGAGTTAAATTCCATAAAGGGCCTGTTTGCTAATGAGATTCTAAGACAGAAGGATTTCTGCTCAACACTTTTTGAGTCTGAAATGAAATACCGTCAACTGTTTGAATCATCCCGTGATTATCTGTTTCTGGTTAAAGCAAAAAATCTTGAAATAGTAGATCTGAATTTGAGCGCCAAGAAGCGGTTTGGTGATGTTGGTGATTTTTCTGATCTTTTTGAGCTGGAGGGAAGTCAGCGCAGGATTTCTATAAAGCGATATTTTGATGATGTCGTTGAGACAGGAGAATCCTGTGTTAAGGCGTCCTATAAATACAAGAAAAATGTTAATTGTCACGTTTCGCTAAGAATGCAGAGGCTTGATTTGCAGGGTAAAATCGTGATTCTGGTTTCGGTTCGTGATTTGTCTGAAGAGATTGATACTGAGGCAAAGTTGATTCAGTCGCAAAAACTTGAAACATTGGGGATGCTTGCAGGCGGAATAGCACATGACTTCAATAATATTCTAAGCGGAATTACAGGGACTGTCAGCCTGATGAAGTATCAGCTTGAAAATAATGATCCGATTACTGATGATGATTTGCATCAGTATATTGAGGTGATGCAGAACTCTTCAGACAGGGCGCGCGAGATAATTCAGCAGCTTTTATCTTTCTCAAAGAGTAGTAAACTTGAGGAGTCAGATGTGGCCGTTAATCAGGCATTGAATACAATAGCTCAGGTCTGTAAAAACACCTTTGATAAATCTATCGAGATCATTATTGAACCCTGTGACGAAGATATCCATATAGCCGGAGATGTGGCAAAACTCGATCAGATTTTAATGAATATCTGTATTAATGCAGCTCATGCTATGACTATAATGCGTGCTGAGGACGAACCATACGGTGGAGTATTGCGCCTTAACAGCGAAAAGGTGTGCGATGATAATGGTTGTATGGTTGTCATTACCATTTCAGACACAGGGATTGGAATGGATCAAAAGACAAAGCAACAGCTTTTTGACCCCTTCTTTTCAACGAAAGATTTAGAGACCGGTACCGGATTGGGGTTATCAATGGTATATGCCATGACTACTCAGATGAAAGGTGTTGTATCGGTAGATTCTGAGCCGGGGCGTGGGGCAAGTTTTACATTAAAGTTTCCAGCTGTTGGTACTTCTACATCAGGGAATATTGGTGGAAAATATAAGAGCGGACCGCTCAAAGGAACGGTTCTACTTGTTGATGATGAAGAGTTGCTGAGGACAACTACGACTCGCATGCTGAAGAATTTTGGCCTTTCAGTCATTGAGGCAACAAACGGGCAGGAGTGTATTGACATTTTTATTCAGAATAACAGGGATATAGATCTGGTTCTTTTGGATATAATGATGCCGGGAATTGGAGGCGATGAAGTCTATCTTGTTATAAAAGAGATAAATCCAAAGGTGCCGGTGATAATGGTTAGTGGTTTTGTGCAGCCGGATCGATATGAACGGATCAAAAAAAAGGGAATTGCCGGTCTTATTGCAAAGCCGTTTACTCTTGACGAACTTTACTCTTCGATAAGCTCTATTTTAGTTTCCGGGTAATTATTCAGTATCTTCTTTGTTGTAACTCGTCTTCCAAATTTACCCTGTTCTGGTAACCAAGTATTTCTCTGATTTTGTTGTCGCGAACAGTTAATTCGGTGCCGAAAAGGTTTACGAGTGTCCGGGTAAGCGGGGGAGATGACTTGAAAGGAGTGATTGACCATACTGCTTCTAAAATTGATGCAAGAGTCATAGCTGCCCACTTAGGCATACGCATCCGCCCCGCGAAAAGACCATGGGTTAACAGAAGGCTGGGTATGAAAATACGAATTGGAAGTGCCTCGCCGTCTGTAACATAAAAGGTTCCACTTGTTTCCGGTTTGTCCAAGGCAATAACAATGGCCTCCACAAGGTTTTCGACATGACAGGTCGAAATCTGATGGCCGGGTTTGCCTATTAATGGAAATCCGATTCGGCTGATGCTTCGCCGCAGCTGTTCAATGAGTGTCATCTTTTTGCCCCAAACTAATGGAGGGCGAAGAATAACAGTATTAAGACGGTTTGAGATTTCACGAACACGAGCCTCGGCAATGGCTTTGGATTTGGTGAAGCTGTCAGAAGGTAGTTGGATGGGGTTGTACTCTTCATCTATATCATAAAGAGGTTTCCCGGTGCATACAACGGAGGCTGTACTTACGTAGATCAATTTTTTCACACCATGATAGGATGCAGCACCCGTAATCTCTTCAGATGCACGAATGTTCAATTCATAAAAATCCTTGTACGACCCCCAGGTCTCATTTTTTCCGGCTATATGAATAACTGCATCAGCTTTGCTAAAATTACTTGTAAAGGTGCTTACAGATCGTAGGTTTCCACTGACTGGAGTCGCCCCCATAATTTCAAGTTTGCTGAGGGCATGCGCCGTTCGACCAACCGCAGTTACCTTGTGTCGTTTTTGAATGAGTCGTGGAATAAGGTGTCTGCCAATGAATCCGGTGCCACCGGTTATAAAAATTCTCATGAGTTTATCTCTTTATACAATGCAGTATGAAAATTCAAAATTATTTAGATTTTCTTTTATATCAAGGAATTTTAATTATTATTTACATAATGTTTTTTGTCAAGAGATTCCTAATCAGAAGGGAATAGATCAATAATAATAATTTCGGAATCGGTAGCGATCCGTACGGGTGGACCCCATGTGCCATATCCGCTTGAGACTAAAAGGTTTGTGTTGTCGAATTTTTTCAGTCCATGTCTTATTTTAAAAATTTGTGCAACTATGTGTTTAACCGGCCAGAGCTGACCGTTATGAGTATGCCCGCTGAGCATTAGATCTACATTGCTTTCAATAGCCTCCTGAGCCGCTTTAGGTTGATGATCGACAACAATAATCGGCAGTCGTGCAATGTCACCAGGATCCGTTTCTGTATCTATAATTTTTTTCAAAGATTTGCGTGATTTATCAGAGAAGCGATTAATGCTGAAATCCTCTCGTCCGACAAGAATAAAATTATCGGGGAAAAGAAGTGCTGAATCGCGTATCATCGTTACGCCATGAGTTTCAAGGTAGTCAACTGCGGCATCAACTCCTCCAATGTACTCATGGTTTCCGGTTACACCGAACACACCAAGTGGAGCTTTTAGTACGGTTAAAAGAGCACCCATATCATTTTCAATTACTGGGGCGATGTCTTCATCAATAATGTCGCCTCCTAAAAGAATTATGTCGGGAGATTGTCCGTTTATGAGCGTTATCATGCGGGCAAGTCGTGAATTTTTAATAATAGTACCCAAGTGAATATCGGATACAAATGCTATCCTGACCGGATTTTGTAGACCCGGTTTAGAAGAAGTAATTCTATGGTATTTCATAACGGGCGAGCATGCATGGTGATAACCGTAAATCGTAATCAGTGCTATTGATCCAATCAACAGCCCGGCAAACCAGGGACGAAATTTTTCTTTGTATTTTAAGTAGAGCCTGGCAGTAAGCGAAATGTGCTTAATAACTAGTCGGGTTAGGTCGCCGCATAAAAGAATAAGAAACATATAGAGCATGATCGCAAGATAAAAAGAGCCGATTATTACCAGTAGTGAAGTGAAGCCGTTTTGGAATAAACTTTCCAAGAATCGTGCAAGAATATATGATCCTGCGAGCAGAATAAAACAGATTCGAAAAATGTTTAACGACTTACCGTACAGTAGCAATAGTTGTTTGAGTCTGCGGTATATGTAGAAGTTTGCCGATGCATAGACAATCATGAATACAGAGAAGAAGATAAGAAACGCGTTGACTTTCATAAGGGAATTTCCTTATATTTTAATTTTATTAAAATATGGCGATTTTCATGGCAATAAAAACCGTGTAGATCAGCAGAAGAATTATGAATAACTCTTTTTTCGCACGATCAGTGTTTTGCACTGTTGGTGATTTTAGATGTGCATACATGGTTGCACTGGTGAGTGTTACTAGCGTTAGAGTTATACTATATAGTACAAAAGTTATGGCTATGAGAATACCACCTAATATGAAGCCACTTATTGAAGATAAAGTAGAAGAGTTTCCTGATAGATAGTTAAGAAATGAGCTGTTCTCTCCAATAAAAGAGTATCGTGCAAGAGATGCGAAAATTATCGGTATATCCGATAGAACCTGTGTTATGTTTTCTCCACCGATGGAGACCGTCATCATTTTAACGAGAGTAATAGCACTTCCATGTAGAAACAGGGCGGATCCGACAAATGCACCTGTGAGCATAAAGAGTGAGGCAACCATATAAATAAGTCTGAAATTGTAGTGTTTAATGAATGCAAAGAAAAGTGGAAGTGAATTTGAGAAGGAGCAATCACTACGTGAATAGATTGCTGGAATGAACCAGAAGCCAACAATCAGCAGAGTAGTGGTAACAATGGCGCCTATGTACAGTGGTAAAAAAGTTAAAGAGAAGATTAAAGTTCCCCCATCCGGAATTCGGGTCATGTAAACAAGCAATGCGCTTATTGCAATTATAGCCGGTACCCCTCCAAAGATAGCGCTGATGAGCGATCTGAAAAAAAGAGATGAGCTGTTTATGCCTGTAATGCCGGGAATAGCTTTTTGCAGTAGAACTGATCGTGTAATCAGTGAAGCAAAGGCAGTGTATATACCAAATGAAATGGAGAGAGGAATAAGTTTTACAAATGATATGATGTAGGTATTTGATAGCGGCTGACCTTTAAGAAATAGCGAGATTAGTGAAGAGCCTGCGGTGATAACAAGTGATATCGAAACAAGCGCTACGAGAGATAATAATACGTAACGTTTTTTAAATGATAGAGACAGGTCTTTTGCATATGTACTTAATGAGTGAGGATTGAATGTCTGTTCACTAGGTTCTGTTGACTTGGTTCTGTTAATAATGCTCTGCGCATCAGTAACGGCGGGTGTTTCTGTTGCAGGTGCTGGTTTCGGAATGTCCGGGGGCACAACAGGTTTTGTTACTCGAGTAATAAAAGGCATTGGATCTGTTCGATTTTTTTTTGCGGGTATATCAATATAGAATGGGGATCCGCACTGTTTGCATTTAGTAGCATATCTGTTTGGTGATAAACCAGCTGTTGATATGGAGTATGAGACGTTGCAATGCGGGCAGAAAGTTATTTTAATCGGTTTTGAACAGGATGGACAGCTTGTCATGCCGTCAGGAAAAGAGTGTATTTTTTCTGTTGTCAGATTAAAGCTGTGTCCGCAGGTCTGGCATTGTGTAGAGATAATTTTCTGTTTACCCCGTGACTGTGTCTGATACTGCATAATCCGGTCTCCTTAAAAAATCAAAATAGGTCAAAAATACTCCGCATCTGTTCATGAGGACTTGTGCATCTTTCTGTAGGGCCAGTGCCGGCATGAAAGTATTCAGTAATAGTCGGACACCCTTCACGAGGTAATGATCCGGAGTAGGCACAAACCGATTCAGAAATAACAGTGCCGGGTTTACCCGGAAAACTTTTTTTGCGACGTATTGGTGCTGTATCTTTCATGAAACGCGCCCAAACAGGTGCTGCAACAGTTGCTCCGTATTGCCCTGGTCCCAATGTGAATTTTTGTGAATCACACCCTATCCATGCAACTGCGACAAGATCAGGGGTATATCCGGCAAACCATGCATCACGGTATTCGCTGTTTGTGCCCGTTTTGCCCGCAGCAGGTGAAGTAAATCCGTATCTCCCGCGAACTGTTGCGGTTGCAGTTCCACCTGTGATTACCCCTTGAAGAATTGAATTCATGATATATGTGGTGGATGTCGAAATAACCTGTTTATCAGCGGGCATGGTGTGATTATATATATGGGTATCGCTTGAATCAACAATTTTTTCTATCAAATAGGGGTTTACCTTGATGCCCCTGTTGGCAAAACAGGCAAAACCGGTAGCCAGTTCCAGAGGGGTTAACTCGGATGTTCCTAAAGCAAGGGTAGGGTCAATTGTAAAGCGTGATTTATCGATACCAATCATGCCGGAGGCTGTTTTGGCAATACGTTCTCCTCCTATTTTTTCGAATGCCAATACCGCAATTGTATTAATAGATCTTGTTATTGCTTTGCGAACCAGAACGGGGCCTGAGAATTTATCGGAAGCATTTGAAGGTGCCCAGGTTTTGGTGCGTTCATTATAAACCATTGGAAGATCCTGAAATTCTGTTGCGGCATTTATGATATTAGAATCGATTCCAGCAGCATAGACAAAGGGTTTAAATGCTGATCCTGGTTGTCTGTGTGCTGCTGTGGCACGATTCAATTGGTTTTCATAGTTGAATGATCTTCCTCCAACCATTGATCTGATTTTGCCAGTATCTGGTTCAAGTGCAATAAAGGCTCCCTCGACCTGTGCTTTTTGGCGTTGGTAGCGTTGAAACCTACGGTGATTAACCAGTGAATCAGTTAGAGGATCCAAACCGTTAATTAATGTCAGTAGAGCAAGTTCGTCCATCAGGTTTTCCCGGAAGTTTCTGAATGTTTGCGCGGTTTGTTTAATGTTTGCTGTTTCACTGGTGTTTAATGACTGTTCTTCGAGTTTTCGAAGTTCGCTTTCGTTAAAGCGTGAAGAAATTTTTTGTTGGATTGTAATCTGTTCACTAAGATGACTGTGTGCAATTTGCTGCATTCGCAGGTCGATTGTTGTGAAAACTTTTAGTCCTCCGCGATAGACTCTATTCTCTCCATATTCAGCGATGAGCTGCTGTCTCAGATAGTCCGTAACATAAGGTGCTTTGTCAGGGGCCGAGCTGCGTGCAATTTCGTTTGGCGAGCGTTCATAAAGTTGATCCAGATATTCAGACCAGAACTCTTCGAAACCGCTAAGTGCTTTTTTTTTTGAGAGGTAACCGTTTCGGATAAGGTTAAATAGAATTTGGCGATGACGAGTAAATGTAACTTCAGGATTCCGCAGGGGGGAATACCGGTTCGGTGCCGGCGGAATTAGCGCAAGAAGAGAGGCTTCGTAAATATTTAAGTTTCTCAGTTCTTTGTTAAAAAAAAAGTTTGCTGCTGATTTAATGCCGTAAACACCGTGACCGAAATAGATCTGGTTCAGATACATCTCAATTATCTGATCTTTTGTATAACTCTCTTCAATTTTCTTAACTAAAAGTATTTCAATAATTTTTCTCTCGAAAGTTCTCTTGCGGTGGGTATATAGCTGTTTGATTAGTTGCTGTGTTATTGTAGAGCCCCCCTGCTTAATAGAACCCTCTTTGATATCAATAATTAACGCCCGCAACATGCCGGTGTAGTCCAGACCTGTATGGTTATAAAAATTCTTGTCTTCTGCTGTAGTGAAAGCAGCAATTACAGTATTTGGTATCTCATCAAATTTTACGGGAATTCTTTTTTCGTCATAGAGCTCGGCGATAATTTCATTGTTAACATCATAAATGGTTGTTGGTAGATTGGGAGTGTATTCAAGATCTGCGGATATCAGGTCATATTGTGTATGGTACATGTATACAAAAAACATGTATGGCAGCATCAGCAGACAAAGCAGGAAAATTATGATGAATATTCGTCGTTTCATTAATGATTTGTATCCAGTCAGGAATCGTTATTGATGCACCTATTTAAAGTATCGGAGAAACAGTCGAGTAGATGAATAATTAAAATTTTGATTACTGGTGCGAACTCCGATAAAATTCAATGTTTAAATTGTGCTTGATATTAATCAGCTCTGGAGGTTTCTGATATTAAGATTAAAAATTATAATTTTATTATGCGTCTCTCAAAATAAGTTTGTTGCAGACGTTCTAATTTTATCTGTTTAATAAAAAAGGAGATTCTGGTGAAACGATCGGTTAAAGGCGAGTTGGTTTTAATATGGTTTGTATTTGGATATGGACTGTATGTGTTTACAGGTGAATTCACAGTCTTACCTATTGCGACTGTCCTTGC
This sequence comes from Spirochaetota bacterium, assembly GCA_027858855.1. Taxonomy (GTDB): domain Bacteria; phylum Spirochaetota; class UBA4802; order UBA4802; family JAFGJZ01; genus JAFGRW01. The sequence continues at coordinate 7,473 of JAQIBV010000047.1, read as the reverse complement.
TCCGGTTTTTATACTGCACCTCCTTGAAAATCAGGAGTTCTTGGAAGGATGGCTTTATTCAGTTGCTGGGTTTATTATTGCTCTACAACTTTCTACTTTGTCATTTCTTGATTTAAGCGGGGCTCCGTTTTGGTATTATGGAGTTTTGCGAAATATATTCATTGCTCTGGCTCTCGCTTTACCCTTCTGGGTGACGCGTCTTTTTTATCGTAAAAATTATGGTTTTACGTATACCTTGATTTTTCCGCTTTGTACTGTGGCAACCTACTTCTTGTTCTCTAAAAGTGATTTTTTTAGCGCAAATGGCGGTATACAGGGGTATGCATGGTTTGGTAATCAGGCGCTGATGCAAGTTGTTTCACTTGGTGGATTATGGCTGCTGGTTTTTATACTGTCATGGAGCTCTTCTATGATTTGCTGGTTGTGGAATAACGGCTTTCGGCTGAACAGAGTAGCGGGTGGAGTAATGCTTTATGGAGTTGTTTTGTTTTTATTGATCTTTTATGGCAGTATCCGAGTATCCCCTCTTAATAAAAACAATACAAATAAAACTGTAAGGGTTGCTTCTGCGGTTATGCCACCGGCAAAAGATTCGAAATTAAACTCTATTAATGATATGCGTAATAGTAGGATATATTCTGACTTTGAAAATAGTATTAAAAGTCTGGAAGCAGTTGTTGTTGCGGCCTCGACAGCCGGTTCAAAAATAGTCTTGTTTCAAGAGTATACAATATATATACCTCTAGATCAGGATAAAAATTTGCGCACACAACTTTCTCGCATATCTCAGGAAAATGGGGTTTATGTTGTGATAAGTTATCTGGCTGTACCTTTGCTGAAAGAGGGTTTGCATGAAACTTTTATGAGTAATATTAAACTTGATGATGCGGAAAAGGGTATAAATCGTTCCCTTATGTTTGATCCGGCCGGAATGGTGATTGCTGAATATCAAAAAAAGAATTTGTCTTTGCGTGAAAACAGTTGGGTCTTAGAAGGAGAGGGAACTGTTCCGGTAGTTGAGACTCCTTATGGGAAACTTGCACTTGTTATGGGACGGGACATGGATTTTGGTGGATATATACGTTCATCAGCTGGCCGCAGAGTTGATATTATGCTTGTCTCAGCCTTTGGAACTATTAAGAACGCCTCTATGGCTTATAGCCAGCTCTTTAGAGCCGTAGAGAATGGGTTTTCGGTTGTTTATGCTACTCAAAACGGTCTTTCATATGCGGTTAATGGATACGGTAGGATTCAGGGGGTAATGAACTCATTTACTACCTCTAATAGGGTAATGTATGTGGATGTACCTGTTATGCGTGTTAACACCATATATGGTTTTATTGGTGATCTCTTTGCATGGTTATGCGTTGTGCTGTTTGGATTTCTTGTCGTTAATGTCTTTTTTCCCTTTCTGAGTCGATGATTTCTGGAGGATGTATGAATCTCATTGCGTTTGACATGGATGGAACAATTTTTGATAACAGTGATATTTTAGTGGAGAGTTATCGAAAGACTGTTGATGACTTTAATTCTGAAACAGGTCTTGCGGTTGCTGTGCCTTCTGATGAAAAGATTTTTAGTGTGATAGGTTTACCTCCTCTTGGGATTTTTCAAGAGTTAATGCCTGGTGTGGATACTAAGTTTTGTGATTTAATGATTCGTCTGTTTAATCGGAGTCTTATTTCTGGTATTTCTGATGGTGGTGGTTCAATTTATCCGGGAGTTGAAGAGCTTTTGGATAAACTTGTTACCGATAACTATCGACTTGTTATGGCATCAAATGGTGCTCTTAACTATATTGAAAAAATTTTAGAGTTTTATAATTTAAAAAAATACTTCCTTTCGCCTGTTATTGTTGTAGATGAACAAAAAATACATAATAAAAACGAATTAGTAACGACCTATCTCGATAATAGTGAATATGAAATGGCTATTATGGTTGGGGATAGGGTATCTGATCGCGATGCCGCACGTGCAAATGGCATACCCTTTATAGGCTGTTCATACGGACATGCCGGAATCAGTGAGGTGGAAGCAGAAAAATATGTTGCTCATTCTGTTAGTGAGATCTATCAGCTTGTTTTAAGCATTACCAGTCGTTAATATCTAAAATTAGGTCTTTATCGTGGACGATTTGCTCAATAGTTATCGCTCCTTGTATATCTGTTTTGTCCCAAATTGACACAAAGGTGACTTTCCCATATTTTTTATCACAAAAAACCGAAAAATAGTTAGAGAACGATTCTTCATTGTCTTGTGATCTCTTTGAAAAAATTGATTCCAGCACTTCTTCGCCATATTTATCAATTGCTAAGGCAGCTAGAAGTGATAAAGTGTATTTTTGGAAACTTATTATATTGTTGTATTTCTCAAATGTTGCTGGATGAATATATAAATGTACATTTTCCCAGTCTGGAGCACGGTCTTGATATTTTTTTGTGGTGAACTTGTAGCGTGTCCTCTTCATTTTGGGAATGTATTTGTTTAAGCAGAGGATAATAAAGCGATTTTTAGTAATTCCGGCTTTAATACAGAGGTTTAAAAGCTTAATTAATCGATTTGATTCCATTGTAATTGTAGTGTCAATCATGAGATTCTCCTTTTTGTAATTCGGTACTACTAATTACAACGTTGAAAATGATCAACTTGTCGAAAAAAACTAAAAAAACCTACAAAATCTTTGTGACATAATTATCTTACCGATAACTATCGGAAATTATAGGTTAGAAAGTGGATTGGTGATGAACAAGCTATTAATTATTGTATTAATAACAGTAACAACAGCATGCAGCCAGGGACAGCAAATGGAATTACAACCTTACAGCCTAACACAAGCTATGATAGGGACGGTTGTAACTATTACTGTATATGCAGATTCGTCTCAAAAGGCTCATATCGTAATTAATGAGGCGTTCGAGGAAATTGGTCGGCTTAGTAAGCTGCTGGGTCCGACTCCGGGTTCAGATGTCAGCCGTATAAACGAATCCCCGCCCGGTAAGCCAGTTCAAGTATCATCTGACTGCCTTCAGGTGCTACAAATTGCGCAACAGGTCGCAAAGCAAAGTGGGGGCGCTTTCGATATAACCTTCGCTTCGGCTGGAAATCTTTATAACTTTTCCCAAAACGATTTCGTGCCACCTCAAAAGGAGCACATTAAACAGGCTCTCGAATCAGTGGGGTACAACCGTATAAAGTTAAACTCCGCAATGGGTACCGTTACACGAAATAATGAAAATACAAAAATTGGACTCGGTGGAGTAGCAAAGGGTTATATAATTGGAAAGGCAATTGATTTATTGAAAAACTCGGGTATAACATCTGCTCTTGTAGATGGCGGTGGAGATATAGTTGTATTAGGCACTAAAAATGGTTCTCCCTGGGTGACGGGGCTACGGCATCCACGTGAAAATAACCAGCTGCTCTTTTCTTTTCCGATCCGTACTGGTAAAACCTGTGTAACTTCTGGTGATTATGAGCGCTTTGCCTATGATAAAAATGGTAAGCGGTATCATCACATTATTGATCCTCGTACAGGATATCCAGCTCGCAACTTTATTTCAGTAACGGTTATAGGAGATGATTCTGCAACATCTGATGCATATGCTACTGCCTTTTTTGTAATGAGTCTTAAAGGTGTAAAGTCAATATTAAAAGAACAACCAGATCTGCAGGTTATTCTGATAGATGCACAGATGAATGTTTTTATGTCGGAAACACTTCGTAGTGTTGTCAAATTAATTGACAGCGACCTTGCCATCTCTTCTCTGTAGTACTCTCTTTACATGAAGTCCTGGAAGCCTCCATAGCTTATTTACGAACAGCTTCCTTGTAAAAGTGAGAATTATCACCGTTTACTACTTGTTAAAAAAACTACAGGATTTTAAATATGGATATGAATACTATACTGATAATAACTGCAATATCTTTATTCTTTGCTGTTCTTCTATTCAGAACAGCCATCCTTTTTTTTCAACCCCGTAAAACGGCGTCTGCTATGCAAACCGTACCACTTCTACCGGAACAGATAGAGCGTCTATCACGTGCAATACAGTTCAAAACTGTTTCCTTTGCCGATGTTTCCCTTGTCGACTCATCTCGGTTCTCCGCTTTCATCGGCTTTCTAAAACAGAGTTTCCCGAATATTTTTTCACGACTGGATGTCACAATTTTAAGCGATTATGCTTTGCTGATAAAATGGACTGGAGTCGCCAACAAGGACTTGCCTGTTATGTTTTATGCTCACTACGATGTAGTTGATGCTGACGACACCGGCTGGCAATATCCTCCTTTTTCTGGAACCGTCGCCGAAGAGCGGATCTGGGGAAGGGGAACTCTTGATACAAAGAACACCCTTATGGCATCGCTCGAGGCAGTTGAAACACTCCTGCAGCAGGGGTTTTCTCCGCAACGGACACTATATATAGCGTGTGGCGGCGATGAAGAGACCACCAGTGAACGTGGAGCAGTTGTCATACGTGATCACCTTATCTCTCAAAATATCAGGCTGGATTGGATACTCGATGAGGGTTCTTGTGCAATCACTGGACTTCCTCCCATGGTTGCTGATCCCATTGCTATTGTCGGTGTTTCTGAAAAGGGATATATGAATGTTCGGCTTGGTTGTGAAGGAGTCGATGGGCATGCCTCAATGCCTCCCGTAATGCATGGTGGAGATCGTCTTGTTCGTGCTCTTTACCGTGTGCATAAGTATCGGTTTCCTATAAAAATGCTTCCTGAGGTTGCACTCTTCTTTAAAACATTGGTTCCATGCGTTTCTTTCCCGTTAGCTGTAATCTGGAGTAACCTTTGGCTTTTCTCAGGGTTGATGTGTGCAATTTTAAAAAAGGATGATGCAACCCGTACTCTGCTTCAGACAACCGTTGTTGCTACAACGATTAATTCAGGTAGTCGCTGTAACGTTCTTCCGTTGGAGTCGGAGGCTAACCTTAATATACGTATTTTACCTGGAGAAACACGTGAAACGGTGTGTGCTTTGTTAAAAAAAATAATAGATGATCCGGCGGTTACGGTCACAAATGCCTGTGAAGAGGAGTCCTTTGAACCGATTAATGCATCGCCAATTAATAGTGATGGGTACAGAACAATAAAAAAGGTAATTGAACAGGTGGCCCCCTCATTTGTTACGGCTCCTCTACTCTGTAACGTTACAACGGACTCAAAGTTTTTTTCTCAAATTAGCTCCGCTATCTACCGGTTTTCGCCTATGCTTCTAACTCCGGGTGATCGAAAAACAATTCATAGTCGCAACGAATCCATTAGTATTGAAAACTACTGCTTTGGAATTAATTTTTACACACAAATGATACAGTCGCTATAGGAGGAATGGTGAGATTGCAGGGAGAAAGCCAGGTCGTAATCGGTAAAAGGGCGTTTTTACAGGCAGCTCTGATTATTTTTATTCTCATGATGCTTACCGGTGTTTTAACAATAATTTTGCCATCGGGTCAGTACGAACGGGTTGTAGATAATCTTGGACGAACAATAATAGTTCCCGATTCATTTCGATATGTACAAAAACCGGACTATCCCTTTTGGCGATGGCTTACTTCGCCACTTGAAGTTCTGTTTCCTCTTCGAAACGCTGCCTTGATAACAATAATCATCTTTATTCTTTTTGTCGGTGGAGCCATCTCATTGCTTGAAAAGTCTGAGGTTATGGCAGACCTGATCGGACGTCTGGTAAAACGATTTAAAGACCGGAAATATTTATTGATGGCAATTTTAATCTTTTTATTTATGTTTATGTCTTCTTTCCTGGGAATCTATGAGGGATTGGTTCCTCTGATTATCTTTATTGTGCCACTTGCGCATTCTCTTGGCTGGGACAGCTTAACCGGTCTGGGCATTAGCCTTTTACCACTCTCTTTCGGATTCGCAGCTGCGGTTACAAATCCCTTTACGGTAGCAGTCGCCCAGTCAATTGCTGATCTGCCACTCTTTTCTGGGGCATGGCTTCGTATAATATTTTTCTTCATTGTTTACCTGGTGCTATATCGCTTTGTGTCGCGCTACGCTCGCCGTATTGAACAGAACCCGCAACTTTCTCCTACCTTTAAGCAGGATAAAAAACTAATATCGACTGTACAAAATATCCCCGACTGGGAAGAAAAGCACCCGGGAATGAGGCATGCACTAATCTTCTTTTCATGTTGTATGGTTTGTGCTATGGTTTCAATTGTTGCGGTTTCTGTGCTGTCATCTTTTTCTGTGATACCAAATATTTCTGTAATTGCGTTTCCTCTTATGGGGCTTCTCTTTTTTGTGGGTGGAGTCGGCGCGGCACTCTTTGCCCGTATGAATCTTTTAAATATTACTAAGACCTTCTTTTCCGGTTGGCTTGCAATGCTTCCGGGAGTTATTTTGATATTAATGGCCTATTCTATTAAACACATTATAGACCAGGGGATGATAACAGATACCATTCTTAATCGTGCTGCCGGAATTATCGCAAGTGCACCAGCTGTTGGAGCCGCTTTTCTTGTATACGGAGTTACTCTTGTAATGAATTTTTTCATAGGTTCGGCAAGTGCTAAGGCTTTTCTAATGATGCCCATATTAACTCCGCTTGCTGATTTGGTTGGCATTACCCGGCAAACAGCAGTACTGGCCTTTGATTTTGGTGACGGTTTTTCCAATATGGTATTTCCCTCTAACGCTCTTCTTTTAATTGCATTAAGTTTTACAGTTGTCTCTTATCCACAGTGGATTAAGTACACATTTAAACTACAGCTATTTATGTTGTTGATAAGCTCTCTCTTTCTCGCCTTTGCCGTATACATCGATTTTGGCCCCTTTTGAAGAGCTTTATTCTCGGCATTCCTATTTCCGATTGTGAATTTATTAGCAGGATGTAAAAAAACATCTTGCTAATAAATTTTATTGTATAATCGTTGATTTTGTGATAGAAATGAACTTCGAAAAATCAGCTTATTTCAAAGGGTAATTTTTCTCGTGAAGCTCGAAAAGAAGCAATAATATTTTAGCGTATTGGAATTTTTCGTGTTACCCGTGGGGTTTTTATCTTGCGCTAAAAACTTATTGTTCTGATAAGAACAATCCCACGGGTAAGGTCCTTTGCTGGTCGTCCAGCACCACTTTGAAAAAACAACGTAGTGCTGGGCTGCTCGCATATGCAGCCTGTGCTGGTCTCAAGATGACTCTTGCTGCTCGCACATGCAACCTGTGCTGGTCGCAAGATGACTCTTGCTGCTCGCACATGCAACCTGGTTAAAAAGTAAATTATTAGAGTTTCTAATATTGAGACACGGCAGTAGAGACGTCTAATTTTGGCTTTTCTTCTGCCGTATCTCGATAGCTGTTACTTACTCTTCTGTTTTCAGATTCGCGTGAGCTGCGGCAAGGCGAGCCACCGGAACCCGGTACGGAGAACAGCTTACGTAGTTGAGGCCAACTTCACAGAGAAACTCTATCGAAGAGGCGTCACCACCGTGT
>JAQIBV010000013.1 GCA_027858855.1 Spirochaetota bacterium | reverse complement strand
ACGGGCGACTGGGCGGGCGGGCCATATAAAACGTAAATTATCTACGGATTTTGATGTAGTTCGTCCGGTTTTCTGACCAGACGAGACAGAAGATCGAGGTATTCGGATGTGTGAGCCTACAAAGAGTTTATTCGGGTTTTTTAGTTTGTTAATGGCTAGAATTTTTTTTGGAGTGGTTTTATATCGTTTTGCAATTTTTGTCAGATTCTCGCCTTTTTTTACCCTGTGAATCAAGTAGTTCTTTTTCGATACTGTTGCAAGCTTAACTGACTTTTTAGGAGCTGGTGCCGGTTTCTTCGTTTTTTCTGTAGATAGCCCCTTGGATTTCAGATACGAAGCCTTAATCCCCGACGGACGCTTGTTTGACGCAATATTCTGCTGTTGTGCGCATATTACTCCGCTAATGAGTAAGAGTAGTGTTGTTATAGCAATTTTTGAATGCACGCCTTCAGTCTCCAGCTTTAATGGTTTGAGAATGCTTTATCATGATGAAAAGATGTTTTGAAGCTTCTGAACTCTTTCTAAACTATTATAAAGTTAATCTCGTATTGGGTCTTTCAAAGTTGGTTGATAAAAAACACCTTAACATTTTTTTCGCGTATCTTTACTATCGGAGTTTTTTTGTCGGGAATTTAATAGAAGGTGTCGCAAAATTTGTTATATATGAGAATTTTTCTTTGACAAAAGGAGTCTCTGTGAAAAAAGGGAATTAACAGTAGAGGGTTTACGGTCAGCTGTTTTTATCGATATGCCTCTACCTAATTACGAGTAACCGGGGGTGCTATGGACATCATTTCGATGCGGTCTATATCAAAGGATGAGATCACCTCTTTAATTGATTTAGCAGAAAAAATCGAATTCCGTTCGATAGATATTAATATTAGCGACCGCCTGGTCGCTCTTTTGTTTTTTGAACCCTCTACACGTACTGCTTTCTCGTTTGACACTGCTATAAAGCGCTTAGGCGGCAAGACTCTTCTGATGCAGGAGGCGAAAAGCTCTTCAGTGCAAAAGGGAGAATCCTTTGCTGATACTATTAAGACGGTGAGTCAGTATGTGGACGCCATTGTTATCCGTTCAGCTGTTGAGGGAGCGGCGCGCTATACTTCAGAGATTGTCGATATTCCGGTGATTAACGCCGGTGATGGTGCAAATCAGCATCCAACGCAGGCGCTGCTTGATTTGTACACAATAAAGAAGCGACAGGGGACTGTCGAGAACCGAAAGGTTGCAATTGTTGGTGATCTTCGTTACGGGCGTGCCGTCTATTCACTTGTGTACGGGCTTGCAAAGTTTAACGTTGAACTCTATCTGATCTCTCCTGAACATTTGCAGATACGTCCGTATGTAAGGGATGAGCTTGATGCTATGGGGATTACCTATCATCAGGGTGATGATATCAGTTCGGTTCTTGAAGAGGTGGATATCATGTATGTGACCCGGATTCAGCGTGAACGATTTGCCGGTCAGTACGAGTACGAGAAGGTAAAAGATTCTTATCAGATAACCCGTGATATGATAGAGGCCTGCAACCTGAAAGAAAATTTTACTTTAATGCATCCGTTGCCCCGTGTTAATGAAATAACTACAGATGTCGATTCTCTGCCATGCGCGCACTATTTCCAACAGGCAAAAAACGGTGTTTATATGCGTCAGGCGGTTATGGCGACCCTGCTTGGAGCGGTATGATGAAAGAGTTAAAGGTAGATGCAATAAAATGTGGAACCGTTATTGATCATATTCCTCCGGGAAAGGTCTTTAAGGTCATAGATCTTCTGGGTATTAATGAGGATGACCAGGTTATGATCGGAACAAATCTGGGTAGTCCCAAGTTTGGAAGAAAAGATGTTATCAAGATCGAAAACAGGTTCCTCTCTGATGAAGAGATAAATTCGATATCCTTGGTCGCACGCAGGGCTTCCATTTCGATAATTGAAGATTTCAAGCCCTGTAAAAAAAGTAAAATTGAGATTCCTGATACACTTCGTGGAATCCTTGTATGTCCGAATCGTCATTGTGTTACTAATAACGAATTAATACCGACACTGTTTACCGTTGAACAGAAAGAGCCGCTTCTGGTGCGTTGCGACTATTGTGAACGTATTTTTGGTGATGAGCTTCATAAGTGTAACTCCCTCTGAAATATTACATATAGAATAAAGGTCTATGGAACAGTCAAAAAAACTTTCATCTGTATTTATGAATCATGCTCTTGCCAATCCATTGGTTCTTCCGGCCGGGGTGATGGACGTTTCGCATGGTTCCATGCTGTTTGCCGTTGAAAACGGCGCTGGAATGGTAACAATGAAGTCTTGCACCCTTGAACCGCGCAGTGGTCATCCAGGCCCTGTTGTCTGCGAAATTGAAGGTGCAATGATAAACGCTATGGGGCTTTGTAACCCCGGAATAGACAGGGGGCTTGAAGAGATAGCCACCTTTAAGAAGTTTTCTGATGTTCCGGTTATTGCCAGCGTTTTTGCCACTAATGTAAGTGATTTTCTTAAACTGACCCAGTCGGTAAATGATTCTTCGGCCGATTTTATCGAGCTTAATCTCTCCTGTCCGAATGTATCTTCCGAATTCGGAACTCCGCTTTCAGCATCAAGCGAGATGGTTGCTGAAATTGTGCGTGCCGTTAAATCTGAATCGAAGCTACCGGTGTTTGCCAAGCTGTCTCCCAATACACATGATGTGATTGGCATTGCGCGGGAAGCCGAAGCTGCCGGAGCCGACGCTTTGGTACTTATTAATACTGTAGGGCCCGGGATGGTGATAGACATCGATGCTCGCCGGCCGGTTATTTCTGCGAAGTTTGGCGGAATTTCAGGGCCTGCGGTCAAGCCCATTGCGGTTAAGCTTGTGTATCAGGTCAGTGGAGCGGTGCAGGTTCCCGTCATCGGCATGGGCGGAATTACCAGCGGGCGGGATGTGATTGAGATGTTGATGGCCGGAGCGTCGTTGGCAGGAGTAGGTACCGCAATCTATTACAGGGGAATTGATGTTTTTGCGAAAATAAATGCTGAAATTGAAGAATTTCTTGAGATGAACGGAATAGAGTCTGTTACTGATATAAAGAGGATTGAGTGCTGATGGATAGAAGGTTTAAACTTGAAATACTCTCAGTAACTTCTGAGAACGGCGGACATAAAACCTTCGAGATGAAGAATGTTTTTGATGTGAGTCCGGGGCAGTTTTTTATGATAACCGACTATGAAAATGGTGAGAAGCCCTTTTCGGTTTCGCGAATAACACCGGATCGCATCTTTTTTACTGTAAAAGAGGTTGGCAGTTTTACCACGAAGCTTTTTGAAATGAGTGCAGGTGACTCTGTTTATGTGCGCGGACCCTATGGAAACGGTTTTAACTGTGAATTGCTTGCAGGTAAGAGACTGCTTTTTTTAGGTGGCGGCTGTGGAACTGGCCCGTTGCGCTCTCTGGCGGAATTTTTGCCAGCCGAAACCGAGATTACGTTTATTAATGGGGCTCGTTCAAAAGATGATCTTCTGTTTAAAGATGGTCTCGCTGTGCCACTATCAGATTTCTGTTGTGCAACCGACGACGGCAGTGCTGGAACCGTGGGGAATGTCGTTGATGTGTGCAAAAATTCAGTTGATCTCAATAGCTATGATTATATTGTGACATCAGGGCCTGAGCCTATGCTTTGCGCGGTGCGCGACTATATTTCGTCGTTTTCGGTTCCGGCCTTTTATCTGATTGAGCGGTATATGAAGTGTGCCGTGGGAATTTGCGGGCAGTGCAGTGTTGATCCGGTGGGTGTACGTGTCTGTGTTGAAGGCCCGGTTTTTACAGGTGAGATGTTAAATCGCCTTTCAGAGTTCGGTGTCTATAAACGAGATGCGAGTGGTACGAAGCACTATTTTAAGGGAGCTTCGGGCACGTAACAGCTTTTTTATCTGTTGAAATAATTTATATGAGTTGTATATATTAAAATGGACCTATTGATAACGGGCTGCAACCTCTTTGGTAAAGAGGTAAACATCGGGATAGATTCGGGTATGATCGCCTATGTTGGAGATGACCGACCGATTGCCCAGAGCGAGTATGATCTGGGCGGCAGACTTGTTTTGCCCGGAATGATTGATCCTCATGTGCATATGCGTGATATGGAGCAATCGGATAAAGAAGACTGGCTCACCGGTACTAAGGCTGCCCTTGCCGGTGGCGTAACTTCACTTATTGACATGCCTAATACACTTCCCCCTACAAATAACCGTGAAAGTCTGAACCGAAAGCGGGAGGCCGCCCGTAAATCGCTAGTTAATTATGGCTTTTATGCCGGTGTTGGTGCCGGTTCGCTTGATGAACTGGAAGAGCTTTTTAAGCATGATGCCGATGTTTTAGGTGGCGTTAAGGTTTTTCTTGCCGAAACAAGTTCGAATGAGGTGATCGAGTCGGCACAGACAATTGATGCGATATTGATGCTTGCCAAACAATATTCACGCTCGGTACTGTTTCATCATGAGCTCTTCTCATCTTTGAAAGAAAACAAAAAAAAATATCTGGATGATCGCTATAACGATGTAGTTTATCATGACTCTATTCGAAGCCGCTCATGTGAAGAGGATGGAATAGCCCTTATTATTGATGCTGCCGAGCGGACAGGTTGCAGGGTCTATGTATGTCACGTATCGACAAGCAGCGGATTTGAAATGATTGCACGCGCAAAAAAAAAGGGTGTCCCGGTTTACCTTGAAGCAACTCCTCATCATCTCTTCCTGAACTATACTGTTGCCGAAAAAGCTGGAAATTTCGCAAAGATTAACCCACCTCTGCGCAGTGAACGTGACCGGGTCTATCTGTATGGTTGCCTTCAGGCCGACGCCATTGACATAATCGGATCAGATCATGCCCCGCATCAGATAGAGTTGAAGAAGGCCTCTTATGAAAACGCTCCGTCAGGTTTTCCCGGTCTCGAGACTTCGTTGCCACTTCTTATTGATTGTGCTTTGAAGGGTGATATCACCTTTGAGCAGGTTGCAGACCTGACTTCTGGGCATCCGGCAGCCTGGTTTGGTATTTCCGGTCGAGGTAAAATCGCGAAAGGGTATTATGCAGATTTTGTTGTTGTCGATAAGGGTGCCTCGTGGAAGGTGGATGCAAATGCCTTTTTCGGAAAGGCAAAGTTTTCGCCCTTTGAGGGAAAAAAGTTGCGCGGAAAAATAGTGCAGACCTGGGTAAACGGGCAACTGGCTTTTGATAAAGGAGTTTTTACATCAGGGCGTGTCGGAGAGGCACTGCGTTTCGAAAATGTGACTGATCTTAAATAAAGATTGCTGCAGTTTTTTTAGGAGCTACTAAAACAGATACGGAGAATTCAGGTTATGACAAAAGAGGATTTTGTAGTAAAACTGGCGGATATCGGAGCGATAAAATTCGGCTCCTTTACCTTAAAGAGCGGAATTGTTTCGCCTTTTTATATAAACCTTCGCGATGTTGTCTCATCGCCGGAATTGCTTGAGGCTGCTTCCCGTCTTGTAGAGGATGAGTGCAAGGCAGAATATGATGTTGTAAGTGGCGTTCCCTATACGGCGCTGCCTATTGCTTCGTTGGTGTCGGCTCATTCAGGTAAGGGTCTAATTTTTAAACGCAAAGAAGAGAAGGCGTATGGATTGAAAGACTCGATTGTCGGAACCTATAAACCCGGTGACCGCTGTTTTTTAATAGAAGACCTGATAACTACTGGCGAGAGCATACTTGAGAATGCTGTTGCTCTTCAAGAAGCTGGTATTGAAATTGTTCACATCTCTATGATTATTGATCGCAGCTTTGATAACGCAGCATCGCTTCGTGAGGCCGGTTTTAGCTTTTCGAGCATTGTAACACTTAAAGAGATGATTGCAATTCTGCAGAAACGGGGAAAGATCGGAGCCGATGAGGTTGAGGCAATAGAGAAGTTTGTTGCCGAGAACAGCGGAGATAAAAAAGCTCTTAAACATATTATTAAAAATCCAGTTACCAACAAAATCCTTTCTGTAATAAAAGAGAAAGAGACCAATTTAACGCTCTCTCTTGATGTAACAGAATCAGATCAGTTTTTTTCAATACTCGAAAAAACTGCCGACAAGATAGCTGTTTTGAAAACACATATAGATATAATTGACGATTTTACTCCTAAATTCATTGATGAGTTGATTGCCTTTAAGAAGAAGTACAATTTTGTAATTTTTGAAGATCGCAAGTTTGCTGACATAGGAAACACGGTTCGTCATCAGTTTCGAAACGGAGTATATAAAATTGCTGACTGGGCCGACATTGTGACAGTGCATATGGTTCCCGGGCCTGGAATTCTTGAGGGGCTTTTCGGTGGTATTGAAAACAGAAGTGGTCTTCTTTTAGCGCGAATGTCGTCGAAGGGAAACTATATTAACGAGGATTATACCCGCCGGGTTATTGCTGCGGGAATCGAAAACGAGATGTGTGTGTCAGGTTTTATTGGACATGGAAATGACGCAGCCGATATCAAAAAATTCAGAAACAAAATTCCGTCTAACTTTCTTTTCTTCATGCCGGGGGTTAAAATAGATACCGCTTCAGACGGACTTGGTCAGTCTTATATAACGCCAGATGTCGCAGTAAAAAATGGTGCCGACCTGATTATTGTGGGGCGTGGAATTGTCGCTGCTGATGATCCATCGTCTGAGGCCGAGAAGTATCGGAAAACCGCTTACAGAGAATATCAGAAAAGGGTGAAATAATGAGCAGTAAAATGACTAAATCAAGCGGTGTCGATATAGACCTTGGCAATCGCTGTTCGAAAAATGCCTATGCTATTTCGAAAACTACGTTTCAAAATCGTGCCGGAAAACCGGGTATGCCGGTAATGGATGTTGATGGTCTTTTTTCGAGCATGATCGATTTTAATGGAACCAAGATTGGCATATCTTCAGATGGTATTGGAACTAAAATTGAGCTTGCCGAGCGTACTGGCATCTATTCGACAATTGGGTATGATCTTTTGGCAATGGTTGCCGATGACCTTGCTGCTGGTGGCTTTGTTCCAACAAATATATCAAACATTATTGATGCCGATTTTCTGGATTACGATATTATCGACAGTATGATGCAGGGGCTGAAAGAGGCCTGTGATTTTTCTGATGTTGCAATTTCCGGCGGAGAGATCGCCGAGCTCGGCTCGCGAATGAACGGATACGGAGATCGTATGCATTTTAACTGGTGTTCGACAGCCATTGGCATTCTTCATAAATCACTGAGTGCTCCTCTTGACGGCAACGCTCTTTCTGATGGGGATGCTATTATTTCGCTTCGTAGCCGCGGTTTCCGTTCAAACGGGTTTTCGCTTCTTCGAAAAATTTTATCAGACAAATTCGGTGATGCATGGCATGCTGAAAAATATATGGATTCTACCTATGGCGAAACCGTGCTTACTCCTTCACTGATCTATTCGCCTCTCATTTGTGCATTAATGGATGATGGAGTAGCGTGTAAGGGAGTTGTGCATGTGACCGGGGGCGGTGTTGCTGATAATCTTGGACGCATTTTGAAAGACGGTGGTTTTGGTGCGCAGTTGACGAATCTTTTCGAGCCGCACGATATTATGAAACATATACAACAGCTTGGGGATGTCAGTGATGATTATGCCTACCGTTACTGGAACATGGGTAACGGAATGTTTGTTGTGGTAAGCCCTGACGAAGCTGAGAAGGTGCTTGCTGTTGCTAAAGAGAATAACTATGAGGCTTGCGTGGCCGGAACAATAAATAAAAGCTCGCGCATAACGATTGTCGAAAAAAATCTGGATTATCCGGTAGAGTAGGAGCTGATATGGAAAAGAGTGTTTCGTTCGTGCATCTTGTTCCGAAGGATGTAGTTTATGATCCTGAAGGAAAGCGAATTGCGCGTCAAATTAAAAAGCATCTGAAGCTTGAAAGCGGGGTAGTTCTTGCCAGCAAGCTTTTTTTAATTGATTACCCTTTAAGTGATGATGAGCTTTCCGGTTTTGCTTCTCAGTGTTTACATGATCCAGTAGTGAACGATATCTATTGTGGCAAGCTGCATACCCCCGATAACTATAAGAGTTATATTTCAATCGCCAAAATGCCGGGTGTTACTGACGACGAGGGAACTTCGGCTCAGAAAACATTGGCCGATTTTCTTGGCAAGCAGATTGATACCCGTACACAGCATATCTTTGTTCAGGATCTTTGTCTGATAGAAAAAGGCTTTGATGATAAAACGCTATTTACTATTGCGTCTAACCTTCTGGGAAATAAACTTATAAACCACTTTGAGTATGGTTCGCCTGAAAATTTTAAGTTGTATGTGCCCGCTGTTGATGTGGTTGTGGATAATACCGTTGAAAATATTGATATCTTTTTACCCGATGATGAGCTGATCAGACTTTCTCGTGACATGGTGCTTTCACTTGACCTTGCAGAGATGAAGGCTATTCAGAATTATTACCGAGATGAAGATGTAAACAGTAAACGTGCTGCTCTTGGGCTTCCAGAGATACCAACAGATTGTGAGCTTGAGATTCTTGCTCAAACCTGGTCAGAGCACTGTAAGCATAAAGAGTTTGCTGCACAAATCACCTATACCAACACTGTAACAAATGAGACTAAACAGATAGATTCGCTTTTCAAAACATATATCAAAGGGTCTACCGAGAAGATTCGCGAGAGTCTGGAAAAGAACGGCAATAAATGGCTTATAAAAGTTTTTAATGATAATGCCGGTGTTGTTGAGTTGAACAAAAAAGATACCTTTATCTGGAAAGTCGAGACACATAACTCGCCTTCTGCGATTGATCCCTATGGTGGAGCTATAACCGGTATTCTTGGAAATAATCGAGATCCGCTTTGTACCGGTATCGGTGGCGGAAGACTTCTTTTTAATACTAATGTGCTCTGTTTTGGAGATCCGTATTATGAGGGTGAGTTGATTGATACACAACTGCATCCACGACGGATTTTTGAGGGCGTCGTCAAGGGTATTGAAGATGGCGGAAACAAGTCGGGGATTCCGACAGTTAACGGTTCGATAGTATTTGATGAACGTTATGCCGGTAAGCCGCTGGTTTACTGCGGTACAGCAGGAATTATTCCAAAGCAGTACAAGGGGCGAAACGCCTGGGAAAAGCATATAGATAAAGGCGACCGTATCGTGATGGCAGGAGGTCGTGTTGGTAAAGACGGTATTCACGGAGCAACCTTCTCTTCAACAGAGCTTAATGAGTTCTCTCCATCGAGTGCAGTTCAGATCGGTTCGCCAATTACACAGAAGTTGTGTGCCGACTTTCTTGAGCGGGCAACCGAGCGTGGGCTTATTAAATGTAGCACAGATAATGGTGCCGGTGGTCTCTCCTCATCAATCGGAGAGCTGGCCACCATCTCGAACGGTGCCCGTGTTAATCTTGAAAATGTGCCTCTTAAGTATTCTGGGCTTAAACCCTGGGAGGTTTTCCTTTCAGAGTCGCAGGAGCGAATGAGTCTGGTTGTAGAGCCGGAGCATATGGATGAGCTTTTCGGCCTTGCCTCTGAGATGGAGGTCGAGCTTAGCGATATTGGTGAGTTTACCTCAGATGGAGATCTTGTAATCTGCTATGGTGAGAAGACAATAGCCTCTCTTTCTCTTGATTTTCTGCATGAAGGTGTTCCGAGAAAGATGATGAGCGCCCTTTGGAACGGTATTGATGTAAGCGAGCCAACATTGCCGCAGGTTGCAGACTATACCTATGTATTAAAGCGTCTGCTTTCGGCGCTGAATATCTGCTCGAAAGAGTGGGTTATTAGGCAGTATGATCACGAAGTAAAGGGTAAGAGTATTGTTAAACCTTTGATGGGGGATGGAAATGCTCCTCAGGATGCGGCAGTTGTTCGTACATCTTTTGATTCGTTTGAGGGTGTTGCCGTTTCGAACGGAATTATTCCGCGATATGGCGATATTGATGCCTATCAGATGTCGGCCGGTTCGTTTGATGAGGCTGTTCGCCAGATTATATCAGTTGGTGGTGAACTACCTAACCTTGAAAAATCAAACGGACTCTTTTGGACTGTTAATGATAACTTCTGTGTACCCGACAGTCTTTATGATGAAGTGAACAATCCCGACGGAAAACAGAAGCTGGCAAAGCTTGTGCAGATGTGCGAGGCGTTGTATGATATGAGTACCTACTTTGACATACCAATGACTTCGGGCAAGGATTCCATGAAGAATGATTTTAAAGGGGGTGGGAAAAAGATTTCGGTTCCACCTACAATACTGTATTCTATGGCAGCCAAGATGAGCGATGTTCGCAAGGCAGTGACATCTAACTTTAAGGCAGCTGGCGATTTGATATACGTTCTTGGAGAAACGCATGACGAGTTGGGAGGTTCAGAGTTTTACCAACTGTTTGACCAGCTTGGAGCTAATGTTCCAGTTGTGCGACCTGAAGCTGCTAAGCAATTATATATTGCTGTAACTGAAGCGAATAAAAAATCACTTATTGAATCTTGTCATGATATTTCGGACGGTGGTCTTGCAGTTTGTGTAGTTGAGAGTTGTTTTGGAACAAGCTTTGGCGCTGATATTTCTATCGACACTATAAGTGCAGTGGGGCTTAATGCAGCCCTCTTCGGCGAATCACATTCACGCTTTGTTGTTTCTGTGGCACCGGAAAATCAAGATCAGTTTGAGACTCATTTTAAAGATCGTGCCTATTACCTGGGAAAGGTCACCGGGGATGCCAATTACTGTATAACCGAAAAGGGAGCAGCCTGTATCACCGCACCCGTGAGCGATCTGCTTGACGCCTGGAAAAGCACTCTGGAGATAATGGAATGAAGAAAGTACATGCCCTTGTAATTACCGGCTTTGGTATTAACTGTGAAGAAGAGATGGCCGCAGCGTACAGGCTTGCCGGTGCCGAGGCTTCCATCGTACATCTGAATGATATTTTAGTCGAAGGTTTCTCTATTCACGATTTTGACGTTCTCAATTTTCCCGGTGGGTTTTCGTTTGGTGATGATATCGCATCGGGACGAGTTTTGGCTAATAAGATTAAATTTAAAAAATTGCCTTCGGGTAAAACTTTTATAGAAGAGATCCGAGAATTTATTTCCGCAGGTAAATATGTGCTGGGTGTTTGTAACGGTTTTCAAGTACTTGTTAAACTTGGACTTCTGCCGGATCTTTCAGGTGATGCCGTACAGCAGGTTACCTTGACCCGGAATGACTCATCTAAGTTTGAAGATCGCTGGTGTCACTGTACCGTGGCTTCCGGGGCCAAAACGCCTTTTTTGAAAAACATTGATAAAATTTATCTTCCGGTACGTCACGGTGAAGGGAAGTTAATGATTAGTGAAGAATCGGTTCGATCACAGATTGTGAATAATAATCTTGCAGTAATGGCATATTGTGATGCTTCGGGTCGCATAACGGATGAGTATCCGCTGAATCCTAACGGATCAGAGATGAGTATTGCCGGTTTATGCAATAGAACAGGGCAGGTTTTCGGTTTGATGCCGCACCCTGAAGCCTTTTTAACTTTATATAATCATCCTGACTGGGGGCGATTGCGTCGTGATAACCCTGGGATTTCTGAGGACGGTGAAGGATTACAGATTTTCAAAAATATTGTAGCACATATAGAATCAGAGGAGAGATGAAATGAGGTGTCTTGATACTTTTTCAACGCCGCAACTTGAGCTTATTCACAAGGGTAAAGTGCGTGACAGTTACCGTATCGATTCAAAACGTCGGATGATTGTTGTTACCGACCGTATTTCTGCTTTTGACAATGTATTAAATAATTATATTCCTTATAAGGGATCAGTGCTTAATGGAATATCCAATTTCTGGTTTTCCCGTACTACGGATATTATTGACAATCATATTCTTGAAGTTATCGATCCGAACATGAATATTGTTAAAGAGGCTGAACCAATTCGTGTTGAAGTGATTGTTCGGGGATATTTAACAGGCTCTATGTGGCGTGGTTATGAAAATGGTAAGCGTACCTTCAGCGGTGTTACCGTTGGGGAGGGGCTGACCTATAATCAAAGGTTTGAAACCCCGCTGGTTACTCCAACGACTAAAGAGGATTCGGACAGGGAGATATCACCTGAAGACATAGCGAAAGAGGGATGGGTTGCAGCAGATGTGTACAAAAAGATGGCTGATATTGCTTTGCAGCTTTTTGAACGTGGTAGCACGTTATTGGCCGAAAAAGGAATTGTTCTGGTCGATACCAAGTATGAATTTGGAATGTACGATGGAAAGCTTATCTTGATTGATGAGATTCATACTCCAGATTCTTCACGTTTCTGGCGCATGGAAGACTATAAGAAAGACCCATCCTCGGCCGAACAGATAGACAAAGAGTTCGTACGTCAGTGGCTGATAAAAAACAGTAAAGAGGGGCGTTATCCCGATACGCTTGATGAGAGTGTTGTCGAAGAGACCAGCCGCCGTTATGTGGAAATATATGAGATAATTACAGACGAAAAGTTTAACTATCGGGACTATCACGATTCGAAGCATCGGGTTTCGCAGAACCTGACGCGTGCCGGCCTTATTAAAGACGGGTATGTCGCTATTGTAATGGGATCACCTTCTGATAAGCCACATGCCGATAAAATGAAGTCCATAATTGAAGAGTATGGAATACACTGTTTTTACCGTGTGATTTCGGCTCATAAGAATGGCGAACGTCTGGTTGAATTGGCAGAACAGCTGAATAATTCAGTAGAGCCCGGTGCTGTTATTGCAGTTGCCGGTCGTTCTAACGGATTAGGCGGAGCCCTGGGGGCTAATTTAAGTGTCCCGGTAATTAGCTGCCCGCCTTTCAAAGACAGTGCAGATATTCTGGTTAATGTTAATTCGTCATTGATGATGCCATCGAAGACGCCAGCGTCAACAGTTGTCTATCCTGATAATGCCGCTCTTAACGCGCTTCGTTCGTTGAATATCACGCGTGTTCGAAAACAGATGACAAGCGAAATTGCAGAAATGAAATTGTCGCTTGTTGATGCCGACAAAACAATAAACGGATAAGGTAGAGTAGATGAATATTGCAGTAATTGGATCGGGCGGACGCGAACATGCTTTGTATTGGAAACTGTCGCAATCACCCCATGCAGATGATATTTATGTGTTACCCGGAAACGGTGGCATTGAAAAAAGCGTGGATATCGATGTTCATGATTTTGAGGGTATCGAGAAGTTCTGCAGAGAAAAAAATATAGAGCTTGTTGTTGTTGGGCCTGAGAATCCTTTAGCTGCTGGAATTACGGATTATTTTAATGGTAAGGGAATTAAGATTTTCGGACCTGATAAGGCCGGGGCAACTCTTGAAGGCTCTAAAGTATTTGCAAAAGAGTTTATGCAAAAATATGGAGTGGCCACGGCCGGGTATCATACAATATCTTCACCGGAGCATGCTCAGGAGGTCGTTTCACGTTATAATGGCTGCTGTGTGCTGAAGTATGATGGACTTGCTGCTGGTAAGGGCGTTTATGTCTGTAATTCAATTGAAGAGGCGCGTAATGCTGTTGCCGATATCTATTCAGTGTATGGTGACAATGCATCATTTATTATTGAAGAGCTTCTTGTCGGTGATGAGATCTCTATTATAGGTATTACCGATGGTTCTTCTATAAAACTATTATCGCCATCTCAGGATCACAAGCAGTTACTGGATAACGACGAAGGCCCTAATACCGGAGGAATGGGAGCTTTTACTCCGGTTCCCTTTGCTGATGAAAAGTTACTTGCTACAATTGACGAGAAGATTGTTTCTCCAACACTACAAGGTATACAGGCTGAGAAATTTAGCTTTATTGGTGTAGTCTATTTTGGAATAATGATAACTTCAGATGGGCCGAAACTTCTTGAATATAATGTCCGTTTCGGTGACCCGGAAACAGAGGTGCTGCTTCCGGCCTTAAAGAGTGATCTTTTACAATTGTTTCTGAGTTGTTTTGATAATACTCTATCATTACAGAAATTACAGTTTAACACCAATTATTTTGTTGACGTTGTGTTGACTGCTGGTGGATATCCAAATAAATATAGTCGTGGTGATAAAATTTCCGGAACAGGTCTGGTAACTGACGGCACCCTGGTTTTCCATGCGGGAACCTCATTGCAGGATGGTAGTGTTGTAACCAATGGGGGCCGGGTTTTGAATATTGTTTCTGCAGGGGCCACCCTTGATGAAGCAATTAGAAAAGTGTATGACGAATGTGTTAAAGTTGAGTTTAAAGATTGTTTTTTTCGCAAAGATATAGGCAGACGTGTTCAGCATATTAAATAGCAGTTCTGATAATAAAAAATGTGCCAAAGGATATAGGCAATGAAAAACATAGTTATCTTTATTTCGGGGCGCGGGTCTAACATGGAGGCTATCCTGAGGAGCATTAGTTCTGGTGTTTTGAAGGGAGTATGTTCAGTTTCATGCGTTGTTTCGAACAGAGCTGATGCGGCTGGTCTGGATACGGCACGCACCTATGGAGTTAAAACTGCTGTTGTTGTGTCTAAAGGGGTACATGCTGCTGAGTACAATCGTAAACTGCGCGAAACCGTCGATGCTTTCAGCCCTGATTATATTGTTCTGGCCGGTTATATGAAAATACTGGATAGCGGTTTTGTTAAGCAGTACCCTAAAAGGATAATTAATATTCACCCAGCCGATACTTCTGCTCATCAGGGTTTGCATGCATATGAGTGGGCGTTTGAAAATAGATTAAAGAAAAGCTATATTACCGTGCACTATGTAGATGAGGGTGTTGATACCGGTGAAGTGATCGGTAAGGCAGAGGTTGATATGGTTGGTGCAACATCTCTGCATGATTATGAAGAGCGCGGCCTTGCTGTGGAACATCGGTTTTATAGCGAAATGCTTAAAAATATATTTATAACTGAAAACGTGGCCCGGTAGCCGCTTTTTTTTATTTGCAAGGGGGTTGGAGAAGCTCCTATTAAATATTCTGAGAGGTTTTTTGGTGTGTGGTATAGTTGGATTTTATGGACCGCCTGATAAGAAGGCGGTATATGACATTATTTCGGGTCTGCTTTCGCTACAGCATCGCGGTCAGGATTCGGTTGGTGTTGTTACTTTTGATGATAAATTTCATATGAAGAAAGGGCTTGGTCTGGTGAGCAATGTGTTTCACAATGCAAACCTTGATGCCATGCCCGGTGCTGTCGGTATGGGGCATGTGCGTTATACTACTCAAGGCTCTAATGAACTTATGAACGTGCAGCCTTTTACCGTTAATTATCCGTTTGGGCTTTCCATGGTGCATAACGGCAACGTAATTAATTTCAAATACTTGCGAAAATATCTCTATGAGGAGCATCACCGTCTTCTTGAAACTTCTAATGATCTTGAGTTGCTGCTGTACACCCTTGCCAGCGAGCTGGAAATTCGTGATCTGAAGAATCTTTCGTTAGATGATATTTTTGAATCTGTTATTGCAACACAGAAAAAAGTGCGGGGGGCTTATGCTACAATAACCGTTATTGCTAATAAGGGTATGCTGGTTTTTACTGACCCTTATGGTATTCGCCCTCTGGTTATGGGCAAAAAAGAGACGCCAAGTGGTACCTGCTACGGATTTGCATCCGAGTCGACCTGTTTTGATTATCTGGATTATGAAGTTGTTGGTGATATTGGTGCCGGAGAGATTGTTTTTATAGATAATAATATGCAGGTGCACCGTCGAGTGGGTTATCGCGAACGATCTGCTCACTGTATATTCTGTTATATCTATTTTTCCCGTGAAGATTCAATAATGCGGGGAAAACTTGTAGCCGACATGCGTGTTAAGATGGGGCGCATGCTTGCTAATCAGATAAAGATGTCCGGCCTTGAACCAGACATTGTTATTGATGTGCCTTCTTCAGCATATTTCTTTGCTTCCGGGCTTTCTGAAGAGTTGGGAATTCCATATCGTAGAGGATTTGCGAAGAATAACCATATTGGCAGAAGCTTTATTTCTCCTACGCAGAGCGAACGTGAAAAGGTTGTGCGTAATAAACTGAACCCTATCAGAGAGGTGGTAGCAGGTAAGAAGGTTGCTGTTGTTGACGACTCTATTGTTCGAGGTACAACTTCAAAGCACATTGTTTCGCTGTTGCGAAAAGCTGGCGCCGAGAAGGTCTATTTTGTATCGGCAGCACCTCCTATCATTTCTCCCTGTATATACGGTATTGATATGGCTACTAAGGGCGAGTTGATCGCAAATGCTGGCGATATAGATGAGATTAACCGTATGATCGGAGCCGACGCTACAATTTACCAGTCGTTAAATGATATGCAGCAATTCTGCAGATCCGTTTCTCTTCCAACCTGTGATGCCTGTTTTTCTTCAGAATACCCGACAGGCGATGCCAAAGAGGTTTTTGAACAGATTGAGCAGGAACGGCTATCTTCAAGAAAATAGTTGCTTTGAGTTCCTCCAGGTTTATTAGATTTAATTTTCTTGACATATAGTATATAATGGGTATTTAAAGAGATGATCTGTGTGGTCATCTCTTTAATAATTATAAAGGGGAATCTTTCTAAGGTTCGGGTTATAGTATGAAAGTGAAAGCGTCGTTATTAAATATTTGCATTAAAGCATTGGCCGAGTCGATGGTTTCTGATATGATGATATCGGTTGTGCGTGAGGTTATACCGCATTATGATATTTATAAACAGACTGGTTTCCCTCAGAACATGGCTATACCTAACCGGGATATTGCCCGTCAGATAGTTCGTGATGTAAACGAGAATAACTTTTTCCCTCCCTTTGTTTTGGAGCTGGTCAAATTGCATCGTATGGGATATCAAGGCCGTCCCTGTTCAATATCATATATGGATCAGATAATTAGAGGGATGCGGGCAAACGGTTTGTTATATGATATGAAAAATCATCTGTTTGTGGAAGATCCCTCTGTGCAGCGTACCCGTAATTGGGGTGTTTTTCGTGAAGGGCAGGAAGGGGTGTTCACACTTCTAAAAATTGATATAGTTGATAATTCAGTGTTAGTAAAAGAAAATTCCAAGGCTGATGTGGATGTCGCTTATGATATTTTCCGCAAGCAGGTATTTGAGAACATTGAACGCCGTAATGGTCGTGTATGGAACTGGGAAGGTGATGGCGGGATAGGTGCTTTTTATTTCGGAGATAAAAAAGTGTGCGCCCTGTTGTGTGCTATAAATATTTTGCATGAAATAATCTATTACAATCTTTTTCAGCGTAATTTGAAAAATCCCTTACAGGTCAGAATTGCTCTTCATGATGGTCGAGTAGTTTACACAAACACAGAAAAAGATCTCTTCAATAATGAAAACATTAAGCAAGTAATTAGTATAGAATCTAAGCAAACCAAGCCTAACACAATTACGATTAGTGATATGATAACAACATCATATGATGCTGTTATTAAGAATCAATTGGAATCATTTCGTGGAAAAGATAACAAACGTTATTACCGTTATTCGGTAGAGTGGGAAGATTAGATGAAAGTATTTGTATGCAGTGACACAAAGAAGACTGAAGAGATCTTTGCTTCGGTCATAAAAAGTAAAAATTTCGAAGTTCTCTTCTGCTCCTCATCTGAGTACCGGAAGATTCTTAAAGATGATTCGATTGAAGATGGATCTCTTTTTTATCTTGATATCTCTAAATTTGAGGATACTTCACTTTCAAAAGAGGTGAACTTTCTACTAAAACAGGAGAATCTGTTTGTTGGAATCATTGATCCAAAAGGAAAGATTGGTGATGTTGCTGCACTTTTTCACAAGGGCCTTGCTGACTATATTGGAAAGACTCTGTGTGGTGGCAAAGCTATCGATTCAAAACGGATAAATGGTCTTGAAGAGTTTAAACGAAAGAGCATGTCTGAAGAAGAACTTGCGACAGTATGTTCAGAAATAACTGACTTTACGTTGGTGAAAAAAGACTGGAGTAATGTAGTTGTTGGTAAAGAATTTACTTTTCTGTTTATGCATATCTATTTTGACAACTACTATGAGATAGAAAAAACATATGGTCGAGCTCATGTTGCGAAGATGATCCAGAAGATTAGGGATTATCTTACTTGTGCGGTTGCGCCAAGTGGTGGAAAGGTCTGGATGTGGATGGAGGCATCAGGATTAATTCTGTTTCCTTTTGACGGGCTGAGCTGTAATATAATTGACTTGGGATTCAAACTTATTTTAAACCGTCATATTATTAATCTTGAAAACGGTTTTCGTAATCCTCTTTCATACCGGCTTTCGGCACATATTGGAAACACAACATATCAAGAGGCCGGTGAAACTGGTACTATTGTTTCTGAATCTATAAATACAATTTTCCATTTAGGTAATAAGTTTACAACTCCAGGAAGTTTTTTCATGACTCCCGAAGTTGCCCGTTTTATTCCGGAACGAGTGAACGATCTCTTTGTCCAGATTGGCGAATATGAGGGGAGAATGATTACGAGAATGAAGTTGCCATTGAATATTTAATGATGATCCGGATGTATCCTTGAACGGATCACTGCTGTTATCTGCTATTGTGATCAGATTATGCGGATCACCTTCGTGTATGCCCTCTCCAATTTTGCTGACAAAATAGACACTAACATTGGCAGCCTTTGTTAATATTCCTCTACCGACACGAGCTAAAAGAGCCTGTGTCTAAGCACCCATTTTAAAGGTTGGCAGTGTAACTATAATTTCGATTATTTTATCTTCTGCATTTACAAAGATGAGACTCGCCTCTCAAGAGGAGTTTATTATGTTTTCAGTAGTAAAAAAATTCTTCTTAAAAATCAGAATCACATTGTAATATCAAGCACTCCAAAACCGACAATAATCAGATCTGTTTTCTATTTTTGTTTTATAGTTTTGACAATTAAAAGCAATTAGATATCTTTAATCGTAGAATATGTTAATCTTATTTGTTATGGGGTGTGCATAGTGCCAATTACAAAGTCAGTTCAGATTTTTCTGTTGATAATGCTGTCGTGTTTAAAACCCCTTAACGCAGATGAGATAAAATCTGCACAAAAAAAGCTAATTGCTTCATCAGCTCCTCATATACTGATATTGAATTCTTATCATAAGAGCTTCCGGTGGACTGATGATATTGTGGAGTCGGCAGTGGGTACGATTAAAGATGCATACCCGACTGCAGAATTATATATTGAGTACATGGATACCAAGCGTAATTATAGTGAAGAGTATCTGGAAAACTTGCGCCAGAATTACCAGTTGAAATATGCTGACAAGATAATTGATGTTATAATTCTTTCTGATGATAATGCTCTGATATTTATGCAACAGTATCATGATGAAATTTTCTCCCAGGTACCGGTTGTTTTTTGTGGAATCAATGATATAAAGAATGCTCAAACCCTTTCAAAGGAATATTTTGTGGGGATTATTGAGACTCAGGATATTCGGAGCAATATTGAACTTATAACAACTGTTCTTCCTGCAACCGAAACTGTTGCTTTTGTTACAGATGGAACTCCGACCGGCCTTGGTGCTAGAAAAGAGGTTGTTGAAGCGCAGGCTGAATTTTCAGACCTTGATTTCATCTATTTGAATGGTGAAGAACTGACTACCGATGAGCTGCTTGAATACCTGCGTGAACTTGACTTACATTCCGCAGTGCTTGCACCTGCCTGGTATCGAGATAAAGACAATGTATATTTTAATAATTCTGAGATATACCCTCTTCTTACTCAAAATAGCCCAGTACCCGTTTTTACTCCATCTGCAGCTAATATGGGGCTTGGGCCAATTGGTGGAAAGGTTAACAGCGGAACTGTTCAAGGAAAACTTGCCGCTCAGTATGCATTATCAATTTTTAATGGAAGCCTGAGCCTATCTGAATTTACTCTGAATATGAAGGGTGAAAATGCGTATATGTTTGATAGTAAACAACTATCAAGGTTTGGCATAGACGAATTATTGCTTCCGGCAGGTAGTATTGTTATTAATCGTCCGTTTTCATTTTACAAAAGATATCGACGGCTGGTAAATATCACTGTTGCTGTGTTTGTTCTGTTTTCTTTCTTGATAATTGTTTTGATAATCATAAATGGCAGATTAAGAACAACACGACGTGTGCTGGCTGTAAATGAGAAGCGTTACCGCGCTGTTGTTGAAGATACACCACTTTTAATCTGTCGATATTTACCAACTGGTAAAATTGAGTTTGTTAACCGTGCCTTTTGCAGATGTCTGAATAAATCGACGCATGAATTAATTGGTAGTGATTATAGAGATTTAATTCCATATAAAGATCGAGAAACAACTTTTGATCAGATAACCAATCTGCCAGAAAACTCTCCGCTCTATTCACATGAGACGGGCATAAGCTGTGAAGATGGAACACTTAATTGGTACCGATGGACCGACCATGCAATCTTTAATGAAGATGGGGAAATAGCAATAATACAATCAATTGGTGAGAATATTACAGAATATAAGGATATTCAAAAAGAGCTTACCGGTTATCTTAAAGAGAAGGAGATTCTTTTACAAGAGGTTCATCATCGTGTAAAAAACAATATGCAGGTAATTATTGCATTGCTTCACCTCCAGATGTTGAATGGTGGATCTGAACTGGTTGGTGTCCTTACCGATATTAGTAACCGAATGCAAATTTTTGCTGATATTCATGCCAGCCTTTATAGACATAACGACTTTTCCCAAATTGATTTCAAGAACCATCTTGAGGTTAACTTTTATAATTTATGTAAAACTTTTCAAAAGAATCCGGGAGTAATTACAATTTCTATTGATATGGAACATCCGGCTCTGAATCTTGATATGGCAATACCCTGCGGTCTTCTTATGAATGAACTGATGAGTAATAGTTTCAAGCATGCCATTGATCGAGAGGGTGAAATCAAGATTGTTATAAACAGAGATGAAGAGGGCCGTATTTGTTATATTGACTTTTCTGATTCTGGAATTGTTAATGGTGATATTAAGCCGGGTTTCGGAACTACCATTATAGAAGCCTTGTCCGGACAGCTTAAGTTGGCACATGAGGTTTTTTCTGAGGGATCAATGCACCATGTGTTTAAAAGTGAATATCATCTTTAATTTTTTGAGTGACTGTAGGATAAAGTTTGAAAAGTATTGTGTGGTTATTTGTTGAGATGCTGATCAGGAGGTTGTTGTGAATAAAGAGAAGCGATTTGCTCTGGTAAAGACTGTGAATAGTGAGGATTTACAGAAGGTGTGGGTTTCTGGTGTAAAACCTGACATACCAAGTGATATACATGAGAAGTGGCAATCTATACTGGATCTTCTGGCTCGAATAATGAAGGTTCCAACAGGGTTGATTACCCATTTTACCGAGGAGAATCTTGAGGTTTTTGCAGCCAGTAATTCTGAGGGTAATCCTTATAAGCAAGATGATCGTGATAGCCTGGGTATTGGAATGTTTTGTGAAACGGTTGCCGGAAGTGGTGAAAAAGTGCTGGTTAATGATACACACGATACAGAGTACTGGAAAAATAATCCTCACGCAGGTTTAGGCATGAGAAGCTATTGTGGTGTACCGATTTTCTGGAGCGATGGAGAGCTATTTGGTACATTTTGTGTGTTGAGTGATAAACCCGGTTCAATGGATGCTGACTATCTTTCTCTTCTGGAGCATTTTCGTGCATTAATCGAAAGGGATTTGGTACATATTTTACGAACTAGTGAGATGGAGGTTCAGATCGTAGAGGGTAGGATGCGATTGCGGGAACTTCATCATCGAATTAAGAATCAGTTTGGTATTCTAATCAGTTATATTAATCTTAAATCGCGTGACAGTCAGGATCGTGAGCTGAGAATGATTCTTAAAGAGGTTCAGCATCGTATCATGGCCTTATCACTTATTCATGAGAGCCTTTATTTAGCTGATAATTCAGTTGTTCCTCCAATGGATGTTTATTTGCAGACCTTATGTGATTATATTGTATCTGATCTTGCACATGTAAAAATTGAAGCTGTTTATTCGGTTGAGTCTGTTGTTATGAATATGGATACTCAGGTTCAGATTGCGCTGGTTATATCGGAGCTGCTGACCAATTCCCTGAAACATGCATTCCCGACAGTTGATAGTCCTGAATTCGAGCTTATATTCTCGAAAAAATCTGAAAATAAATTTGAACTGTCATATCGTGATAATGGCTGTGGATATCCGGCTGATTTTGATTCAACTAAAGCTGGCTCGATTGGGATTATGCTTGTTAATGCATTAGTCTCGCAGTTGAAGGGTAGCGCACGGTTTTTTAATGATAATGGTGCGGTTTTTGTGCTTTGTTTCCCGGATTCAGATAAGAAGTAGGGTAATTGGCTGGTTATGGTGTGCGAAAGCAGGAATTTCCCGGATTGTTAGCCACCTTGTAGGTGTTCGGCAGGTGGAAGGCCCCAGTAGTTTGAGAAGTATTTTGGATCATCAAAATAGTTCACAATAACACTGTGAATCCCGGGACGAAAAAACACCTTTTTGCCATTACCAGTATATTCTTCAAAATACTCCATCGCCAATGACAGTAGGTAGGACAGAGTGTAACGGAAAAGGTTCATTATATCTCTTACCCGACTGTAGGTTATGTGTGTTAGTCTGATGTGTCTGGATTCATATTCTGTTCCACGTTGCTGATATTTCATGGCGTGAATGTTTCTTTTGGGATTGTTAGCCAGCTTTTTCATGTGTTCGTCCAAAACAATGTTCATTACGTCAGAAATAGTCATATTTTCCTTCGCTGCATAATCCTCAATAACCTCCAACCACTTCACATTGATATCAATAGTTGTTCTGATGTCTGCTGATTCCATTTTTTCGCCTCCAGCTTTTTTATTTCTATAAATGAAGACGTAAATTTCTGAATAATTGTAAATTTTTTTCAAAAAGAATCATATTTGGTGGATTGTTAGCCACCCAAAAGCATGAAAAACACCACCGTCCCCGTTTTTTCACCGCCGTCCCCGTTTTTTCACCGCCGTCCCCGTTTTTTCATATTCGTCTGCTCTCAAGATTCTTGCGAAATGGTTACATGGAATAGGGGAAAGAATACAGTGCGGTAAAAGTCACGCCTCAAAATGGAATAATATTGCTTATTCTGACAAACCTATATCGGTACTATGTCCTCGATCTGAGGATAGATAGAATCGTTGTGGTTAGGGTGCAGAGGTATTGCGAGATTATCAGGCATGACGACGGCTTTGCGATATGTGCCCAGTTTCAGTATGAAACCGAACCGATTTCAAAGATACTTTAAAAACGGTTGAAGAAATTTGAGCTAGAGCTTACAGGGGACAAAACGAGGATAATTGAGTTTGGTAGATATGTAAAACTCAACTAAAAACGTAAGGGTAAAATGCCGGAAACGTTTGATTTTCTCGGTTTTACCTATTTGGTCGATACATCGAGAAAAGGCAAATTCAAACTGGGGCGCAAGACAGTTCGAAAGCGGTTCTCTTTGAAAACGAAATGTATCATGATTTTTTTTTGAATTTTTGAAGTGAATATTGCTGAAGAGTCGTGTATGAAGAAATTACATGTAGAGTTCTGTGAGGGAGCGTGTGTTTACCCTCTCGTTTAAAGTTTGGAGGAAATGATATGTCTAATCGACAAAAAATACATAAAATATTTTGTTTGTTTGTAATACTGTCTGGTTGTGTTGGAGATGTAGAGGGACCAAATAACAATGGTAATGAGTACCAAACTTTTGCTTATGACAAGACGGAGATAGTAACCAACGCTCATACACGTGTGAATGCATCTGTTAATCCATTCGGTGATGATGCTAATTATGATGACATAGCGTTTACAATGAACGTTGTTGTCAATGATCTTTCGGGTCTTTATCTGGATGATCTCGAGTTTGATTCTCTCTGTTATGGTATACCCGGTCAGTATATATTGATAAAAGTTAAAAACATTAGCGAGCTTAAGTATGCCAACTTGATGCTTGAAAATATAAGTTTAATATTAATAGACGAAACTACAATTTCGTTAGGTAATAGCTCTTATGCCATGTCTTCTCTAGGTGGGGTCAGTGATGACCCCGAAAATGTAATCATGCCGCAAGGTACAGGCTATATCATCATTGAACTACCTGATGATGCACTTAGTGATGCTAGTGATGTTAGTGTTGAAAAAGTAATAACAATAACATTTGATATAGGTTCAGAAACAAATAATATGAATTATATTTCTGTTGATGAAGATGGTGGGCTGTATGTCATGAAAATGGAGGCAGAACTGGATACAAGTAATGCCCTGGAATATGTAAACTTTGAACTTGGCTCCAGCGGCGCTGCTGGCCATTTCTTGGAAAAAATAACCTGTATCATAACCGACAGCCGGGACAGGCCCTTGGTCTTCTACGTCCTGGATACGTTTGAAGAAAGTATATATGCCAATGACAATTACTATAGATTCCGTGGTGATGGATGTGAGTATAGTATGGATTTTACCAGTAAGGGCATAACGGTTCCTTGCAAGGCCTATAATATTCATTTTTTTGTAAAAAATTATTAGATTAGCAATTAGTTTCAGTGTGTAGAGTCCAGATAATTATTAGTATAATGGCTACTGTTGTTAAAACTGAAAGATGTTTTAAAAAGCAGGTGAATATTATAACAGTTCATAAATACTTGATCTTTTTGTATGAATTCAGGATTTATGTTCTCACTTGAGGTGCGTCAAATGTTTTTTAGTTTCAGGCTGCTTCCAAAAACTTGCAATAGATACATTTCCACTTATCTCCACTTATCTCCATTTATCTGGCAGTTCTATAATGAAAAAGTTTCTGATTTTGTTTTGTCTATTTGATTTATCTTTTCTTTCCGGGCTTTTGAAGAGAAGGAGGAGGATTGTCTTCTTCGATAGAGGGTTACT
>JAQIBV010000045.1 GCA_027858855.1 Spirochaetota bacterium | reverse complement strand
GACCCAGATCCAGACCTGTCTGATCCAATGGATCCGTTTAAGGTAAACCAGGCCGAAGATTTCACTGACTCTAATGGTGTGACCATAGTTAATGGTGACGGGGGTTCAGTAGTGCGGTTTGATTCCACATCAGGCTGGATATCTTTCGAATATGACTTTTCAAGCGGACCACAGACAATTGATATCCGAAGCGCATCAGCTGGTTGGGGAGCTAACGTCTATTTTAAAGTTGATTCTTCAGATGGACAGACCTTTTCAACAATTTACCCTAATGGTGGCGGCTTATGGTATACGAATTCAAACTCGTGCTGGCCACGACCAACCGGAGTGAAGACGGTTTATATTATGACAAACAAGGCGGGTCTTGAGCTTAACTGGTTTGAAATAAAGAAGTAGGTGAAATCGCTTAATAAGGAGATTTTTCACTAGTTGTAATAATTAACCCGAAGGTTTCGCCTTCGGGTTTTTTATTTGCCCAGCGAAATTAGCAAACACGGCCTCTTGAAAGAAGGAGGCATCGCGCGGTCAAGGGGAAGATAATTCGGGGAAAGCCCTTATCTTGTTTATGTATTACTGCAATGACTCAATATTTCAAATAAACACTTATATCGCTACTGTAAGCTCACCGTTTTGAACTATTTTTGATTCCAAAAAATGAAAAATAAAAAAATATTGTTGACAAGATCAGGAAATAACTATTATTACAAAGAGCTTTGTAAAACAAAGCTCTTTGTAATAAGGAGGCGTTATGAGTACGGAAAGAGCATTACAGGACATTGAAACAATTAAGGAGTTTATCAAGAGGGGTAGATCCAGAATGGTTGATAACGGTTTCTTCTTCATTTTTTGGGGTATTCTGATTCCGGCTGCTGTTCTTGTGAATTTTCTGCTCAACTATAATGGTATTTACGGATTTGAGGTGTGGTTCTGGCCTGTTGTCGGTATCGGCGGCGGTATTGTAAGCGGGATGAAAGGTTCACATGATTCAAAAGCAAGAAAAACAAACAGTTACGCGGACCGTATTCACGGACAGGTATGGCTTGCACTTCTTCTGGCGCTATTAGCTGCCTATGCAGGCTTATTTTTGAGTGCAGTAGTTTTTAAGAGAAATTTTGCGGTTGTTGAATTTCTATCGGCTATTTCATTATTACTTGGAACAGTTGTGTGGATTCATTCTGTTATTATCAGAATGAACTGGCTTAAAATAATCTCGGCAGGATGGTGGCTTACGGCCATAGCGGTGATGCTGACATCAAGCAGTGAACCGATATATGCCTCTGTTGTGATGGGTATAGCGACAATCATTCTTAACTTAATTCCAGGTTTAATTCTGCGAAAAATATCGGAAGAGAAAAATGAAGCAGCATAAAGACGGTGCATACGATTATAAACAAATTGATAAACTGCTTCATTCGCCAATTAGATTATCAGTAATGAGTTTGCTTGCAAGTGCTGAAGAAGCAGAGTTCACCTATATCCGGGGCGAGGTGGGAGCATCGGACGGTAACCTTACTACTCACTTGAGAAAACTTGAAAATGAAGAGTATATTGAAGTTGAGAAGATCTTTAGAGACAGGAAGCCGCTAACAATATATAAAATTACACAAAAAGGTATTGAAGCGTTAGAACGCTATGTTGAACATCTTGAAAGTCTTGTAAAAAAATGATGCTCACGGAAGAGGTGTCTGATTGTATAATTGTATAGCGTATGTAAAGTGAGGTGATTAATGTGAGAAGAGTAATGATTGTAGTAGTGAGTTGTATCTTTTTCTGTGGAGTGCTGTATGCTGAATCGGCATCTGTCATATTGCGTGTTGATAATATCGAACATATGGAAGGTAACCTCATGGTTGCACTGTATGATTCCGTAGACGCGTTTAATAATGCTGGAAAGCCTGTTGGTGCCCGAAGAGTAAAAGTAAACAGTTCAACGATGAAAATTGTATTTGATGATCTTAAGCCGGGAACCTATGGGGTAATGGTCTATCACGATCGGAATCAGAACAACAAGCTCGATACGATGCCGATACTGGGTATTCCGCGTGAACCCTGTGGTCTTACCAATAATCCGGAACTCAGGAGGGCGCCACGGTTCAGTGATGCAGCCTTTGAGGTGTCTCCGGGTGGGAATACTGAGGTTATCCATCTCTTTGATTAATCGTAAAAGTTCTTTTCTATAAAGACACGATATGCCGTGTCTTTATAGAAACTCAGGAAAATAAGTAATACGTCAAAGAATATATTTATAGTGGCGGTTTTTTTCTGTTCTTATTGCCCCTTAATCGTGTAACGTCTGATCAGACAGTCGTGTATGTTTCGGAAAACCTGTTCCTTGTTGTTGGTTTGTATGTCCATGAAAAAGTCTTTGCGGTTGTTTGTTATCCATACGTAAAGCTTTTTTGCTCCTTCGTCGGGATCTTTTGATGAGTGGCACAGTTTGACCATGCGGCGCATCTCATCAAGCATGAACATCTTAGGAAAATTTCCAACAAACATGCGGAAACTTTTACCATCTTCACTTTCGATTATTTTAACATCAAGGTTTTCTTCATTGTTTTCTTCAGCAGTTTTCCGCGCGACCCGGCGGGCCTCTTTGCGCTCCTGAAATTCCCGTACAACTCTGCGGTTATGAATAAGAATTTCCATCTGCCTGATTATTGATTGCAACTCGTCAGGTGTAAGTTTTTCGACGAGGTCACCTACTCTTTGTAGTAGCTTTTCATCTATTTTTTCATCTGTGCTAATATTCATAAATGCTCCTTATATAAGATTCGGTATTATGTTTAGCGTTGTTCAGGTTCTGGGGATAAGCAGTCATACTTAACAGTCATACCTGTCGGTCGCACCTGTCGGTCATACCTGTTTGTAGGCTATGGAAAACGGAAAAGATCGGAAGGTTATCAAAAAATATGGAGATATTTTAAGTTTCGGATTTATTGGTTTATTACTTTAATTGTGGAATAAAAAGTTGAAGTATCTTCTCCCCGCCAGAGGCGGGGAGAAGATACTTCAACTTTCCGGATTTATTGATAATGCTTTATCTGCGTCTTTGTGTTGAAAGCCGTTTATTTTCTGCATTTGAGGGCAATGTTTTATCTGCGTCTTTGTGGTGAAAGACGTTTGTTTTGTGTATTTGAAGGCAATGTTTTATCTGCGCCTTTGTGTTGAAAGACGTTTATTTTCTGTATTTGAACGTAATAGTTAATATATCCCCCTTTCGGAGGGGGCTGAAAATTGTTTATCTGTTATCATAATGTGGTCTTTATATAGATTTTTAGCGACAGATAGTTTTTGTAAAGGTACGTGTTTGTTTACAGTTCTTTATTCTGGGTCGTGACTTATAGATTTAAGTGATATAGTGTTATTTGTTACGGAATAGGAGTAGATAACTGACATGTCGAGGGTTGACATCTCGTATATAGCAGTTTCTACGGTGAACATGGTAATGACGTTATCCTGTTGCTTGATGGCCAGATAATGTAGAGTTTCTGGGTCGGTGATTGTTCCCCCGTTATTTAGTGTGAATTTGCTGATTATTTTTCCGGGAATATCGGTATATTCTATTGTATTTTGTGGTTTTTGTGCGTAATAGCGTGTATATATTATAAACAGGCCTGTCCCACAGATGAAAAGAATGGAAAGGGTATAAAAAATTCCAGGTAGCAGGGATTTTTTTTTAATTACAGGGGGTAGGCTGGGATAAAGATTCATTATGTTTTAAGCCTTTCAGGTTTTCCTTTTATTAATTTTCTGTCTGATTGTTTTTAATGTAAATCCAGATTGGTTTAAATCTATAGTGCAAACGGGTCTGTGCATTGTTACATCATAATAGTAGAAGCATGAATTTCATTTTTTGCAATAATTTTATCTTTGTTTATCAAAACTCTTGATAAAAACAGGCGGGTTGACAATCATTTGTCTGTAAAACCTTTTGGGATTTAAAAAGCTTTAAATAAAAGAGAGGGTAGTAATGGAAAAACTGTTCAATCTATCTGCCAATAAATCTTCGGTTAAAAACGAAGTTATTGGTGGTGTCACTACGTTTCTTGCGATGATGTACATTATTGTCGTAAACCCGGCTATTTTGAGTGAAACCGGAATGTCGTTCAGTGCGGTATTAACCGCAACTGTACTTGTTTCGGCTTTTAGCAGTATTGCAATGGGGTTGTACGCTAAATCCCCGATTGCTATTGCACCGGGAATGGGTCTTAATGCTTTTTTCACTTTCGGTGTTGTTCTTGGTATGAAGGTTCCTTGGCAAACTGCTCTTGGGGCGGTCTTCTGGTCGGGAATTATTTTCATCCTGCTTTCAATATTCAATATTCGAACGCATATTGTTAAGGCTATTCCCAGACAGCTGCGATTTGCGGTTGCGGCCGGAATAGGGCTCTTTATCACATTTATCGGTTTTGTTAATGGCGGATTCATTGTTGCTAATCCTGCAACCCTGGTCTCTTTTAAGGGTATAAATGCGGTTACCGTTACTTTTGCTATTGGACTATTTGTAACCTCTGTTCTGGTCGTTAAGCGTATTAAAGGTGCTCTGATTCTTGGTATTGTTTTCACTACACTTCTGGCTATTCCTATCGGACGTTATTATGGGGATGCTTCCTGGATTTCTCCGATTCAGAGCTCCATGCTGGTTGAATATAATGGCTTTTTCTCTGCTCCTGACTTTTCACTTCTGTTTCAGCTCGATTTTATGGGCTCGCTGAAACTTGCCATGTGGCCGGTAATATTCGCGTTTCTTTTCACTGATATGTTCGACAGTATCTCTACTTTCATTGGTGTTGCCGAGGCAGCTGATCTTCTTGACGAAAAGGGAGAGCCTTTACATGTTAAAGAATGTCTTATTGTTGATGCTGCTTCTACAACAATATCAGGTCTGTTTGGAACTTCTGCCGGAACAAGCTATATCGAGTCGGCGACTGGTGTTGAAGAGGGCGGGCGTACCGGTATGACAGCTGTTGTGACTGGTCTTCTGTTTCTGCCGTTTATGTTCCTTTCTCCACTGCTTTCGGTTGTTCCCGGTGTTGCTACGGCAACGGCACTTGTTCTTGTTGGTGTATTCATGATGAAGCCTGTTTCATTAATCAATTGGACCAAGTTTGACGATGCGATCCCAGCATTTATTGCTATGATTCTGATTCCACTGACCTATTCAATAACACAGGGTATAGTCTGGGGGTTTCTCAGCTGGACTGCTATTAAACTTTTAACCGGAAAACGGGAGGAAGTTTCGCCGACTCTTATAATTATTGATGTATTGGCAGTAATGTCTCTGGTTCTGTAATTAAATGCCATGCGGAGAGACGAATTTTATGTCTTTCCGCATGTTTTCTGTAAATGAACGTGAGGTATGTATGAAAAAGGTGGTTTGTGTTTTTTCTCTTTTTGTGTCTGTTTTAGTGATAGATTTACCTATTAGTGCCAAGAGCTATTACAATTTAAGAGGTGGTGTCGGAATTGCCGGTGGCAGTGATAGTATGATGGGGCGTTCGTATGAGGCGATTCGATCTGATGGTGGAGAAGGGCCGGGAGTAGCCGCTTTTCTTTCGAGTTCGTATATGAGAACTTTGACTGCTCGTCATTCGATTGCTTTTAGCGGTGTGTTATGCGGGAGTTATTCGCCGGTTGCAGTTGATTCAAGTGCTAGCCCGGTACCCATTGAAGATACTTACGATGTCCTTTGGTCTCAGCATGAGCTTGATGCTAAGTACATCTATAGCATCTCTCCGTCACTCTCTGTTTTTGTGGGCCCTCGCCTAATTTCCGTCTATTCATCGGCAGATTATCCCTATACAGACGATCACGAAGGGTATGCTGACAGCTTCTCATATTTGGAATATACAGGAGGACTGACAGGGGGCATCAGCTGGCGAAAGCATCTTTTTTCAACCCTGTTTTTGTTAACAAGTATCAGTTATGGTGGTTTCGCCGGAACTAGTGTCTTTGAATATTCCAATACGAAAGAGAACGAGTCTCTTGTGTATGTCCTGAACGGAGTTTCCGTTGGATGTGGATACTATTTGTCGGAATCTGAGACACTGCTTGAATTGGGTGCGCTGTCAAATTTTTACATCAGAGATGCGCCGATAATGATTTCATTTGATGATAATATTCACATGGGACGGATTTTTATGTATGCCGGAATAACACGTCCTTTTAAAAAGTGAGTATAAAGAGAGAGTTTCTAAAATATAGTTGTGAAAAATATGTGCATTGCGATGATGAATTTAT
This sequence comes from Spirochaetota bacterium, assembly GCA_027858855.1. Lineage (GTDB taxonomy): Bacteria > Spirochaetota > UBA4802 > UBA4802 > JAFGJZ01 > JAFGRW01. Next base: position 6,674 of record JAQIBV010000045.1, on the reverse strand, counting down.
TTTGTATAGAGATGATTCGATAGTAGCGGTGAATAAACCAGCTGGAATTTTCGTGCATCGCTCAAAACTTGCTAATGATACAGAGTTTCTATTGCAGAAGGTAAGAGACCTGATTGGCTGCCATGTTTATCCTGTTCACCGGTTAGATCGTCCTACTTCGGGGGTTGTTCTTTTTGCTCTTTCATCAGAGGCAGCATCGGTTTTGTGTAATGCTTTCCGATATAACCATGTAAATAAGTGTTACTATGCGATTGTGCGCGGCTGGGTCGATGAGGGAGTAATCGATTATCCGTTATTAAATGAGCGACGAAATAAAAGTAGTGAGGCAATCACCAGATACAGCCTGATTCAGAAAGAAGAGTACCCAGTTTCGGTTGGGCGGTACAAAACGGCTCGTTATTCACTAATTAAGGTTTCACCCCGAACAGGAAGAATGCATCAGATTCGTCGCCACATGAAGCATATATTTCATCCGGTAATCGGTGATACCACATATGGCGATGGTGTTCATAACCGGCTTTTCAGAGAGTGTTTTAATAGGGAGAATTTACAGCTTCAAGCTGTCTCTTTGCAGTTTTCACACCCCTTTTCGGCAAAAGATATTCAGATCTCACTGCCGGAGGATTCTATTATACAGTTGCCGGAATTAATGGTTGATCTTGTAAAGCACCTTTAAAGTTTTCTCTTCTGTTCTTCAATTTTTTTGAGTAACTCTTCAACTTCTATTTTGAGTTTTTGATAAAATGGGAAAAAGAGGATAAAAAGAAAAAGCGGTACTATGTTTATTCCGAGGGCTGTCTTGGCTGGGTGGGCACTATCGATAACTGCGTGTGGAATATAATTGAAAAAAGTGCTAACGTCAGATATAGTACCTGAGTTTATTTCGATCATGAATCCGAAAGTTGGAACTATGTTAATGTTTACATATGTGTGATTAACCGAGAAGCTGAATATCTGAAGCGCGGTTAATGTTGCCAATATGGTTACACCGATAGGGTATTTATTGATAGAAAGAGTCATTAGGCTACCTATGATACAAAGTACCGCGATTGTAATTGAAAACAGAATTACGATTGTGTTTTCTTTCGAATATGCACTTGAACTTATTAAAAAGACGATGACTGCTGGAACAATAAGCAAGCCACCAAGAATGTTGTGTATATGTGCAAAATAGCTGAAATATTTAATTGCTTTCATGACCTTCCCTCCAGGGCAGACTGCTGAAATGTTTCTACTTTATCGGTCGGGGTTTAATAAAACCCTGTTGATGTCTGTCATACTGGTAAGCATAATGGTTCAGATCAATACTTTTTCCGCAGATTCTGGTAATTTCTAAAAGTTTGTTTTAGTATTTGATTGTATTAATAAACAGGAGGGAAAATGGTTACAAATTATCGTATGGAAGTTAAAAGAATTTCATTTATGACCCGTGCTGTGTATCTGGCGGAGCTCTTTACCTATCCTCTTTATTATGTTGTTCTCTCGTATTTTGCTGAGTGGAGTTATGTTTCGGGTGACCGGTTATATGATTCAGCACTAACGGTAGTGGTTACAGTTCTGGTTTTTATCATTTCGCTTGCAGGAGCCTATTTTTCTTATCACGTTTTTACAAATCGGTCACTGTACAAAGGCAGGCTGGCCGGCAGGATGAATTTTGACTACATGGATGAAAAGAGGGTCGCCCCTAACTCGATTTTTGCTTTATATGTAATTTCTATATCGGTGATACAATTCAGCTCGCTGATTCTCTTTACCTTCTCGTTTATAAAACAGAATGTCTATTATTATCATTTTTTCATTCTCCCCTCTCTATTCTTTTTTTTGATTTCATATCCCAGAATTTCTAAAGTTGAGGAGCTCATGTCAAAAGAAGGGGGCGCTGGCGATTGATTCAGTTTGCTGAATTACATGATGCCCATAGTGCCTTTATGACGGGAAATATTGAAGGTCATTATCATTGCACCATCTTTTTTGTCCAGATCTCCGGTGATTCTCTCGATACCTTCAAATATTATATTCTCACGAACTTCTGGAATAAGAGCAAGAATTGTTTTACTCCTGTTTTTATCATTTCGCATAAAACCAAGAAAGCTTGCAAAAAGAGGGATAGATGAGATGTATGATCCCATTCCCTCTGATTCGATTATTGTTGATCCCTTGACGCCGTTTTCTATCAGGTATTCAAGAACCGGATACATGAACTCTTCATAGTAGAGTATAATTATCATCAATTTTAATTTTTGCGTCGTATCTACTTTGAATCTGTTGTATGAGTACTTTGCTATTGTTTCGTATAGTATTTCCGACGTACGGGCGGATCTCAGTTCGCGTTTGATGCCGGAAATAGAGAGCAGTCGTGAAAAAGAGGCGAGTATTTCCAGGTGCTCATTTACCATCTCTTCAGGAGCAAGAATAACACAGAATATATGCGCCTTGCGCTGGTCAAGAGTATCAAACTCAACTCCTTTTGGAGAAATCAGTATAAAAACAATAAACTCTTTCAGACCAGAGATACGTGCATGAGGAATAGCTATTCCATCCCCGAATCCGGTTGAACCCATCTCTTCTCGCTCTGTAATTTTTTCCAGTACCAATGCGGGTTTAATAGTTTCCAAAAACTTTGAGTTTGAAGCTATTATAGCAATTCTTTCAAGTGCAGCCTTTTTTGTTTTTGCCGAAAAATCAATTCGGCACAGTTTGGTATCAATGATATTTTTAAGCTCCATGTTTACTCCTCCATTTGATTACCCCTGAGAATTGCATATCTGGACAATACTGGGCCTATTAATTCGTTAAGGAAAATAGAGATGAGCACTATGTTCATCATATTATTAAAAAGAATTTTTTGAGGGCTGCCATCCGCAATACGGGCAAGCATCGGAGAGGTTTGAATAAGAAGAACAAAACCTAATGCTATTCCTGCTTGTGACATCATGCATAAACCCAGATTATTTCTGATTGCCAGTTCCGTTTTGCTAACCTGACACCCCAGCCAGACTCCTGTGTATTTGCCTGCAAAACGTGAAGAAAAGTAGATAAGTGCAAGTAACAGGATATTCATTTTTAAAAATATCCCGGGGTCAATTTCAATACCTGCGATGATGAAGAAGAGTGCATACACCGGAGGAGTCAGCGGCTCGAGCAGTTTGAACACCCTGTGGTTATGAGTTGAGAGGTTAGCCATAGTTGTGCCGGTTGCAATATTCAGCAGAAGTGGTGAAAAGTGAAAAACCAGGGAAATTCCTGTCGTAATGAATATCACACTTAAGGTAATAATCAAAATTTCGTGTTCGTTGTTTTTTTTACTGGTTAACAGGTGTATGAAAAATCCACTGGCTGAACCAAGGAGAATTGATAAACCGATCTCGCGGAACGAGTCGAAGATCATAAAGGAGTCGGGTGAAGATATATCCAGATAGTTTGTTACAAGAGTAAAAGCCATACCGAAAAGAATGACTGAAAGGGCGTCGATTAAAACTACGGTTCCGAAAAGATAGTCTATGAATTTTCCATAGGCACGCAGGTGGTGTACCTCTGCAACAATGACAGCCGGAGCTGTCGCACATGCTGTGACAGCCAGTATGATTCCATAGGGAAGTTCAAGTTTAAACAGAGATAGTGCCGTTATCACGAACAGGAATGTTATGCAGAATTGAAAGATGGTGATAATAATAATGTGTTTTCCCATTCGTCGCATTTTTTTCAACGAAAATTCACTGCCAATAGATAAAGCCAGAAGTCCGACAGCAACCTCAGTGACTATATGCAGCGATTTATTCATTTCCGCGGCAATAAGACCTGTTGTGAAAGAGTTTACGAGTATGCCCGCAATTATAAAACCGGAAATTTCAGGAAGTCGTATGAGTGAGGCTATTTTACCAAAAAAATAACCAGCAAGAAGAAGGAAGCCAATTGTAAAAAGAATGTTGTGGGTGAGGTTTTCTCTAATGTATTGGGCAATTTCAATCATTTTGCAGAACTGGGATTATTGTAGATTTGAACTCTTCAATTCGATACGGTTTTTGTATAAAGGCGCTGAAGCCGTACTCTTTATAGTCAGCTAAAACAGGATCATTTGAATAGCCACTGGATACAACTATTTTGGCATCAGGAACAAGTGCAAGAACTTCTTTAGCTGTATCAATTCCACCCATCCCGCCAACTATTGTTAAATCAAATATATAAATATCAAAGTTCTGATTATCTGTAATTTTTTCTTTTAAATATTTTACCGCTTCTTCTCCCGTGGATGCAGTTGTCGGTTTAATATTAAGAAGTCTGCACATTTTAGACAGAATCAGTTGGATTCCCGGTTCATCTTCGAGAATGAGAGCACTGTATTTTTTTGTTTTTTTAACATTAAATTCTTTCGTGAGTTTCAAAACTTTTTCGTTGCTTGCCGGCAGGTAAAGATGAAAGGTCGTTCCCGCACCTGGCTCTGAATCTAAAGATATAAAACCGTTGTGCTTGTTTATGATCGAGTAGCAGATAGAAAGGCCCAGTCCGTTTCCATTTTTCTTGGTGGTAAAATAGGGGTGAAATATTTTCTTTTGATGCTTAGGTGGAATTCCGGGGCCGTTATCGGTTATATCTATTTTAACCAGTGGCCCGATCTCTTTACCAGTATCGGGCCTTATGAAGGATTCAATATTTGATCCGGTTACTGTAATTTTACCTCTGTCAGAGAGAGCCTGTTTCGCGTTTATTACAATGTTCTGTATTACCTGAGTGATTTGTCCGGAATCGGCATTGAGGTTCCAGATGTTTTCAGGTATTTGGTAGATGATTTTGATTGCCGAACCAGAAAGGTGAAAAGAGACGGTCTCTTCAATAAGTTCCCGTGTTGAAGTAACAGATCTGATTGGCCCGCCCCCTTTGGCAAATGTAAGTAGTTGATTTGTCAGTTTGCGAGCCTTGTAGGCGGCATTCTCGATTTCAAAAAAAGATTTACCGCACTGCTCTTCTGTTGGGTGAGTGTAGCGTAATAGCGAGATGTTGCCGACAATGGTGGCGAGGGTGTTGTTAAAATCATGTGCAATGCCTCCGGCAAGAATACCCAGTGATCGCAGTTTTCTGGCTTCCTCAATTTCACGAGTTTGATCAATAAAATACTTAACAACACCAATCATACTCATAATTACAAAAATGGTCAATCCTATGCTAAAAATAGAGAAGACCCTTATAGTAAATAGGCCGTCGGATGCGCGCTCATGCGATGCTATAATCATATCAGCTATACCTGTGCAAAGGGCGATAAGTGCGCCGATAAAGGCGAATCGAATGTGGCTTGCACGGTGCTTTGTAAAGGTGTCTATAGCAAGGTACATGATACATATTAATGCCACACCTGCGATTATAAGGTCACGCATGACGTATAATGGTCCGGCAACACCTCTTCCGATGTTCCATAATTTTGTATAATCTGAAAAGTCACTTTTTGGAAAAAGGAAATATTCAGGCCATTGGTATGAAACTGCAATACAGCATAAAGCAAAGGCGATACCGGTGTAAAAAAGTGAAGTTAAAATCCAGAATCTGATATTGCCGGCTTCGGTAATGTGGCGGGTGAAGAAGGGCATTGCGGGAATAAACAGGGTTACAGTAAGAGCCTGAAGTCGGTGAAACAGGTAACCTGCGGCTGGGTGATAGATTGTACCGGAAAGAATGACCGATGTCTCAAAAATTATAACAGCTGTACCCAGAAGTCCAAGTATGGTTATGGAAAGATAAAGAGCTTTTCTTGAAGAGAGGAATACATAAAGACATAGTAATGTTCCGATCAAAATTGTTCCGGAACAGAAAGCCAAGATGGTTGACGGAAATAATGCGGAAAGAAGTTCATTATTCATCATTATACCTGTGTACAGTTATCAGTCAAAGAATTATCTGCTATTCAAGGGTATAAATGGTCCTTTGTCAAACGCTAAATTGAGCAACCAGGGCTTTCAAAAAATCCTTATAACCTCAAAATTACTGATATCGGTTTTGACAGAAGTGTTATCACAATACGACAATCAAAAGGTAAAAAAGACCGTCAGGTGCCCCTATCAAAGAATTTTCTAACTCTACTCGATATTTACTTGAAAGAATATAGGCCTGTTATTTATCTTTTAGAAAAACAAAGTGGAGGCAAATATACAGCAAAAAGTCTTCAGATGGTATTTCAAAAGGCATGCCGCAAGGCAAATATCCAAAAACAGGTCACAGCCTACGCCACAGCTATGCCACTCATCTACTCGAAAAAGGCACGGATTTAAGGATTATTCAAGAGCTTTTAGGCCATAGCAGCAGAAAAACAACGGAAATCTATACACATGTTTCTACAAAAACTATACAAAACGTAAGAAGCCCATTTGATGATATCGATATTTAATGCTTTACTTCGCAATACATACCGATTAAGGATAGTATACGAAACTTTAGGAATATAGCATGCCAATTTGACAGGATATACGAAACTCTTACAAGGCAAATATAGACGAAATTCGTATATTCTTTAGTTAGATGTAATTAAGCTAAGGAAAAACTATGATAAAAGCCATAATAATTGGTGGTGCTCCAATGATTGGAAAGTCAACCATAGCAATAGAATTAGCTGCTCAGTATAAATTCGCTTGTTTATCAACGGATGATATTGGAGAATCTTTAAGGGCTCAAATTGATAATGAAATAAT
>JAQIBV010000019.1 GCA_027858855.1 Spirochaetota bacterium | reverse complement strand
TTATCAATGATTATGGAGACCAGTCCTGTGGGAATTACCACAGTAGATGCAGAGGGTGGTATTACATATGCAAACTATCGGGCTGAGCAGATACTTGGAATAGAAAAAAAGAATATTACCTCAAGAAAGTATAATGCACCAACATGGAATCCAACGGATATTGATGGAACTCCATTTCCTGATGAAAAACAGCCTTTTTACATAGTAAAAACAACAGGGAAAACTGTATATAATATTCAGCATGGTATAACATGGCCTGACGGAAGAACCATTATGTTGTCAGTCAATGCCAGTCCTATGAAAGATAAAGAAGGACAGTTTACCGGCATGGTGGCTACATTTGAAGATGTCACTGATAAATTACAAAATGAAAAAATTATTATCAGTCAGCTTTCTGAAAAAGACATTCTTCTCAAAGAGGTTCATCACCGCATAAAAAATAACATTGCATCGATTGAAGGCCTGCTGTCAATGCAGCTACAGAACATTAGTAACCCTGAAGCTGTTTCCGCATTGCAGGATGCTATAGTTCGAGTTCAAAGCATGCGTGTTCTTTATGATAAATTATTGATAAGTAAAGATTATAAAGAACTCTCGATTAAAATTTACACTGAAGCCCTCATCGATGCTATTGCAGCAGTGTTTCCTGATAGTGGGAAATTCACTATTGAAAAACAGATCGCAGATTTTAGTCTAAATTCAAAAACAATGTTTGCTACTGGGATTATTATAAATGAGCTTTTGACAAATGTTTTTAAATATGCATTCAAAGGGCAAGATAGTGGTCATATTTCAATTATTCTTGATAAGATTGAAAATCAAGTGACTCTTTCAATTCAGGATAATGGTAATGGTATTGATGAAAAAGGTTTTTTGAATAAATCGCCAGGTTTTGGTCTCATAATTATTAAAATGCTAACTGAACAGTTGGGCGGCACATTTATTATTGAAAATCATAATGGAACAAGGAGTATTCTGACATTTGATAATTAATTTGTTTCCATTAGCGCCGGAATCGCGAAATGGAAGCATGGAGTCACACACTATTATTCATGGAAATGGATTTATCCGAATTATATAGTTTCAACCCGAATACAATTAGTACTACCGCGTTTTCCGACTGGAATTCCAGCCACAATAACGACCTCTCTTCCATTTTCAACAATACCTGAAGCACGAGTGATGTCTATTGCATTTTTTAGCATTATCTCAAAATCGTCGTACATCTCACTCTGGAAAGAGCAAATTCCCCAGTTTAGCGCAAGCTGATAATATACTTTTTTATTCGGTGTAATGGCAATAATAGGTATGGATGGCCGAAGCCGGGATATGAAAAAAGCTGTGCTACCAGAAACTGTCAGAACAATAATTGCCCCGGCATCGATATTCCAGGCTGTAGTAACAGCCGCATTCGTAACCGCGCCTGTTACTATTTCTTTATGGGGCTCACGGAATGCAAAGAAGCGTGTTTTATAGTCTATTCTGTCTTCAGAATACTCTGCCGTACGGCACATCACATTCAAACAAGGCAGGGGATACTTTCCCGCCGCAGTCTCTCCAGACAGCATGATAGCACTGCATTCTTCGTTCACTGCATTGTAAATATCACTAACTTCGGCACGAGTTGGTCTGGGATTCACTATCATCGAATCCAGCATCTGGGTTGCAACGATTGCCGGCTTACCAAGCAGCAAAGAAAGTGCAATAATATCCTTCTGAATAAATGGCACCTGCTCATAACTCACTTCAACCCCAAGGTCCCCCCTGGCAACCATTACACCATCTGCATACTCGAGTATTTCTTTAACATTTTCAACGCCTTCACTGTTTTCTATCTTGGCAATTATCATCACATCAGTCCCGCCCGACGCATCAAGAAAACTTCTAATTTCTCTAATATCGGCTCCTCTGCGAGTAAAAGAAACCGCGACGTAATCAATCCCCCGTTGTATCCCAAACACAATATCATTCATGTCATTATCTGAAAGAACAGGAAGCGTAAGTTTTGCACCAGGAACATTTACGCCCTTATGAGTTTTAATTATTCCCGCATTAAGCACCTTGCAGCGAATTACTGATTTTTCCACAGCAAGTACTTCCAGCTGGATACTTCCGTCATCAATGAGTATTTCTTTGCACATCCGGATATCCGCAGGTAAACCGGGGTAATTCACCGGTATACGTTTCTTATCACCAATACAATTTTCTGTTGTCAGCTCAATTATCGTATCCGCTTCAATTTCCACACCACCATCACGCATGGTCCCGACCCTTACTTCCGGCCCTCTCGTATCAAGCAGAATGGCGACAGCTTTCCCCAGCTTTTCTCTCAGCCTGATAATTGCGTCTATCTTTGGTCCATGTTCCTTTTGAGAACCATGACTAAGATTTAAACGCGCTACATTCATTCCACCAAGAATAAGCTGCTCGAGTATTTCCGGTGTTTCTGTAGCCGGTCCAATAGTACAGATTACTTTTGTCTTTCTCATTATTAATTCCCTTACATGTTTTTAAATCATATTTTGAATATAATTCTTTTTCTAAAGAGGATAAAATCGCCAGGTTCGTGTAGACAGTTTATTAAACTCATTAAACACCACACTATCATTGAAATGTCAAATACAATCAGAGGTACATTGCTGAATAGTAAAGACACGCTCAGCTGGTCACACCCATAAATAAAAGTAGCATAGTCCACAAGAAGTATATCTCATTAGTAACCCGCTTTGAAATTTATTATAGAATTTATCTGCATTTTCAGGATATCTTGATAAGCATCATACTAAAGTATGATGCTTCCTCTACCATAATCTGCTATATTCAAGTGATTAATTGACTATCCCGGCTGAATTATATCATTGGAGGATTACTTTGAAAAGAATAAAATTTTTGCAGTTTTTTATTGTTTGTGCGTTAATTACATCCATTTTTCCGGCATGTGAAGCAACTGTAGATGGTATTTCTGAAGAAGATGATAACAATACAAGTTCAAGCTCTTCATCCGGAACAATCCGGAATGATGACGATGCGCAGATTATTGCAGAAAATCTGAATTCAATTCTTGAATCAATACGTGATTCGCTCTCCTACGGATCTTCTTATTCAGATGATGTCACCCAGGGTGTCAGCGGATCATATACAGTAAACGGGAGCGCCTCTTCGGGTCCAATTTTCAGTGGATCATATACTACGGAATATAACAAAAATTTTACAGTCAGTTTCGATGAATATGTTGATGCAAACGGATTAACCGTTCATTCAGGTGAAATAAGTTATAGCTATGAAGACTACAACACTTCAGGATATCACTTGATTATTGAGGTGAGAAATACCGAACCCCTTCCGGTTACATGCGATAATGGAAGTTACACTATTAAAGATACAATTGACGACCTTATGATGGGCGACACCCTGGATAACCAATACATTATCTGGACAAGTTTTAAAAATACTGATGGAGAATCATTTTCGGTAACAGCAAAATAAATTAAATTTATAATACAATTAAGGGGAGTCAATTATGAAAAAGTTTTCATGTTTTTTGTTTGTTGCGGTGTTGCTTGGTTTATTTACATTCAGCTGCGGTTCAGACAGTGATGATAGTGGCGGTGTCGGTGCTGAGTTTGATGAGTCATTGTACTATACCAAAACAGATGTTGACAAGTTGTTGTCGGATTTCAAAACAGAACTAACTCAAGAGATTATCTCCGGCTTAGCTCCAGCAGGAAGTAGTGGTACTGATCTGGATTCTACTGCAATTACTTATAATACTGGAACAAGTGTTGACTATGTATCAGGTTATTCTGCAACTCTTGCTCAAATATCAATAAACAACGGGACAAGCGGAGAAACCAATTTTGATGTAACTGTTGGCACAGCAGCTGATAACAATGCGACATACAATTTATATGTTCCGGAAAACACATACGGTAATTGCCTTGCAATGATTTACTTGCCGGAGGATTCAAAATCAACAGTATCATTAAAAGCATGGTCTAAAGTGGCTGGAACAGCAGATGTGTCTATTACGATTATTCCATTACTTTACTTTACAAATCAGGTCGTAACTAGTAAATAGTGAATAGTTATTTATTCCCCGGACATTTTATTGTTGCCGGGGAAATCCACTTTTTCTTTTCTCTATAAACATAAGGGAACTTCGTAAAATTACAAATTTTTGCTTGTGCTTGAGGTTGCCACAATATTATGATTCCAGTATTAACTTTACAAAACACTGATAAATTTGGCTTAATAAAAAAAATATTTATTCTTGGATTATTATTTTTTTCCTGCTCAGAAAACACCTCTGACGGGCCTCATATTCGCAAAGATCCGACAATCGAATTCTATCTTAATAAAAAAGCAAGCATGCTGACTGAAATAGTAGTCCGCGAGACTTTTCAGAATTGGGCTGACAAGACTCATTTTAATGCGGTTTATAAGGGAAGACACAGACCCGGCCTGCACAAGGATAGTAAAAACACTATTTCTTTTCTGGTTAAATGGCCTGAAGAAATACCAATTAATAAAGTTGCGTACTGCAAAAACTGGTATGATAGCAAAGGCAATATTATTGAATCTGATATGATTTTTAACATGATGATTACCCGCTTCACTACTCTTAAAACAAATACACAGGATTCATATTATATTGAAGGGGTACTCACCCACGAAATCGGACACATGATCGGTCTTGATCATGTTGAAAATGATTCATCTGTAATGAAATATAAATCGGATGCTAAAGAATCATTTTTTAAGGGTAATATCGACGATATAACTCTTGCTGCATACAGGAAGAGTTATAATATAAAACCATAAATTCAAGTATTAAAAACAGTGCGACGCACCTGCAGGTTATTGCTATGCAACAATCCGATAATCCGGTAACAGCAAATATAAAAAGATCAGGTGGTGCATGCCAAGTCAAATGTTTGAATTATCCATCAAATTGACCAATAAACAAATATCTGAAAAAACTAAGAATTTATAATATTTTATAACGAAGTTCAGTATATGAAAGTAGCGGCGTTTACCGTAGCAGCGATGGATTTTTTTCCACAGCAAAATAGTTATTTTGCCGGAGGGAATGCTCTCAATCAGGCAGTACGATTTTCCCAAATGGGATATGAGTGTGCATTTCTTGGTTCGCTGGGAACCGATGAGGCCGGAGACAGAATCGAAAATTTAATGAAATCGTATTATATTGATCTAACCTATTTGAAACGGATTAAAGGCAAAACAGCCTGCAATAAATTAACCAATGATAAACACGGCGAACGATTCGGTGTTGACGGAGCATGGGATAACGGTGTCTACATGGAATATAAAATGGACGAAGAGGCCTGGAACTATATCAAAAATTTCGATATTTGGTCTACACATGCTAACGGACCTTTTTACGACGAAGCTCTAAAAAGAAAACTCCCGAAGAATTTTATGGTGGTCGACTTTCTTCATTATAAAGATTATCAACTCCTGGAAAGAAGCCTCAATACAATAGATATCGCCTACTTTGGAGGAACAGAAGATATGGAGGCGGATCTTAGCAGATTGGCCAATAAATATTACACCTCTAATCATCAACCGATTGTTGTATTAACTTTGGGGTCAAAAGTATCAATGGCATTCCACGGGGATAAGATCTATAGACAAGAGGCTCTTCCGGTAGAGAAAGTTATAGATACCACAGGGTGCGGTGATGCATTTCAGGCTGGATTTAGTGCAGAGTACTATTCAAGTAAGAATATCACACAAGCTCTTCTTAACGGAGCGACACAGGGCAGAGACGCCACACAAAGTTACGGCGGAGTCGCCTGGAATGAAACAGGAATTACAAGACAAAATGCTTGATAATCCTGATTATAAATATCTTTCCACAATTCCATCTGGACAAATTAAAACACATGTTAATCATTGGGGACGGTGGTAAAAAACCGGTCTATAAGTGAAAAACTATACATTATGTCTCTTTGTCCATTGACATGACCTCCAGATCTGCTGTATTGTTAGCCAGCTTTATAAAAGAAAAGGCGAATAAGATGAACAACGGAAAAGAGTACTCCAATAGCATTTCTATCCACGATGTCGAAGCAACTGAAAAACTGATCTTAAAACTAAAAGAGCTGAGCTCATTTGTTATAGACACCTCTTCACTTATCTATATGCAGAAGATTTCAGTTCTGGAAATGGCGGCAGGGATATACCTTATCAAGGCGCCTCTTTCGGTTATAAATGAATTTGGCAGCAGCCCAGAGGGTATCACCGCTATTGATGTTAGCATAAATGCCGATGATGATCTTCTGTTATGCGCAAAACTGCTAAGCCTACCCGTTTGCAGTGAAGATAAAAAAGTACTTATGCATGCGAGGCGTGATAATATTGACTATTACAACACGGTAATGATACTGATATCTATGCTTGCTAAAGAGAAAATAAGCAGATCAGAGTTTGATCAGTATGTTATGAACCTGCGCTCAAAGGCGCATTACTCAAAAAAAGTTTGGGACTATGCACAAAATCTGATTGAAACGCTCAATGAAAGAGAAGACAAATAACGAGGAGAACATGCGTAGACGAGATAAAGAGATTACAGATCAGAAAATCATTAACCAGATTCTGAAAAGCAACACTGTTTGCCGAATAGCACTTTGTGATAATGGTACGCCCTATATTGTTCCGATGAACTATGGCTTTGACGAAGGTAACATCTATCTGCATTGCGCAAAAGAGGGCAAGAAGATTGAGATCATCGAAGCAAACAACCGGGTATGCTTCGAAGTAACCGATTCGGTCGAAACAGTCACATCGGATAAGGCCTGCGGTTTTGGTACAAGATACCGTTCCGTAATTGGACAAGGCCGCGTTGATCATCTGACTTTAACAGAAGAGAAGATAAAAGTGCTAAATACTATAATGAAACAGCACACTGGTAAATCCGACTGGGATTTTGACTCGGCGGTTGTGGATAAGATTACGGTTTTAAAAATTACTACTGAGTCTATCACTGGCAAAATATCGGGTTTTTAGCCGTGATCTATCATCCACTACAAATAATAAACATTGCCGGAGCAGGATTTCGTCAGGGCTATTATGAGTATCTGCCAGCACTACCACTTCGACAGTTTGTCGGCTGTTTTTTTTCTGTCATGATTAACCTCTTTTATCAGGGATCATTATGCCCCGCACAATAAACTGAACCATTGTATCGATTAACGCCGGAAAATGTTGCTCGCCGATATCATCCCGATACCGATAGGTCACGAAAAGCGAATCAAATAGCGCCTGAATAAACTCTGGATCCATATCCCCACGCACAAGCCCCTGCTCTTGCCAGTTTGTGATAATAGATCCAAACATTGTTTTGGATATCTGATCCTCTTGTAAACCTATTGATGAATCCCGGCACTTGTAGATAATCTTGTGCCACTGATCCCTGTCACTCCACATCTTAAGGATTGGATCCCTTGTTAAAGCATCCAGAAGACGCCGGATAATACGTGTCGTGTAATCCTCAAGGTCTTTACTCTGCACCTCAAGAGACAACTGCTTTAATCATTCATTCAACAGTCTGAATATCCAAATTACAAAAGTCAGACATACAGCATCTATTTTTATTAATCAAAATTTATCAATTTCAGGAGAACAGTACAAAAGAATGATTATACAAGCCTATAAAAATGAGTTTACACAAGAAATTTCATATTATATTCTGGATTAAGGTTCAATTTTCATAATGTGTATTGAATCTGGATTTTTTGGAGGTAATAATGAGCGATTCTCCGATTATGCGTCGTTATACCGATCTTTTGAAAGCAAAAGGCTACAGCAGAAGAACAATTAAGGCGTATACAGCGTGCTTTACAGACTTTTTTAACTCTAATAACGGCAATATAGACCAGATGTCACAAGATGACATTGTTGGTTTTTTATCAGAAAAGAGTGACAGTAATATTTCCGCTTCATATCAGAATATTTATGTAAGTGCTGTTAAGTTTTATTACGAAAAGGTTTGTAGCTGTAGGGTAAGCAAAATTACTATCCCAAGACGCAATAAAGATAAAAAGCTGCCACAAGTACTGTCCGAAAACGAAGTACAGCAGATATTTGCAGAAGTCTCAAACAATAAACACAGAGCCATTTTGTTTGTTATCTATTCATCCGGCTTGCGTATCAGCGAGGCTATTAATTTAACTCTGAATGATATTGATTCAGAAAGAAATTGTATCCATGTACGCGGTGGAAAGGGCAGAAAAGACCGAAATACCCTGCTTTCACAAAAGGTTTTAGAGATATTACGGGAGTATTATAAAGAATACAGACCAGGAAAATACCTTTTTGAGGGCCAAACAGGCGGAAAATATAGCACAAGAAGTATTCAGAATATTTTTAAGCATGCGGTAAAAAAAGCAGGGATTACTAAACCGGTCAGTGTACATACGTTGAGGCACAGCTTCGCGACACATCTACTGGAACAGGGTACAGATCTGCGATATATACAGAAACTTTTGGGACACTCGAGTTCCAAAACTACAGAGATATATACTCATGTGACGGATATTGCATTGAACAGAATTAAAAGCCCATTTGACAACCTGAAACTTAAAGAAGATTGTACGCCATACTGCGCATAATATTCTCATTCGGCAGTTTATACGCCATATGGCGTATAAACTTTAGTTAGGTACAATTTGAGTAATTGACAATATGTCACCCCGTAGGTTACACTTCTTTATATGATTCAGTCGTTCAAGCATAAAGGGCTAGAGAAATTTTATCATACTGGAAGCAAAAAAGGAATTATACCTGATCATGCTTCAAAACTTGGTCGAATTCTTGATAGGCTAGAATCATCCCAAACCGTAGATGATATGGCCTTGCCTTCGTACAAATTACACCCATTATCAGGAAAAGACAAAGATACATGGTCTGTTTGGGTAAATGGGAATTGGAGAATTACGTTCCAATTTGAAAATGGTGACGCATATATTGTGGATTATCGTGATTATCATTAGGAGAAAACAATGATTACTTCAAGAAAACCTACGCATCCCGGAATAGTGCTGAAAGAAGATATAATTAAACCTCTTGGATTAACTATTACTGAAGCAGCAGTAGATTTAGGTGTTTCCAGAAAGGCATTATCAGAATTATTAAATGAGAGAGTTTCACTTAGCCCAGATATGGCTGTTCGTATTGCAAAAGCTACAAAGACAACACCCGAAAGTTGGCTATATATGCAAAGTAAACTTGATCTTTGGATTTCTGAGAATAAAGATCTAAATGTAATCCCTTTTCCAATTTCTAAGCATGAATACGAAGAATTGAAGGAGAATTGATTTAACCGTACACCGTCAATTACTCAAACTGTACTTAACAGAGAATGTCCGGCTCCGCTTCGCTCCGACCCAAATTGCACTTTTGTCAAACAACTTGCTATGGTAGAATAACAGGGAGTGGAGCTGCAAGTTGTTCGCCAAATCCCTTCGGGACCGTGCAACTTCGGACATTCTCGGAACGTTAGATGCAAAAATTACGCAAAGTTTGTTTTAAGTAGGCGGCCATCCATTATATAGTATACTAGCTATATAAAGTAGTTTTCAGTACCTTGATTGTGGGGAGGCTAACGCCGTCCAGTCACATTGATGACTTAGGCCACAACAGCCTCTCCATATCTTCTGACTGCT
>JAQIBV010000046.1 GCA_027858855.1 Spirochaetota bacterium | reverse complement strand
TTAATTTTTTTCTGACATCGAAAATCTAAAGGTGTTCCAAGATAAACTAGGCAAAATTAGAGAGAATACTCCCCCCTCGTTTTTGTGCATATCAGTAGATAAAGAGTACGGAACAACTGCCTCAGGATTTTCGAATGTGTTGGTTGCATTAAGGTCATCTCCGTGCATTATCAGATGTTCTGTTAATTTCAGATTCTTAAATGAGCGCATATCCAGTGAAAGATCAATTGAGTCGTTCATGTCAGTATTTAAAACAAACAGTGTTATAGACTCTGATTCTTCGTCCATAGTTGCAGCCATCTGTAGCAGAGGCGCCTCGCCCCATGATTTTGTTTCGATAATTGGTGAGCTTAGTAGAGTTTTTAGGGCTTTACCGCGCCCATATCTGGATACCTGTTGAAAGGGGAAGTAGGTGCTCTGCTTTAAAATTCCCCCGCCGGGTTTTGTGGTTATCGGTGCAATAACGTTTACAAGCTGAGCAAGGCTTGCCATTTTGACCCGGTCGCTATTGTTTAGCAGGGTGCACAAAAGACCACCCATAACCAGTGAATCAAGTAGAGAATAGTTCTCCTCAAGAATAGAGGGCGCACACTCCCATGGGTGCTCTGACTGTTTTTTTTGATACCAGATATTCCACTCATCAAAGGATAACATTACATCTTTTTTGCTTCTGGTTTTCGCCTTAACAAAATCGATAACCCCGCCTACAGTGCGAATCAGATAGTCCATATTTGTAAATGAGGCTAAAAAATCTTCTGTGGTTGTCTCCTTTTCGTAATAACTGTGTAGTGACAGAAAGTCGATATGATCATATAAGTATTCAAGTACAACACGATCCCAATCCGGGAAAGAGGGCATTCCTGAAGATGAGCTGCCGCAGGCAACAAGTTTTATGGATGGATCGACCCACTTCATTATCTTTGCGGCTTCGCGTGCCTTTTTTGCGTAGTCGGTTGAAGAGAGCTGGCAAATCTGCCAGTGACCATCCATCTCGTTTCCCAGACACCAGGTTTTTATATTATGTGGATCGTTATGTCCGTTTTGAACACGTAAATCACTCCAGTGTGTGCCATTTGGATGGTTGCAGTATTCGACCATATAGCCGGCATTTTGAGGTGTGCCGGTACCAAGATTAACAGCTGCCATTATTTCGGTGTTAGCTTCATGTGCCCAGTCGGCAAATTCATCGATACCAAACTCGTTTGTTTCGATAGAGTGCCAAGCCAGATCAAGACGCTTAGGGCGCGATTTGACGGGGCCAATCCCGTCTGTCCAGTTATAGCCTGAGACAAAGTTGCCACCAGGGTAGCGTACAAGAGGCACTCCAAGATCTTTTACAAGTTCAATTACGTCACGTCGAAATCCCCTTGCGTCAGCAGTCGGATGTTTCGGCTCGTATACTCCTGTGTATACAGCACGCCCAAGATGCTCGATAAATGATCCAAAGAGTTCGTCTGGTATATCGGCTATTGTATGGTTTTTATCAATTAAGCAGCTTGCATGCTTCATGGTTTTATCCTCTGTAGTTTTAAAAGTAAGGTAATATCTAAAATAACAAATTTTTCTACTGTTTGACCGCACCGCCCGTAAGCCCGTCAATAATATATTTTTGCGCAATTAGATAAAATATGATAGCAGGTATCATTGCAAGAGAAATAAAGGCAAGAACCAGCGACCAGTCATTAAGATACTGCCCCTGAAAAGACATGACGCCCATTGGTAAGGTAAACAGCTTCTCATCATTAAAAACAAGAAGTGGCAAAAAATAGTTGTTCCAGCTTGTTACCATCGCAAGCATCGCAACGGTTGTCAGTATGGGTTTTGAAAGAGGCATAACGATATGGATCAGAAAGCCAAAGGGGCTACAGTTATCAAGATATGCGGATTCTTCCAGCTCAATCGGAATATGATTAAAAAAACTTCGGGTTAACATTATTTGAAAAGGTAGAGCGAAGGCAACCTGAGGTAAAACTACCCCTAAATAGTTATTTAACAGATTAAGAGTCTTTAATTCAATATATAAAGGAAGAATGGCTACTGCCGGAGGAAAAAGAAGACCAATAAGAAAAAAAGTGAAAACCAGTTCTTTACCTTTGAATTGAATTCGTGAAAGGGCAAATCCGGCAAGAGACGAAAGTATTAGACCCAATACAACAGTCATAAGCATAACCAGGCATGAATTTAACAGGTTTAAAAAAAACATTGAACTATTAGGATCAATTATATCCAAATAGTTGCTCCACATGACAGGATTCGGAATACCGAAAAGGTCGAGTCGTAATTGCGCGAGAGTTTTAAACCCTCCGACTACAACAAGAATAATCGGAAGCAGTGTCAAAATCGCGAATACTGTTATTAAAAAATATTTAAAAGTAACTACTGCTCTTTTTTCACCAATTTGAATTCTCATTTAATTATCCTTAAATGTCTTTTGACGCTGTTATTTTTTGATAAAACATTCCAACTCCGAGCGTAATAATAAATATTACGATAGCGACTGCGCTGCCGTATCCAAGCTGAAAACGTTGAAATCCAAATTTGTACATATAGGTCACCATTGTCTCGGCAGCATGAACAGGCTCACCTTTCCCCATAGCCCAAACAATATCAAAAGTTTGAAAAGAGCCTACGATGGAAAAGAATACCGAAAGATAAATAGTAGGTTTTAGGAGGGGCAGAATTATATATCGGTTCATCTGCCACCAGTTAACCCCGTCAAGTCGTGCTGCTTCTTCAATTTCCTGTGGTATATTTTGCAGGCCGGCAATATACAGTACCATGTGCAGACCAAAATATTTCCATATCATAACAAAAAAGATGGAATAAAATACGGTGGAGGGAGAACTTAAAAAAGGAAAGTCTGCCAGAAAAGGAATAATATCAGTCAATGCTGTGTTTTGGATTCCGTATTGTGGGTTGTATATAAATGACCATAAAACTCCCGCTATAACCTCGGACAGTATGTATGGTAAAAAGAAAATCGCGCGGTAAACAACCGCTCCCCTGAATTTTCTGGCTATTATAAGTGCGATAAAAAGCGCAAGTGGTAATTGAAAAAAAAGTGACAGAAAAACTATTTTGAAATTATTACCAATAGCGATTCTGAATACCGGATCGCTAAAGATTTTAAAAAAATTGTCAACTCCGATAAAATTATTCATTGGTCCAAGGCCGTTCCACTTGAACATACTGAACCAGACTGCTTGCAGAATGGGGTATATAACAAAAATTGTGTAAACTGCCAACGGAACAATAAGAAAGCAGAATGCTGTCAGAGAGTTTTTAGAAAAGAACCCTTTGGAAAAGTATCCGGTCTTTGTTGGTTTGTTTTTCATATAATAGCACTCCCGATTGTTTTAATCGGTAATAGATTGTTTTAAGAAGTTCCCTGTTAAAAGATGTTAAGATAAATCTGAAAAAGTCCTCAAAGGCAGAGTGTTAACGTCGCCCTGCCTTTGAGATTATGTTATTTTAAAAGGAGTTCTTAGTTTTCTTCCTGCATCGCTTTTTCTATCATTGCTGCCGCTTCTTCCGGTGTTTTGGTTCCGGCAAAAAGACCCTGAGTGGCGTCCTTAACCACTTCGCCAACAGCAGGTGGCAGATATTGATCATAGTAGAGCTGATAGTATTCGGCTTTTGCTGTCATCTCGGCAACGGCCTTTTCTTGTGGATCAGTAATGTATTTTTCGGCACCCTTAACTGTAGGCAAGATAGATATCGGTGAGTTCATGAGATCTTTGTAGTTGTCGCCGCTCATCAAAAACTTTAAAAATTCGATTGTTTCATCTGGGGCGTTCTTTCCTACTGCGAAACCATCTCCTCCGCCCATGGCGTCGGTGATTTTACCTGCTCCTCCGCTGACAGCCGGAAAAGGCATAAATCCGAGATCGTCTCCGAGTCCTTTTTTGTCATCGGTGTTTTGCGCCTGCACGCTAGGAGCCCATTGCCCCATAAGTTCCATTGCGGCCTTTCCATTGGCAACAAGAGTTGACTGGTCAGTATATGTCGCGCCCAAAAATCCTTTTTGAAACGGTTCTATTTCAACAAGCTGTTTAAGAAGTCTTCCTGCTTCGACAAACGGTTGATCACTAAAAGAGCCACTTCTTCCGTAAGCTTTGTCAAACGCATCCTTTCCACCGGTTCTAACAGCAAGATATACCCACCAGAAATGTCCGGGCCATTTGTCATTTCCACCAAGAGCAATTGGTGTAATGCCTGCTGCCTTTAGTTTTTTGCACCCAGCTATAAGATCATCCCAGGTTTGAAAAGGCTCAATACCGTTGTCTTTAAACATCTTTTTATTGTACCACAAACCAACAGCACCCATGGTGTAGGGCATCCCGTACACTTTGCCTTTGTAACTATAAACACCAAGTGGTCCTTCGGCTATCGTGTCAATGAAGCCATCTTTCTTAAGATCTTTTGTAATATCGCGTAATAATCCAGATTCTGCATACATGTTCATGACGCCACCGCCCCAGCTTCTGAAAAGATCAGGTGGATTTCCCGACTGCATCATGGTCGCGATTTTTTGCTTAAATGCTTCGTTTTCAAGAATGGTTATCTCGATTTTGACATGAGGATTTAACTTCATAAAAGCATCTGCCTTTTTTTGCCAGGTAGCCTTAAACTCGTCGGCTGTGTCAAGATGCCAAAACGAAATAGTCACACCGTCACTTTCTTTTTTTGTGCAAGAGCCTGTAGACACCAGCAAAAGTGCTAATAGTGTCATAAATAAAATTTTTTTCACCCCTCTCCTCCAGATATAAAGTTTATTTACGTATGATACGCAGAAACTTAGTCACAATACCCTATTAACCAGCATGCTCTACAATCAAAACGCACTTTATAATTTGATATATATCAGATATCATGATATATAATATGTCAACAAAATAATTTGAAACTCGATTTAATAACCATTTGCATGCTGTAATTGGGATTTTTTAAGGCTAAACGTGTAATTTTCTTGTAATTACTACTATATCACAATATCTGATACAATGATTATTGCTTTGAAATCTAATTTTATCATTAATTTAATTGAAATTTATAAATATGATTTAGTTAAAATCTGCATATTACAGGATATCGCCATGGAAACCGGAAAATCGACTAACATGCTTATCATACGCCCCGAGCAGGATATTCATATTCTTAAGGGATTGGCTTCAGAAATAAGGCTGCAGATACTAAACTGCATTATAACAGAGCCAAAAAATATCAATGCAATTGCCGACGAACTTGGGCTTCCACAATCGACAGTCGCAACAAATGTTCAGATGCTCGAAAAATGTGGTTTAATATCATCAAGGATAATCAAGGGAATAAAGGGTAACCAGAAAGTTTGTATCTGTGAATACACTCAGTACCTGGTGATTCTTGAAAAAGATTTCCAGAGCCCTAAGGACTCTGTCCGAGTCGAAATGCCGATCGGACTTTTTATTGACTACTCTGTGTCGCCACCATGCGGAATGTGCAGCCAGACACAGATAATCGGTTTTCTTGATAGCCCAGAAGCTTTTCTTGAGCCAGATCGTGTTAAGGCGGGCCTTTTATGGTTTGAAAAAGGCTTTGTTAGATACAAGTTTCCAAATAATGCCTATAATCAAAAACAAAATATACGTCAGTTAGAGATTTCGATGGAACTTTCTTCAGAGACACCAGGAACAAGCCTGGAATGGAAGTCAGATATTTCCCTGCTGGTTAACGATCACTCTCTTGGAATATGGACTTCACCGGGTGATTTTGGTGACAAGAGGGGTAAGTTTACACCTGCGTGGTGGAAGATGGAGGGGTCTCAGTACGGCATTCATGTTTCGTGGATAGTCAACAAAAAGGGTACTTTCATTGGAAAACAGAAGGTATCTGATACGCGAATTGATGATCTTGCAATAAACGATCATCACTCGATCAAGGTAGAGGTTGGCGTGGACGAGCAGGCCGAGCATGTGGGGGGCATAAACATATTCGGCCGTGGATTCGGTAATTATAATCAGGACATTATACTTGAGCTGCTGTTTTAAAACTCCCTGCTGTTAAAACTGCAGCTGTACCTTGTCGCCTCGATAAACCTGTACTGTGTATTTTTTATCAAGTGGAACTTTGACTGTAAAATCTTTTGCCTTGTCGGGCGATTGCGTAAACTGCTGACTAAAAATCTCGGTTTCATCTGCTTTAATAACAAATCTATAGGTCTCTCCGGGTCGGTTCATAAAAACTCTAAAAAGGTGTTCGTCATCTCTGTCCTGTTTTGCCTTATCAATAAACAGAGCACCGTTTTCGCAGGCATAAGTAAAATCATCAAGATCTACAGTCGAAAAGTAGAACTCGCTCCAGCTAAGAGTCTGTCCTGGTGATAGTTTCTCTTTATTAAAAAAGCGATCCGATATTCCCGACCAGAGTTCGATATATGGACGCGCGCCGGTAAGAAAACTGTTTTCTTCGTTAACACTTATGCTCTGCTCGTAACCCCATGTCCAAAATTTTAAACCTTTTGTAATTTTATTGTCGGCAGATCGGATAAAGGCCTCGTTGTTTTGCCGGTTTAATACTCCGTACCAGTTGTGATTCATTTGGGGGTAGGCATAAAGTATTCCCATATCCTTCCATTCTGTAAAGTCATCAAATTCAGTCAGGTCTTTTACAGTGTTATAGTCGCCACCGCCGCTTGGTGACATATCAACAATAATCTTGTCCTGGGCCGTTACGATTTGAGAGTCTGCTGTTGTTCTTGTGTCACCAGGAGTTGAGCCCGGCGCAAAAGTTATGCAGGTCCAATATTCGTATTCAACTTCTGAATCTTTGTTGTTAACAAGAGTAACGTCCATGCGCGCGGTTGTTGATCCCTTCTCGAGGCTGTATGTTACTATACATGTTATGCCGGTAGCTTTTTTATTAAATTTTTGCGGTATGCCTTTTTCGTAGGTTTGCTCGTCGGTATAGCTCATCTGTACCGCAACCCTTTCATTGCTGTTTTCCATTATTTTATATTTCCATGGTACCAGCCATGTTTTGCCGTGTTCGGGTTCGGGAAAGGTGGGAAAGAGGCCGCCGTAAACCATTAACCAGTCGTAATAAAATGATCCTGCTCTAAATCCAAAGGGTGTTCCGACGGGATTTTGATACAGCTGTTCATGGCCTGTAGTCTTGTTGTAGTAGGAAATTATTCTACCGCCATATCCGGGTAAAAGTGTAATGGCGACAAGGTCATTTTCCATCACAATAGCATCAAATTTCTGATCGACAATACGGTATTCGCCCTCAGTTGCCGTGTTGTCAGGTTTAACATTGACATCCCAGTGGCGCCACAGAACTTTTTGCTCATGCAGTTTGGTGCCGTCAATCGGCGTCTTGCTCAGATAAGAATAAAAATCATTGTATTTGTCCATAGAATCTGTTTTAGACCGACTGCAGCCCGTTATCAGTAATAGGGTCATAAATAAGCCAAATATCATTTTTTTCATACGATACTCCATATAAAGGCACAGTTTACCATAAGTGCTATACGCAAACATTTTTCAAGTAAAATATGGGGTTAAGCTGCTAATTGGTATTTTTCACTATTCATTTCCATTTTTCATTGTCTTTCTTTCTCTTTCAGAGAGGGTTCTTTTGTTTTAACAAAACAATCTTGTCCTTTCTTTTTCAATAGCAAAAAAGAAAGGACCAAAGAAAACTGCCACGAGGGGCTGCTGCCCCTCGACCCCGCAGTGCGCCCAGCATGGGCGCAATCTAACGGGTTAAAGTCCCGAGTCTGCCCTGGTAGTGGGAAAGACATAGCTGAACACCAAGGGTGTCCATCGTGAGGTGGAATCTGAAGGAAGGTGTAGGCAAATCTCTGGTCTGACGAACAGAAATCACATTAGGCTACAGTTAAGGATAAGGCTGCTGCGCAAGTCGAAGTCCAATAACTACCCGGAATTAACTGGAGTATATGTGGCAGATAGATGGAGAGAAAGATTGCGTTCTTACCTGGGGAGGTCTCATGGACATAGCCAGTGCAATATAAAATTTGCGGTTATGGTTGAAATAAGATTTACCATGAGAAGTCAGCAGAAGCCATAGTACCTATATGATTGCAATCGTGTAGGGAAGGGCTGAACTTTAGGAGATGTGAGTAAATGAATGTAACCGGGAATGAATATACGGACAGCCAACTTCATAACGAAGGCTATCTGCACAAGGTATTTGCGGAACAGAGAGAATATGCAGAAGCGTCCGCTCATTTAAGGATTACTGAAAACAACGACATCATCACCCGTTTTCGGACGGACAAACTATTGGATGGGATTTTGCAACCAGAGAACCTGAATAAGGCGTATTTGAAAGTGAAGTCCAATAAAGGAGCGGGCGGAGTCGATGGGATGAACGTGGATA
>JAQIBV010000018.1 GCA_027858855.1 Spirochaetota bacterium | reverse complement strand
CTCCCAAGGGCTTTCTATCCCAAGTAATGCGTTATAAAACTGCTCTAATGTCTCTTTCATATGTAAATACTTGAAAATCCTGATTTATTTTACCACCATAATTCCTGAAGAGCCATCTTTTAATGTCCCTATTTAAGTATATCACAAAAACAAAAAGATCAATTTTTTTTTACTGATTATGACCTTGTTCCAGAATAATGTACAGCAAGAATTCCTCATTTGATATTCTTTATACTCCAAGAAAATTATCACCGACACCTATTATTTCAACAGCTGTAATACCTATTAGTAATAAATCCTTTCTTGATCAATTGTAATCCTTCTCACAGTTTTGCATGATATCCATTCGTCCTAACCTCAAAAGCTAGTAAACACCACTATTCATCAACAAATTTTCTCACCAAAGTTTGACAGATCTGAAGGAAAGCGCTCCTCCTGTATCACTCAAAACCAAGAAAACCTTGATTCTTTTCACATGATTCTTATATTTCCTGTTAAGATGACTTCTATAAACCTATTTTGAAAATTATTTTATGTTTTTTAAATCTAAGAAAAGCACCTGCTTTTTGATACGCGCATAAATAATTGGGGCGAACAATGAAAATAATGAATGTTTTGAAACTTTCTGAACGTTTCTTTATTGTATTTATTCTGATTATCTCAGATCAGTTTGTTTGAAAGCTGACTGACTAAAAACCGAGGTTTTAAAAGGTATTCATAATCACTTTATTGATTGACTAAACTTATTATGAGTCTTACATATACTTAAAATAATTGTCAGGTTTGCCAGAAATACTATCTTAATGGACGCCTCATAAAAAACCTCATATTGTGAAACACCTGTTCGCGGCGACTCTGTTAAGGTCAGAGTATTTATACAAAAGCCTAGCTTTAGATGCCCCCATAACATAAATATAACGGAGTCATAATGCATTAACAAAATAAATACTTACTCCAGAAACCGACTCTTTCGTATCACTCGGTTCAATCTTTAAACCTGAGGAACTATTTTAATGGAACATCTTTTTGAAAAACTGATCAAAACGCTGGTAAACAGACCCCTTCTGGTAAATCTGTTACTGATATTCATAATTCTTATTGGTGGATATTCTCTATACACCATGCAACGGTTAGGCTTACCACGGGTCGACCTCTACATGACTCATATCTATACCACCTATCCCGGAGCTTCTCCCGAAGATGTAGAGCTGAACGTTACAAAAAAAATCGAAACAGCTCTCGAAACTGTCAGCGACCTGAAAGAGTACACCTCTGTCTCTATGGAAAACCTCTCAATCGTCACTGTTCAGATAAGCACCTCGGCTGAAAACAAAAAAGATGTTCAAGACAAAATTGAGCAGGCAATTAACCGTATTACCGACTTTCCTGACGAGGTCACAGAACGGCCAAGTTTTTATGAGGAGACCTCTGATAACTGGCCTATTTTAACAGTCGGCTTTTCGTCCAGCGATGGCGAGACCGACCATGTCCAATTAGCAAAAGACCTTAAAGAGGAATTGCTCGAAATACCGACAGTCTCGCAAGTGGACATAGAGGGGGATTACGAAAACGAGATAGTCATCCAGTTACAGAAGGCAAAACTAAACGAGTATATTATCTCAATTGAAGAGGTCATCAACTCCATTCGTTCCAACAAAATCCGTCTATCAGCCGGAACCCTTGAATCATTCACAACCGAGACCGGAATAGTTACTCTCTCTGAATTCAACACTGTAGATGATATTAAAGATATTATTGTACGTATAAACGACACTGGCAACACAATCCGTCTTGGTGATATTGCAGAGGTTAAAAAGCAGATACAAAAAGGAGATATAACCCGAAGAATTAATGGAGAACCAGGTTTATGGCTATCGATTGTCATGCAGGGTAATGCAGATATTCTCAATACTGTAGATCATGCCGAACGGATAATTACAAAATTTATAGGAAACCGGAACATTCCCGACACAATAAAGATCAAGACCCTTCGTGACGAATCTGTCGAAACGCGCGAGAGGTTGTTTATTCTGTATACGAATGCCACTATTGGCCTTTTACTTGTACTGATACTGCTCTTTTTCTTTTTCAGCAAACGCATAGCCTTCTGGACATCTCTTGGCATACCGGTAGCGTTTGCTACTGCCTTCATTGTAGCCTCAATCGCCGGAGTCTCGATCAACCGTGTTTCACTCCTTGGACTTGTAGTGGTTCTTGGCATGCTGGTCGACGACTCAATTGTCGTCGCCGAAAACATTCATCGTCACAGGTTATCAGGTCTTAGCGGAAAAGACGCTGCTGCCCGGGGAACAGCTCAGGTGCTAATTCCCGTTATCGGAACGGTTTTAACCACAGTCATAGCCTTCACCCCCATCTATTTCATTCCAGGCCTGGCCTTTGATTTTGCGCGGGAAGTGCCAACCTTTGTTATCGCAATGCTGGTTGGAAGTCTGGTTGAATCTATTTTTGTTCTACCAGTACACCTCTCGCACGAAAAGAAAAACTCAGCAAAACCCGACAAAGACCCCTTTGGAATGGGACTCCTTCAATACATGGAAAAGGTGTACGAACACTTTTTAACTAAAATGCTTAAGCACCGCTACATATCGTTCGCTGTAACAACAGCGGTTTTCTGCGCGCTCCTTCTTTTATCATTAGTGCTGACCCGTTTCGTAATGTTTCCTACCGACCAGGCAACTCTGCTCGCTTTTTATGGGGAGACTCCAGCTGACAGTTCACTCACCTATACCGAATCAGTTGTTAAACCAATCGAAGACATTATTGAATCACTGCCGGATGGTATCGTTAAGTCGTCACAATTAATTGTTGGTAAAAAGGGGCGTCATACTTCACGGATTCTGCCTAACTATTTCACCTTCGATCTGACGCTTACCACTGCCACCCAACGCGATATGACAGCCATGCAGGTAAAAGACTTTATCTTCAATGAAATCGAAGCTCGTTCTATCAAAAACATAGAAACCATCGACTATGATATTGACGGAGGCGGGCCTCCTGCGGGTAAACCGGTCTCCATAGATATCATTGGCAATGATAACGAAAACCGAACCGCTCTTATAAAAAGTATCATGAACGATCTTGAAAATATTGGTCTTACACAAATTGACACCGACTTTCGAGAGGGCAAATCCGAAATACGGCTGATCCCCGATTACGAACTTATAGCCCTTGGCAAGCTCTCGGTTAGTCAGATAGCCTCCGTTATACGTACAGCCTTCGACGGAACCATAGTCTCACATATGGAAACAGCAGACGAAAAGATACCCTTCAGGGTTGTTCTGGATAAAGACGACATTATTGTATCGGAGCCACTCAAAGGCCTCTATACAATTAATAACTACGGCATTCTTATACCAATAGAGAACCTGATGAAACAGCAACGTGCCATCACACCCCAGTCAATTTTCCGTTTTAATGGAAAACGAAAGAACACCGTTACGGCAAACATACCAGAGAGTATGACAGCGACCGAGGTCTACTCAAAACTGACAACACTTTACGCCGACTTTACCCGTAACAATCCAGGGTTCCGACTTAACCTTGGAGGCGAAGCTGAAGAGAGTACAAAAACAAGAAATAAGATGATCTTCGCAACAGTACTCGCAATTATCGGCGTCTATTTCATACTTGTTCTGCAGTTCAACTCTCTCATTCAGCCAGCCATAGTCATATCAGCAATACCATTCGGATTGATCGGAATTTTACTGGCATTCGGAATTCAAGGCATAGATCTTTCCATGCTTGCCCTTGTGGGTATCATGGGATATGGTGGAGTTGTCGTAAATAACTCACTCATTCTTGTGGAATTCATCAACAACGAACGTAAAGCCAGCAAAAATGACCGGTCTGACTTCATTAAAAATGTTGTTAAAGGCTCAAAACATCGGCTTACACCGATTTTTTTAACTACAATGACAACCGTAGCCGGCCTTATGCCAACTGCATACGGCTGGTTTGGCGGAATGGACTCATTCATATCACCAATGATTATGGCAATGGCCTGGGGACTCATTATCGGTACACCTGCAGTTCTCTTTGTTAT
Organism: Spirochaetota bacterium; assembly: GCA_027858855.1. GTDB lineage: Bacteria > Spirochaetota > UBA4802 > UBA4802 > JAFGJZ01 > JAFGRW01. Next base: position 103,134 of record JAQIBV010000018.1, on the reverse strand, counting down.
ACCAATACAGTATGCGATAATCGAAGATATTACAATAGCGGCCAAACATTATTTTAAGCTTAATTGAATTTATCGGGAGTGTAACCAGAGGCCGATTCGTGACTCCTACCTTAAACAGAGGTAACTATGAAAAAATTTGTTTTGTCGATTATCTTTCTTATCATCTTCCCTCTTCAGGCTGCCGACCTGAAGAAGCATATTTCTGAATTTGGATACGACTTTTTACACGAAACCGTAACAGAGACAGAATTCAGGGAAATCAACAAAGTCTCATTCGATAACAAACGCCCCGTATACAACGACAGGCTAATAAAACTCTATCTGATAGCTTCTGAAATAAACAGTGAACCGCGCTTTACCCGCGAACTTAAAAATTTCGAATCTGTTATAGAAACCATACGCCCACAGGTTAAAGGGCTTTCCAGCTATCATCGTGCCGAAAAAATACTGCATCTTCTGCACGACATCTACTTTAAAACTGAAATAACAGGCAGTGGTGCCGGTTACAACATAGGCATCGAAGACACTCTGACTGATAAGCGCTTTAACTGCTACAAGTCCGCCCTCATCTACAACGCAGTTCTTGACTATTTCGGCTACGAAAGTTATCTGGTCATCGTACCGGATCATATCTATTCTGTTATACTAACCGATGGAAAGCAAATTGAGGTAGAGACCACAAACCGCTACGGTTTTGACCCCTATGACCGCGGAGCCCCTGAATTTAAACGTGCGCTCGACAAACCGGGAGTTACCTTCAGCAAAAAAAACTATCGAACCAAAACTCCAATCGATAACATCTCGGTAATCAGTATTATCTACAACAGTCGTCTTCTGCTCTATACAGGTCAGCGTCGTTTTTCCGGCTACCCAGCTCCCCTTGACCACAAGCGGGCAGCCGCACTGGGCGTGCTAGGACTCTATATACATCAGGATAGTGATAATATTAGTAACAACATCCTCTTCCCATTTTATAGAATCAATTCAGCTCGCATGGCACAAAATCCCGACTCCATTATCGAAAACATAAATCAGTTCAAAAAGCTGCTTGCCCATGAAAGGTTTTCTCCCTACCGACCGATGTATAACAAGAACATCAGCATAGCCCTTCTAGAGGTACAACCGGCTTTCCGCGAATCATCCTTCGGCAGGTCTGAAACTCTCAACCTCGACCAGATAACCAGCGCCTACATAGCATCACTAGAACTCATTGAAAACAACTCCGTTTCAGACGAAGTGACATCAACCGCATGGAACAATATAACAATAGACTTCAACACAGATCTTGAAAAGAAAATCTCATTCAGATCTATTGACGACATCAACGACTACACCACTCAGCAAAAACGACTATTCACACATTTCGAGGCTTCACCTCAAAGCTCATCTTTCCAGAAACTTGCTAAAGAGCGTGTTACAGTAATGCTTAACAACTATATCCTTAATATTATTGAGAGTAAAGACTATGAAAAAGCCTTGAGAGAAACTGATGAGGGAATCAACCTTCTTAAAAACAGGCATAATTTTTTTGATGAAAAGGTCATGAACACAATTGCAAAAAACCGGTCACTACTGATTAACATAATCGAACAGCAAAAGAATTCTTAGCGAAATGATCTATTTGAAAACCAAGAAATTTCTTAAAAACTTAAATATATAATCATGCAGCTTCATATGCCTCATATCTAAAGGAATTAAAGTCCACTGCTATTCATGGGGTTTTAGAGGTATCCGGCACTAATCATAACCAGTCATGAATTCTTGCAAAAAGGTCATTAAGAGCTTTATCGTTTTTTGGAATATGCTCCATTCCGTTAATATACCAGAAGGTATAATCCTTATCTGGATATACCTTCTGAACCAGACGGGTCGACTCGACCGGCACACTCCAGTCGGCTGTTCCATGAAAAAACAGCACTGGAATATTTATATCAGCGTAGTACCCCATAGAATTAAACCTGAAAAAACTACTCCACCGTTTATAAGGCCAACCTAAATACCAGTGATAAAGGGAATCGGGATAGTCGCGCATCTTCTGCCGTACCTCTACTATCCGGCGACACTCCTCACGGTATTCATCAGGCATTTTAACATAAGAGTCCGCCAGGGTTCTGAACTGATCGTACTGATTCATTCCACCGGCACTACCAATAATGATTTTATCAATACGGGTACGGTTTTTTAGACTACTGTACACAGCCGGTGCAAGCAACCCTCCCTCTGAATAACCGAACAGATAAACTTTTTTTGCTTCCGTAGTATTAAGATACTCATCAATGAGTCGGGCATAGTGATTAACCAGATTCCTGGCAGTATAGGCATCCAACACCTTCTCATCCTGATGATACTGCCTACCTGGCTTCATAAAGGGTTTCTCCGGAATAACAACTGTTGCAAAATCACTGAAATACCGGGAGACAAAACGGGAAAAGCTGTATTCAGTCCAGATCGAGCCGCTCTTAACACCCAGAACCGAATAGAGCCCGCTACCTTCAAGATAGATGACTAAATTTTGCCCTTTACTGCTCTTAGAAGGAAACTCATACATAATTCCAAAGCTGCTCTTAATATCGTTGCGCGTTGATGTACTGTCAGAAGCTAAAAAGTTCCCAGTACAAGAGACAAAAGTCAGCAGCAGCAAAATAAAAGGGCAAACAATACTTTTTTTGCTTAAACAGCACGATAACTTTATTTTTGAAACTACAGTCATCACCTATTCCCCGAGGTCAGTATATTTACCGCAAAGAAAATGAATTCTCTGCACCAATCACGATAACGGCAATAATCGTTTCTTCGACAGATATTATCACTGACTTGAAAAAAGGCAGTAAAATCGGCACTTTAATCTCTGTTTTATTCATACATACACCTCTTTTACCGTATATCTACCTTATCACAAATTCACGTCAAGAGAATCAATAATAAGGTAGAGTATTATTAGAAAAACTGATTTTCATTTATTGTACATTCCTGAGTTTTGTTCTGTAAAAATGACACAAACACACAAAGTGTTTAGATTTATTTAAAAAGTTTATTAAAACATTCCTTATTTCCATTAATTGACTTGAAAAATGGCAGATATCATATACTAATGAGAAAGGCTCTTTTAGGTTGCGATTTCTACACAGGATAAATTGTAACTTAAAGAGAACTATCATATCTAATGGTGGTCGTTCTCTTACATAAAATCAAGAAGGTAAGCTATGAAATATGTTAAAAATACTCTATTAATCTTTTCCATACTTTTTCTTGCAACACCAGTTTTTGCCAAAATGCAGGTGAAGTTTTTTGTCGGAGATGCACAGATTAAAGAATTCGGTTCTGATTCCTGGAAAAAGGCTGCGATGAACCAGACCCTTTCAAACGGTGACACCGTTAAAACTGGATCCAAGGCATATGTACAGATCGATATGGACGGAAACATCATCAAGGTGAACGAAAACACCCATCTTGCAGTTGGTCAGGACATCGATGAAGACAAAAAGGTTGCATCACTCGATATGACCCGCGGAACAGTTCAACTTAAGATGGACAAACTTCGGGATAATAGCTCCGGTTTTAAAGTTAACACAGTATCAACGGTATGTGCTGTTCGCGGAACAGAATTTATTGTGGCAAGCGGATACGATGGAACCTCAGTATTACAGGTTCAAAAAGGCCGTGTCGCTTTAACCGGCTCCACTAAGACCGTACTGGTTAATGCAAACCAGGAGGCAACAGTTCCATACGGAGGAGACCCGGGTGAAGTTGAGGATATCAAGATCTCTGAGTGGAATGAATGGATAAGTAAATCAAAAGAGAATCTTAAGGGAAAAGAGAAGGATGTTCTCGAAGAATCGTTGAACAAAATGAAAAAACTTGACAAAGAGATCATCGAGTTAGAGGAAATAAATGAGTTCAACGAAAAAGAGAAGATCAAATTCGATGAACTTGCCAAGAAATTTAAGGCAGATGGCAATACAGCAAAGTTTGAAGAAAATGCCAAACTCTCATTTCAGGCCTCTCAAAAACTGCATCTTGCTTCATTTCGTGCAATTGTCAAAGCCTACAAGATGAGAATGATAAGGCTATTTAGCGACGAGACCTATGAGAGCATCGAAAAGGCAAACCGTACAGCAGAAATTAATTCTATTTACACAAATATAGACGCTCTTTATAACAAGTATTATATTAAGTACATTAAAGACGCAATCGAAGCAAAACAGAAACGCGATGAATTGCGAAAAAAAAGAAACAGGCGTTAAATCTGGAGGATTTATATGAAAAAACTACTTAGCTTTATTGCATTAGCACTGCTTGTCTTTACACTTGTATCATGTGCAGACGAAGATGAAGAGAAAGTGGATGAAGAGATCAAAAATGCCATTCTTGATCTTCAGGACGCTTATAACTCAGGTGATGAAGCCGAAGTCGCTGTTCTATTCTCGGACGGTTCAAACACCGGCGGAAGCGGTTCTGCAAGTTATGATACCCTTACCGCAATGGTTGATACCCTCGAATTCTATGATATCGAAACATCATCAAGCGGTGATAATGGCAGCGCCACAGCAAAATTTGACGATAATTTGGGTATCGCACATAACTGTGCATTTACTCTAGTAAAAAACGGGGACTATTGGGACTTCACTGAGTGGAAAACAGACGGAGAAACTACCCTAGACCGCAAATAACTAATAGTCAAAATGAATAAATACTAAGGGGATCTTCCTATTTCATGGGATTGTCCCTTTAGCTTCTTGACCTTCATCTTTCATGTATCTTTCATAATTATCTGTATTTCCTATTTGAAAACAGCAACCCTGTTACGCCCTGACTCCTTGGCCTTGTAAAGTGCCTTATCTGCTCGCTCGATCAAATCCTCTTTATGCAGGTCTCTTTTAGGATCATACTGCGCTACCCCTACTGATATTGCCACATGCAGCGGTTCGGTTTGCCCTGAAAACTCATACTTTTCTATTTCCTTACGCAACCTGTTTGCAACATCCGATGCCATATCTAACGAGGCTCCGGGAAGAATAACCGCAAACTCTTCGCCACCGTAACGTGCCGCACAGTCAGTCGCTCGCATCGAATCTTTCATCAGACGGGCAACCTCTTTCAACACAATGTCTCCCTGCTGATGGCCATATACATCATTGAATTTCTTGAAGTGGTCAATATCTGTTATAAAAAGCGAAAGAGGTTCACCGCTCCGATCCGAACGTTTCATCTCTTCTACTAGCTTATCCTGAAAAAAGTGATGCACATACAGTCGGGTCATACGATCCTGTGTTGCCATCAGATACAAACGCGAATTTTCAACAGCAGTTGCAGAAAAGCGTGAAAGCTGTCGTAAAAACTCCTTCTCGTCGGTCGTGAAGGGGGTGCCCAGCATCTTGTTACCAACTAGAATGATTCCATTCAAATAGTTCTTTGACTTCATGGGCACAACCAAAATAGGAGACAAATGATCAATTGCTTTCAGATCATCACGAAGTCCAGCAACTGCCTTTAACGCCTCATAGTCATGAGGTTCCGGGTGTTCCTGCAAAAACGCAGTAAGTGCAGAATTTTCTTTAAGGATAACTTCTTCTGAAATTGAAGCAGGGTCATACCCTTTATGAGAGTGGATATAATAACAGTCGGTATCAATATCCACCTGCAAAAGAATCGTAATCTTATCGATAAAAAGCTGACCAATACAGCTGTACAGAACCGCATCCACCAGACTACTGAATTCAAGATTAGACGACAAGCTGATACCTATCTCAATAAGGTTCTTCATATCGTAAACTTTTTTCTCAAGAGAAGTGATAATGGAGTAGTCGGCCGATTTTTCGGCACTCAACATCTCTTTAAAATAGGCCTCTATGTCGTGGTTATCCATTGTCTTTTCCTACTCTGTTGCCTGCTCTATGGTAAAAGTAACAGATTTTCCATCTTCACCAACCACTGCACTCTTAATCACTATCGGTACCTCCGGTACGTCCCGATGAAAACCCGAATTACCGGTGCTAACAGCTGCTATTTTATCCACCAACTCAAGACCCTCTGTAACATGTCCGAAAACACAATAACCGAAATTCTGATCATCCTTTCCTCGATGGTCAAGCATGGTATTATCTTTTAAGTTTATATAAAACTGTGATGTAGCTGAATCAACAATCTGAGTTCTAGCCATGGCAACCGATCCACGCACATTTGAAAGCCCGTTATCCGCTTCGTTTTTTACCGGATCAGATGTATCTTTTTGTGTCATATCAGCTGTAAACCCGCCGCCCTGCACAACAAACCCTGGAATTACACGGTGAAAAATAGTTTCGTTAAAAAAACCACTCTCCACATACGAAATAAAAATTTTCGCCGAAAGCGGTGCCTTCTCTGTATCAAGCGTTATTACGATATCTCCGTTCATAAGTACCTTTTTCTCCCTGTTTTTATTACCCAATTCCTCTTTACTCTTATCGGCAGTTTTACCAGTACAGTTTGACAAAAACATTAGCGGTAAAACTACCACGCACAAAACAATTCTACTTAGTCTCATAATCGACAACTACTCCGTTTTCTGCATATTTAACTATCAAATCCTTAACAATTCCATGATCAGGGTGATCCTGATACATCGCCAGATCGTCATCATTATTAAATTCTGAATAAAGACATAAATCGTAGGCTATTGGACCACGATTATAATTAATACCGGCCTCAATATGTACTATCTGAGGTATTGTCTTTTTCATACCCTCTATCTCTTTTTTTAACAACAGTGCTATCTGATCTTTCGACAAACCGTCTACATCTTCCTTCAAATGCCACATTACTATATGCTTAATCATATCACACTCCTATAATTATATCATTAATTTTTAAATAATACTAATCTGCTTTAATAAAAATTTCAAACCGTTCTTTCGGCACTTTGCAAATTGGGCACTTCTCAGGTGGTGCATCGCGGGCAGCAAGATACCCACAAACACTGCATCTCCACACAGGATGCGATAGAGATCCTGAAACACTACCAGATTCAGTGCTATTCTTTTTCTTCTTCAGTTCACGGTTGCGTCGGTCAGGCAATGGTTTCAACTTCTGTTTTCCCGAAGCAACAGCTTCTGTAACATAAAGGGCACAATAACAGGCACCATACTCGCTCAGGTCGGCATCACGGTAATCACAGGGACATACCATATCCAGATCCTCCTTCTCAATGCCTGAAGCAAGCCGACACGGACAAGCGCCGTACCCATAGCGTTTCTGATTAACCGCAATTCCGCGTATAAGCTCTTTGGTAAATGAATCATCCGGATTCAGAAGGTATCCCCCCTCGCGGGCATCCCGCTCAATAATACGATACAGTTCATCAACTTCCGCATCAGTTACCTCAGGGCTTTTTTTATCGCTCATTACTATCTATCTCCTTGTCGATCTCCTCTTCGTCAAAACCGACAATTATTTTTTTCTCATTCACCACAATCGTTGGATAAGAGACATCAGCATTCCACTTTTCTATGCATTTACGTGCGTTTGCCTTATCCTCTTCATCCAGAAGATCAACAAAAACATAGTGATACTCTACGCCCTTTTCATCCAGATACTCCTTGGTCTTTCTGCACCAGATACAGGTCGAAAGCCCGAAAAGATGCACAGTTCCGCACGGTTTTCCCTCAACACGGGTAAATTTATCAAATTCAATCATCCACTCGCCTCCAAAACTTCATATTTCTAACGATAGTCATTTTATAGTTTTATACGCCATCAATAAAGAACATTTTTTTCCATTTCTATTTTATCCCTTCTAACGAATATACAAAGGGAGCATTGAAAGAGGGTCAACCTGAATACCTGCTACCACAAGTGACACATGAAGATGTGGAGCCGTTGAACGCCCGGTACTGCCAACCTCTCCAATCTGACAGCCGGCAGTTACAATATCGCCCCTCTCTACCTCAAAGCTGTTTAAGTGCATATAGTAAGAGAAAATTCGGTTGCCGTGATCAACTATAACCATGTTTCCCTCATAATAGAGCTCATCTGCCAGTACTACCTTACCGCTATTCATGGCATACACCGGTGTACCTTTACGTCCCCTCAAATCAACTCCGCGATGAATACGAATGGAGTCCTCCAGTCGCTTTCTTTTACCGCTTGAAAGACGTTTGTATCTTTTGTAAATTCTCTTCGCCCAGAACGATGAGGTAATATAGTGCATGTCCCTGGGATGTGCGCGTCTTGTACTCAGATAGTCCTCTTCCCGGGAGGCAAAGGCCTCATCCTTTTTCTTTCGCGACTCCTTAATAAATTGTGCTGTTTCGGGCTTCATTTTTCCGGTGGTCGAGTAATCACGGAAATATAGCGGGGTTGTGCTTGTTTCAAACTTTCTCTTAGTAACAGAAAACACAACGTTTTTCTGCACATCACGCCCATCGGCTACATAAGAGATGGTCAAAGTTCGCTTTCCGGGCTGTGAATCGGGATCAATTGGGAAGAAGGCTCGAAATCCCCACTTTGTTATCGTTACTGGAAGATAGAGGATTGTCCGTTTTTTGTTTTTTAAACCGTAATAACTTATTCGTACAGAATCAATCTGAGAATCTTCAATAGTAATAAGCTCGAGATAGGCCATATCGCCCTGTTGAAAGGCCCGGCTAAACAGTTTGAGCTGAGCCTTATGCAAATTGAACTCTTTTTTTTGAGGGGAACCTGTTTTATAGCCTTTCGGGACAACAAGCAGTGTTTCAGAACTTTCGGAGGAAGCTTTAGTAGAGCTCGCCACAATCTGCTGAGCACTTAAACAAAAACTCAGAAGGGAAACCAATATAATTAATCTGACGCAATAGTTCGACATGATAAAAAATAACCTCATATACATTTAATGCTTTTCAATAATGGCATTCTCCATTATTATACAGAGCTTATGATATAAAAAAAGGTGGGAAACTATATGTACAAATCAGCAATTATGCTTATTATCAGCACTTTTCTCTGTTTCCAAATGTCGGCATCCAGTACCGGAACAGAAGTCAAAGCAATTGTTGACCATCTTTCATACCTGGGCTATACAGCAGATGTACAAAAAACCAGTATAACAGTGCGCCACCCCTCAAAGCCCGGTTTCGACATTATTCCGGCTCAAGGGGGCATCCTGTTGCGATCTTGGTTTCAGCACAAAAAAGATGCGCTACCTGTTCAAGACAAATTTATGAAACTTGTAAATTTAATGAATCTGAATTCTCTTGTAACACGATACTCAATTGACCCCAGATCTGATTTGATACTGCAAGCCTTTTATCCACTCCCCTACTCTAAAGGTGCCTTTGCGGCTTTTATTACAGCATGGGAGGCCGACTTTATCAAGAACAGCTCAACTTACGCCAAAGAGTTAAGCTCTTTTATTGAGTAGGTTCATCCGGGATAATTTCATGTTTGATTTTCTGATTCAGATTGAGTATGTGTTTCTTTAAAATTTTCTCTGATATATCGCTCAATATAACCTGCCGAATCCTCCACCGCTGCGGCAGTTATTGTAAACTTCTCCTGTTTCAGCAGTTTTATTGCATAGGCGTAATCATGAAAAAGATCTTCGCAAATAGCCTTAAAGCTCTTATGCTCAACATTTGCCCGCTTCTGAATGAGCTCCAGAGCATCATCCTCAAATTCAAGATAGATATTATGGGCAGCAAAAAAATCAGCTCTGAAACCCTTGATATTATCATTTATTAAAAGCTCTTTTAACTTACGCTCAGGGTTTTCAACCATCTCGGAATTCACAAGCAACTCTGTATAGTGCAGAGAGGGCATAATTTTTTCATATTTAATTAGAACTTTTTCAAAAACACTAAGCAGCCCTCGTGCTCCCGTGTGTTCGGCTGCAGCTCGCTTTGCCAGTAATCGAAGCGCGCCATCAGTAAAGGAGAGAGCAATTCCATACGCGCGAAAATCGAGTTTCTTCCCGTTAACAACAGTGCTGTATTTGTTCTTCAGTATCTGATAAAGCACCTCTTCATCAACATCGTTCAACACAACTGTGACCGGAAGCCGGCCGATAAACTCGGACTCAAAGCCATACTCAAGCAGATCCTCTGTACGGGTTTCGCCTAAAATTAGCGATTCTGAATAATTATGATGTTCCTTATCCAGACTGTCAAAACCAATAGCCTGAAAATTCATCCGCTTCTTGATTATATCTTTCAAACCGGAAAACGCACCGGAACAGATAAAAAGAATGTTCTTGGTATTTATCTTTTTGCGTTTTACATGGCCTGTGCGCTGAGCCTCCATCGCAGCTTCAACCTGCGAGGCCAAATCATGCGGCGTCTTTAGATCTACATCGGCCTCTTCCATCAATTTAAGCAGATTTCGCTGGACACCGGATCGCGATACATCAATACTGTGACCGGTCGAAGACGAAGCAATTTTATCCACCTCATCAAGATAGATAATTCCATACTCGGCCTTCGCAATATCCTCATCAGCTTCATGAACAAGCTCACGGACAAGATCTTCAACATCTCCCCCAACATAACCTGTTTCACTGAATTTTGTAGCATCAGCTTTTACAAAAGGGACACCAATTTTATCAGCAATCAATTTTATAATATAGGTCTTTCCAACACCAGTTGGCCCTATTAACAGAATATTACTTTTTATTGAACCAGCAACCCGCTCATCTTCAGGCAGGCTCTGCTCAAGCTTCATTCTATTAAAGTGAGTACAAACCTTTGTAGCAATAACTTCAATTGAATGTTCCTGACCTACTACATATTTATTCAGATGCGTTTCCAGCTCTTCAGGCTTAAAATCAAAGGTAAAGTTACTCTCTGTAACAGGAGGGCCCTCTTCTTTGTGAACAGAGTCACTATTCGCGAAAATATCACTTTCCATGCTCTGGAAAAACTCATCAAACTTTTTCTGGCTATCCGATGACGAAACAGACATATACACCTCTTATTTTGAATTCTTTAGTAATACTTACAAAAACTTCAAAAATCTGATAAATCAATTCTGCTTACCAGATAATCATTACTTATATGGTAATCACAAAGCATAATAGTTACTCATATATGCAAGCACCTTTTTTTGGCTCTATTTGTGCAAATCTGGCTTCAAAATCAGAGCAAATAATGGACTGAGCACTATCGAAAAGAACAAGCTGATAAATGCTACATACAAACATTCTATTATACCAGAAAAAAAGCAGACCTAATACTTTAAAGCACAGCTATTTGAATACAACAAAAGCCGTCAAATGACGGCTTTAGTATTTCATAAACAGTTATGTGCCGAAGGAGGGACTTGAACCCTCACAGAGTTGCCTCCGGCGGATTTTGAGTCCGCTGCGTCTACCAATTTCACCACTTCGGCCTTAGTTACTACTCCGGTTGAGGTATCTCATCAACTTCAAGATACTTTCCCTTAGCACGGGCAACAATTTTGCCCATCTCATTTTCAATTTCTGCGCGATTCTCTATAACCCGCTTATTCTTTTTAACATGCCAACCGCGAATATAAAGATTCTCTTCAATAAACGCCGGTTGCAAATAACGGACGGTTATCTCACCTGTTAAGGCGACTACCTCCATATTCTTGTTAACCATAATCATGGTCTCATCAAGAATAGCAGAAAGAATACCTGCATGAATAATATTCGGCGGACCTTCTAAATCCTGGCCGGCAGTGTACTCGCCATATGCAGTTTTAGTATCCGGGTCATATTTTAATTTTAATTGAAGGCCGCGCGGGTTACCTTCCCCGCAACCAAAACATGTCTTATCTTCATACTCTATCATGCGATTTACTATCAGAAATAGAGTCTCATATGTCAAGGACTTTATTTTTTATAGCGACAATAACCTTCTCGAAATCTTATAGCAGATTTAATCTTTATGCAAAAATCTGATAGAAATACAAAGGTGATATTATAAGCTATTTGAGAAAGTTCACTTCGCGCACTAATGAAGGATACAATGAAAATTTAAAGGCAGGATTACCTCTTGCTTTTTTGAATCGTATATAGCAGCTATTTTTTTATTTTTTCCGCAATTAAATCAATTTCATCCTGATCAAGCCACTCATCAATTACAGCCAGATCAAAACCTGTACTGACCATATACAATTCCATAACCATAATAAGCTCCTCTTTCGAGAAAACACCCATTGTTACCAGAATTTCACCAATGACCCTGTCCGGATTATCACCTTGTAAAAGAAGAGCCTCATCAAGCTGATCCTGTGATATTAACCCATTACTTAGTAAAAACTCGCCTACTTTCAACTCTTTATCCTCTATTCTGGAGTGGTACTGATTACTATATTACATTCTTTTTGTATATGAGTCAATAAAAATGGAAATAGATTACACCTTTATATATAAACACTCGTACCACAGGTAATAGCCTTATTCGGATCCTGAAGTAACCACCTAAAAAATCTTAATTTGCCCCCCACTCCACTCAAACGCAACGATCGTTCGCGCATGCCTTCAAAATAGGCCTCATCAAGAGAAAACGAATCAGCAAAAAATTTGTCTCCCTTTTCATGATAAAGCTGCAAAGAACTTTTTAGCAGACAACCATCTTCGCAATATTTATCAGCAAACTCTTTTAATGTATGCATTGCACAAACAAGCTCACGTCCATGAAAATGACGGATCAAAAAATTGAATAACTCATCACGATTAAGAAAAATCTTTGCTATGCGGTTTAACCCAGAGTTAATATCCGTTATAGAGATGTCGCCACTGATTGAAAAAGGTATAAATACTGTTTTTAAAAACTCCCGACTGTATAATGCGCGATTAAGAAACTGATGAACATTGAAACTGGTTGATTCTATGTTTACAAGAACAATATCTGTTAATTCATCGATGACATCAAACAGTGCGCTGTCCGTTTCGACTCTTGTATAGCTGATTGCATATTCACTACACATTGTTTGAATAATCTTATGAGATGGTCGGTCATCATTCAGGTGGATTATATGCAGCTTTTCGATATCATCATATCCGGCTGAAAATCTGAAAATCTGTGAATCTTTCAATATTTCTTCAATAGTCAGAAACAGAGCTGCACCATGGTTCTTAAGAGAAACACTAATCTCTTCACTTAAACATGAAGAGACCGTGACCAAAGGAAGGTTATTGTTGTTACAGTAAGAAACAATCAGTTCAGCAGACTCATCAAGCTTATCTTCGACATGCAGCAAAATATAGTTATAATCCTGCCCCACTTTTAGCATATCAAAAAATGCCGAGAATGAAGCTCGCTCTACATAATACCCATGAGTTTGCAGAAAAGAAGAGAGTTCACTGAAACCATTTTCAACTAATAATAACCGCATTAATACTCAATTCCCTCTCGGGCCTGAACACCCTTATCGTAGTAGTGAAGCCTGTTTTTCATTTCAGTAATTAAATCACAGTGACAAACAAGTTCATCAGAAATTCGGCGACCAGTAAGCACTATTTCTGTACCATTGTGGCATAGTTCAAAAACAGGAAAAAGATCATCCATAACAATTAAACCAAAATCGACAGCATCAAGGACTTCATCAAGAATAAGCAGACTCGAGCCTACCCCTTTTTTTAAGGCGTAGTCAAGCCCCTGCCGGCAAAGCTGTCGAAACTGTAAGATGTCAGATTTACCAGGGACAAAGAACTCTTCAGTTCCGAACTGCACAATATCAATCAGCGGTTCAGACCTGCTAAACAATAACTCACCTGTTTTACGGTTTTTCAGAAACTGAACCATAGTAACCGGTCTGTCATATGCAGCAGCACGCATAAGCATGCCGCAGGCTGTTGTCGTTTTACCTTTTCCATCACCGATGTAGGCATGAACTCTGCCCCGGGCAGTATCACTCACGGTCACAGTTGCCTAATCTGAAATTTTCGAAAAATCTATAAATCGAGAAAAGAGCCCTAATATCTCATGTAAAAGTCCCAAGCGAAGATCTCTTTTTTTCTCGTCTTCATCAATGACCATAACATTGTCAAAAAAATCCTCAATAACGGCTGACGCTCCAATAAGATACTCAAAAATTTCAGTATAATTATGCTCTTCTGAAAGCTTTTTCACATCATCACGTTTATCAAGGAAGTATATGGCCAGATCTGCCTCATACTTACCGGTACAATCGGCCCGATTAAACCTGAATGTATAATCAGGATTCTTTTTTATAAATGAGATAAGAATATTATTCATTCTTTTAAAACTGCTCAACATTTGCGAAAAGGTCTCTTTTGATCGAAAAGAGTGAATACTCAAAGCCCTGTTATAGAGTTCATAATAATCACGGGATCCGGTAGTTAATACAGCATCAATCTCGTCATAAAGGATTCCATCTTCCTGAAAACGGGTTTTGGCTCGTACCGAAATAAACTCAAGAATAGGCTTAATCAGTTCAGCTCCATTTTTATATCCACCTGCAACAGACTCGAAAAGATCATTCAGGTCGATATTAATAGAATTAAAGATAAGCAGATCGACTACAGCATAGGCCTGACGACGCAGGGCATAGGGATCCTGTGATCCCTTTGGTATATTGCCGACTGACCAGGCGCCAAAAAGATTATCGATCTTTTCAGAAAGCGAAAGAACTGATGATATAACATCTGTTGGCTTCTCATCTCCCTGAAAACGCGGGCGGTAATGATTATCAATCGCCTGAGCAACCTCAGGATCTTCTCCGTCCATACGTGCGTAAATGGCTCCGATTTCCCCCTGAAGTGAGGTAAACTCGAAAACCATGGCAGTATTCAAATCTGCCTTACACAGTGTTACAGCGCGGTCAATCTTGGTTGCCATGTCAGGGGCTATTTGCATGCGGCTAACCAGTTCGTGCGAAACAGCCCTTACACGTTCAACCTTATCAAAAATAGAACCAAGATCTTTATGGAAAAGTACATTTTTTAATGAATTAACACGCTCGGATAACTTCTTCTTTCGGTCTTCTTTGAAGAAAAACTCGGCATCACTAAAACGTGCTGCAATTACACGCTCATTTCCTTCACGAATAAAATCAGTTGCGGGATTGTTCGAGATTACACAAAATTTATTCATGAGTGATCCGTCTTTTTTGCGCAATGCAAAATATTTCTGATGTTCTTTCATTTCCGCTACCAAAACAATATCCGGTATAGCAAGAAAATCTTCACTGAACGAGCAGGTTACAACATTGACGTCTTCGACCAGATATGTGACCGTTTCAAACAGTTCATCATTCTCAACAAGAACAGCATCAAGATCAGAAGCAGCCTTCGACAGTTCTGCTTTAATGGCATCCCTGCGTTTTTGATTATCAAGAAGCACGCCATTACTTCTTAACAACTCACTATATTCAGATATCGTAGCAACATCGAGCATCCGATTATGCTGAATGTAGTGGCCACGCGTTTTGTTGGAAGAGGCTATTCCATCAATTGAATAGTCAAGTATGGAATCATTGAAAAGGGTCAACAGATATCGCAACGGACGCGGATATGTAACCGATTTATTGCTCCACTTCATTCTTTTGGGAAAGGGCACCGATGTAATAATATCTTCGATTATACCAGGCAATATCTCTGTTGCGGGTCGCGACTCTGTACGTTTTTGAATAAAAACATAAATCCCCTTACCGGTATCACGTTTTTCAACATCATCAACAACTGCACCATTACCTCGAAGAAAACCCTCCAAAGCCTTCGACGGTTTTCCCGAATCATCAAAGGCCTTCTCAACAGAGGGCCCTCGCATCTCAACCGTTTCACTCAACTGGGAGTCGGCGAGTTCTTCTATGGCGATAACTATACGGCGCGGTGTAGCATAAGTATGAATTACAGAATATTTTAATGAAGCGTCTTCAAGTTTTTTCTCAAAAAGTGTGCGAAAAGAGTCACAGGCCTGGGATATATATCCGGCAGGAATCTCTTCAGATCCAATCTCTAAAAGAAAATTTATTCGATTCCACATAACTGAACTCCAAACAGCAGGTTTTTAGGTGCGGCTCTCTAATATTGCTCCCCCTGAAAATCAAGAAGGGCTTTAAAAAACATATTTCTTATCAGGCAAATATCGAGGTTCCGACTAAATTGATTCTGTAAACGAGAGCCGTATAGAGGCAAGTATTTTTTTATTAGTGCAGAATTTTGGTACTGAAGTGAGGAGTAGGCGTATTGTACGCCTACTTTTATTATTTCAGAAGACGTCGAGGGTTGACATGCTTCCCATTTCGAATGATTTCAAAGTGCAGATGCGGACCAGATGAATAACCGGAGTTACCACTTTTAGCAATTACCTGCCCCTGTTTTACATACTGCCCCTTCTTTACGTAACTGCGAGACAAATGAGCATATAGTGTTTTCTTTCCACCAGGATGAGCGATGATGATTGCTCGGCCATACCCCCCCATGGAACCGGAAAAGGTTACCTTTCCATATTTGGAGGCTTTGATGTTCTGATAGCGGGAACGAATGTCTAAGCCATTATGAAAACGGCGACGTCCATTTATAGGATGAATACGCCAGCCATAAGCCGATGTTATACGACGCGATATAGTCGGCCACATAAAACCCGGAATAATATTCTGTGGTTTAGCATCAGGCAGAAACAGATCATAGCCAACAGGCAAAAAGTCCGGATTCAGAAGTTGATTCTGAGCCATAATTTTATCTACGGGAATTTTGTACTTCTGTGCTATATCGATGAGCTTTTGCCCATCTTTCACTGTTACAAGAAGGCCATCCCGATCAGGAATCTTCAGAGTCTGACCTATTTTTAGATAATCGTAAGATGTCAATCCACTAGATCCGCAAATTGTATCAGTAGAAACTCCAAATTTTGCAGCAATTTCGCTCAGGGTATCACCCTGCTTTACTTTATAAACCTGCACTGAGAGCGGCTTTCGCTTATCAGGCTCGGTAAAATTGGTCTCTTCAGAAAGCAATATATCATTTTTAAGTTCTTCATCTTCAGGAGTGCTTGAATCAGCCTGCTTGCCTCCGATGGGCAGGGCTATTACGAGAGCGAGTGTCAGCGCCGAAGCACCGGCAAAATAAAGTATGCGATGATATAGACGACTAATACTTAAACTAAATTTCTTTACATAAATATTATCACGCCCACGATAAACGAGCATAACCTCATTATGGATTCGAGAAATAGATAATTTTCTTATAGTAAATTTCTGCATATCTTTATACCGTATGCTACGTTTATCGGTTATATCTCTTTATTTTTCTACCTTTTTTTTAAAACCGGACAGACGGTTTTAAAAAAAATTAAACATAGCGAAATTTCATTAGCACCAAAAACCTTTTAATCCGATTCAAACAGGTCAAACAACCTAACCTGACAATTTCAAGAGTTCAGTTACTTATTATTCTTATATTTCTCTAAGGGAGTCGAGTTATATGAATCTTCAACAACCTTTGGTAAATCTTTCTTGTACTCGCCGCAAATATTAATCTGGCCAGTAAGAACAACTCCTTTCTGGAGTGATACATTCGGCGCCTCTATATCTCCAAGGACCTTGGCAGTTTCAAGAAGTCGTACTTCATGTAGTGCCTTAATATTCCCAATTACCGTTCCGGCAATGGTAACGGATTTTGCTTCAATATTGGTTCGAACCTTACCGGTTTCCCCAACAACAAGCTCCTCATCAGTTTTTATCTCACCTTCAAATTTTCCATCAATTTTCAGAGAACCATTAATGTAAAATTTACCTTCAAAAACCGAACCATCACCTATGGTACTGTTTAAACTGTCAATTCGTGGTGCCATTCTTCCTCGTTATCGGCCAACATAGAGAGGCCGGTCATCATACTTAACATTATTACCAATTGAAACCAGTGAAAGCCGTTTATCACAGAAAATATCCCTGACCACTCGGTCAAAATCATTTGGCGTAACAGCAAAAATATTCTCTATTATTTCATCGAAAGAATAAAACGATCCATAATGAATCTCGTCCCTCGCCAACTGCCCCATACGAACTTCAATACTCTCAAGTGAAAGCGCCAGATTCCCCTTTATATACCGCTTAGCGTCTTCCAGCTCTTTAATACTAATGCCGTTATTAACAATAATATTCAGTTCGTCAAGTATAAGTTGTAATGCCCGTTCATACTTTTCAGGAGACGTTCCACAATAGATGCCGAAGAGCCCTGTGTCCCGATAAGAGGAATGAAAACTGTAAACAGAATAACAGAGGCCTTCATCTTCACGAACACGCTGGAAAAGCCTGGACGACATGCTCCCACCCAGAATAGTGCTTACCAAATAGAGAATCCAACGGTCATCGCTCCGTTTTTTATGCCCATCAACCCCCAAACAGAAGTGCACCTGTTCCAATTCACGCTCAACATGTTGGTGATAAATACGCGAAACAGCAGGAATAGCAGGTTTAACAGCTTCAATAGACGATTGATATTTTCGTTCCTCGGAAAACAATTCGGCAATAGCTATTTGCATTTCATTCATGTCAAACTTGCCTGCAACTACAAGCACACTATTGGATGATCCATAATGAGTGTCATAGAAAGAGACAACAGATTCACGATTTATTGCAGAAACAGTCTCAGTAGAACCGAGGATGAGGTGCGCGAGGGGATGATCGTTGAACATCATTTCTGTAAAAAGGTCATGAATATGTTCATCGGGTGTATCTTCATACATTCCAATCTCTTCAATTACCACACCCTTCTCTTTTTCGATCTCTTCTTCAGAGAAAAGGGGGTTATAAAACATATCAGAGAGTACTTCGAGTGCAACCCGACAGTAATCAGAAACGACATTCAGATAATAGCAGGTGTACTCTTTATTTGTAGCAGCGTTATGCTGACCACCAATGCGATCTACAAGCTGAGCTAACTCTTTTGCATTATAGCGGGGAGTGCCCTTAAACAGCATATGCTCAACAAAATGAGCATATCCATACTGTTCAGGGCCTTCATCGCGAGATCCTGCCTTTATCCACAACCCAACTGATGTTGAAACGGCATGCTCAATTGGTTGAAGAATAACGACAAGACCACTCGGAAGAACATATCTATTCATATTAAGTAACAGAGTTACTCCTTTTCAGGTGGAAGAGCATCTTTACGGCTCAAGTCCATACGGCCACCCTTGTCTACGTGCATTACCTTGACCTTAACCTTGTCACCAATCTGCAACACATCGGTAACCTGTTTAATACGCTTATGGTCAATCTTGGATATATGAAGCAATCCCTCTTTTCCAGGAAGAATCTCAACAAAGGCGCCGAAATCAGCAATACGTTTAACAGTACCTTCGTAAATTTTCATCGTTTCAACTTCAGCAATTGAACTCTCAACAAGAGCCTTCGTTGAATTCAGAATATCCTGATCGGAAGAGTAGATCTTAACAGTTCCGTCTTCACTTACGTTTATCTCAGAACCGGTCGCCTCGATAATGCCTTTAATATTCTTACCACCTGTTCCAATCAATTCACCAATTTTGTCGGTTGGTATCTTGATTTCGGCAATTCGCGGTGCATTCGGTCGAAGTTCAGCCCGTGGTTCAGACAATGACTTACTCATCTCTGAAAGAATATGCAAACGCCCTTTACGAGCTTGCTCAAGAGCCTCTCGCATAATGTCAGATGTTATACCTTCAATCTTGATATCAAGCTGAAAAGCGGTTATACCCTCTTCGGTACCGGCAACTTTGAAATCCATATCACCAAGATGATCCTCAAGACCCTGAATATCAGAAAGAACAGCATGACGTCCATCTTCAAGAACCAGACCCATCGCAATACCGGCAATTGGAGATTTTGTTTTGACTCCCCCATCATAAAGTGCCAGAGAACCCGAGCATATGGATGCCATTGAGGATGAACCGTTTGATTCAAGAATCTCTGAAACTATACGCACTGTATATGGAAAGTCCTTAAAATCAGGAATTGCATATGTCAAGGCACGCTCGGCAAGCATTCCATGACCGATTTCACGACGACCGGTGCCACCAAAACGACCACATTCACCAACCGAATAGGGAGGGAAATTATAATGAAGAAAGAAGTGACGATTTCCATCACCATTCATTGAATCAACGCGCATCGAATCCTTCTCTGTTCCCAGTGTCACAACACCAAGACTCTGTGTTTCACCCCTGGTAAACAATGCAGATCCATGAGATCCAGGAAGTACACCGGTACGAATAGTTATAGGGCGAACCGTATCAAGAGCCCGGCCATCCGTTCGCTTACCATCAAGAATTCCCTTTCGTACAACATCTTTATCCATATCATGAATGACCGTAGAAATCTCAGAAAGATCATCGGGATAACGTTCCTGTAATTCAGACTTTGCCTTCTCAATAATCGCGTTGTAGGCAGCCTCGCGCTCCTGCTTCACCTGTATACTCATCAAAGCTTCTACATCAGAATAATATTTCTCTTTAACAACAGACTCAAGCTCGCTGTTCTTCTCTTTTGGAGTGTATTCCATAAAAGGTTTCGCATGCTTCTCGATCATCTGTTTCTGCAGACCACAAATTATTTTAATGTTATCGTGAGCACACTCAACTGCAGCAAGCATATCAGCTTCGGTAATATTCTTCGAAGAGCCCTCAATCATAGTTACAGCACGTTCGGTTCCGGCTACCATCAAATCGATATCACTCTGCTCAAGATCCTGATGTGTAGGGTTTACAACAAATGAACCCTCCACACGACCGACTCTTACAGCGGCAACTGGGCCATGAAACGGAATACCCGAAATAGATAAGGCGGCAGATGCGCCGATTATAGCAAGAACGTCTGCCATTTCTTTTTTATCTGAAGATATTACGGTAATTGCGATTTGAACTTCGTTTAAGAAATCTTTAGGAAAGAGTGGTCGCAGAGGACGGTCGGTAATGCGGCAGGTAAGAACTTCGTGGTCACCAGGCCTTCCTTCACGTTTTACATAACCACCGGGTATTCGACCCGATGCATAATATTTTTCTTTGTACTCTATTTGCAATGGAAAAAAATCACGCCCTTCTGAGGCAGTTGGTGCAGCGACAGCGGCTGCCAGGATCATAGTATCGCCAAGACGAACGGTAACCGAACCATTCGCCTGTTTAGCCATTTCGCCTGTGCCGATTGTAAGTTTTTTGCCGCCTACTTCAATTTCATAATCATGAGACATTTTGTAACTCCTTGTATTTGGCAAACCTACTTTCTAATTCCTAATGAGGCGATAAGCTCTCTGTATTTGCCAAGATCTTTCTTTTTAAGGTAATCCAATAACCTTCTGCGCTGCCCGACCATTTTCAGGAGGCCTCTTCGGGAATGAAAATCCTTTTTATGTACTTTAAAATGTTCTGTTAAATGGTTAATTCTTTCAGTCAATAGTGCGATCTGAACTTCAGGGGATCCGGTATCAGAATCGTGTCTTTTAAATGGTGTAATTACTTCTGCTTTCTCTTTCATTGTCTGTTTCTCCAGATAGATTTTAATTGAGGGTACATTTGAAAATCAATAATCTTCTTTTCATGAAAACTATAAATCTGATATTATCAAATATTACCACATTTTGTGTCACACCTGAAATCGCGGTATTCAACATCAAAGTATCGAATTTCTGTTTCCAGGAGTAACTGCTAATTAAACACGTTCTCGTATGCAACGTGCCAGTCGTTAAAATTGATTCTCGCTATTGCAAGAACCATTTTACCGTCAGATACCGCGCTTAATTCCGACTCGCGGTTATCCACAGAGAGAAGAGACTCCCTACTAAATTCGGCTCCATTTGCAATTCTGGCAACGGCCTTTTCATCAACCGTAACCTGATTCATAAACTGCAGAGCAGTATTCATGGAAACTACAGCACTCCGTTCAGCTGCTTCTGGGCTAATGCAATCAACAGTGAGAGCATTTTCCACCATAAAAATACCGGAAGCTGTTCTGCGAAGCTCTTTAATAGAAGCCCCGCACCCCAGTTTTTCTCCGATATCCCGGGCAATCGAACGGATATAGGTTCCTTTAGAACACTTTACCCTTATAGTAAAAGTACTTCTCGCAGAATCACACTCAATAAGCTCGATTAAGTGAACAGTAACAGCGCGTGATTCCAGTGTAAGGGACTCCCCATCGCGAACGCGATCAGAAGCCCGTTTCCCATCTATTTTCAACGCAGAATAGAGCGGAGGAACCTGGTTAATTGCCCCTGCAAATGAAGCGACCACCTTTTCCAGCTCCGCAAAATGTTCAGTCGTAACACTCGTTTTATCGATGATTTCACCATCGGCATCACAAGTATCTGTTACTACTCCTAACTGAACTTCCGCGATGTAAGTCTTATCCGAATCCAGAAAGTATCTAGTCAATTTTGTCGCTTTCCCGGTTGCAACAACCAGAAGACCCGACGCAAGCCGGTCAAGCGTTCCAGAATGACCGATCTTTTTTATACCTATTTTTTTTCGCAAACGGGATATTGTATCAAACGAAGTTATACCCTTTTCTTTATCGATAAGTATAACTGTGTCATCGAAAATATTATTGTTCATCCGGATCATTAGAAATTTCGGCATTAACCCTGTCAATAAGGTTTACAAGATCAACACCTTCGGCAACAGAATCATCATAGATAAATTTAATATCAGGTATGTGACGCAACTGCAGGCTTTTACCAATCTTTTTACGAATATAGCCTTTTGCCGACTCAAGGCCGAAAAAAGTATCCTTTATTGCCTTGTTCTCTCCTAAAACTGAAAAATAGACATCGGCAATTCCATAATCACGGGAGAGCTTCACCTTCGATATAGAGACAAAACCAATACGGGAATCCTTGATATCTTTTAAAAGAAGATCTCCGATAAGTCTTTTTACAAGCTCTTCAAGTTTTTCTTTTCTATGTGATGACACTATTAGGAACCTCTACTAATTAACTTTTCAACAAGGCCGCATATGCGAGCAGCAAGAGTCATCTTGCGACCAGCAAAAGAACTTGCGAAAAATTCCTTATTATTCACCCAGCTTTTTTGCAATTTCAACGAGCCTGTAAGACTCGAACATATCTCCGGGTTTTATATCGTTAAACTTAGCAAGGCCGATACCACACTCCTGTGAGACTTCCACCTCATTAGCATCATCCTTAAATCGTTTCAGCGACTTAAGCTCTCCGTCAAAGACAACGACGCCATCACGCAGCAAGCGTATCTTATTAGTACGCATAACCTTACCCTTAACAACAGTACAACCAGCAATGGTTCCAAGCTTGGATATTTTAAAAATCTGTTTAACTTCAGCAAGCCCGGTAACATCCTCTTCAATATCTGGCTTAAGCATTCCTTCCATTGCATTCTTTACGTCATCAGTTACTTCAAAGATAATATTATAGGTTTTTATTGAAACCTTTTCCTGATCGGCAAGATCAGAAACACGAGGTGTCGGACGCACATGGTATCCAATAACCAGTGCATCAGAGGCCGAAGCAAGCATGATGTCAGATTCATTAATTCCACCAGCAGCGGCGTGTATTACCTTCACTCGGACTTCATCAGTCGATAACTTCTCAAGAGCATCTTTCAAGGCCTGAACCGATCCATCGACATCGGCCTTTATTATCAACCGGACATCCTGAACCTCTCCATCCTTGATCATATCGTTAATATCTTCAAGGGAAACCTTCTTAACCTGCTTGGCCGACTCGACTCTGCGAAGTTCCTGACGCTTTCCGGCGATCTGTTTCGCATACTTCTCAGAGGCGACCACCTGAAATGGATCTCCGGCAGATGGAATCCCATCTAGCCCAAGTATTTCAACAGGCATTGATGGCCCGGCTTCTTTGACAGAATTACCCTGATCATCAAACATCGCTCGGATCTTACCGGCATATATACCAACAACAAAAGAATCACCAACATGCAAAGTTCCAGTCTCAACAAGAAGGGTGGCTACAGATCCGCGACCCGGATCAAGTTTGGCCTCAATAACAGCGCCCTTTGCACGAAGTTCGGGATTGGCTTTTAACTCGAGCATCTCCGACTGCATTATAACAAGTTCAAGAAGACCGTTAATATTTATATCATTTTTAGCACTTATTTCGCAGTAAAGGGTAGATCCTCCCCACTCTTCTGAAACAAGACCGTATCCTGCAAGCTCCTGACGAACCTTGGCAATATTGGCGTCGGGAAGATCAATCTTGTTAATGGCAACAATTATCGGAACATCGGCCTCTTTAGCGTGGTTAATAGCCTCAACAGTTTGCGGCATTACTCCGTCATTTGCCGCAACAATCAGAATTACGATGTCGGTAACCCTTGCTCCACGCGCACGCATGGTCGTAAAGGCTGCGTGACCTGGTGTATCAAGAAAAGTAACAAGCTGTCCATGAACATCTACCTTATAAGCACCAATATGCTGGGTTATGCCTCCATGTTCGCCTTCAGTTACATTCGACTTACGTATTGTATCAAGAAGCTTTGTTTTACCATGGTCAACATGTCCCATAACCGTAACAATCGGTGGCCGTGTGATAATATCAGCTGACTTTTCGTTCTGATCTTCCTTAATAACTGTCTCATCATATAAAGATACAACTTTAACAGTGGTTCCATACTCTTCAGAAAGAATCTCTGCTGTGTCGGCATCAAGAACCTGATTTATTGTAGCAAGCACACCGAGCTTCATCAGCTTACCAATAACTTCATTTGCTTTTACATTAAGCTTCTTGGCAAGATCGCCTACAGAAATATTTTCAGTAATTTCGATACTATCGGGAGTAACCGCTTCGCGAACCTGTTTCACAACCGGTTTACGTTTTTTGGTCATGTGACTGTTATATGTACGTTGCTCTCGATCCTTCTTTTCGCTTCGCTTATTTTTAAGACTCTCACGTTCTTTATCTTTTTCACGATTACGTCGTTTTGACTTACCCGACTTATCTCCTACTTCCGAAGCAACAGGCACCTCCTGCGCAGTTTTAGAAATTGGTGTTCCACTTCGAGGCGGCATTGGACGACGCTGGCCTGTTCCAGTACCGGACTGACCGGGACGCGGAGAGGATGGTCGACGGGAATCGGTGCCCTGAGGACGAGCAGTAGAACCAGCCCGTGAAGGAGCACTTCCTGAACGCCCCTGAGCCGGTCGAGATGGAGCCGGTCTTGAAGCAGCCGGACGGGATGATGGTACAGTGCCCGAAGAGCTTTTAGCCGAAGCAGCAGGCTTTGTAGCCGTAGTTTTTTTATCGGTTCCGGCAGGTACTTCATCAGAATGTTTCTTTATTTCAGAAATTACATGAGATTCAGCATCAGTCGAGACTTTACGCTTTAATTTTATCTTCTTTTTATTTACATCATTCGAAGCCTTCTTCGCACTCTTCGCTTTTTTTTCTGTCAGTATCGTCTCTATTTTCTTTTCAATGAGAAAAGAGTCACTGTCAGAGATATTCGTCTCTGCATTAAGACATTCGATACCAAGATCCTTACAGATGCTGTACACATCTTCAGTTTTTACTAAATTCTTT
Organism: Spirochaetota bacterium; assembly: GCA_027858855.1. Classification (GTDB taxonomy): domain Bacteria; phylum Spirochaetota; class UBA4802; order UBA4802; family JAFGJZ01; genus JAFGRW01. Next base: position 77,708 of record JAQIBV010000018.1, on the reverse strand, counting down.
TTTGCAATTTCTTCTGCTTTCATGTAATTCCTTATTATTATCTATAAAATGAGGTTTATTCGCCGGCTTCACCTTCTCCTACAACCACATCTTCGTCTTCATCTTCGTCGTCTTCTTCGTCTTCTTCGTCAAAATCAACAACTTCTGCAAGTATTTCGAAAATTCGTCGTGCAGTCTTCTCTCCAATACCATCAATATTCATAACATCATCAATAGTACTTTCAACAAGCTCTTCTACAGAGAAAATTCCACCCTTTTCAAGAAGTTCAATAGTACGGGGTTCAAGATCAAGCTCTGTAAGTGATGTTTCATCGTCAACAGGCTCAGAAAAGAGCTGATTCGACATCAATAATGGATCATCAGATTCAACCATTTCGCGATACTGCTCATCAGTTTTTACCCGTACTTCAAAACCACATAAACGCGACGCCAGTCGAACATTATGTCCTGCACGACCAACAGCAAGATTATACTGATCAGCTGTTACAACAGCCAAAAGATCACCATCTCTTGTTTCATAGACTTCATTGACCCGTGCAGGCGTCAAAGCATTTTCCGCTAAAACTCGTTTTTCTGAGGAGTACTCGATAATATCTATCTTTTCACCCTCCAACTCACGTACTATGGCCTGAATTCTGCTGCCTTTCATACCAACACAGGCTCCAACAGCATCAATATCACGGTCATAACTACTTACTGCAACTTTTGTCCGCATTCCAGGTTCGCGTACAACAGCCTTTATCTCAACAATTCCGTCATACACCTCCGGAATTTCCATTTTAAAAAGCTCTTCAACAAATTTTGGCTGAACCCGAGTCAAAATGATATTAGGTCCCTTCGTTTTCTGGTCTACCTTAAAGACAAGAGCTTTAATACGATCACCCTCTTTGTAGTGTTCCAGAGGCGACTGCTCCCGACGGGGAAGTATACCCTCAACGCCACCATGCCCGATATCCACAAAGATTGTGTTGTTAGAACGCCTCTGCATAAAGCCGTTCAGCAACTCACCCTCTTTTGCTTTAAATTCTTCGAAAATTATATTTTTTTCAGCCTCTTTTATACGCTGGACTATAACCTGTTTTGCCGTCTGAGTCGCGATTCTTCCGAATAACTTAAACGGATCATCCTGAATCTCTATACTATCACCAATTTCCACATTAGGCTTTACTTCCCTCGCAACATCGAGAGCAACCTCTTCACCAGCATCCCTGGGTTTGCGCACAACCAATTTCAGAGAGGCAATAGCAATAACCTTGGTATCCCGATCAAAAATAACACGCATGTTATCAGTTGCCCCGAACTGTTTTTTATAAGCCGAAACCATTGAAGCTTCAACTATCTGCTCCAACTCATCTCCGGAAATTTTTTTCTCGGTTGCTATCTGATGCAACGCTTCAAAAAAGTTAACACTCATCTTTTCTATGACCTTCAATAATCAAGATTAGCATGTTTTATCGTATCAAACCGAATAACATACGCTTTTTTATCTTCTGTTACAACAACCGATTCTTCAGAAACTTCACTAAGAAACCCCTTAACCGTCGAAAAACTATCATCGACCATATAGGTGACCTTCACAGGAGCTTCGACAAAACGAATCCACTCTTCCCTGTTACGGATTTTTCGTTTTAACCCGGGCGAAGAGACCTCAACAACAACATCACTATCCAGTCCCTGCTCCTCAAGATCACGGGAAAACTCCCTGCTGTATCCGGAACAATCACTATGTGATACTATATTGCCATTATCTATCCGAATATCAACCCTGGTAAATCCTTTACGAAACTGAACAATTATATCGTAAATTTCAAATCCACATCGAAGTGCAGTCTGCGCGGCAAGTGACGTAATGAGGTCTTTTTTATTCTGAACCAAACCATAAACCTGATAAAGGGCAGCAAAGTGACCTCGCGGTACACAGCCTTCCTGATGGATAATTACGGTGCTGTCTTACATAGCTAAAAAAGTACAAGCAGCCTGTTTTATACAGGAGTTTACGTTTTACGTATCATCCTGCTAATAAAAAAAGAGCGGGAACCCACTCTTAACATTACAAGACAACTATCGGCACAACACCCTATTTTGCAAGCTTTTTTTTAAGCCCATACATAACCAGACCTTTAAGCAGTATATCCGGCTCGATAGATACAGATTGTTCTTCAAGAAGAGAGGCAATATACAGACCATCCCCTCCTGTAACTAGTATCAAGAGATCCTCTTTTGAAGCATCTCGAACAATTCTGATCGCCTCCTTTATTCCACCTGCAAAGAGAGATGTAAAACCAGACTGTATGCTGCTTTTTGTATCAGCACCAAAAGAGAGTCTCTTCTCCAAAGAATAGCCGGCAAGAACAGGAGCAACATCCGAAAGAGAGTCAAAAGCCGACTGTACCCCGGGCATCAGAAAACCACCTAAAAATTCTCCATCAGAAGAAAGATAGTCAACGGTAAGGGCCGAACCGGCATCAATAAGAGCAGCCGCGCGACCAGGGTAGAGGTTCTTAACGGCATATGCGAAAAGAATACGATCGTCTCCCGGAAAACGATAATGAGAGACAATACCGCTCTTTTCAGCTCTAAACTGATAATGCACGATCCCCTTTTCATGAAAAATCGATGTTAGAATCTCTGTAACTCCGGGTACTACTGAACAAAAAACAGCCTCTTTAATCCCGAAATCTTCTATATAAGAGGTCAAATCATTAAGAAAAGCAGCCTCTTTATAATAGAATTTATCCAGATGCGAAACTGATTTATCAGTTTTGCTCACAGCTGCAGCAACAGAGCTGTTTCCACAATCGAAAAGCAGCATTTTAAAACCCGAAACCGGCACCGGCCTGATAGACAAGAATTTTCATGTGATCACCATCAGTAAGAACATAACGCATAGTACACGATGTGGTGAGTTGAAAGTGAGAAAAGATAAATGAGCCCATAAAACCTGTATTTACATATATATCAGAATCTGACGCAATGGTATCATCCGGTTTTGTAAACATTCCATCATAAAATTCACTCTTTTCTACAACGGAAATATTCATCATACCAGCAGTTACTGGAATCTCGAGTGTGAAGTTCGAAAAAGGGTAAAACTTAAAAAATAGACCGCCGCTCATACCCTGCATTTTATATTGATATCCATCTTTGAGGTCAGCACTGGCAAAATCGAACCAGCCTCCCAACCCGACATTTCGTATTAAGGGAGTCTTTTTTAGCGAGTTAAATGCACCAAGATAAAAAACCGGAACAACAGATGCCGCATTACTTGTTAGAATAGAGTCAACATCACCGCTGTGGGTGTCAATAAACTGCATATATCCATACAGAAAACGGACCTCAAACATATTAACAGAAAATGGCGGGAGATATTTTTTTACCGCAACGTCGGACGGAATACCATCTTCGCCAAGAGAAACCGCTTTGACTACAGTATGGTCGTAAAGTGTTATAGGGCTACCACCATAGCGTCTGCCGCTTGTTACTCCGGGGACGCTACCATCAAGAGTATAATATACAGGCACTCCCGGTTGATGTGGTGTCAAAATAAGGTCTGCATAATAACCGAACCCCGAAGAGGAAAGCTCTATCTTAGGGATAGTTTCTGATCGATCTCGATACTTCTGCAATTCGAAACTTAACTTAATCGATACATTATCTATAATTTCATTCAAAAAGACGCCGACTCTCTTCGGCTCCATTGAAATCGTAACAATCTCATTTTTTTCACGAATATAAAGATAAGCTGACACACCGACCGAATTACCTTTTACCCGATACTCACCGGTAATCATAAAATCAGCACCGGCTCGACCCGCAACACGCGCCACGTTACCTGTATCCGAGACAGAACCCGTCAAAAGACCTACTCTTTTTACTGTATAAAAACCGGTTCTGTCAATTTCTGTTCTAATATTATCAGGGACAATGGTCGCATAGTGTGCAGCTGAAGACCGATCACTGACATTCTTGAAATCCGCTATTACAACGGTCTGCCGGGTCTGTGCGCACAGAGGTGAAACCAAGGCAATTGCAACTATAATAGAAAATATATATTTCATGTTTACCAACCTCAATCTATTCTACCACACAATTATGACTTTGTCGATAATATTAGTAATTACCGGCATTTTAAACTCTTCAGCATAATACATACAGTTATAAAGCTAATTAATAGGCTTAGCAGCTTCTTTTTATTCCGAAATCAAGAGCGTACATCCCCCGCCCCCTTTTGAACCTCGATACGCTCAACTTTTACATTTATAAACCATAAGGGAGGATCAAGAAATCCCTTTTCGCTATATCTGCGAGGATCTGACAAAAGCTCTGACAGATCAACCCTTAGTGTTTCTGGCACAGAGTCAGAGGGTATTGAAAAAACATATGCCCCCGGATTCAGGCTATAACCATAAACCGACGAGCTGTCAACCTGCAAGCGGACACCAATTGGACTAAATGTTCCAGCCCTCTGCATCTTCTGTAGTTGAACAAGGGTCTGTTGATCATTAATGCCTGCCCAGACCGACCCTTTTAACGATGAGAACATGACCCGGGCGATAATCTGTTTATACCCTCGTCTTCCAAGTGTTGAGTTAAATTTGTTAAAAACATCTGAACATACAGAATTGAAATTCACCTCAAGAGGCTCACTCTTAATTACAACCCGACTAAGACCATCACGATAATACTTTTCCAACGCGTATGGCGTAACATCTGCCGGAACATCCAGCTTTTGCTTAACCTCAGAGCTGCGAAACTGCCTATTCCACTCCGGATAGGGACGTTCAGAATAATAGAGCCGACCCGAACGCATAAAAAGGTGAAAATCCTTTGCCTCTTTGTCAAAAAACACCTGATGATACAACAGGGAGTGGGCAGCGCCACCTGTTCGCTCCCCTAACGACCGGAAAGCTGCTGTATTCGTGCTGTCCATCCTGGCACCCAGCATTGGAAACACCATAATCTTTTTAGAAGCAGCTCGATTACCAAATCGTACAAGAAGAGAACTCTTCTTCAGATTTGAGTTAATCGGCATCAATAGATAGCGCGATGAACCTTTTTTTAATATTATATCGCCAATAACAGAGCCAAGAGCCGAAGAAATAGAGTCATCGTTATTACCGGCATTGAAATTCAGGGAATCAAGAAACACATTAAGCGAGCCAGAGGTGGTGAAAGTTTTTACAGAGGGTTTAATCCGTGTATTAAACAGAACACAGTGAAGACGGCTTCCCGGATACGAGCGAAAGAGTGACTCATAATGACTTTTAAGAGAATCAACAAGTGTAGCACGCTCACGGTTCATATTATACGACAGATCAAGGAGCAGAACAGACTCAACCTGAGCAGTCTCACCGGCTGAAGACTGTGAGTTATTGGTATAAAGAAATAATTCTCGAATATCCTTTTGAGCAGTATCAAACAGGGTTGAGCCTGAAACCGAACTTTTTGCAATTATTCGATTTGAAACACCGTCGTAAAGTACTGTTTTGGCTATATACCCCTTAGATGTCTTATAGATAGTTCCGGCCGCAATATATCTTAGCATTCGCCGCCTGGCCAAAAGTTGCATGTCATCCTCAGTTAGCACAGCTCGCGGATTAATACCAGTAGCCTTGAAATCACGTTTTAACTGCTCCATACTATAAAAAGAGAGCCCTTTTTCAACAACAGCGGCAACACCCAACAATGAAGCATACTCAAAATCAATATTTTCAGCAGCAGCTGCGCTTGTCGTCTCTACAAGATAGGGCATTACAGCAATTTCTCGTGCACATAGCAAACCTGGGAAAACCAGACAACAGCTTACACCCAAGACGATAAAACTACTAAGTTTTTTCATCAACAGAGACATGTTATTCTCCCGAATCTATTCGTAAAAAGGTCTACTCAAAAGAGTGCTAAAGAATCAGCGATATTCCTTAATATATCGATAACTCCTGCTTCTGTATAGCCTCATATAAAAACTTATTAAGACGGCTGCCAAACGGAGAGTTTCTAAAAGCAAACCCTATAACAACCCCCGTCTTCCTTCTTTCAAGATATACAACCTCTCCAGAAATAACAATATCAGCAACTCCGATCACACTGAAAACGATACTCAATTCTGAAGAGAGCTTAAGGCTCTCACTTACCCTGCCCTTTTCAAAAAAGACACGAGCACCGGTAACCGAAAGATTCTCTATTCGCCCTCTGCAACGTACAGTTTTATGAATAGTACTTTGCAGAGAAAGAAAAAAGTCATGTGAAACCTGATCCAGATAGAGTATATCTTCATTTGTTATCTCGGTATCAGACCGGGCAACCACAAAATAGGCAAGTGTAAACTGCGACCCAGTAATGGTCACATAGTCGAAAGGGCGCACTAGAAGCGAATGATACCTAAGATTAAGCGTTTTTAGCCTGTTTAGCAGATGACTTCTGAGTGATTTATGAACATCGAAGAAGTTAGAGTTTTTTTCAACAAATGAATTATACTGTGATATATCTTTCAAATAAAGAATTGTACCGGAAATCATCGAAAAGACAACCTCACTCGGAGCTCCTCTGCTTTCGAAGGGAAAAACGCGAAAAAAATCATAGAATTCCAGTTTTTTTAGCATCTCGTTTTTACATAACTGATAGTTGTCACTATGAAGAATTGACTGAGGAGACTCATTTACAACCGGAATTGTTACCTTACCTAACCTGCACTTATCGTTACTGGTTTTATATCGCAGTTCACGCCTCTGTTTACGTGGAATCAGTAAATTCTGTACAAGAAAGGTATAGTTATAGACCCCATCCTCAGCAACCTGCTCATTCACGAGTTCCGATCCAAGTTCGCAGTGATAGATGTTTTTCCAGTAAAACCGAATATTACGTGCAGCTATCCTGACCCGGCTTTCGATCGAAAGCTCTCGATCGGAATATCCGAGTAACCTCACCGGATATGACACGCCCTTGTGCTTTATAAATAAGTCACTATTATCACTATTTTCACTAATATGATCTGCTATTTTTTTTTCAGAGGTGGAGGCCTGATATTGTCGGGAGTTTTTTACACTACGACTCATTCTGCTGTTACCGAGTGGTGCAGGATTGAAAGACCATCATAAAGAGTCTTCTTTTCATTAAAAACAGTGGAGGATATACCGGCTGCAACATAACAGGCGGCACCAATCCGAACACTGGAGGGAATAATACTGTTTTTGCCAATGAGTGTAATCGAATTGTATATAGAGCGGGGAAAATCATTATTTTTCAACTGTAACTCATCAGTTCCGATTCTGACCTTTTCAGAAACATTAAAAAGAACATCGCTCTGATTATAATCAGTAAACTCATCAACTACTGAACGCTGTATCACACTCTGATGCCCGATACCTACAAAAGGAAGCAGAATCGAATCACGAATTACCGCTCGTTCGGCTACGATAACACCGGGGAAAATAATAGAATTTTCTATCGTACCATTCAGTATGCATCCATCCGAAATATATGAGCGGGTAATCTTTGCAAAAGGCCCGATTTGAGTTGTATTGTCACGCACTATACCCGAACGGAGCAATGGATCTTCATAAATACGGTTAAAGCTAGGCTGATCTTTAAATAGAAACATATTAAAATCATAATAATCCGGTACTGAACGAAGTGGCCAATAGGTTGCCTTAAAGGTCGAGTTAAACACTCCCCTGTTTATTAGAGTATTTACAACCATTTCAAAAACATTGGGAGACTGTACATTATCACTTAGAGCTTTTTTCAAAGCCACCATAAGGAATTTACGTGTAGTAATCAGGATTGTATAAGCCAAAGAGGCCTTTTCACCTATTTTCAGCTTAAACAGAACAGTGCTGACTTTTTTGGACTCATACTTTGCAAACAACTTATTAAAATTAATGAATCCCGGGTTATCTCCGCAGTGAAGTATGTAATAGGAGGTCTGAGAACTCTTAATCTGATCATAAATAAGTCGGACATCGGTTTTCTCAGATAAAACTGTTTTTACCGTTGTTGTCTTGTCACTTTTTACAAGGGGATGAGAATCAATGTAAAATGCCAGGTCATCACTAACTCTGCTGAAAACAAGGAGATTCCGAGCCTTGCATTTAAAGGCGTTCCTGAGGGTAAAATCGACTACCCGATAATGACCGGCAAAGGGTACCATATACCTGGAGCGCAGACCGGTCAAAGACAGAAGGTAATCGTCATGATATCCCGGGTAGGAAATTATTGTAGCATCATTCATCGGCAACCTTTATTTCGTACGGTTTTAATCAGCAGGAACTCCCGCACAGCTAATAGTTGCCACCCGGGAAATTGTCCTTAAAAAACCGAACACGTTTTTTTTCTTTCGGCAAGGCATTTTCATCACCACCCACGCCCTTGTCAAGGGCGATATCCAGCAGTTTTACCGAATCATCATTAAGAGTCTCTTTATCAATTCCGAGCTCGGATTTATGTTCCGAATCAGAACTCATAGTATCAATTTTCGCATCGATCTGATCTTGTGTCAACATAGGCATCGGAAGATCATCGTCGTCATCCAGCGAGGGCTTTCGTGCCGATTTTGTATTTTTTGCTGAAGAACTACTTTTTCGACTGCTTTTTTTCGTAGTTTTCTTCGAACTCTTTTTATTAAGGAGCGGTTTAAACTCCTCTTCGGTTTCTCCAACAGCTTCAAGGAGCTTTGGCGGAGGATTGGTGATCTCGAGGTTAAACAGCTTAATACGTTCGTCAAGCAACAGGTTTATCTGTTGCTCTATGGAAATAAAAATCGGCGTAGAAAACGACTTATTCGACGCAATGGACTTCTCAAGTTTTTTTAACTCTTTTATATCTTGATCAATTGTTTCAATCCGCTTTAATACATGAACAACTTTCATCTGTAACTCCTCAATATATATGCATTAGTACACTACTATGACATCTTCTCTTATTTTATCAAGAATTATACAACCATGATTTAAAAAGCAATAAAAAAAAGAGACCCGAATCGCGATTAACGATTACATGGAACTGATTGCAGTGAATTGATATAAAATCTATTTTTGAAAACTTAGAAAAATAATCAAGCTTTTTGGAAACAACATAAAAAAATCCTTGATAATTAGTTTACACTATTTATACTTCTAACATGATTTATTTTGTACAAAATTATATTTTAAAAGCCTCGTTTCTTTTTATTGTCTTCTGCACGTACAGCTGTACAGGCCGGCACAACGAGAACATGGTCAATATACAGCAGATCAATGCAGATAATTCGAATAACTATTACTACATTTTCAGAGAACAGATAGCCAAAGAGCGGATACAGGCTAAAAAAAACGATTATACAGCATTTACAGATTAATATCTTAAATCAATTGAGGGAGACCGTCATATAATGAAAACCATTGACCATCTTATTAACAAAAATGTCTTTTATCTGGGAAATAATTACGAATATTTTAAACATATATCTCGTTATTTTGCTATGCAGCGTTGTAAATCAGTTTTTATCAGCAACAAAAAAGAGGCCATCACCAGCATCGACCGCGAACTGGGAAACATGCGAGCAACTTCTTATGCTCACTACATGCAGTTTGACAACACAGAAAAATACATACGCAACCTGACTCGTATTCTTAAAAATGCAGATACTCCTGATTACCTGATTATTAGCTTCAAGCCCGAATTTGAAAATTTTCCGGAAGCTACTATGCCGCTTATTAACAGCGAAAAAGAGTATTACCAAGAGATAATCGATTTTTACATAACAAACACGGTATTGACATTAAAATATTTTATGGAAATTTTTATTGCACAGGGTAAAGGCAAGATTATAAACATTACAACCGACACAAGCGCCAATCCTCTTGAAAAAGTTGCAGCATCTTATCTTGATTCACATATTCTCGCCATCGGTGAAGATCTTAAAAAGAACGGCTACTCGCAAATAGACTGTAAGGTTGCACACAAGAGATCATCTGGTATTTCGTATGACAGGTTTGTTCAGAAATTGTCGAATGCTCTTGCATCACAAAAAAGCATTATCCGGCTGTAATAATGACAGGTCGGGCTGAAGGAAAAGAACTCAATACAGAATAATTCTCAGTATCCGTTTTTTTAAACAGTCGGATGCTTTTAAAAGGATCACCATGAAGCGAAAGCTTATTGCTATACCCTCTGCCCTTATCCTTATACTGGCAGCAATTGTCTACTTCTCATGCAAGAAACCAGCAAACGAAAACGAGCTCATAGGACTTGATCGCAAGTCCCCACTACGTAATGACTCAGAGATTCGCAAGGCATGGGACATACAAAAGTCATTTCGTAAAGTCTATACGCTATACGAAGACCGTGTTGTCTTTATTTCGACCGAAGACAGCGTTACACTCCCACACCACCCCTTTTACGAACTGTTCGGAATACCTCGCGTTCAAAAGCAGACAGGGCTAGGGTCAGGCTTCATCATCTCTGAAGACGGATTCATATGCACCAACTTCCATGTAATTGCCCCGCAAAACCGGGTTGTGGAAAAAATAACCGTAATCATTGAAAACGACACCTACGAAGCTGAAGTAAGGGGCTTCAATATTGAAAAGGACATCACAATACTGAAAATTGAACCTAAAACAGAACTGAACCCCGTATTTTTCGGTGATTCAGATACAGTTCAGGTTGGAGACTGGGCTATTGCAATCGGAAACCCCTTCGGCCTCTCAAAATCGTTCACTGTTGGAGTGGTCAGCGCTACAGGAAGAAAAAATATCGACATGGCTGATAACTCCTCATTCATCCAAACCGATGCGGCCATCAACCCAGGCAACTCCGGCGGTCCACTTCTAAACATACATGGAGAGGTTATAGGGATCAACCGCCTGATATATTCAAAATCCGGTGGTTACATGGGAATCGGCTTTGCCATTCCGGTAAACAGCATAAAAGAGCTCATGATTGAGCTGAAAGATAAAAAATATGTTCAAAAAGGTTTCATAGGTATTGCGCTGACACCTATTGAAAAATCATACGCTGACAAGCTCGGTTGGAGCTACTCCTTTGGAATTCTTGTAGCCCAGGTTCAACAAGGTGGCCCAGCCTACCTTGCCGGTATCAGACCACTCGATATCGTCTATGCCGTGAACGGAAAGAAAATTTCAAATATAGATGATTTTGTGGAAATGATTGAAAAATCAAATCCTGGCGACAAACTCAAGATCGGTGTCTGGAGAAACGGACGAAGAATTGATTTTTTTGTAGAAACAACCTCGAAACCCGCTGAGTAGCCACTCTTAACCAGCCATCTTTACGGTATTATTATTGACAGATTATCGATTTTTTTTCGAGTATAAGGGCTGTAACTTCTGGTATCTAAGATCATACTACTAATCTATCAGGACTTCAACCTCTTAAAAGATTTAGTTATTAGAAGAAACAGATAATCTACAAACGATGGTGAATCAATGAGACGAGAGACAATTACACAGATTTTTTATGTCATAGGAGTAATTGCGACTCTGGTTATTGCTATCAGATTCGTACTTCCGGTACTTTTTAAGATAACCGGCTGGCTTTTAAGCCTTATTATTACTATTGTTATTTTTGCTCTAATTATTGCCGCAATTATTTATACAATTGCACGCTTGGCTGAAATGATAAAAAAATAGCAGACCAGGACTTTAATAAGTTGCCTTGAGGATTCAATTATTTCTTTAATACTGGTATAAACCGGTTTCAACCTTACCGACATACCGATGAAAATCAGACGGATATAATAATGGAAAATGATACTAAATTTACACTTTTTGGCAAGATTATTGCTATAATCCTACTGCTTGGAACAATTACGGGAGGTGTTATCTTCGGTTACATTGTTTCCGAGGTTAAAAACTTCTCCGGAATTGATAATATAAAGCAGTTTCAGCTCTCCGTTCCAACTCGACTATATGATGTTAACGGCGAACTGATAGCTGAACTTTTCAGAGAAAAACGAGAGCTTATCAGTTTTGACGAAATTCCTCAAACTCTTATTAACGCGCTATTAGCAACAGAAGATCAGGCATTTTATAACCACTTTGGTATAAATTTTGAGGCAATTGCCCGGGCAATGATAAAAAACATACAGGCAGGTCAAATTGTACAGGGTGGCTCAACAATTACACAACAGCTTGCTAAAAGACTATTCACAGAAAGTGAGAAAACATACGGAAGAAAAGCGCTTGAAGCAATACTTGCGCTTCAAATAGAACGTAAATTCTCCAAAGAAGAGATTCTCGAAATGTATTTTAACCAGATATATCTGGGCCATGGTTGTTACGGTGTCGCCACAACCGCGAGACTCTTTTTTAATAAAGAGGTAAAGTATCTTTCTGTCGCAGAATCTGCAATAATTGCAGCTCTGCCTTCAGCACCGGGACGCTACTCTCCTCTTATGAACCCACGGAATGCTTACGAAAAAAACCGTGATATACTAACACGAATGGTAGATCAGAATTACCTGACTAAAGAACGAGCCGACACTATTTACCGTGAATTCTGGCCTGAATTTATTGAATCAATAAAAACCGAATTCCCTACAAAGACTGCGCATACCAAAATCACCGACAAGGCGCCCCATTTTACGTCTTACATTCGACAGATTCTTGAAAACCGTTTTGGTCGGGATGCGGTATACAATGACGGACTCATCGTTTATACAACACTGGATTTAAGACGTCAACGATCAGCCGAAAAGCACCTACAAACTGATCTTGAAATCCAGACGCGCCTCTCAGATTCGTTGAACGCCTACACTCGTGGATCTGTTGACAGGGGGCTGTTTGGAACATACGGACTACTCCGCATGATTTTCAGTCTTCCTGGAGTGATAATCAAACATGACATTGAGTCCCGCACGCGACGAGCAATTGTTGATGAATTAGTCGATGCCACAGACATACTCACGCTTTTAACGGATTCACGAATTAACCAGAACGCGATAGAAACCTTTCGCAGCACATCAGCTCTTGGCGTTACCTCAAACCTGGAAGTGGAGGGTGCGCTTGTATCCATTGAACCATCAACCGGCTATATAACAGCCATGGTGGGAGGCTCGGACTTCAATGTTGACAATCAGCTGAATCGTGCTGTCTCGGCAAGGCGTCAACCTGGTTCAGCGTTTAAACCCTTCGTTTATGGAGCCGGAATAGACTCCAAAATTATTACCAGCGGAACAACAATATCTGATGCACCTCTTGTGAATATTGACTCACATGGAACAACCTGGTCACCGGGCAACTATGGCGGCAACTATTCAGGCCTGGTAAATATTAAGCACGCTCTTGCCCAATCAATAAATATTGTTGCTGTGCGTATTTATGATATGATAGGTCCTGAAAAGATTACGGCGTTCTCGTCCAATATTCTGAAAGTACCGCCACTAAGATTCAACTCCAATCCGACAATGGCTTTGGGAACCTCTGAGCTGACCCCCTTCGAAATGGCTGGAGCCTATGCGATTTATGCTAATCGAGGACGCGATGTTATACCTCATGGCATTCGTCTGGTTCTGGACAAGGACGGTAATGAAATAGCCAATATTGAACGCGAAATCGGAGATATATTAGCAATTAAAGAGCGTAACAACGAAATGCAGGTTATTCCCGAAGAGGTTGCCTTCATTATGACAGACCTGATGCGCGGTGTAATTGATAAGGGAACTGCCCGAAAAACGATACGGGAAGTACATCGCTTTACCCACCCCGCAGCCGGAAAGACTGGAACAACGTCCAATTGGACTGACGCCTGGTTTTGCGGCTTCACACCGGACATCGTCACTGTTATATGGGTTGGTTATGATAAACCATTTTTATCACTGGGTAAACACCAAGCAGGAGGAGTAGTTGCCGCTCCAATCTGGGCTAAATACATGAAAGATGTTTATAATGGCATGCCAAGACCAACCTTCCCGCCTGCTCCTGAAAATGTGTACAAAAATGGTGATCTCTACTATATTAAAGGTACACACGGATCCGGTGGAGGCTCACGAATGAAAATGGAATCAATATTCGACGATTACAAAGATGAATAGCAATTTATTTAAATTATTTTGACTCTTTTTAATGAATACCTTGATTTTTGAAGGCCTTTTTATATAATGGTAATTTAATAATTATTTTCACTGGTAAGCTCACCAGTTAGCTTGTGAAAGAATATCTTCTGTATTAACAAGAGACTTATTAAAAGAGCGTTTCTAAGATTTAATAGCGCTCATGTTTTATTTTAACCCATATTTCACGTAGCACAGACAAGGGAGAACTGAATGTTCAAAAAAGGCGAAAAGGTTGTGTATCCTATGCACGGTGTAGGTCTGATTGATGAAATTGAGGACAAAGAAGTTTTAGGGCAATTAACTAAATACTACATTATTAAAATAATAAACAGTGGAATGAAAGTAATGATTCCTGTCGAAAAGGCTGAAGAGGTCGGTTTACGGAAAATCATATCCAAATCCGATGTGAAAAAGGCTCTATCTCACCTTAACACCGGCGAAACAATAAAAGAGAACGACTGGAAGCTTCGATACCAGAACAATATCAATAAAGTAAAGAGTGGATCAATTTTCCAGGTTGCGGAAGTTGCACGTGATCTTTTTCGACGCGGACGGGAAAAAGAGCTCTCTATTATGGAACGCAAGCTGTACGAGAATGCCTATAACCTTGTAATGCATGAAGTAGCTTTGACCAAAAGTGTCGGCATCGAAGAGGCTGGTGATTTAGTCTCTGAAGCACTCTCTGAGAGTTGAAATATCTGTCACAGCTGTCTATCCCTGAACGAAGAAGAGGCGTATATCTATACGCCTCTTCTTCGTTCAGGGGTCAAAACCTAACATATAAAATGAATAATCAATGCTCTTCGTTGCTATTCCGATTTTTTTTCCTCTCTGTAGTTTTATTAATTGCAATATGACCTAACCCTTGATTAAACTAATCTAGCGCCACTTAGTTTTTTCAAAGTTGTGCTGAATGACCAGCAGAGGAAGTTATCCGTGGGATTATTCTTAGCAGAATAATCCCACGGATAACTTTGGTAATTTTTCGACGTTACCTATTATTTAATAACGAAAAATATTGTTTCAACTGATAAAATCGCACATTAAGCAGATACTCATAAGTAACAAACCCTGGTTTCTGGTACTTAATAACCAAACACAAAACTGGAAGCTTTTTTCTCTATTTTATATTTTATTATTTGAGGTTATCATGATATTATTTTTAAGAATTCTTTTTATTATTATCAGCACTCTGGTTCCGTCGCTGTTTTTTATTAGTTCATCACTCAACCACTCCCTTATCGCCGGAGGAGTCGGGCTTTTTTTATCAATCCCTGTTCTCATTTTTATTGAGTATATCTCTCACACCTGTAACACCAGAACACTTATCTCTGCAATCACAGGTCTTTTGACCGGCTTTTTAACGGCCATGATCATTGTTTTTGGCATTTCGATGCTTCAACTCGAGACAATATTTCCTCATATTACACTTATGAAAGCCCTTCTTTATCACTTCACCGGCTTTTTTATCATGATGATAATTGTCATCAACAACGAAGACATACCTTTTTTCGACAAGATTATTCCAGCAGATACCGACAAGAACGACGGACTTGTTTCGTATAAAATTCTGGACACAAGTGTCATTATTGACGGCCGTATTTCTGACATTTGCGACACAGGCTTTCTTGAAGGAATACTGGTTATTCCTAATTTCGTTTTGAATGAATTGCAAATGATTGCCGATTCGGCCGACAGCATAAAACGTAACCGAGGCAGACGTGGTCTCGATATACTTAACAAAATGCAGAAGGATCACTCGATTAAAGTAAAAATTTCCGATATGGACTTTCATGATATTCATGAAGTCGACGCTAAACTGGTGAAACTGGCAAAAGTGATGAAAGCAAAAGTAGTTACCAACGACTTCAACCTGAATAAGGTTGCTGAATTCCACGGAGTTTCGGTGCTGAATATTAACCAGCTTTCAAACTCATTGAAACCGATCGTATTACCCGGCGAGCAGATGCATGTTGCTCTAATAAAAGAGGGAAAAGATCAGAATCAGGCTATTGGTTATCTGGATGATGGAACCATGATAGTTGTGGAAAATGGTCGTAAACACATGAACGAAGAGATCGATGTATTGGTAACATCTGTATTACAAACAACAGCTGGAAGAATGATTTTTGCACGAATAAAAGATGACTCAGAACAGTAGAGTTCTTGCGCTATATGGAAGCCCGAGAAGAGAGTCCTTTTCGGGCTCTCTTCTCGAAAACTATATCAAAAAGCACCAATTGAACGATGTAACCTATTGCTTCATTAAAGACTACTCAATCCTCCCCTGCACCGGCTGTAATAGCTGTAAAAAAACAGGTAGCTGCGTCATCAAAGACGATATGCAAAAACTCTACACGCTGTTAACAACAAGTTCACTTATTTTAACAAGCGCCCCTGTCTACTTCAGCTCCCTACCCTCGCAATTGAAGGCTCTTATTGATCGATGCCAACCCCTTTTCTGGAAACAGGTAGCTAATGACCCTTTACGACATGGAGTACTTTTTTTGAGTGCAGGATCATTTTATTCAGCCATCTTCTCATCCTCTATAACAACTATCCGCCATTTTTACAAAACTATTGGTGTAAGTTTCGATCGCCAAAATTCACAATTTTATTATAATACAGACACAAAAGCTGAGAAATTTTCTTCATTTATTTGAGGAAGGTTAATGCACTTTTCTTCGAAAAGTTATTGTGTTCATTATGCAGTAAGACGATACTTATAACAGCACTGTACCGGGCTCTGCAAAATAATCAGAAATACCGGAATATTTTATAAAAGAATGAAATTATGCAGAAATCAAAGGCAATTCTTATTTCGTTATTAGCTTCAACCACGCTGTTTTTAATCAGCGGATTTGCGGTTTATAAAATTTACGAACTTAATAGTTTGAACTCTTTGCGACTTGCCCTCGATACGTTGGAAAGACAAAACTCAATTGATACAGAAAACTTTATAAATTCTGTTTATAGCGCAGTCAACAGACGTTCATTTGCAGAAATTCAAAAAAAAGCCGAGTCACTCCTGGGAAAAGCGCCATCACAGGCAAAATACTCTTTTATCGTATTGAAAAATGGCACTCTAATTGGCCACTCAAGCAAAACTGAATCTGAAAGGCTTTCAGGTAATATAGCAGCCGATGAGTTTGCCTACAATCTTGACCTGATTCTTCACCCTTTAAAGATCAACCTTAATTCTACATTTCAATCTGACTATTATATTGTAGATTACAAACCGCCTTTTTCTGATAACGAGCTTCGCAAGTTAAAGCACTATACGACTCATGATATCGACAAGAATGGAACACTATTAAGCAGAAGATTCCAAAGCTCAGACAGGGGGGAAGGTGTTATCTCCATTATTTCCACAAAAAAAGGGGTTTACACACATATCAAGGAACAGCTACGAAAACTATCAAATATCAGATACATTATTTTCGGAATGTCGTTTCTCATCAATACGCTTCTTGCAACAATTCTCTTTATTGTATTGAGGGGCAAGCAGCCAGCTTTAACAAGCAGTTCCGCAGACATCGTACGTGAATCTGCTCTTCATCCGGAACTCACCGTTGCAAAACCAGCTTCATACCGCGAACCCGTATTCCAAACACAACAGAGTTCAGTACAACCTGTTATTCTTGACGCAATTCCAATTAAAAAAAGAGGAAGCTGACACAATGAACCAACCAGCAAGTGCACATGTAATTGTTATTGATATTGAAGGTAAACTGAACGGCGAGACTGCCGTTGCTCTTGAAGCCAACCTGACATCGTTATTGAGTAGCGGAAAGAATCAGATTATTCTGGAATGCAGCAACCTTGATTTTGTCACATCCGGAGGAATCAGCTTTCTGCTTTCATGGACTGGCAAAATTAAAGAGGCAGGAGGTGTTCTGGCTCTAGTCCAGGTCAACAAAGAGATAGGCTCACTCTTTTCTGTTTTAAAGATAACCCGATTTTTAGCAATTTATCCTAATAAAACAGATGCCGTAGACGCAATAAAAAACAGCATGTTTCCGCATACTTCGCCGGCCGCCTTTTCCGCTGAGGATACAGCCGGAATTGACGAATCACGTATCGAGATTACAGGTGAATCAGCAACCGACTTTGCATCTCCACTAGTAATTGAATGCTCTTCGTGTGGAGCATTAGTCAGGGTCTACCGACCGGGGGACTACATTTGCCCCGGATGTAAAACTGAATTCCACATCAAACATGACGGTACCACAGTTTTCTGATTCAGGGATATGCTTTACTGAATATCGATTATTCCCCTCGATTTAGAAGTGCTGTCGCATTATATACGCCAATTCCGAAAGAGACCGAAACATTTAATGACTGCTTTATCCCATACATCGGTATTAACACTATTTCATCAGCAAGAGCACAAACTTCAGCAGAAACACCGTTAACTTCGTTTCCAAAAACCAGAGTACATGGAGAGTGATACTCTATCTGATTGTATGGTTTTGAATTTTCACAATGTTCAAAAACCACAATCTGCTCGCCTTGACTTTTCAAATAACGAATCAATGTCAAGGTCTCTTCAAACCGCTCCCATGAAACATTTTGCGTGCTACCAAGCGCACTTTTCTCAATTTCAGGGCGTGGAGGCGAAGCTGTATATCCACAGAGATAGAGCTTTTGTAATCCTGCACCATCGGCCGTTCTGAACATCGAACCAACATTATACAGGCTTCTGATGTTTTCAAGGATTGCCGAAACAGGAAAACGCCTCTTCTTTTCACATTGAATCTGTTGAAGATTTAATATTTCATCATGATACAACTTTCTCATTTATTATAAAACCACCAATTTGATAATTACCTGCAAACTAATAGAATATCAGGTAGAGGGCGTCCTGAAAGAATATGAATTACTAATTTACAGTAAACACCACTTACAGAATAGTTGTCAATAAAACATCCGTACGGTGTTAATTCATTTCTGCATGGTAATTCTTCGAATTCACCTGAATTCAGGCTATTTGTGAACTATTTAAAAACTGGTTGACAAAAAACCCATGTAGAAAATTTTTTAATTCAAACTTAAATACAAAGTGAGGCCTTCATGGACTATTCAAAAACCGTCAATTTACCAGAAACCGACTTCCCAATGCGAGCAAATCTTCCACAGCGTGAACCGGAAATTCTTAAAAGATGGGAAAAAGAGGGTATATACGCCAAAATTCTTTCTGAACGGTCTGATGATAAGCTCTATATACTTCATGACGGACCTCCATACGCAAACGGCCATATTCACATGGGGCATGCTTTAAACAAAATTCTGAAAGATGTAATTCTTAAACATAAATCCATGATGGGATTCAAGACTCCCTATATACCGGGATGGGACTGTCATGGCCTACCAATTGAACTGAAAGTAACACAAAAACTTGGTAATAAATCGCGTGAAATGGAAAAAATCGATATTCGAAACTTATGTCGTGATTATGCGACAGGTTTCATCAACATTCAGCGTGACGAATTTAAAAGACTTGGTATTTTTGCTGACTACAAAAATCCCTATAAAACCATGACAAAAGACTACGAGGCAACAATAACTGAAAAATTCGCAGAATTATTCGAGAAGGGATATGTATTCAAAGGTAAAAAACCAATATACTGGTGCCCAAGTTGTGAAACTGCGCTCGCAGAGGCGGAAGTAGAATATGAGATGCACACCTCTCAGTCCATCTTCGTAAAATTCAAAATCTCGCCCTCCACTCTCAAGCTTGATGGAGTTGATACATCGAACTGCCATGTCGTAATCTGGACCACAACCCCATGGACTCTGCCGGCAAACCTTGCAGTCTGTTTTCACCCAGATTTTCCCTACTCTATCTATAAATTCGGTTCAGAGTATCTTCTGCTAGCGGACGGTCTAATTGAGCAGTTTGAGGCGGTCACCGAACTGAAGTCAGAGGCACACTTCCCCATAAATCGTTCTCAGATAGAAGAGCTATCGGTACAACACCCCTTTATCGAACGTGAATCAAAGATAATATTCGGCCATCATGTTACACTCGAGCAGGGAACAGGCATTGTGCATACTGCTCCGGGACACGGCGCGGAAGACTATATAGTTGGATTACAGCATGGACTTGACGTCTTCTGTCCGGTAGACCACCAGGGCCGTTTTACCGACGAGTACTCAGACATGAAGGGCGTTCTCGTTTGGGATGCTAATGATAAGGTTCTTGAAATTATTAAGGGAAACAATACACTTATTAGTCAAAACCAGATCGAACACTCATACCCTCACTGCTGGCGTTGCAAAAAACCATTGATTTTCAGGGCAACCGAACAGTGGTTCATGGGTATTGACATTCATGATCTTCGCAAAAAAGCTCTTCAGGTAGTTCAGGAGACCCAGTGGGTTCCATCCTGGGGAGAGTCCCGCTTTCGTTCAATGGTTGAACAGCGCCCAGATTGGTGTCTGTCACGGCAGCGATCGTGGGGCGTTCCAATTCCATCGTTCGCATGTACACAATGTGGCAAAAACATGACTAATACCGCATCATTGAAACACTTCTCTAAACTTGCCCGTCAGGAAGGAATTGACATCTGGTACACAAAAGACATAATCGAACTGATTCCCGAAAATACCCGTTGCGAATGCGGTTCCGAATCTTTTACCAAAGAGAACGACATTCTGGATGTCTGGTTTGACTCCGGTGTATCTCATTTTGCAGTTCTCGAAAGTCCATATCGTGAAGGTTTAAGATGGCCAGCTGATCTCTACCTCGAGGGAAGCGATCAACATAGAGGATGGTTTCAATCATCACTATGGCCGGCACTGGCGCTTAAAGGACGTGCCCCATACAACACGGTCCTTACACATGGATTCATTCTTGATGAAAAAGGCAAGGCGATGAGTAAATCGGTAGGTAATGTTATACCTCCAGAAGATATTATCAAAAAATATGGCGCCGACATTCTGCGTCTCTGGGTTACATCTGAAGACTATCGCAACGATCTCAAAATCGGTCATGACATGCTCAAACAGGTTGCCGATTCGTATCGTAAAATCCGCAACTCATTCAAATTTCTGATTGGAAATCTTTCAGACTTTGATGAGAACAAAGATACAGTACCTTACAACGAGCTGGCCGATATGGACAAATGGATTCTTCTTAAACTGTATCAGCTCTTTAATCAGACAATTGCCTCTTATGAAAAATTCGAGTTTCACCTTGTATACCGAAGAATTCTGAACTTCTGTGCTGTAGAGCTCTCTTCGCTGTATTTTGATGTTTCAAAAGACATTCTCTACATCGAAGCTCGAGACTCCAAGAAAAGACGATCGACACAGACTGCGATTAATGAGATATTTAAAACATTAATTACACTAATTGCGCCAATCCTTGCCTTTACATCTGAAGAGATCTGGACTTTCGTAAATAACGAGGGCAGTGTTCATACTCACACCTACCGTGAGGTTCCAGAAGAGTTCAACAACAAAGAGATTGAAAAAAACTTTGGTGTAATTGTTTCTATCAAAAAAGAGATGCTAAAAGCGCTTGAACGAGCTCGCAACGAAAAAATTATAGCTAAGTCACAGGAAGCTGCGGTAGAAATATATCTTTCAGAAAAAAGTGATTATAACACAATTGCTCAAAAATCTGACGAATTAAAAAGCTTTTTACAAGTTGCTCAGGTTACGATTACTACAGAAGCGAATGACACCTTCTATGAAATGGATAACTTGAAAATCGCAATAACTCAATTTAATGGTGAAAAATGTGTTCGTTGCTGGAACTACTTTGAAAATTTAGGAAGTGACGCTGAACATCCAGAATTGTGTGACAGATGTGCCTCTGCTGTGAAAGGAATCGTTTAAATAGAAAAATTTTGAGAGAATTTCAATAACCGGAGAAAAAAGTCATATGAAAAAACATATTTATGCGGGAGCTCTTTTCAGCTTGATGTTTGTTCTTGATTTTGTTACCAAGTATTTCATTGATCTGCATTTTGAAGAGGGTGAACGCATCCGTTATTTAGGTGGTTTTTTTCAAATCATCAAGATTTACAACCGGGGGGGAGTATTTGGCATTGGCCAGGGACATCAGTATGTTTTTCTGACTCTTTCCGTTGTGGTTTTTATAATACTGATGGGTTATTACCTTTATGAAACTGTTTATAATAGGGTCTCGAGCACCTTTTTTTCCATCATGATGGCTCTGGTATTTTCAGGAGCAATAGGCAATATTACCGACCGTATACTTGGCAAACCGGGAGTCGTTGACTTCATCTATATAGGAGTCGAAGATGTTTTCATGTGGCCCGCCTTTAACATTGCGGATATGTGCATTGTATGCGGTGCCATTGGACTGGCAACTTTCTTCTGGATGAACGAAAAAAAGCAAAAAGCAAATTAAAATCTGTAAACCGAAAAGGAAATATCCAATGATTAAATCTGTTCCATTTACTAAAAATGAAATCGAAAAAATTATCGAAAAGTACCCTACTCCGTTTCACCTGTACGACGAAGAGGCTATAAAAAATAATGCTGAGAACCTTACCAGAACCTTTGGCTCTATGCATGGTTTTAAAGAGTACTTTGCAGTAAAAGCAACCCCGAACAACCATATTCTGTCTCTGCTGAAGGATTCCGGTTTCGGAGCCGACTGTAGCTCGCTACCGGAATTAATTCTTGCAGAAAAATCCGGTATTACAGGCGAAGAGATTATGTTCTCATCAAACAATACCCCAGCCGACGAATATCGCAGAGCCATTGAACTGGGAGCCATCATCAATCTTGATGACATTACCCACATTTCCTTTCTGGAAGAACATGCCTCTCTTCCTGATCTTTTAAGCTTCAGATATAACCCCGGCCCGCTTCGTGAAGGAAATACAATAATCGGTTCTCCTGAAGAATCTAAATATGGTTTCACAAGAAAGCAACTGTTTGAGGGATATAGTATTTTAAAAGAAAAAGGAGTCACACGCTTCGGTCTGCATACAATGATAGCATCAAATGAGCTGACTGAGTCCTTTTTCGTTGAAACAGCCCGAATGCTTTTTGAGTTATGCGTTGAAATTAAAAAGGAACTGAATATCGACATGGAATTTGTCAATATTGGCGGAGGTATTGGAATACCCTACCGACCCGATGATAAACCGGTAGACCTGAACTATATTGCTGATGAGATCAGCAAACAATACAACAAGCTAATAGAAGATAACAATCTTAAACCCGTTAAATTGTTCATGGAAAACGGACGAATGATTACAGGCCCTTACGGTTATCTCGTTACACGAGCTCTTCACAAAAAAGAAATTTATAAAAACTATATTGGTGTCGACGCCTGCATGGCCAATCTGATGAGGCCAGCATTATACGGAGCTTACCATCACATAACAGTAATGGGCAGGGAGAACTCGCCGCATGATATTATCTATGACGTTGCAGGCTCTCTTTGTGAAAACAATGACAAATTCGCTATCGGACGATCCCTTCCCGGTATAAATTCGGGCGACATCATCGTCATTCACGATACAGGAGCTCATGGACACGCCATGGGTTTTAACTACAACGGGAAACTCCGATCTGCCGAACTACTTTTGAAAGCAGATAAGAGTGCTCAGCTTATAAGGCGTGCAGAGACACTCGAGGACTACTTTGCTACACTGGACATAGAATTATAGGGTGGCGCTTACGCCTCCCTATAATTCATCCAAAATAGCCCCCCTCTCTCAAACTGTAAAAACCTTTCTCGGTTACTATAAGGTGATCTAGTAACTCGATTCCGATAATCCTCGACGCCTCGAGCAGTCGATCGGTAATATTGATGTCATTTTGCGATGGCTCTGTATTACCGGAAGGATGATTGTGGCAAATTATTATAGACGATCCGTTTTCCGTTATGGCCATCCTAAATACCTCACGAGGATGCACAAGAGTCTCGGAAACTGTTCCGCTACTGACTATACTCTTACGAAGAACACGATTCTTGCTATTCAACACGATTACTATGAATATCTCATGACCAATTCCAGTAATATCAGACAGAACACATCGCCAGACCTTTTCCGGATTATTAACTTCAAACGAAGATATCTCCCTGGAGACAATACGCCTCCCCATCTCTAAAGCAGAAAGAATTCGTATCGATTTAGTCTCGCCGATACCCCTAATTTGCGAGAGTTTGTGAACTCCGGCACTATAAATGCCCCGCAAGCCTGATAAATCATAATAAATCCTGGATGCGAGGGAGTATACAGACTCCCCCTTGCATCCAGCGCCAATTGCGATCGAAAGGAGCTCTACATCCGAAAGATCCCGGACATTATGTCCATTAATGCACTTCTGTATTGGATAAATCTCTTTTACATTCATACTATATATAACGTAATAAAATTATTTTTTTAAAAATTTTTTTTGTTATTGACGTCAAATTAATTTTCATAGATATGTATCTTATTGAGTGAAACGAAAAAACAAATCAACATCTCTGAACAGAGATGTTGTTCCAATTAATCTAACTTTTTTAAGGGGAACCCGCTAAGGATGCAACTACTAATAGATAAAAAACAACCAGCACCGAATTTATCTACAGTTGGTTTGAAATCCTGCCCTGTTTCGCGCTACGCCCCCTCTCCTGTCGCCATTACAGATACTGTTAACACAACAGCTTCAGAGCTAGCACAGACAATCCTTTGGGAAATTGCCGAGAAAAATCCCTCCTGCTCCATCGATGGAGTTACTGATGAAAGATTTATTGACTCCTGTGTTATGTCGCATATTGATTATTTTAGGAAAAAACATGGTATTGAAACAGATTTTCTTCGTATATACATACTACAAACATTAATTCTTCTTAAAAATGCTGGAATCATTCAAAACAGAAACTGTTCATACAACATTGCAGAATATACACGTACAAATCTTGGCGTAAGTCTTAACGATCGGCTCTTTGATACATTCTGGAATAAGAGCTCATGGGCTCTTCTTTTCCCTTCGATGCCATCAATAGCAGCTCATATGCAGACTCATCGCTCTCATATTCAGTCTCTGTTTAACAGCAAGAAACGTAACTTCTATGTAGACAGCGTTGCCATTGACTACATGCTATCTACTGAACTTAATTATCGGAATGAACTCCTTTTCATCTCTTTCTTCGACTTCAGCATTATACGCTGGCTATCCTTTTTCGACTGTATTCGATACACTACCGACATATCATCCCGCATTTCCGTAACACCTGTAACAACTTTCTGAAATTTTCAAACATGGCAATTCGCTAAATCATACCTTTCGATAGATTTAAAACTGACAATTCCGTCTTATAAAAAAAATTTTTACTTTTTTAATTGACAACAGTTGCTCTATAAATAGATTTGCTCTCGGAAGGTTGTCCGAGTGGTCGATGGTGACGGTCTTGAAAACCGTTGAACGCAAGTTCCGAGAGTTCGAATCTCTCACCTTCCGAATTTTTTACGGAGAGATGCCCGAGTGGCCGAAGGGAACGGTTTGCTAAATCGTGGAACTGCAAGGTTCCGAGGGTTCGAATCCCTCTCTCTCCGAATAAATAAGCGGATATAAAATGATACCTTTTAATTTCTCCAAGTTCATTTCTGCTATTGGTTTTTTACCCTTTATTGGATGGCTTTTTCCGCTGTACCTTAACAGGCAAAATGATATTGATCAAAAAAACGCGAAAGTATCATTTATTATTTCTGTTGGCGTTATTACAACATCCATCATTATAACGATTGTTGATTTCTTTTCGCCATCAACATACATTATTATTTTCTTTATTCTAAGCACAATTCAATATGTGCTTTTATCAGTCTATTTTTTGTTTTCACTGTGTGCTGCATTTTTAGCATACAGACAACGGGTAATCACAATTCCAATGGTTAGCAGTTTTGCTGAAAAGCTTAACATATAATGCGTCTATAGCTCAGCTGGATAGAGTGTTCGACTACGAATCGAAAGGTCACAGGTTCGAATCCTGTTAGACGCGCAAAGACCGCCTTTTACAGGGGCGGTCTTTTTTATATCTTATAAAAACAAATACTAAGGGATATGAGCTTTTAATAGGTCAAATACAGATACATAAAGTATATTGTTCACAAACAAAAAGGAGATTCCAATGAAAAACATTCCAAAAATTAAGATGGCAATAGTCGCCGTCAGTCGGGACTGCTTTCCAATTGAACTATCACAAAAGAGAAGAACTGCGGTAGTCGAAGCATGCCGAAAAAGCAACATCGAAATAACCGAACTTACGACAACAGTTGAAAATGAAAACGACGCACTACAGGCTCTTAACGAGGCCTCTGAAGCCGGTATTAACGCCCTGGTTGTATTTCTTGGTAACTTCGGACCGGAAGGTCCTCTATCTATAATGGCTCAACGGTTCAATGGACCTGTAATGTTCTGTGCAGCCGCAGAAGAGGCCTCCTCAGGGCTTCAGGACGGCCGTGGAGATGCATATTGCGGTATGTTGAATGCATCTATCAGCGCTGATTTGAGAAAAATTAAGCCCTATATTCCAGAGTACCCTGTTGGAACTTCCGCTGAAATAGCACAAATGATCAAAGAGTTTTACCCAATAGCTCGCATACTAACAGGAGTCAGAAAACTTAAAGTTTTCTCTTTCGGCCCGCGCCCTCAAGACTTTTATGCCTGTAATGCGCCTATCAAACCATTGTTTGACCTGGGAATCGAAATTATGGAAAACTCTGAGCTTGATCTGCTTGATATCTATAATGAAGCCGCAGGTGACCCTCGGATCGCAGAAATTAAAGCTGAAATGGAAGCCGAATTGAAAGGTGGAAACAACTATCCGAATATTCTTGATAAACTTGCCCAGTACGAAGTTGCCCTTACCGATTTTTACAATAACAATCTTGGATCCTGCGAGTATGGCGTCTTTGCTAACAAATGCTGGCCATCTTTCGAAAAGTTTTTCGGATTTGTTCCATGCTATGTTAACTCTCGATTGGCAGCAAAGGGTATTCCCGTTGCCTGTGAAGTTGATATTTACGGCGCTGTAACTGAGTATATGATAACCTGTGCGACTGAGACCCCCGCTACGTTGCTTGACATAAATAACTCTGTGCCAAAAGATATGTTTGACTCTAACAAAAAAATCATTAAAGACTACACACTGAAAGATCTTTTCATGGGCTTTCATTGCGGAAATACATCATCAGAATGCATGGGAAGCTGTGAGCTAAAATTTCAGAAAATCATGCACTCACTAATGGAACCCGGCAAGGAGCCTGATATTACGCGAGGAACTCTTGAAGGCACAATAAAACCGGGAGACGTAACTCTATTTCGCCTACAGTCTACTGCCGACACAAAGCTACGAGCCTATGTTGCTGATGGCGAGATCTTAAACGTAGACCCACAATCTTTCGGATCAATTGCAGTCTTCGCCATAAAAGAGATGGGGCGTTTTTACCGGCATATCCTTATTGGAAAGCACTTCCCGCATCATGCAGGGGTGGCATTCGGCCATACGGGTAAAACACTTTTTGCTGCTACAAAACTACTTGGTGTTGATGAAATTGACTTCAACAGACCGGCCGGAATGCTGTACAATGATGAAAATCCTTTTTAGAATTTAGCATTAAAGAATTAGAAAATTATTAAAAAGATTTCCGAAAACATCCGGAAATCTTTTTTTTAAATATTACAGTTGGGATATTAAGGAGAGTTTTTCTCGCAGAGCTCGAAAAAAAGCAGATATTGATCTTTGAGGACAGATCAATATCTGCTTTTTAAGTATTCTGTACGAGGAGTGTCTGGGTTGGGAAAGCAAACTCAAGTTCTTCACTCTCAAAAGTCTCGTAAATCCCCAGGCAGACTGACTGATGAGTATCCCGGTAAACTAAATAATCTGCACTATTTACATAGTATACTATTTCAAAATTCAAACTGTGACTACCTATTTCACTGAAGTGCGTCCGGTCAAAGGTAGCCAGATCCTGCGCATCAATTATATCTTTAACTATTTGAGGAATCTTACGTAACTTCTCAACAGGTGTTCCATAAATGACACCAATCGAAAAGACAACCCTTCGGCTTTCCATCTGTTTATAATTGTTTATCCGCACGCTAGTTAATTCATGATTTGATATCACCAGCAACTGCCCTTGAAGAGTCTGTATCCGTGTCGACTTTATTCCAACTTTTTTTACAATACCATTATCATCACCAACTATAATAAAATCTCCAACCTCAAAAGGACGATCTAAATAAATTGAAAAAGAGCTGAACACATCTGATAGAATATTTTGAAGAGCAAAGGCAATTGCGATTGATGATATACCAAGGGAAGCCACCAAGGCTGATATTTCAACACCCAGGTTTGAAAGAAGAATGATTAGACCTACAACCCATAGTGCAATCCTCATAAAAAGTGATATTGCGTTTACAACAGTTGCATTCTCATTTTCTTCTGGATCCTCCGCGCCCCAATAGGAGTGTATGGCGTAAATTGCAATATTTTGAATAAATATAATGATATTAAAACCCAGTACAATAACAAACACATAATGAACAATCTTATTGAATGGACCGCCTATATTAACCAGATATGAAGCAATATAAAACGAGAATACTACAAAAAACAGGTAATTTACATCCCTGAATATCTGAGCAATCGCCCCTTTCAAAGGAGACGTTGATCTCTCTGCAAGAACAGAGATCCTATACAATGCAATCTTACGAATAACTGTAAAAACAAATAGTAATAGAACAAAAATTGCGGCAAAAAGTACCAGATTAAAAATATTCAACCCGAGAAGCTCTAACTCTGTAATAGAAGAGAAAATAGTATCGCTCAAAAGTTCCTGTAGATATTCTTCTATTTTCATGTTACCCCCTGTTTAATTTAATAAATTGCCGATAAACAGCTTAACAATTTTATTCACAGCAACAATCCCGTCTCACATTATTGAATTGTACACACCAGTACGAATGCAGGATGGGATTTTTAACTAAATTGAACTTCAATTTATATATTTTGTATTCTCAACTTTCTTATCCTCAAGCAAATGCTTGCAAATAAGACAATATGGTCTGTGTATGGCAAATGTTATAATCACCATACCAGCATAAGAGAAGCGTTCTATAGTTTTTTTTTATCCGTTCCGATAGTATAATAGGCACCAAAATTCATGCATAATATATAAAACAAGCACCAAAAGGTAAAATCAATGAAAAAAAGCATTCTTTTTGTCATTTCATCTCTTTTTATTATTTCGTCAATAAATGCAGAAGTTCCCTTGAGTGGATCTCTGGAATTTTATTCAGGCTTTGATTCAACGAAGACAGATTTCTACAGAAATGCTATTAATTCAAACCTGGTTTTTCAAAAGGCAATGAACAAAACAACCGTAATGGTCGACATCCAAGCCGATTACGACACCGCTCAAGGCACATCTGCCATTCGCTCACTTTTCGGGCCGGGATACTCAGCTGATAATGAATCAATTAACAGCAGCTTTATAAATTCAGAAAACCAAAAAAAACAGACAGATATTTTCATACGACAAGCCTATATTAATCAGGATTTTCTAATTCAAAATCTTACCATTTTTGACTCATTTTCGCTCAGGGCAGGAAAACTGATCACGAAATGGGGTTATACAGAATTTTTCAACCCTGTCGACATCATTAACCCCCAGGATTACTCCTTTCATATTATGAACACGTCTATAAAACGAAAACGGGGAGTCTACGCTATCTATCCAACTATATATTTTTCCCGCCATTTTTCCATGGATGGGTTTATCAACCCAATATTTGAAGCTGATAATGAATTTTCATCTTCGTTTCTTAATGAAAATACCAGCCATTTTATGGATCTAGTTTCAAACTATGATGCTTCGTTTTATGGAGAAAAGCAGCCGGAAGCTTCACTCAGACAGGCATCATACGGTGCGCGCGCAGGACTACACTTCACAACTTTTCAGGGACACTTTATGTACTATCGAGGATACGACCATTCACCTACCTACACAATAAAAAATCTTGAAACAGAGCCCTCAATCGAAGCAGAATACCGCCAATTAACCATGAGTGGTCTTGACTTTATGGCTAATATGGCTTGGGACATCAACTTGAAAGGAGAGCTTGCCTATTATCATACCGGAAAAACCTTCTCCGTCAAAGATGCAGATCTTGCAGAAAATGTAGCAAACGGAAAAAATGGATATCTTCAATCACCTTTAGTTGACTATATCGTGGGATTGGAGCTGGTTAAAGATAGCACAAACTCGACATTTTTAATAAATTTAGAATACAATCAGAATATTATTATTGACCATAGAAAGGCTATGGAGGAAGAACAGTATAGAAACAGGTTCATCAGCGAGATTCAGATTAAATTTGCCAAGAAAAAGGCCTACATTCTGAATTGCTCAATTTACTCTCTAGAAGATAAAGATCTTGGCTCTCAGTTTGAGCTTGGACTGAAACCTGAAAATATGTATGTTATTAAAACCGGCTACTGGATGTTTCATAAATTCGGTAATGAGAATGGTTTTATGGGTCGTTATGACAAAAATGATTTTATCTATTTTGCCGGTGATATCTATTTTTAGTTAAACAACAAAGCCTAACAAAAAAGCAGGAGAAACATCGTGAACTGCAGCAACTGCGGAGGAGTTCTCATTCAGGGTAAAAGTTCTTACAGCACTTCAGAGGATGAGTTCACCTTTATTTTAGAAGACATTCCAGCCTATCAGTGTGAAAGGTGCAAAAAAGTTCTTTTTACCGACGAGACCGTTAGCAAAATTCAGAAATTGGTTCGCAGAATTAAAAAAGAGAGCTGCGAAATTGTTCATAACAAAGTATCAGCTAATCTCTATGACTACTAAAAAAATATGCGCTGTACTATAAGCGCATATTTTTTGGCATATCTTTGGCGCATCTTAGAAGATAAGTAAGCATGGGAAACCTGCATTAAGTTAAAATTAAGAGGATAATTATGAGACTCCGTTTTGCACCAAGCCCTACAGGATTTCTCCACATTGGCAATGCACGAACTGCAATAATAAACAACCTCCTTTCACAAAAACATAACGCTTCGCTGGTTCTTCGTATCGAAGATACCGACATGGAAAGAAGCAGTAAAGAATCTGAAGATTCTATTATGAAAGATCTTTCATGGCTTGGCATTCAATGGACCGAAGGACCGGACTGTGGCGGTGATTATGGTCCATATCGTCAATCAGAACGATTCGACATTTACAAAGAATATACAGAAAAATTATTATCCGAAGGGAAAGCCTACTACTGCTACTGCTCTGCCGAAGAAACAGAACAGATGAGAAAAGAGGCACAGGCATCGGGTCGCAATGAAACATATAACGGCAATTGTCGCAATCTGACCAGCGAACAAAAAACACGACTAGAACAGGAAGGCCGGAAGCCGACTATCAGATTTCACGTTAACCCCGACAAAGATATCTCTTTCAACGACACCATAAAGGGAAGTGTCAGCTTCAACAGCTCAAACATTGGCGGTGATTTTATTATCGTTCGTTCAGATGGAATACCGGTTTATAATTACATTGTTGTAATAGATGATGCGTTAATGAAAATATCTCATGTGATACGTGGCGAAGATCATCTCTCCAATACGCCTAAACAATTACTTATTTCACAAGCTCTGGGATTCGACACCCCTGAATATGCACATCTCCCACTGGTTATGGGCGAAGATAAAAAAAAATTAAGCAAACGCCATGGAATAACCTCGGTTAACCTCTATCGGGAAGAGGGGTACCTGCCCGAAGCATTAGTAAACTATATTTCTATGCTAGGCTGGGCTTCAGATGACGAAGAAGAGATTTTACCGATATCTGAAATTATTAAACAATTTGAACTGACTAAAATTGGTGCGAGTTCTGCAGTTTTTGATTTTAAAAAACTTCGCTGGATGAATGGAAACTATATCCGTTCAACAGAGGGTGCTAAACTTTTAAAACTAATGTATCCATTTCTTTCTAAGGAGTATGACTTAAAATCGTATAGCGACGGATGGCTTATTGCTGTTATCACATTTCTAACCCCTTATTGCGAACTTCTATCTGACATTAACACACAAATTTCACACTTTTTATCAGATGACATAGTATATACAGATGAAATTAAGGAATTACTTTTATCTGAAGATGGTTGGAAAATAGTCGAAACAACCAAAGAACTTTTCGATTCGAAACTTACTTCTGACAACTTTTATTCTGATTACATAAACCTTGTAAAAGAAAAAACAGGCGCTAAAGGAAAAAATCTTTTTATGCCATGCCGATCCATCATGACAGGTTCAATTCATGGACCGGATTTAGCCGAAACTATGAAACTATACGATTTTGGAAAATGTAAAATCCGGGCAAATACCGCTTATAACTTAAAACAGGTATAGATGCCGAAACAAAAAAAAATATCATTTAACAGTTTTTTAACAACACTGGCCTACTTTGGCGTATCACCCACTACAAAACTGAAAAAAATTACAGATAAAAACATATCGTTTTTTATTATTTCGCATAACAGGTGTGGCATTGTCACGGAAACTTCTGTTGAAAATATTCCAATAATCCGCAAAAAAAAACATCTGACTAAAATAATGATTAAGCATGCGATGTCACAACTCATTTCGCAACTCAACTCAGTCAACGCCTGCCCTCTCTATTTTTTTCCGGTAATCACTTTTCCTGCGAAGACAAGTGAAGATACCATTTCTCAAATCAACTCATTAATCAGCTCTTCTGCAGAAACAATTGGATCGACAGTAGTTGGTGGAACATTCGAAAAATCCAAAAATACGCAGATATCCATTTCGCTTTACGCCTATGGAGAGGCTCCAGGAAAACAATTTCTTTCGAATGAATCGGTACAGACACCATCAACAATATACACAATCGGTTTGGGAGGCCGAGGATTCTATATAAATAATTTTCTTAATTCATCGAATGTACCATCAACAGACTATGATCCTATACTTTTAACAAATGACAAACAGAAAGACCTACTCTCTTTCATAATGCATAAATATAATCCCTACTATTTCAATTCTACTAACACCCCGCTAATTAATACCTTAGAATTCTGCAAAAAAAACGGTAAGAACTGCCTGCTTGAGCTGGACACATTCCCGGTAATACCGGAAATTGATAAAAACAATATTACAGATTTATTTAATCATCTACTTAAACACGGAAGTGAAGGTGAACTGCTCTTCATTTCCAAAACTGATCACGAACAGGAGTTGTTTGAAACAATTCCAATCACACCTATTGGAAAAATATTTGAAACCATATCTAATAAAAAAGAACAGTCGATATGTCTTTCTTTTAATAAAAAAATTATTCAATTTTCTAACCAGAACTCTCCACTTCTATGATAAAACCTATACTAATATATTTAATGAAAATAGTGTTACTTTCACTCATTATCTATCAACCAATTATTGCCGATTCTAAATTACCGCAGGGACAATGGCACTACACAGTTACGGGCGACACCTTAAATGGAAACATAACAGTCCGACGCATGGAAACAGATGGAGTGCTTACTACAACGTCTTCAATGAATCTGAAGAGCGTATCTACCATAATAATATCAGATGAGACAATACGAGAAACCATGGCTTTCAACCCTATTCAATACTCATCTAAAGCAACATTAATAACCAACAACGATATCAATCGCACAGAAATATCCGCCAAAATTGCAAAAGAATATATAATTGTTACAGAGAACAAAAAAGACACTCTTCTTAAACTAAAGAGTGACCTCGTCTTCGGCACCAATAAATTTTTAGATCGTGCGATAAAATCTGGTTTTAAAAGAGAGACTTTCTCTTATATTCTATATGACCCTTCGGTTAACTCACGGAAAATTTTACGTTTAAGTGCATATGTAAACCCCTCTGTACCTGTAATGATTTCTGAAACTGAAAAATTATTGAACCATATTACTTTTTTCATAAACCTCAAGTCAGGGGAAAAAAAGATTATCATGGAAATATTTTGTGATTCTAAAGGAATTGTATTTCTATTTAAATTTAATATAGATAATCGATCTGTTGAGTTTGTTTTACAATAATGGTTCCCAAATTACTATGCGCACCGCTTGCCGATATAACTACGGGTGTTTTACGGCATCTTATTCGCACCACGTCAAAATCAACGCTTGTTCATTCTGAAATGATCAGTGCCGCAGCACTTCTGCATGGTGGGATTTTTAATGATAGTAAAACCGCCATATATGATTCTGACCCGCCTTTCGCCTTTCAGCTTATAGGCAACAACGCCCATCAAATGGCACAAGCAACACAACTTCTTAACAGATATAACCCCTTTGCCATTGATATCAACATGGGCTGCTCTGCACCTGATTTACGAAAAAAAGGTTTGGGTTCATATCTTTTAAAAGATTTCACTAATACAGCAGATATCGTTGAAGAAGTTCGGAAAAAATGTACATGCAGGCTTTCGGTTAAGATGAGAACCGGTATTCTTGAAAGCAGCGCATCATTTGTCATACGATACCTTGAGCTTTTTGAATCATGTGGTGTGGACTACGTAACCCTTCATCCTCGCAACGCTCATGAAGGGTTTAAACATAAGGCTAACCGAAATCTCTTTTCTGAAATAAAGGCTGTCTGTAAAATTCCGCTTGTCTTTAACGGTGATATAACAGATACTAATGATGCGGTAAAACTTCTTGATGGCTTTTCTGATTCGATAATGATCGGCCGAGAAGCTGTTCGCAGACCATGGATTTTCGGAATGATTGAAGCAGAATTAAATGGGGAAAAAAAAGATGTCACTATCGACCTGAGAGAATTTACAAAGCTCTTTACTAGGAAAAGTTATAAGTTATTACCAAACGAGATTTTAAGGTTACGGTGTGTGCGGTTTTACAGCTATTTCTGCAATAACTTTCATTTCGGCCATACCCTCTTTACCGCCATAAAAAAGGAAAAGTCTCCTTTAGCAATGGAAGCCTGCATGCTGGAATACCTTAAACGGCACCCTGAAGAAATATATATAAACTTCTAAGAAAAATATTTATTTCTGCTTTGGAACAATAGTGAAAGTAATAACTTCTTCGATGTATTTTGAACTGAGTTTTGCAGATGATGTGCTTGCAGAACGAAGACGACTATTGTTTTTCAAAAAAATCTTATCCTCCGCAGACAATGTTAGCTCTTTTTTTATCGCTATATAATCAGAAATAGTTGCCCGGACCTGAACAGAACCATCATCAGTCGGCACTATAGTCCCACCTAATGAGCTTGCAATATTTATCAATTTGTCTTTATTCTTTTCATAAACCGATTCAATAACAAATTCCTCAGAGGTGTGTATTGCTTCACCTGCAACCTGATATCCCTGGTCAAAGCCACCTGTTGTGAAAGTGAAGGTTACAGCAGCCACGAATAGAGCTGCCACTGCACCAGAAATAAAATACTTATTGTGAGTACTAATTCCAGTGCCATTTTTGAAAAAATATGAACGTTTACTACAGTTAATACAACGTTTCATTGTCTGGTTTGTAAATTTATCTGCATGAGCTATATGTACCGTTTTCAAACTATGCAAAAGTTTAAGTGCCTTTGCAAGACGCTCATATTCAACCATTTCGAATTTTGTTAGTTGACCTAAATAACTGCCAGATTTATCACTCAAACAGCGATCATAAACTTCTGAAAGTTTTTCATCATTACACTTTTTTGCACTCATACAACTCCTCTCTCAACAAGCCTCTGTTTTAACATGGCACGCCCTCTGTGTATCCGCACCTTCACATTCGAAAGCGATATATTAAGCACCTCTGATATCTCTTCATAAGAAAGCTCTTCAATTTCACGAAGTATCAGAATGGAACGATAATCATCGGGCAGCTTATTTAACTCATCAGTTGCCATTTCCATAGCATTTGACATTTCAAACTGCTTTTCAAGGTCTTCGCGCTCATCCTCTATTGGTAATTCACCATACTCTTCATCATCTGATCGGAATAGAGAAACAATGTTAACCCGGCCTCGTTTCCGCTTATAATTCTTACAATAATTGGAGGTTATGCTGTAAAGCCAGGTCGAGAATTTAGACTCACCTCTAAACTTTCCAATAGATCGGAAAACACTTACAAAAATATCCTGTGTTGCCTCCAAAGCATCATCATAATTACCAAGATTCGAATAGGTATAACGAAAAACTTTGTCCTGATATTTTTTTATTAAAATTCCGAGTAATTCTGTTTCACCATCTTTTACCCGATCTATTATTTCATCTTCTGTAATCTCAGACATACACACTACCGGTTAGTTACATTTTTTTAGCACACAACTTTGATAAAACGTCTTTTACCTACTTTAAGGATCGATGAACACGGTACTGTTAATTCAAAGTCCGGATCAGAAATCTTATCTCCATCAATCGACACACCACCGCCCTGTATCAGCCGGCGTGCTTCACCATTAGACTTCGCAAGAGAACTAAGTACAAGCAGTTTAACGATCCAGATTTTTCCATTTGTAGTTTCATTTTCGGGTAATTTAAATTCTGCAATATCATCTGGGACATCTTTTTTGACAAAAACAGTATTAAACTGCTGCTCAGCTTCGTTAGCAATATCCTCATCATAAAATTGAGAACAGATATCTTTCGCCAGGCGAACTTTAACATCTCGCGGGTGAACAGTACCCTCTTTCAACGACCTTTTGATCTCTTCAATTTCGGCAAACGGAATATCCGTAACCAGATTGAAGTAGGTAAACATCAGTTCATCCGAAATGGACATTACCTTTCCAAAAATATCGGCAGGTTTTTCATCAATACCAATATAATTACCCAGCGACTTGCTCATTTTCTGGACACCGTCAAGTCCAACAAGAAGAGGAAGAGTCATTATAGTCTGTGGTTCAAGACCATACTCTCTTTGAAGGTCACGCCCTACTAAAAGATTAAACTTCTGATCGGTTCCCCCCAGCTCTACATCTGCCTTCAGGGCTACTGAATCGTATCCCTGAACCAGTGGATACATGAATTCGATTATTGATATTGACTTTCCGCTCTTATAGCGTTTGGAAAAGTCATCACGCTCAAGCATACGAGCAACATTATAGTGAGAGGTCAGCTCAAGAACATCCGCAAAATCCATTCCTGAACACCAGCGTGAATTGAACTCTATAACAGTTTTAGCTGGATCAAGAATTTTGAAAACCTGCTTCTTATAAGTCTCAGCGTTTATCAGAACCTCTTCACGACTAAGTTTTTTACGAGTTTCAGATTTACCTGTTGGGTCACCAATCATAGCAGTAAAATCACCAATTAAAAATACAACAGTGTGCCCCATCTGTTGAAAATGGCGCATCTTACGTATTAAAACTGTATGCCCCAAATGGATGTCTGGGGCTGTTGGGTCAAAACCCGCTTTAATAATAAGAGGCTTCTGTTTAGATTCAGAATTCTGTATCTTTTTATCAAAATCCTCTTCTGGGAGAACCTCTTCAATACCTCGTTTTAAAAGTTCAGGGTCGTTTTTAATCATTATAGCTCCAATTATTCATATGAGTACAGCCGGAACCAATTGTTACCGACATTCAGATCGTGTAAAAGTTCGGGGATTACTAAATAAAGTCACTTCCTAAAACTTTACTTAAATAAAGCTTTTTCAACTTACATACCAATTATTAGTAGGTTTTAACAAGCTCTTTTGATTAGTATTTGAGAGGGAGTAACCGTCAATTATTTTTTGTAAAGAAGAGCAACTGCCTGAGAAGCAACCCCTTCTTCACGACCGGTAAAACCCATCTTTTCTGTAGTAGTAGCCTTAATTCCAACAGCATCGGGCGGCAAGGAGAGAATATCAGACAGAATAGCCCGCATAGAATCGACATAGGGCATAATCTTAGGTTTTTCACATATGACAATTGAATCTATGTTTATTATTCCAAATCCAATAAAGTCAAGATGATCTTTGACCTTTTTAAGTAACTCAGTACTTCGAATATTGTGGTATGAAGAATCAGTGTCGGGGAAGAGTGTTCCAATGTCTCCGGAGCCAGCGGCACCTAAAACAGCATCCATAATAGCATGAATCAGAACATCAGCATCTGAATGACCGTACAAACCGAACTTGAACGGTATAAGAACCCCTCCCAAAACAAGATCTCGACCTTCACAAAAGCGATGAGCATCGAACCCGATTCCGGTTCGTAAAGAATGTATCATAGATCAAAAACATCAGCCAGTGAACTGAGTTTTAATACATTTAAGACCTTATCGCTTACTTCAGTTATTGTGACACCCCTGTCTTTCTTTTTTTGCAGTTTTAATAAACTTATTAAAACACCAACACCGGAAGAATCTATATAGTTAACTTCACCCATATCCAGTTCGATATTTTTATCAGAATCTTTACCAAGTAAAAGAAGTTGATCCTTAAATTCTTTAATTGTCATCATTTCTATATCGCCAACAACTTTAACCAAAACAACATTTTCTTTTTCCGTGACTGTAATATCCATTAATGACCCTCTTTTCTGATAATAGTAGCAAATCTGAACACATGTTACGATTAACTTTAATAATATCTACTAATTAAATAATGTCAAACAAATTTCGAATCAAGGAGCATCATTCGTATAGATTGTGCCCCAAGGTAGCTATTTAATTCCATATTGTAGACAATATCAGCAGATCCGGCATCATATAACTGCTGTATACTCTGAGCTCCATTCCAGCTGAGTATTTCAACATTTTTATTATCTGTCAGCAATTTACCATGTTCTCTTCCCCTGCCAAAGATCTTTATCCCGGTAAAATACACTTCCCGGGATAAATAAACCGGCAATTGATGATCGGATCCAAATGGTTCGAGACAGTTAAATCGTTTAATATAGTCAAAATCTACATCTGAAATATCAATCTCTAGATCTATTAATAGTGCCCTGTTTTTTTGATCTTCATTCAGCTTTAAGCCTCTAACGATTGATTCAAATTTATCAAGCTTCTCTTTCTGAATGGTAAACCCAAGAGCCTGATCATGACCGCCAAAACGTTCGAAAATTTCGCAATAAGGCTCAAGTAGCGAATAAAACCCACTAACAGGACTTCTCCCAGAACCCTTATAAAACCCCTCTGCTGTTTTTACTACTACAATAGCAGGTTTCTGATAGTGGTCGACAAGTCTAGACGCAAGAAGACCGCTTACCCCCTCTTCTATAGACTCGCAAACTACATAAACAACTGCATCATCGTAAAACGCTCTATGACTATTTTTTAATATATCTGAGTAGATCGTCTTAACATACTCTTTACGATATTCGTTTAACGATGTAATTTCTGTCAGTAAGGTCTGGTTATTATCGGTTCCCAGAATGAAGCCGGCAGTTAAACCGGTTTTACCAAAACGTCCAGGACTGTTCAGAAGTGGAGCTACCTGCCAACCTATAACCTTAGATGTTATGATACTGTTACAATACTGTTTTAGCTGTTTAAAAGTACTGCTTTCACATATATTAAATTGCTCGATTCCCTTTGCTGTCAAAACTCTATTTTCATTTTGTAAAGGAACAACATCAGCAATGCTACCCAAAGCTATATAAGGCATAACATTATTAATAAAATCTCCAACCTTTGCAGGTATCAGAAATAGTGACTCTTTAAAAAGATTTACGAGTGCATTCTCGGCACCATCTTTTGAATTCCGGTGCAGTGTAAAATGATCACGAAATTTCTGTTGCCATTTGTTTGTTCCATATGCCTGAATTACTACATCCTCTAATCTATGACAGATGCGTCCATCAAGCTCTCCACGTTCCTGTTCGTTAAGGTTATAATGAAAAACTATATCATCTTCTGCCGTGTAACGTTTCATCTCCTGAATATAATAAAAGCAGACTCTTTCATCAGCAAGTTCGATGCCATCAACAAAAAAACGAATAATATATTTATCATCAAGGTTCATCAATAGTGCCGACCGTTTACCAAATACAGGCAAATATGAAAGTAAAAAAGCCTGACAAAGTTTAAAGGCAACTCCCACTCCTGCCAGCTCATTAAACGGATAAGGACATTCATGTTGTTTAGGATTTACAATAACTGCATCAGGTAATTGAGCATCCG
Organism: Spirochaetota bacterium; assembly: GCA_027858855.1. GTDB lineage: Bacteria > Spirochaetota > UBA4802 > UBA4802 > JAFGJZ01 > JAFGRW01. The sequence goes on along the minus strand of JAQIBV010000018.1, from coordinate 37,541 downwards.
GTTCATGATGATCACAAACCAGTACATCTATATTATTTGTTCTTAGTGTCGCAACAGGTTCGACATCACGTATGCCACAATCAAGAGTTATCAATAGATCTATCTTCTGGTCGATGAATATCTGTACCACATCATTTGTAAGCCCGTAATCAGAATGGTCTTTATTCGGGTAGTAATAAAAAATGTCGATCCCCATTTTATCTAATAGGTACTTTACTATATAGAGTGAAGTAAGCCCGTCAAGATCCGAGTCTGAAAAAATGCCTATTTTTTTATTTCCAGCAACAGCTGCTCTTAAAAGCTCTACTGCATCATACATATTAAGCATTAAAAAGGGAGAATGAAGTGAAGCGTAGGATGGGTTAATGAAGTGGAGAATCTCTGGCTCTTCTGTATATCCACGTCTGTACAACAAGGTAACAATAGCAGGATCAAGAAGACATTGTTGCGAAAGCTGAGATATTCGTTCAGAATCTACCGGCTTGATTAACCAGTTTTCTTTCATTGATTCTCCGTTAAAAAATGCGCTTTCTCATTTTGATATGATTCTATCAATTCGATGGATATCTCATTTTTTCGTGACTCAAGCACATTACGCAGGGTAACCAAATCCTTTTCAAGATTTCTTTCAATAAGAGTATTTTCCCCAAGAATCTGTCTGTAAAGATATTCATCATCAAAACGCAAGTGAGTCTTTTTTGATTTAAAATAAAGAGCGATTTTTTCACATTTTAAAAGAGACTTGAGCAAAGCAGCCCGTTCGAATGTAGTATTATCACGATATTGCATCTTTCCCACTCGCCTACTTTCACTATCCTGAATTATTACAGCTACAGAAACAGCACCTTGTGCCGCAGAAACAGCACAGTAAAATGTTAAGGTATTTTCTATAGGAACTACCGATAAATCGGCTCCTTTAAAAATATCAGCCTCTAATATATTACTAACGTCGGAATTATTATTTTGTTCGTTTTTTTTCTTAAATTTTACTTTTTTTCGGGATTTTTGCGGATCTTTAACTGAAACAATTTTTCGTGCTTCACGAATCAACGAAACAACATCCGAAACCGAACTATCAGCCAATTCTGCAATTTTTTCTACATTTTTGCCATCTTCAATTAGAGAAAGAACCTTATCAATACTGAGCATCATATTATTATTTTCCTAATACTTTGTTGTTAAAAAACTTTTGAATCTGCTTGTAAACCATCGGAAAGCATCAGGATCCACTATATAGGTACTTTCCACAATTGGTACAGGTCGTAACGACGCCGGCATTAACCTGCGACACCTCGTGAGGAGGCACATTATTATTACACCCGAGACAAACACCGTGATCGATCTTCACCAAGGCTTTTCCGTCTTTTGACTGAACCAATTTCGAAAAACGTGATCTTACCGGTGGAGAAAGATCAAGTAAACCCGTCTTGAATTTCTCTTCTTTCTCTTTTATAAATGCTTCTAATCGCGCGATTCGTTCGGTAAGTTCTTCAATTTTAAGCTTATCGACTTCGTTCTGATTAACAGAGGCATCTTTATCTGAAGCCAAGGACTTCTCTTCAGCACTGATACTTTCAAAATTCAAAAGAATCTCTTCTTCAACGTCACCCTTTTCTTTATTAACACCCGCGAGCTCGTTTGTACCGGCATTCAACTCTTTCTCATTTTGTGCACTATGTAATTTTTCAGAAATATGAGCCACCGAAGCATCAAGCTCTTTAAGCTTCATTTCGAGAATAGAAGTCAATTTTTTTAATTGTTTCAAACTCTTATCCCGGATAGCAAGAGCCTCAGAAGCTGTTTCATGATCAGCTTTCATTCTTTTAATACTATTTTGCGCAGTGTCAATTTCACTTTTTTCACGCAGAAGAGCATCAATATAGCGCTGAAGTTCTTCCATTTTCGTAATTTCTTTATTCATTACAAACCTTCATTCTCAATCCTGAAAATTTTAAACGGACTTTTTCCAGAATGGTATACATTAATACCCGTTTTATCTCCGGCATTTGTCAAGTAATCTTGTATCTGGGAGGCTAAAAAGCGAATATAATGAATCTCGCTGTTAAAATGTCCGAAATCTATAAGATTTAGTCCTGCTAATTTGGCCTCATATGCATCGTGATATTTTATATCACCAGTAATAAATAGATCAATTTTACGATTACTCATTTCTCCAATTAAAGAACTACCACTTCCGGCAAGTACGGCCACTGTAAAAACCTCAGTATTGCTATCTCCAACATATTGCAAATACTCGTTACCATAAGTTTTTACCACTAAATCAAGAACTTCTGACATCTTCATAGCCCCAGGCAAGGTGCCAAGTGCACCAAATCCATAATCACTATCCTTTTGTGGAATTAGCACCTGCCGGTTTTCAAGCCCTAACATCTGCGCCGACTTCTCCCAATAAACACAGTCAAGATTTGTATGGAGTGAATAGAGTGAAATATCATTTTTTATCAATGAACAGATAATACGGTCAGTAACTGATTCAGAAGAGATTTTTTTTATAGGTTTGAAAATTAGTGGATGGTGTGTTACGATTAGGTTGCAGCCCTTTTCCAAAGCCTGATCAACCACTGCCTCATTGACATCTAACGCCAACATCAATCCGGAAAGTTCATCATCTAAAAGACAGTACTGTTCACCCGAATTATCATAAGGTTCCTGAAGATTTTCCGGATACCGTGACCTGAAAAACTCCAGAATTGTTCGTACTTTCATATAGCCTCCTTATTAGTCATAATCAATTTTTTTCATATCGGTATATGGGGTCTAAATTACGGGAATGAAATGAAATTACCACTTTTTAAACCACTCGCGGGGATACATAAAAAATAAATTCAAGCTAATCCTGAGAAGTATAGCTACGACAACCCAAGTAAGCATTCTATTTTATAAGCATGGAATCTCCGTAAGAAAAAAAGCGATATTCCTTTTCGACAGCCTCATTATAGGCGCTCATTATTGTCTCATATCCGGCAAAAGCTGCAACTAACATAAGCAATGTCGATTTGGGAGTATGAAAGTTTGTTATAAGTGCATCAATTGACTTAATTTTCTTAGGTGGATAAATATAAATATCTGTATCTCCACTTCCCGCACGATTTTCACCATCAACAAACGTACTCTCAAGCACACGAAGAGCAGTTGTTCCTACTGCAATTACTCGTCGGTTCTCACGGCGTGCCGCATTAACAGAAGCAGCAACATTTTCACTCAGATCATAATACTCACTATGCATTTTATGTTCAGCAATATTTTTTACCCTCACCGGACTAAAAGTACCCCATGAAACATAGAGTGTCAAATATTCCAGCTGCACTCCTTTGGCTTTCAGCTTGTCAAGAATTGACTGTGTAAAATGTAGCCCTGCTGTAGGTGCAGCAACGGCTCCGCTTTTTTGTGCATAAACAGTCTGATATCTCTTCGTATCTTCTTCTGAAACTTCACGTTGTATGTAGGGAGGCAGGGGGATGGTTCCAACACGTATCAATAGAAGATCCGTTAATGGCAGAGAACTGTGAACTGCTAGATAATCATCCTGTCGCGAGGTTATTGTCAATGTCAGATCAGGATCGACTATTGAGGTTATTACTTCTCCCGGTTTAAGTTTTTTAGTTCTGTTTGTAACAACCAGCCAATTAGATTCATCTTTCATTCTTGCAAGCACAACTTCAACTGAAGCGCCACTGGATCGTTGAAAATACAAACGCGCCGGAATAACACGCGCATCATTAAATACAAGAACATCTCCTTCCGTTAGATGATCACAGATATTTTTAAACATATCATGACTCGTTTGACCGGCTTCACGATCCAGAACAAAAAGACGGGAGTCGTCTCTATTTGGCGAAGGGAATTGTGCAATCAGGGCATCAGGAAGAGTAAAATCATAATCATCGATTGTATACACAGTATAGGTAACCTCGGAAAATTAAGTTTTCAACATGAGTACAACGACATATTTCCTTTAATTACAAAAAAAATATAGTATATCAGAATACATCAAAAGATTCGGCAAACTCAACAAATAATCCATTATGTTTCGTTAACTATGATTTATACTAAAAAGTGGTTATTGTTATTCCTTCATAAAAAAAGTTAAGAATATCCTTATACGATTTACCAAGTTCAGCCATTTCTTTTGCACTGTATTGACACATACCAACACCATGACCCCAGCCATGACCATCAAGATGCAAACCGTCTTTAGTTCTTTTTGCAGTAAAAAACTGACTCTTTATCTTGCCTCCTGGAAACATCATACGAAATTCATTTCCACTCATCTTGACACGTCCATTTTTATGAGTTATAATAATTTCAACAACGCGTCCTTGATGTTTTTTAAAAGAAAGACCGGTAACTGCACCAACATTTGTATATCGCGAGTCTAGAAGCTTTCTTATTTCATACAGACCAATCTGTGTACTCCACGAGTAATGAGGTGACGATTTTCCATATGGAACAGCCTTGTCTACTAAATATGGCAGGTCTTCTCCATTCCAGACATATTTATTATTTATTATCCGCCCACCACTTGTAGAATGAAAAAGGGCAAGAATAGGTTTATTATTATATGATAGTATCTGCCCAGTAGTTTCTTTCACAGCATTATTACTGTTTTCAGATTCAGCACTCATACCTTTATAGACCTGAAATTTAGTCGTTGCGTCCAGATCGTACAATGAGACTGTTTTTTTATTGGATAAGGTATAGAATGCGTAGGTTCGAGCAGCAACGGCTTGCGCCTTGATAGCCTCTGTATGCCATGATGGAGACATCTCGGAAGAGACAACACCCATAATATAAGATTCCATTTTAACAACATTGATCACATATATCTTACCAGTCACATTATGTAATTCGATCATTCCACGATAAGGCTTATTGTTAACAACAAGCGGTGCGCTCCATGATTCTATTATCACGGGCGTGGTTAATTTATCAGCAAAAAATTTTACTTTTTTTCCGTTACCATCCATTAGTAACTTACCGGATTTCAGGTTTTTAACTTTCATACGTTTTACAGAACCAACAGTTATCGGAGCATCAGTTTTAAGCAGAAGTACGCGGATAAATGAAGACTTATCAGTTATTAACTCACCACGCTGTTCCAGATACTTTTTGGATGGCGTACAAGCCGTAATTAAAAGAATGAGTGCTATAACTTTGCAAAAAACTACATAACGCATATGAATTACCCTTTTGGATGATATTTTGCATGAATTTTCTGCAATTTCTTTTGAGCAAGATGAGTGTAAATTTGTGTAGTTGAAATATCAATATGTCCAAGTAACTCCTGGACTGAACGAAGATCCGCACCGTTTTCAATAAGATGTGTCGCAAAAGAATGTCGCAGTGTGTGCGGAGTTATATTTTTTTTGATATCTGTACGTGACACATAGCCTTTCAGCAATCTCCATACAGATTTACGATTAAGCATTGAACCTTTCTTACTGATAAACAGGTATTCACTTTCTCTTGAGCCAAGAATCATGCTGCGTGAGTTTTGCATATACAGCTTCATCAGTCGAACTGCTCTTGCACCAACTGGCACAAACCGCTCTTTGTTTCCTTTGCCCAGAACTTTAATCAACTTGTCTTCGAAATCTATATCAAAAAATTTCAATTCAATTGCTTCAGAAATTCTTAAACCACAGGAATATAAAAGCTCAAAAATTGTTTTATCCCTAAGCTCATAGGGGTCACCTTCAGAAATGGAATTGAATAAATTATCAACTTCTTCTATAGACAAGAAATCCGGTAATGATTTTCGTATCTGAGGAGTCTCGATTTTAACTGTTGGATTAGAGACATCAAGATCGGTGCTGGAGATGAAATTATAAAATTGCCGAATAGCGGCAAGCGATCGTGCAAGAGTTCGGGATGAATTATTTTTTTTCTGTTGTTGAAAGGAGAGAAACCTCTTAACATCATCACTATCGGCATTCAGAATAGATTTATTTGAGTTGTGGAGAAACTCGTTAAATTTCTTTAAATCATACGAATACGAATAGATACTATTCTGAGATAATCCTTTTTCAACTTTTAAAAACCTTTTAAATTTTAAAATTTCTTTATTCTCTTCCAACGTAGTGCTCCTAACGATAACTTAAATTGGCATCAATAACTGCTACCATTTATATTATCGGCCTTACGAGCAAAAACGCTTTATAGAGTAAGACATAATTTTCTTATGGAACATAAAAAAAAACCATTTCTGCATGTTTTTTTATTACATAGACCCATATTAGAGATTATTTAGGATAAATCTAAACATATATCTCTCTGTTATATCCAACTTTTCGTCTTTTCTTAATCGAGCTGTCCTCAACAACGCGTCCGTCACGAAAAATAATCTTTCTTTTGGTGAAATCTGCGACATCGGGCTCGTGTGTAACAATCAGAATCGTTATTCCTATGTTGTTATTCAGATCTGAAAACAGGTTTAAAATATCATTTGTTGTTTTAGTATCAAGGTTTCCTGTTGGCTCATCCGCAAGTATAATAGCCGGATCATTAACCAGGGCTCTTGCAATTGCAACCCTCTGCTGCTGCCCCCCCGAAAGTTCAGCAGGAGTATGATGTGCACGGTCGGCAAGTCCAACAAGATCAAGCATCTCCATTGCTTTTTGCTGAGCATGCTTCATGTTATACCCACCGCGGTAAAAAAGTGGAATTTCAACATTTTCAAGGGCTGTTGTACGTGCAAGAAGGTTAAATCCCTGAAAAACGAACCCAATTTTCAAATTACGTATCTCAGCCTTCTGATCATCACTCAGATCTCGTGAAGCAAATCCATCAAGAATATAGGTTCCTATTGTAGGTGTATCCAGAAAGCCAAGAACATTCATGAAAGTAGACTTTCCTGAACCAGAAGGTCCCATAATTGAAATAAACTCAGACTTATAGACGTCGACATCCACATCACGAAGAGCATGCACCTTTATCTCTTCTGTTACATCATAAACTTTACTAAGATTCTTAATCTCGATAATTTTTGATGTCTTTGTTTTTTTTGACACTGCGGTTTTCGCTTTTGGCTTTGAATCTGTCTTTATTTTTTTTTCAGATGCCATCGATTATTTCTCTATCACTATACCGACTAGAATTTCATCACCGACTTCAATTTCATCAGAGATGATTTCCGTGTAGGCATCTCCAGAAACACCGACTTTGATTGAGACTGGAGCTACCGGCATTTGATCATCGGCGGCAGAAATCTTCTTCCAAATAACTTTTTCACCCGGCTTGGTCTCTATCTCTTTTGGAGTCACCAGAAAGGCCTGATTAGGAACCCTCATTACTTTTTTAGATTCTGCAACATGTATAGTAGCAGATGCGGTCATTCCAGGTTTTAAATAATTATTCTTATTTCTAACTGTCGCCAGGGCTTCATAGGTAACTACATTATCAATAGTTTCAGGGCTCATAGTTACAAGATCAAGTTCGCCGTAAAAAACCTCTTCAGGGTAGGCACTTACTGTAAAAGAGACTTTTTGATCTTTCTTAACCACACCGACATCACTCTCATCGATGTTCATAGAAAGGCGCATCTTTTCAAGAGTTGGGGCAATTTGATATAAAACCGATCCTGAAGAAATTTCACCCCCTTCTTCTCTGTACGACTTAACTATTAACCCCCCAGATGGAGAATGAACCATACGACCATCCAGTAATTCTTTTCGTTGAAGATATGTTTTTTCGACCCGCTTAAAATTTGAAAGCTGCTTCTGATAAGCCAAACGGGCATTTTCATACTCCATGGATGAGATTAATTCTTCCTCAAAGAGCTTTTTCTTGGTAAGAAAAAGATCACGCGAGTTTTGCAAATCAATCCGGGCAAACCGATATGTATCAACATACTGCTCATAAGACTCAACAGCTGACTCAGAATAAATTTCCATTAAAAGATCACCGACTGCCACGACATCATTATATCTTTTATGAATCACTGATACTTCACCACCAACAAGGCTGCGAACATTTTCAACACTATAAAGCTCAAGAGAACCATTAATATTTACAGTTCGAAAAACATCTCCCTTATTAACCTCTGAAAAGCTATATTTTACAACACTTTCTTTATCGCAGGATCTGAAAGCCATTACACTCAATAAGGCTGCAACAGCAATCAGAATGACGATTATACTTTTCTTGTTCAAAAATCCCGGCATTAGCGACATATTAACTCCTCTTGAATTCCAACAAGGTTTGACAGTTCAGACAACAATGTCATATACTCAATTTTATTTTTCAAAAGAATAATTTCCACAGAATACACGTCCTCTGAGGCATCGCTTATACTACCCTGCTCAACCAGCCCACTATCATAACTGCGCTCAACAATACGCAAATTAGTCTGTGCATTAATAACCGCAGCCTTAGAAATATCAATCTGCTTTTTTAAAGAGATCAACCGCCTGTAAATTTTGCGAACAGACATGCGTACATCTAATTCAGCAGAATTTTTGGAAAACAGCTGTTTCTTATACTCAGACCCTGCCTTCTGAATATTTGCCGGAATTGCCCCGCCTGTATAAATCGGCATTGATGCGCGGACGCCTCCAGTCCATGATGGTTCCCAATTATCTGATTCAACAACTCTGTCTACAGGATCCATCGCAGTATTCAGAAATTCATTATTTGTATACCCCAAGGTACTGAAAAGAGTAAAAACCGGATACCTCTTTGAACGTGAAATCAAATAATTGTTACGGGCAACATCAACTGCAATATTGTTTAGAAGAATTACAGATGAGTTATTCTGAGCAATCTGAATAAGCTGCTCTTCATTGATGATCAGATCCGGAACACTTTCCATCTGTACTACTTCGATATTTGCATTAACATCCTCAGCTAAACCCATCGAAAGAAACAGATCCGTCCTTGACCGCTCAAGATCTTGCTGTGCCTCTTCATAATCAAGCTCGGCCGTCGACATCTTTATCTGCCAATCACTCAACTGCACCGGCCCGATAATCCCAGCTTGAGACTCAATTGTAATTTTTCTGAAAATTCTGGAATAACGTTTAAAAGTCAAATCCTGAAGACGCCTTGATTCATACGCAAGAATATAATTATAATATGAACTCTTGACTTTATGCCGGATGTTTTCAATTTTAGCAATTCTTTCAATAGAGCTTTGTTCAAGGTTCTTTTTACTAATACGCAAACTCTCAGAACGCCCCGGTTTATAGAGATCGTAAGTAGCGGTTAAACCGGCCACGACGCCATAACGAGTATCCCTTCCCGGAATAGGCAACTCACCGGATTCAAGCCCGTCGTTTTTAATCTCTTTAGTAGTAATTCCAAGAGAAAGTGACGGCTTCTTTTGGGCATTGACTATCCTGTAATTGGCATAGTCAATTATTTCATCTTCATTAAGTACCTGAAGATCAGAGTGATTTTGCATTGCTATTTCAAGACATCGGTTTAAAGAAAGCAGCTGCGAATCCTCTTCCACTGCAAATAGTGAAAATGGAGCAAGCAGTAAAACCAGCAACAGTTTATTTTTCATATGATGGATAACCTCATTGAACTATTGTCACTTCTAAGGATAATTTAATGAGTGTCAAACACAATTACGGACATTTTTTATCTTTTGTCGGGATTTTTCTTGACACTTCAACGCTCACAATAGATATGTGATATCAATGATTGCTGGTGTAGCTCAACTGGTAGAGCAATTGATTTGTAATCAATAGGTTGGGGGTTCAAGTCCTCTCACCAGCTCATTGAAACGGTGAGGTTCCCGAGTGGCCAAAGGGAACAGACTGTAAATCTGTCGGCGTCGCCTTCGAAGGTTCGAATCCTTCTCTCACCAATAAAAAAAGCCGGTTCATAATGAACCGGCTTTTTTTATTATGCAGTTATCTTTTTCATCATCTCGTCGACTTGCTCATCTGTCAAACCATGTGCCTTTGCACCCTGTTCTATTGTTTCAAAAACAGCAATGTGGCAACCAATACAATGCAAACCGTAAGATGAAAGAATTTCCGCAACCTCCGGCTTCTGCTGAAGCAGATCACCGAAAGTCATATCCTTTGTTATTTCAGCCATGTATCACTCTCCGATTAAAAAATTACTCCTCTTCCCTTTCTGCAAGATTAAGCTGAGCTATTGCCAATTTTGCCAATGGTATTGAATATGGAGAAGTTGAGACATAATTGAGCCCTATTTTTTTACAGAATTCAATATTCTCAGGATCAGCACCATGTTCGCCACACAAACCAAGTTTTAAATTAGGCCGAGTAAGTCGTCCTCGTTGGGTAGCAATTCCAATTATCTCTTTTACTTCTTCACCCAACACCTGAAACGGATTGTTTTTCATCAAATCGTACAGGGTATAACTTGGAAAGAAAGAGTTTACATCGTCACGAGATAATCCATAAGTTGTTTGTGTCAAATCATTTGTACCAAAACTAAAGAATTCGGCATACTGAGCAATCTTACCGGCTCTGAATGCTGCAGCGGGAAGTTCGACCATTGAACCCACGCAATACTTAATATCATCGACTCCGTACTCTTCCAGAACTTCATCTTTGATGTCACGGATTCCTTTTACGGTTGTTCCTTCAATCTTTTTACCATTTTTTACGAACTTAAACTCAGTCTCTGTCATAACAACTGGAATCATTATCTCGGGTATAGCCTCAATCCCCTCTTTCTTCAACATGCAAACCGCTTCAAAGATAGCGCGACACTGCATTTCGTAGATTTCAGGATATGTTACCGCGACTCTGCAACCGCGATGCCCTAGCATTGGATTCATTTCGGATAAATCTGAGCATATTGCTTCAATTTCAGAAGCTTTCACAGACTTATCCTTTGCCTGCATATATTTTATAAACTCTTTCATAGAATCACTGGTTCGTGGTAAAAACTCATGGAGTGGCGCATCAAGCAACCTTATAGTTACCGGAAACCCTTTCATTATCTTAAACAGTTCGTAAAAGTCCGAACGTTGCATTGGCTGTAACTGTTTAAGAACCTTTCTTCGACCAGCTTCGGTTGAAGAAAGAATCATTTCACGAAACTTCATAATACGCTTTTCATTAAAGAACATATGTTCAGTACGGCATAAACCTATGCCCTGTGCCAGGAAATTACGTGAAAGCTTTGTTTCCCGTGGCTGATCCGCATTAGCACGGACATCAAAGTCAGTTATATATTCCTGAAGAATATTTACAAAAACAAGCAAACCATTCTTTTCAAAGTCGGGTTCTATTAGGCCTGCTCTTCCGAAATAGATAGTTGGTTCTTCATAATAGGGAACATTTAACGAAACATATGCCCCCTCTTTGACAGTTACATTTCCAATAGTAAAGCTGTTTCCTCTAATTTTCATTTGAGGTTGAACCATTGCCACCTTACCCAGAGAACGGGCAACAACAGGAGCATGCGAGGAATAACCACCCTCGGTAGAGATAACCCCCTGTGCAACCTCAATAGCCTTAACATCCTCCGCATAGGTAGCCTCCATACAAAGAATGAAGTTAGTCTCTTTACCATGCATAATGGCACGTTTATGCTCTTCAAGCAGTCGTTCGGTAGAAAAGAAGACCCTTCCAATAGCAGCACCCGTTGAACCTGAAATACCACTTCGTACATTTTTCATGGTTTTTACTGTAGAATTATCAATAACAGGATGCAATAACTCATTAAGCTGCGCAGGCTGAACATGTTTAACAAGATAATCTTTATCAATAACACCCTTCTTTTGAAGCTCCAACAGCATGATAAGGTGTGACTGAGTAGAATTTTCGTCAACTTCACGCTGCTCAATTAACCAAAGATTACCCTCTTCTATTGTAAACTTGATAGAGCGAATTTCTTTAAACTGCTCCTCTATTTTCTGTCCTATTTCCTGAAGAGTGGAGTAGTACTCTTTACCAATTTTATTTATTTCTTTAGGCTTCTTGTGAAAAATATCAAACTCATTCTGTAAAAAAGATCCTGAAATTGCACTATCTCCATTGATAATGTCACGCGTATAGTAACTACCGGAATACGAATTCTCTCCCAGATTACCATAAACCATCGCCTGAACCATTATGGACATGGAATTTTCTACATCAATATCCGAATCACATAATTTTTCAGAGGATATTTTTAAAATAGATACAAGCTGATCATATATATCACCCTCAAGAAGATAATCGAGGTGCTTTTTGTCTTCATCAATCTCTTTCTGAGCTTTTTCAACACTAAATTTACCTGTATCTTTCTTAGATGCTGAAAAACCAGATCCATCCGCATCACACAACTTAATACCAAGACCGCGAAGCATATAGGCGTATTCACCATAGGCAAATTTCTCGTCACTAGTTTGTTTCGCAAATCCCTTTACAGTCTCATCATTCAGTCCAATATTATGAAACGATGGAAAAAACGGGACATTAAGATCCGAACTGAGTACAACCTTCAATAGAAGAGGATTTTCTGGGTCTCCATAGACCTTCTTCATCTCCTTTTCAATAAGACCAACGTTGGTTTTAATGACTTGTTTAATATTCACATCAGGAAGTTTTTTTGTTAACTCTGAATCTATAACAAAGCCCGGCACAATTGGTAAACCAACATGCGCTAAATCAATAGCGCGCCGTCCACGAATTCCCAGCCTGTCACGAACCTCATCCTCGACAGGTGTAATATTTTTATTAAAAAAAATCACATTATTGCTCATCTATTCCTCCAGAATAACCGGTTTTTCCGGTAAATGTTATAAGGAAACTTCTAAAACATCGTAAATATAACGAAGACATAAGAACTGATTCAGTTTTAGCGTATTCCTAAAAAAGATTAAGGACCTGCCCCACCTGACCTTTTAAAAACTGTTCAAAACGCTGGCTTGCACCCTCAAAAAGATACTTCTGAAGCTTGGATACACTACGAATATTTTCACCAACTACCTGAAACATGATCAATCCGTGATGTTTGACCTTTCCCCATTTAAAAAGGGCATTAATATCGTTTATGAGTTCTCCCTCATAAAAAATCACCACTTCAAGATCAGGATGTTTTGCCTTAAAGCTCTGAATTATTTTTTTCCATGCTTCAACATTGCCATTGTGAAAAAGTTCGTTAGTAACCTGAACAGAGTATTTTGGCGTAGCGCGACGTTTGCCGGTTGGCTTTACAGCGCCACTGGCCGCTGATTGAGGCTGTGGTTTAGGCTTAACTACCTTGCGAGGAGCAATTGACGAGTCGGCAAAATCTTTATTGATATATACGTCCTTACCAGCAATCATCTCTTCAATAGCAGTAATTGCTTCCTGTTCAATTTTAGGATCTCCATCACCTTTTAGATATTTTGCATAAATAACAAGAAGATGATCACATGCAAGTTCGCGAACCCTCTCCCATCCGTCTTCATTTTTAGGATTGATCACATATATCTGTCCATTCGGATTATAATAGACCATAACTATGTCAAGCGCAGTCCATTTATTAGTTTCATCCGTAATCTTCTTAAAATCATTAATTGCAAATGGAATGTCAAAAGAATGGAATGTATACTGATATTTATCTCTAACAATTGATCCGATAACAGGAAGAACCTGATCCATCAAAATATCCTCTTCATCAAGCTGCTCGTTTATAAGATCCGCAATATTCTGACGTGATTCCATATCGTCTATAAGATCATTTACTTTATAGAAGTGGCGCAAAGCCTGATTGAAAGAAGCTTTTGAACCAAGCGCAAAAAACGTTGAATTTATCATAATAAATTCTCCCCCCACACTGATTTAAATACAAATTAACTTAATAGATGTGATATAATTTTGCAAGTACTTTGTTTGATGCTTATTAAATTTTAAAATTATAGCGCTATTTTTTCTACAACAAAAAAAGGGAGTGCAGATGCACTCCCTTTTTTGTATTCTTAACTTTTTTGTTTTACAGTTCTTTAAGTCCTGATCCACGGCCTTTCTTTGGAGTAAGATCAGCAGTGCCAGCAACATCAGCAGCAGCAGATGCAGCGTTTGCAGCTCCATATGCCATCTGAAAAATACTATCGCTATCTTCTTCTGTGACAAACGACTGATCAATATCCGTACGGATAGTTGAACGACGACGCTTGAATTGAGCAAAAGCCGCATCCTGGAATCCTTTTGATACACCATAAAGAAACTCATTAAGCACGTTTGCCATATTCTTAAGCATAAACTGCTTACGTTTTATGGTTGTTACATTAAGGTCAAGAGTAAGACCAGGCTGAATATGATGAGGATTAACCTCATATGTAAATTCGTTAAACTTCTTGGTAATGAAAAGTATTTTATCGTCAAGGATTACACGCTCAACCGGATTCTGATAACCGTGAATCTTGTTCAGATGCTCTCTAAGATGACGAAGTTTGTTTTTAAGATACTTGATTCGGTCTTCATAAGTTCGGTTATTCTTCTCAACAAACGAGTTTTCACAATAGAGCATTCCAACATCATCAGGGTGAACATAAGCCGGATCCTGTCTTTCAGCTTCACGACGACGCAACCATTCACGACTCATTAAACGTTTTGCAAGATCATCAAAGTCTTTCAAAGCTCGGAAACGTTTAGTAGACTGATAATGAGCATCGGTAACATCAGTTAGAAGCTGTATCTCACGTGTGAAAGCATCCATCTGACGGTCAAACTCTTTACAAGCCTCACGGATCTGATTCTGATCCATGTAACAAAGTTTAATATCATAACGCTCATCAGGAAGTATTGTTTTGTCGAGCTCTTCGTACTCTTTAATAAAACATACACGTGCGTTTTTCATGTTATCACATACCTGATAACCAAGTTTAGAGGTATCAAGAATGGAAGTAATTGCGTTGATTGTGGTGTTATATCCACGATTACGAATATTCTCTTCATCAATAACAAACTTGATATTCTCACGAATGTTAAGAGGATCATAATCTTCTATATCAATTTCAGCACGAAGACCTTCAATCTTGTCCAAGAATTTCTTTGCAAGAATAGTGTAACGACGGGATTTTTCGTCTTCGGCTTCATCATCCGTAAAATTCTCGACACGTTTCACTTTTTCGAACATAATCTCGGAACCGGTCATCTCAGAATTACCCTGATCAACCAACTCCTCTTTCAGTTCATCAATCTGACGATCTACAAGATCCTGAATATGCTTTTGAATCGCATCTTTAAGAAGTGCCTCGACCGTTACCTGATAGTGGTAAATTGGAGAGATAAGTTCAGAATCCAAGATGTTAAGAGAAAGTTTAACATCATTAACATATTTCGGACGCATTTCATTGTCTTTAATAACACATTTTAAAATAGCATAAGCGTTTTCACCACGGATAAAGGCTCCAACATCAGTTTTTTGACGAAGAATTGCATTGGTCTCATTCTCAAGATCATTCATTCCACGCTGAATGTGACCCTGTAAGTGACCATACATGTTAATCATCGATTTCTCGACCTCTCCGGTATTGAACTTGTCAGCACCACCTATCTTATCGAGAAGCTCGGTCATTTCACGTGGAGTATAACGGGCAAGCCCCTTTGACTCTTCACGGTCAACAAAATCACGAACTTTTTTAACAAACTCATCTTCCATTGTTACTGTGTAACGGTTAAACATATTCACATATGTCTGGTTAATGTAGTTATACAGTTTCTCTCTGATACCACCAGTAATATCCATCTTAACAAGAACTTCTTCCGGAAGTTTATGTTCTATATGGTTCATTACTTTATCAGTAGTTTCATCAAGTATAGTAACCGCCTCGTTTATCTTATCACGCCCTTCCTGAGCTAAAGAGTTACGAGAACCAACCGCATTAGGGATCTCTGGGTGAACTTTATTAGGACTCTGCGGAAAACTTGTAATTGACATGTATAATCCTCCTTATTTTTTGAAAAAAAGCAAAATAACTATAATTTCATTCAACAATTAAACACAACGCATTCGCATAAAATTTAATTTATAACAACGGACTGTCAAGCTATTAATCGATTTTGAAGACAAAATTAGTAATTTGACAATTTATCGGTCGTTATTTTCGGGCGATGTACCTAAAAACATACCCCCCTGCTTCGAATACAGCTCCATCAGAAAGAAATGAATCTCCTTTCCCTTCAGTAATCTGAACTTTAATACCCCGATCAGTATTTACAAATATAAACAGCTCGCCTTTAACCAAGGCCGCCTCAAGACAAATAGGAAGATGTGACTCAAAGTCGGCTATTCGCAATTCACAGAGACTGTCCTTTCCGATAGTTATACGTCGAGCATCGTATCTCTCAAGATTAGTCTTCTGGTATTTTGACCCCAGAACTACCTTATTTCGATACTCAAGAATACCGGCCAACTTTATTTTTGCAGTATGAACAGCATAGATTATTCCTATTATCAGAATCACCAGAAATATGAGAATCAGATAAAACCAGGCTGCCTGATAAACCGGACGGCCATGCCGCCTTGTTGTCGGAATAGTTTCAACACTCTCTTCAACAGCAGTTACCCCACCGTCTATATCCCCAGAGGCATCAATAACCTCAGACTCGGCAAGTATATTTGAATCCAGATCACTCTGAAGAGCCATTATCTTCTCATTATCGGTCAGTTCACCAAGGCTAACAAAATAGACAAACCAATCCTCTCCCGAATGTTCACTTGCTACATCCTCAATGGAAAGTCGTTTGTTTTTATCTGATGGCGGAGGATCATCAAGCGCATCGGTAAGAATCACAATAACCTGTTTGCGCTCGACTACATCCCTCTTTTCCTCTTCGGCTTTTGCCATTGCACTCTGATTAGCAAAACGAATATCATCGGCCTTTTTTAAGACGTCACGCAACATCTCCATTGTATAGGTCCACATCCCCTCGGCCTCAACCTGAGAGATAAAACTCTTTATAACATTGATATCACTCTCGTTACGGATTTCAATAGTAGGATAGACCCTAGATGTGGTATCAAAAGTAATAAAAGTGAAAGTATCACCCACTCGGGCTGTTTCAATAAAGCGCGATAGACGATCCTTAACCTGAGGCATAATATTTTTCGCATCTGAAGCCTTTCCAACCATGGAAAGGGATGTATCCAGAACAAGAATAATATCATTATTCGGACTCGGCTTATTGTCTTCGGCCGCAGGCTCACTGGAACAGGAAACCATTACAGACGAGAGCAGCAGAAAAGATAGAAATGAAGATAAAATTTTGATTTTCATACAATGCCTCAACTTAATATAAATAGACTTTATGCGGCAACAACAACTATGCGCCGGAGGGCGTTCCCGAATGATAACCCGAAACCCCCGTATGTCAATAACAATTTACCGATAGCAGCTAAATGAGACTAACCGCGGCACATTATACGACATATTACTAAAACCGATGGCAATCTCTGTAGACAAAACCATATACTTTTAAAATTCTAAAACTCATCATATACCTTGGGATTTCGAATATAATTTCTGAGATCGAACTCCTGACTAGTTGTTAAAGACAGGTATTCATTCATAATAATATAAAACCACATAAGGCTGTCTTCGCCGGTATCCAAAGCTATATAGTTACCCTTGCTGCTCCAGTCCTTAATAACTATCCCCTTTCCCAATATTATCATCAAGTCAAACTCAAACCGGGGATCGACACTATTTTCACTGTATATCTCTTTTATAGCCTTTTTCAGTTCATCCATCTTATATGTTGAATCGAAGGCGATTACAAACGACGCATGAAAAGGTGGTTCATTTTTTTTCTCGTACTGACCGACTTTTTTACAGTTGGCTACGTTGATAAGGGTATCAACCAACTGCTTGCGATTAATTGTTTTACAAACAGCAAATGACCCTCTGATAAGTTCAACCGGAATCTCATCGGGAAAAATAAGCTCCATTCCCTTGAATCGCTTTTCGGCCACAACAAAGTCGGCAGTATCAACAGAAATGTCTGAAGAATCGCATATTTTGCTGCGGGTAATAATATTTCCCTCAGGCAGCATTCCATTAATTGCTTTAATCAGATCATCATAGTCGCCATCACCTTTTGAAGAGGCCTTTACAAGACTCTTCTCGGTGCTCTTTTTAGCAGTCTTGGCACTCTTAGCGCTCTTTTTTGCTGTCTTCTTGCCTTGTGCTTGATAGATTTTGATCAGGTGCTTCTCGAGTCGGGCAAAATAGGGCTGAAACATAGTTACTCCATAATCTTTCTGTTGGGCACTTTAGTACAACTGACTATTTTAAAAAAAACGGACCCTGTCACAACAAAAAGAGATAAGATGACAGACCATAATATTCTAAATTAGAAATTTGTATAAATCCCTGTATTCTATTTAACTATCGGTACAAAAAAGCGTTTAATAAATCAATTATTTTTCTTGAAAGAAGGGCATTATAAAAGTGAGATGCCCTAAAAAGCTTCCTAACAAGCAGTTAAACCGCACAGGCGGGTTAACATACAATAAAAACCGTTATCTTACACATACTCCTCTGTTCTGGATTATATAAGCAGGATGCATGATAACAAAATAATACTAAAAGGAAAGTAAGATGTCTAATAAAATCAGTGTCGGTATTATAGGCGGCACAGGCGGCATGGGAAAACTCTTTATTAACTTCTTCGAAAGACACGGCATCCAATGTGAGGCTGCGTCTCGTTCAACAAAGCTTTCAGTTGAAGAGTGTGCATCGCGCAACGACATTGTTATCATAACTGTACCAATCGCAAGTACCATTGACACAATTAAGAAGATTGCCCCCCTGGTTAAAGAGGATGGCCTTTTAATGGATTTAACATCTCTTAAAAAACGGGAAGTTGCCTGCATGCTGGAATACAGCAGCTGCGACGTAATCGGATGTCACCCGGTATTCGGCCCGTCGGTATCCTCTTTTGAAAAACAGGTTGTCGTTCTTACCCCGGCACGCGGTGACCGCTGGATCGACTTTCTGACAGATTTACTACGAAAAGAGCGGGCAGAAGTCAAGATTTCGACACCCGAAGAGCACGACCGCATCATGGCCGTAGTTCAGGGACTTATGCACTTTACCTCTATAACATTGATGAAGACACTGATGAAAACCGGCATGCCCTCAGACCAGTTTAACGAGTTCTCTTCTCCAGTTTATCGGGTTCGTAACGACTTTGCCAGTCGTATTTTGAACCAGAACCCGGAATTATATGCCGATATTGAACTTCATAACCCGGAAACTGTCTCTATTTTACAGAAATATATCGAATCATGCTCCGAATTGCTGCAAATCGTAAAACAGGGTGATCGTGCCGGCTTTATAAACGAATTTAACGCAGCATCAGAATATGTTGGTGACTACAAGAACATAGCGGAACAGAAGACCAACAGCATAATTGACTTTGTAGCATCACTTTCGGCTGGGAAAAATGATTAAGATTTATACTGACGGATCTTTCATCGACGGACGTTGCGGATACGGTGCAGTAATTACAAACAGTGGTAAAGAGATCGTGGATCGCCTGTCGGGATCTGTTACCGATGAGAAATACCTGAAGCATCGACAGGTTGCCGGCGAAGTAATGGCAGTATTGAAAGCCATACAGTGGTGCACAAGCAACAGTATTATAAAATGCGAAATATGTTTTGACTATCAGGGCGTCCAGAGCTGGGCAACAGGAGAGTGGAAGCGCAACACGGAACTTACAAGCAACTATTACAACGAAATGCAGAGAACTGCTGTAAAAGTAAGATGGACAAAGGTGAAGGCGCATTCCGGTGACATGATGAACGAAGAGGCCGATCGTCTGGCCAAAAACGGTTGCGGAGCCAAAGCAGATGATGGAGTTATTTATGATACAGAAACCATACCTGTAACAAAATCACCAGGAAAAGATGATACCGAAGCCCTTGTTGCAGAAGCCGAACAAACAGCAATAGATTTCGCCACCTTTTTGCAGTGTGAAGGAATTGACGGACTGTACGGAGGTGTTTTTAACAATATGTACGCCCGTGTAGAAATAGGAAGTGGTAAAAACCGCAGCGGCATTGTTGACATCTACAATACAAAGAAAAAACGACTGAAGCCTGACTTCAGAGGCTTCAACGACCCGGTTGGCAAAAGCGTGGTTCAAAGACTATGGGAGACCTTTGGCTTTAAATAATGGACACGCCAAAATGTGATAATTCATTACTAAAAAACACTTTAAGATGCAAAAGAACCCTCTTTATACAAAAACCATGGATTGTTAGCCACATCTGCTACTCTGATCGCTGATATATAATTTTTCCGACTCTATCAATATGCTCAATTAGATCCGGATTATTAACTTGTGAATAAATAGAGAGATCAACAATGTAAGGCAAAAGGAGTACTTCAATTTCATCAATGACAGGATAGAGACAGTTCGAAAGAGTCAGCTGTTTCCCAACAAGAGTAAGATCAATATCGGAACCGGCTTTAAAAGTATCTTTTGCACGAGAACCATAAATTATTACTTTCTCAATATTCCTGAATTTAGAAAAAACAGTTATAAGTTTTTTAATTACCTCATCGCTAAGACCATACAACATATTTATATCTCTTTCCCAGCTTCTTTAATAAGACATGCCTGCAGCTCATTGAAAGCATGGATATACGAACCGACAATCAAATTGAAAATTTCTTCGGCAACTTCTTCATTATAACTGTGGCTCGATAGACGTCTGCTTTTTACAGTATTTAAAAGAACTTCTCCCATCGAGACAAGCCCCCTGTTAAAGGCAAGCCGGAATGCATCTACACTGCCTTGAATACCGACCTCCCCCTTTGCTTCGTAATAGTCCTTTAACACGTTCCAGGCAAATTCATAGGTGAATTCGAAGGACTGAATAACACCCTGTTTTTCCAGGTCTGATAATTCACGTTTGCCGGCAAGATCAACAGCCATATTCAAATTGAGTAACACTTTTTTATAATTCTCAAACCGCTGAAGCCAGCGAATATCGTCATTCATTTTCAATTCCTCTTAAGCTTCACTCTTAACTAATTTTCAAGCAAGTCAACAAATATTCAGAAACCATAGGTTTTGTGCCATAATCACTTATGGTAGTTTTACTTTTGAAAAGCAAACAAACGAGGGCAGGCGAAACCCCGGGACCCCCAGGTCGCTCGATCGAACGTCCTGATCGAATCGCGATCGTGTGCATCCGTAGCACGCGTGCCGGGTTATAGCTTTGGGTAAATGTATACATAATCATCTTCTTGTTTTTATTTTCATTAGTAGACAGGGAAAAATGAATTACTACAGAGGCCTAAATGGATATAATCAACCAGAATGGAGCCGGGAAACAGGCAGACTGTTGACGGAAAAAAGAGGTGAGCTTTAGCCGGAACAAACGGATGAACAGATATTTTTTTTACAGTATTAATCAAAAAGAGCCGGAATTAACCGGCTCTTAATTTTTAATTTCAAATTTTTGAAAAAGAAATTATTTTGCAGCGGCAGTAAGAATTGTATAGGTCTTATTACCAGTAGTTTCAAGAATATCAAAAAAAGCAAAACCCATTCCAGCTTCAGTATCCGGTCCATAAAAATCATTACCATCAGCATTTACAACACAAACACCGCTTGCAGCTGTATTATCAGAAATCCAAGTCTCATTTGCAAGCATATCTTCTTCTGTACTATAAGTCGCTACATTAAAATCAGCAGCAGTATCAACATTACCATCAGCATCAAGAGATGTTACTGTTATTGTATAGGTTGTATCCTCAACTACACTCATTTTAAAACGGGCGTACCCAGAAGCAAAGTTTTCCTCGGTTACACTAAATGCTTTTCCCGGTGTGATTACTACAACGGCAGCTTTTTTTGCTTCTTCTTCTTCATCTTCACATGCTACGAAAGAAAAAACGAGTAGTGCGGCTAAAAGCATCATAAGTATTTTTTTCATGAGATTTTCTCCATGTTTAATTTAATTTAACAAGAAACTATAAAACAATTTGCGGTTTGTCAACTATTAATAGAATATTTAGACAAAACGCACATACCGTCCATACGGTTTTTTTACTGATCAACCAGGATGATTTTCCCACCTGCAATTTGCTCTCCGTCTGGAGTTGTTGCACTTATAAGGTAAGTACCAGGGTTATACACCTCGATGTCGGCGAAAGTTTCTGTTGCTGCCGGATCGACATCTACCGACACGGCGGCTTCGGGCTCTGAGTTCTTTCCGTCATTAACGGCAAGTGAAAAGAGTATGCGTTCCTGACCAAATGGCTCTTTTGAATTAAGCAGAACACGAAACTCCCCGGTTGTAAAGGTGGTACCGCATTCTGTGGCTTTATCGCCCTCTACGGGAACAACACAGAATTGCATAGAGCCTTTGCTGCTGCAGGATGCCACTACAAATATAAAAATGAGCAGAACCGCAGTTTTAAAGCAGCGAACCCTGTACTTCATCATCGTTTTCAATTTCACCGGTATCCTCCGTTACGGCAACCTCGGTTTGCTGCACCTTATCACCTTTTTTTTGCAACAGAACTATTTTTCGTTCGGCCTTTTCAAGGCTTTCCTGACAGAATTTAGAGAGTCGCATCCCCTCTTCATAGCGCTCTATGGACTCTTCCAGGCCCAACTCTCCTGAATCGAGTTGGCGGGCTATCTCTTCAAGCTGCACAAGAGCCTTATCGAAGGTTAATGATGCAGACTTACTGCTTTTTTTCTTTTCCAAGGGTGTCTCCTTTTTGTACTGTTTTTACTTCACAACCGGCACTTCCGTCGTTGAAAAAGATTCGGAGAGTTTCACCCGATGTGACGGCCGAAATGCTCTTTACAAAGCTTTGCGCGTTGTCCCGAACAACGGCATACCCCCGTGACATCACCTTAATAGGCGAAAGCTGGTCGATGGCCTGAAGGGCAAGTAGAAATGAATGACGCCGTTTCATGACCGAAATTTGAACCAGCTCGTTCAAATCGCCGATCTGACGCAGCTGCCCGATTTTAAGATGCAAAAGGGAGCGCAGCGAATAACTCATGCGCCCCGTAAGCTCTTCTACATTTACCTGACGCAGGCTGATCATATCAAGAGGGTTTTGAAATATGCGTCGATCGGTTACAGAATTAATTCGCATACGGTATCGTTCAACAAGTTTTTCAAGATTGCCCGCGAGCGCGCGGTTATAATAACGAAGGTCATCTTCAAGCTCGGACTTGATGGGCACGGCTATTTCGGCCGCGGCCGAAGGTGTGGGTGCGGCTACATCAGCAACATCGTCAGTCAGGGGGTGATCGACCTGGTGACCCACAGCCGAGATTATAGGTACACGCGATTCGGCAAAAGCACGGACTGCCGGCTCTTCATTAAAGGGCATCAAATCTTCAAACGAACCTCCGCCACGCCCCGCGATAATAAGATCTATTTTGTACGGTTCTTTATTTAGCTCCTCAATCGCGCGCACAATCGATACCGACGCGTCGGAGCCCTGCACTTTAGCCGGAGCTAAAATTATTTCTATGGTAGGAAACCGTCGCAACAGAACTTTCAGAATATCCCGAAAAGCCGCCCCCGTGGGTGATGTAACTATGCCAACGCGCTGTGGCAAAAAAGGCAAGGGGCGTTTTCGCTCCTGATCAAAGAGCCCCTCTTTTAAAAGCCTCTCTTTAAGCTGTTGAATCTGCCGTTGCAGCTCACCGATTCCATCTTCAACCAGGGACTTAACAATAAGCTGATAGCTGCCCCTTTTTTCGTAAACGGTTACCGAGCCTATGGCAATTACCTTCATGCCCTCGTTCAATCGCACTTTGCAGCCGCGGTTCGCGTACTTAAAAAAGGCTGCGCTTATAACAGCGCCTGCATCTTTCATTGTAAAATAGATATGTCCTGACGAATGGCGTGTAATATTTGATACTTCACCAATAACAGCGACATTTGAAAGCAGAACATTGCCTTCAATTGTCTGCTTGATTACGGAGGAGAGTTCTGTTATGGAAAGCGGAGTAGTGTTCATAGAGCCCTTTTTTAGAATTTTGTCGGTTCACTGATGGTAACCGATTTTACAAAAGGGCGTTATGAACGTCAAGTGCTAATAACACTACACATGAAGCCTATGAGACGGAACGCTGAAAACAGACTCGAAGAATGTCTCCGATGTAGAACGCGCTTGGCAAAACTTCCCATTCGGCCCAGCAACCTGGACCTGATCTGACCCACTGACGCATGGAACTGGCCTTGGGAGGAACTCCACACTGTTTGAAAATCACTTTGCGACAGGTTTGTCAGCTTGCTAGGGTTAAACTGACAAACCGGAACCGAATGGAGCAGCCGACTTGCGACTTCCGAAAAGTAGTAGGCCTTTGCCGGCGTTCGGGCGAATGCAGGAGACTTGCGAAAAGATGTTTCACACAGGAATCGCGGAAGTCGTCGAGAAAAAAATCACATCATCTCATCTTCTTCTTTTTTAGTGATAAGCAGTTCATCTGGCACCTCTTCGATGCGTTCTCCAACCTGAACCGATACCCTGTTGCCAACAAGCCCCGGGCGGCACTTGAATTTACGGCGCCCCTCGATTTTAAGTGTCATGTCGGTATCTGTTTTGGTTTGCGATAGCTTAAGAACATCACCAAGTGACAGATTCAACACCTCTTGCATCGAGACCTCGACATCACCTA
This sequence comes from Spirochaetota bacterium, assembly GCA_027858855.1. GTDB lineage: Bacteria > Spirochaetota > UBA4802 > UBA4802 > JAFGJZ01 > JAFGRW01. The sequence continues at coordinate 12,951 of JAQIBV010000018.1, read as the reverse complement.
TTTCAGCAACTACATCGAGTGTTACATTTTCCAGACGATTCTGAATTATCTGCAGGTTTTCATCGGTTGCGCCCTTTCGAATACTGGAAAACCAGTACTGCGCCGAAAGTTTGGAAATTACGGGCTCTATTGTAATATAAGGAAGACAAAGGTTGGTCATACCCTCAACCTCTCCGACCTTTGTTTCGAGAGTAATAAGTACCACCATCTCATTCGGAGGGACGATCTGTGCAAACTGCGGGTTAGTCTCAATATTTCCCAAACGGGGGCGCAGATCAATTACATTTGACCAGGCTTCACGGAGGTTGCCAAGAATTCGAACTACAATTCCCTCCATAACCGAAAGCTCTATATCTGTTAATTCGCGAGAAATCTTTGTCGCCTCACCTTCACCACCAAACAGCTTGTCAATAATGGTAAAAGTAATTGACGGGTCAATTTCAAGAACAGCAGAACCCTTTAATGGATCCATGTTTACAACTGCCAGAGTCGTTGGGTTCGGAATTGATCGAACAAACTCTTCGTAGGTTAACTGATCAACCGAAGCCACGTGCACACTTACGAGTGCACGCAACTGTGCCGAAAGTGCCGTAGTTGTAAGACGAGCAAAGGTCTCGTGCATCATCTGAAGTGTTCGAATCTGGTCTTTAGAGAATTTATCGGGACGACGGAAGTCATAAAGCTTAACTTTTCGCTGCTCAGTAGGCGCAACGTCTTCCATCTCGTGTTCACCGGTCGATATCGCCGTTAAAAGGGAATCTATCTCATCTTGTGATAATATTTCTGTCATTGTCTTATATCCCTCGCAACCGAAGCTGTTACTCCGGTAATCATCCAGGCCGCCCTCTTTTTTTCAAGAGAATAAGTATAATTATAGGTAAAAGGTCGTCCGGCCGCTGCCCGTTTAACACGAACGGTAACCGTGGAACTATTATCGCTTATTGTTTCAGATAAGACTTCGTAATCTACTATGGTGTCGGGCCTGCTTTCGATGAGATAATCAGAAAAACTCTGAAGAGCCTCCTGTTTTAGAGCAGCTCCGCCTGATAAATAGACCTTCGCATAGTCAGGAAAGGAATATATATACTGGTGAAGATCGATGTACTTTAGATAATCACGCCAATTTTCACGCTGCTCGGCCATCAGGAACAGATGAATAATCTCTTCAGGACGGATTGAATCATCATTTATCCGACCATTAACAGCAACTGCCGGTTGCTGCCGGTCACTACGATCAGTTGAAACCTTAACACGGACAATATTAGTTCCAAGCCGAGCCTCTTTTTGGGCGGCGTCACGTAAAAAAAGCAGACGCACCTTATATTCACGACCGGATGCAAACTCATAAAAGTCGGCCAAATTAACTGTACTACTGTACTTTTCTCCCGGCAACAGCAGAATCTGACGTGGATTCACACCACCAAGAACATCATTTGCGCGCAGGCCTGTAAGACGATAAGCAACCCTTACCGGCGCCTCTCTTCCATTTATATCATAAACAATAGGTTGAAAAGTTGTATAGGGTTTGTCATACACCATAAATTTAGCTGGTGCGTCTCCTCGATTTTCAATTACAACTTCGGCTTCTATAAACCGGGTATCATGAAAGGTTGTTTTTTTCAAAGCCACATAGGGTACAAGCCCGGACAGCTCTGAATCGGCCAGAATCTTAACAGTAAAAAGGCCTATTACCAGTATGATGAAAAACAGTCCTCTTTTCATAGTGTCCTTATCTGAATAAAATTGATCTTTAAAATGACAATTATAAATGAATGGTCATAATCACTCATTTATAGTATTAGCATGGCACATGCCACATAATAATTATCGGCACTTTTTTTTGTTATAACCAGAAAATAACCAGAAAAAATTGGGATGTTTAAGCTGTTTGGTAATTATAATCACCGAATGGAACATTTTCATCCAACTTTTTACTAATCTTAATTTAGAGGGGTTTCTTCCAAATTACCCGCCCTTCAAAAACTCTGCCACTGGAAAAATCCTTGCAATTATACCTTTATATGTAATTTTTGACCGGACTTGCTAGCGCAATTAATATACAATAATATAAGGAGACATTCATGACAAGCTATAAAGATCTTGGACTTGTGAACTCACGCGAGATGTTCGCAAAAGCTGTAAAGGGCGGATTCGCTGTTCCTGCCTACAACTTCAACAACATGGAACAAATGCAGGCAATTATAGAGGCATGTGTTGAAACAAAATCACCGGTTATTCTTCAAGTTTCAGCCGGAGCCAGAAAATATGCAAACCAGACCCTGCTTAGATATATGGCTCAGGGTGCCGTTGAATACGCAAAAGAACTTGGCTACGAAATTCCAATAGTTCTTCACCTTGACCACGGAGCAGATTTCGAAATCTGTAAAGCCTGTGTTGACAGTGGTTTTTCCTCTGTAATGATTGACGGTTCTCATCATTCATACGAAGAAAACATTGCTGTAACCAAGAAAGTTGTTGAGTACGCTCATGCTCATGACGTTACAGTAGAAGGCGAACTTGGTGTTCTTGCTGGCGTTGAAGATGATGTAGTTGCTGAAGAATCTACCTACACCAAACCTGAAGAAGTAGAAGACTTTGTGGCTAAAACAGGTGTTGACTCTCTTGCTATTTCCATAGGAACTTCTCATGGTGCAAACAAATTCACTCCCGCACAGTGTACAAAAAACGCAGACGGTGTATTAATTCCACCTCCACTCCGTTTTGATATCCTTGAAGAGATCGAAAAACGACTTCCAGGTTTTCCAATTGTTCTTCATGGCTCTTCTTCAGTACCACAGGATCTTATTAAAATTATTAATGATAATGGTGGAAAAATGGCCGACGCCGTTGGTATCCCTGAAGAACAGCTTCGGAAAGCCGCGAAATCTGCTGTTTGTAAAATTAATATCGACTCTGACGGTCGTATCGCAATGACTGCAGCAGTACGCAAAGTTTTTGTTGATTCTCCGGGAGAGTTTGACCCTCGAAAATATCTTGGACCTGCACGTGATAGCCTTAAAGAGCTGTACAAGCTTAAAAACATTAATGTTCTTGGAAGTGCTAACCAGGCTTAAGATTGACTCATAACAACTGAATTATTTGCTGGACCGGTATATATGTACCGGTCCTTTTTTATGATACCGGAATTATTTGCTTAATGGTTGAAATTACCAAACATTGTTCTTAGAATGTCAAGATAAGAAGCCGGGAGATAAGATGAGACTGAAACGCAAAAAAATTGCCTTAAAATCGGGACTTGCTCCAGGATCCGCTGTTTTTACCGGAATACAGAAGATGAAGAGTGTTTCGGTTACAATTATAAACTACACAGAAGATTCCGTAGAAGTACACTCTCCAGATGGAATAGCATCGGCAATTGAACTAACAAAACAACTTTCGGGAATTATCTGGATTAACATCGACGGTTTACACGATGTGGAGATAATCGAAAGTCTCTGCTCTCATTTTGGAATTCACAAACTTACCATTGAAGATATCCTGAGTGTTAACCAGCGCCCTAAGCTTGAAGAGCATTCAGAAAACCTGCATATTGTTTTAAAGATGCTCAATACAGATAGCAACGACCACTCTATTGATATTGAGCAGGTTAGCTTTCTTTACATGAAAAACATACTGATAACCTTTCAGGAAAAATCGGGAGACGTTTTTGAAAGTGTTCGAAACCGTATTAACGATAACAAGGGTTATATCCGAAAACGTGGTGCCGACTATCTGCTATATGCACTGATTGACTCCATAGTTGACAGGTACTTCTTTATTCTTGAAACCATTGGCGAAAAGCTGGACGAACTAGAGACCGACCTGCTGGAAAACCCGGACAAAAACAGTTTGAATGATCTTCACAGGAGCCGTAAAGAGATGCTGAGTATTCGTCGTGCAGTGTATCCGGCCCGTGATGTAATTAGCAACCTGAGCAGAATTGATGAAACTTTAATATCTGCTGAAATGGGCATTTTTTTACGTGACTTATACGACCACACAGTGCGAGTTATTGAAACGATTGAGCTCTTTCGTGATACAACCTCCGGATTGCTTGATCTGTATATGAACAGTGTCTCTAACAAGATGAACGAAATAATGAAGACCTTAACAATTATTGCTACCATATTTATTCCACTTACATTTATTGTAGGTGTGTACGGCATGAATTTTGCCAACATGCCGGAGCTTAACTGGAAGTATGCCTATTTTGGCATCTGGGGAATCATGGTCGCAGTTTTTATTGCAATGCTTATCTATTTCAGACGAAAGCATTGGATATAGACTCTCAACATTAGTTTATAAGGAAAAAAGCATGAAGACTATTTTCTCATGGAATGTGAACGGCATACGTGCTGCTGATAAAAAAGGACTCCGAAAGTGGATTACTGACGCTAATCCCCATATCCTTGCACTACAAGAAACAAAAGCTCGCCCTGACCAACTTGAACCCGATTTGCTCGAAATCAATGGTTATACCAGTTTCTTTATGAGCGCCCAAAAAGCCGGTTACAGCGGTGTGGCTTTGTATACAAAAGAGACTCCACATCTTGTGGAGGGGTTAGGAATTACAGAGTTTGACTCTGAAGGGCGCACAATTATAGCAAGCTTTGACCAGTTTACACTGATTAATTGCTATTTCCCAAACAGCCAGGCCGAGGGTAAGCGTCTTGATTACAAATTGAACTTCTGTAATGCAGTACTGGAAAAATGCAACGAACTTGTTAAAAACGGAAAGAATATTGTTCTCTGTGGCGACTACAATATTGCACATCAGGCGATTGACCTAAAGAACCCGAAAACAAATGAAAAGAACCCCGGCTATCTACCCGAAGAACGTAAATGGATGAGCCAGTTTCTGACCACCGGTTTTGTCGACACCTTTCGCCACTTTCATCCAGGAGAGGAGGGGCACTACAGCTGGTGGTCATACCGGTTCAAGGCACGTGATAAAAACACCGGATGGAGAATTGATTATCACTGTGTGAACACCGATTTTATGAATCATGTAAAAAAGGCTACAATACATAACAGTATAATGGGTTCAGACCACTGCCCGGTCAGTATCGAACTGGATTAGTTAGTCATCAGGAGCTGTGTTTTTACTGGGTTTTGTTTTTCTGTCAATTTTTCACAAATCTCTGCTTTTTTAAAAAAAAGTGGCTAACAATCCACAAGTCCAAAAAAATTTCACCCTTTTTCTCCTTTTCTACGTTGTAATACATAGGACAAGTTAAAGGAGGAAATCAACTATGTCAAAATCGGAAACCACAATAAGAACAACAATCAGCGTTCAAAGCCAATTTCTAACTATTATTGAAGATTATGCCTATGACAAAGGTATTAAATCATCCGACGTGATGAACTTACTTTTACTAAAACAGATGAATAAAATGGCTAACAATCCAAAAAGTTCATACTGCGCCATGAAATATCAGGAACGCGGGCTGGAATATAAGTCCCCACACATAACCCTATCACCGGCCATGTACGCCAGATTAAAAAACATTATGTTTCTTTTTCGTGTTACTCTCTCTTATTTGCTGTCTATGGCTATGAAGTCCTTTGAAGAACTCCTGGGGGAAAAGGAGAAGGTGGATTGTTATCCACCTTCCAGCCATAGTTCCATTATAGATTCAGTTGACGGCATCCTAATCTACGCTAATTACTGGGGTGTTCCGGAAAGGGATCACACAATAACAATACCAAGTGGCTAACAATCCACAAATTTCCTATTTTCCTGCTGAAAACCAAAACTCATCGAGCATCATTGACGCTGAACAACCGGATCACAGAGAAAAGTAAGCAAAAGCTCCGGTGAAATAGTAGCCGGATCGTTCTGGTACCATTCAAAAGAGGGACGAGATACATCAAACTTCCACCGGCTCTCTTCAAGGATTTGCTCGCGATGTTTATTCCATACTTCGCCTATAGATTCATGCGACCCAAAATGCACTACAACCAGATAAAGCCCTCCGGGGGTTCTGAATCGTTCAAGTCCATCACTCGCAACAATATCAGCCCCCTCCTCGCCCACCGACATAGCAACAGCCCAGCGCTGATCTTCTTCACTCACATCTTTGTTTACTGCGTCAAAAAAAACAGCCGAATACTTCGCTTTTGGATGGTAATACTCTTTGGTATTCATCAAACTGGTGAACTTCTCCCAGATCTCCGGCATCTGCCAGAAGGAACCTCTCATTTTAATACCTATAAATTCTTCCTCAACAAATTCAACAATCTTTGTATTCATCTTCTCTTCTCCCGGAAAAACCAGAAACCATTTGTTTTTTTCACTTTGTCCGTAATGGATGCCGGCCCTGGAAGGAAGCTGCCACTTCCATGCCGGAACTTTACGGGCATTTGACGGTGTTAATGTAAAACTCTGTTTGAATGCCTTTGTAAACGCGTCAGAAGTGTTAAACCCGGAATTAAGTGCAATGTCGATTATCTTGCGATCACTGTTTTTTAAAAGAAAGCCTGCTCGCTCAAGTCTCAAGCGTTTAATACATCCACAAACAGATTCACCGGTCAACTGTTTGAACATGCGATGAAAATGGTAGGACGAGGATTCGAGTAAAGACGCCAGTTTGGTCAAAGAAAGCCGATTATCTATATCCGAAATAATCATTCTAATTGCATCTTCAACTCGTAACTGCCAGTCAACTTGTGTTATGCGTCTCATTTTAGCTTTATATCTCTTTTTCAAAAAAGAGAAAGCCGCCCTGCTCTTTAGAAATGGTAAAGCCGGCTTTAAGATAAAATGAGCGGGTACGTTTGTTCCAGGCAGGAGTATCCAGCTTCCACAATATTGCTTCCGGAAACTGTTCAATAACAAGTTCCAGAGCCGTAAGCCCTATGCCCTGTCGATGATAAACAGGATCAATCCAGATCCGCCCAAGATTATAAACCCCATTAAACCTGTTTTTTTCACAAAACACCAGTGCCGCTCCTGCAAGTTTTTCATTATTATAAATTGAAAAGAATCCATCCGCACCTTGAAGCATTTTATGATGCCACTGCGGACTATAATACCCCGGAGGTCCTACATCCTCAGATGGCGCACCAATATTAAAATCCGAATAAAAAGCACGTTTACTGATCCCAACAAGTGAATCAATTTCGCTATCAACTGTTTTTTTTAAACTAATCATAAGGCCTCCTATGTCTTTTTGTTACGTAACTACTGTAACCATGGCATCTAAATCATAGCAGAACCTTTCAATCAATGCCCGTCCATTATTGCGAAATTTGATCGTTTTTTAAAAAAACACACTATAGGGAACTTCGAAAAATTACAATGTTCCAGAGGGTAACATCGTTTAAGTGCCTATTCTAAAGGAATTTTTCGTAAGTTCCTTTGCTGGTCGCAAGATGACTCTTGCTGCTCACATATGCGGCCTAGTTGAAAAGTTAATTATTAGAGGTTACCTGTACATCATATGGAGATGAAGATACATCTCCTCCATCACCGGACCAGTTGGTGTGAAAAAATTGACCACGCGGTTTATCAACACGTTCATAGGTGTGTGCACCGAAGAAGTCACGTTGTGCCTGCAAAAGGTTCGCGGGAAGACGACTACAACGATAACCATCAAAGAAGGTCAGAGCGCTTGCCATAGCTGGAACTGGAATTCCAAAACGAACAGCCTCTCCAACTACATTACGCCATGAGTTTTCTGCATCAAGCAGCACTTTCTTAAAATAATCATCCAGAAGAAGGTTCTGAAGCAAAACATTTTTATCGTAGGCCTTTTTTATCTCGCCCAGAAAAGCTGAGCGGATAATACATCCGCCACGCCACATAAGAGCTATTCCGCCGTAATTGAGCTTCCACCCATATTCTTTAGCAGCCTCACGCATAAGCATAAAACCCTGTGCATAAGAAATAATCTTAGAAGCCAAAAGAGCCTTTTCAAGATCATCCAAAAGCTTTTTTTTATCACCTGTAAGCTCTCTATTTTCGCTAACAAGAATTGTTGAAGCAATAACACGTTCATTCTTAAGCGCGCTTAAAGATCGGGCAAAAACAGCCTCGCCTATAAGGGTCACCGGAATACCGAGTTCAAGAGAACTTATACCAGTCCATTTTCCGGTTCCCTTCTGACCGGCAGAATCCAGAATTTTATCGACCAGAGGCTCACCTTTTTCATCTCGATAAGCCAGAATGTCTCTTGTTATTTCAATAAGGTAAGAATCAAGTGGCCCGCTATTCCATTGTCCAAAAAGCTTACTCATCTCATCAGCGTCAAGATCAACCACATCTTTCATTAAATGATAAGCCTCACATATAAGCTGCATATCACCGTACTCAATACCATTGTGAACCATTTTAACAAAATGTCCCGCCCCATTTTCACCAACCCAGTCACAGCAGGGCTCACCTGAATCGGTCTTTGCCGAAATACTCTGGAATATATTTTTTACCAACGGCCATGCTTCAACGTTACCACCTGGCATTATTGAAGGACCTCTGCGTGCACCCTCTTCTCCTCCAGACACGCCGGTACCAATGAAAAGAATTCCTTTTTTCCGTAATTCTTCTGTTCGTCTGTTAGTGTCCTTAAAATGCGAGTTACCACCATCAATTATGCAATCGCCGGTTTCAAGAAACGGAAGAAGCGTTTCGATAAACAAATCTACAACATCTCCTGCCTTAACCATTAGCATAACCTTACGTGGCCGACTAAGCATACCAACAAGTTCTTCAACTGAACGGGCTCCCATAATAGTATCCCGGCCTCCAGCCGGCCCTTCAAGAAAGACATCGATCTTTTTTACGGTACGATTATATACAGCTACAGTATAACCATGATCGCTTATGTTAAGCACCAGGTTTTGCCCCATTACAGCTAATCCAATTAATCCAATATCTGCTTTATTTTTCATTTGTTCCTCAAACATTTTGCTACCAGTCTTATGTTAATTTTATTTTCTGTATATTACTATAACTTCGAACGGGTAATTTTTCAACAAGTATGTGCAAGCAGCTCAGCAACAGATAATTCTTAATATCTTCAAAACAATAATATCCAAAGTTCTTTTAATAGGGAACTTCGAAGAATTACCAAAGAAATTTGAATAAATTTCTAAATTTCAGAAGGTAACACTGTTTAAGTGTTTATTTTGAAGGACAATTTTAATGGCTTGTATAATATTACAGTTCTAGTGATATTATACTTGACTTTTTTACATGTATGGTTATATTTATCAAATAATTGAGAGTGCGTAAGGGAACTGGCCCGTTGACGCACGGCAACCTGTCATGAAACAGATAAGGTGCCAATGCCAGCCCGATATGGGGACGATTTGGTTCTGTTAAAGAGCAAACCACTTCTGTATCTCCGCCTAAACGTACTCCGGAATTTTCGGAGGTTCAAAAATGAACGAAAAAAATCTTCACAGAGCAACACTTGCTCTGCATGCCGGGCACAATGGTGACCCGACAACTAACTCACGTGCTGTACCTATCTACTCTACCAGCTCGTATCTTTTCGACAGCACAGAACATGCCGCCAACCTATTCTCACTAAAAGAGTTCGGCAACATCTATTCGCGATTAGGGAATCCTACGGTAGATGTTTTCGAAAAGAGGATAGCTGCTCTTGATGGTGGAGTGGGCGCACTTGCTTTTGCAAGCGGAATGGCTGCAATCACTGCTGCTGTTTGTACCCTCGCTCATTCGGGCGAAAACATAGCTGCATCCACCAGTCTGTATGGTGGTACGGTTACTCTATTTTCTACAACATTGCCAAAACTTGGCATATCGGTGAACTTCTTTGACCCGACATCTCCCGATTCACTCAAGAGTGTAATCAACAATAAGACACGAGCTGTCTTTATCGAATCAATCGGTAATCCCAAAAACGATATTCCTGACTGCAGAGCAATCAGCAACATCGCTCATGAAGCCGGAATCCCTCTAATAGTAGACAACACCGTACTAACTCCCGCTCAGTTTCGGCCTATAGAATATGGTGCCGATATCGTTGTCTATTCAGCTACCAAGTATCTTGGTGGGCACGGAACGCACGTTGGAGGAGTAGTTGTCGACAGTGGAAACTTTATCTGGGCCGATAATCCTGACAAATGGCCTGAATTCTGCCGACCTGATCCGTCATACCATGGAATAATTTTCACAGAAGCCCTTGCTCCAATCGGAAACATTGCCTATATTATTCACATCAGGACACACTGGCTTCGTGACACCGGCGCCTGTTTAAGCCCATGGGCCGCCTTTCTGTTTTTACAGGGTCTCGAGACATTGCATCTGCGTATTCCACAGCATATTGAGAATGCCAACAAAGTTGCTCGGTTTTTAACAGATCACCCTAAAGTTGAATCGATAAATCATCCCTCACTTTCCGATCACCCTTCATACCAGACGGCGCAGAAGACTCTGGATTACCCTGGCAGCCCCATTGTTGGCTTCGAAGTTAAAGGCGGGCTGAAAGCAGGAACTACTGTTATTGACAAGGTACAACTGGCTAGCCATCTGGCAAACATTGGCGACACTAAAACGCTCATCATTCACCCAGCTAGCACTACTCACCAGCAACTTGGTGAAGAGGAGCAGTTAAAAGCAGGAGTCACACCCGGATACATAAGACTCTGTGTGGGGATCGAAAATGTAGATGACATTATTGCTGATATTTCTCAGGCTCTTGATGCAGTGGAGTCATAAGTTCTGTTTCATACAGCGATAATTACCATGGACGGTCTCTATTACGGCCGTCCATTCAAAACCACTGAACCGAATAAATACTCTATAAGATGACAATAGTTACCGGATTAGAACCAATTTTTGACAATTTCTTTAAACTTAATACACTGAGGCGTAATGGGAAACAAGACAAAAGCGAACATAAAAGAATCTGACTATCTGCAATACTATACAACAGAAGAGTCTCTTACTTTGAAAAACGGAGAAGTTCTTAATGGGTTTACCCTGTGTTATGAGACTTATGGATCGCTCAATACTGATAAAAGTAACGCGATTCTGATCTTCCACGCCTTAAGCGGAGATTCCCATATCGCCTCTCACCATGAAACAGATAGAGCCGGCTGGTGGGATATCTGTGTTGGTCCGAATAAATACATTGATACAAATAAATTTTTCGTTATTTGTGCCAACGTTTTAGGTGGCTGTAGTGGCTCAACCGGACCTGAAAGTATAAATCCCAAAACCGGCTCAGTATATGGCCCAGCCTTTCCTTCCATAAAAATCGAAGATATGGTCTCCGCACAAAAAATACTGATCGACTCAATGAACATACAACAGCTGCACGCCATAATCGGTGGATCCATGGGAGGCCAATTAGCCCTTGCATGGGATGCAGCCTTTCCAGAAACTACCGCAAGAATCATCGTAATCGCCTCGAGCGCACGCCTCTCAAGCCAGGCTCTTGCTTTTGATATTGTTGGTCGAAACGCTATTCGTCACGACGAAAACTTTCATGCAGGAAACTACAGTGAACAAAAGGTAACCCCTAACAGCGGCCTTGCCATTGCGAGGATGATAGGGCACATAACCTATCTATCTGCTGAGGGCATGCGTCATAAATTTGAGGAATCGCGTAACAAACCTACTGAAGTTGATACTTCTTTTGAGAAACTATTTTCTGTCGGAAGTTATCTGGGCTACCAGGGAGACAAGTTTGTTGAACGCTTTGATGCAAACAGCTATATTACCCTGACTCAGGCTCTTGACACCTTTGACTTCGGCGAAACAGCTGAGTCCATTAACACCAAGCTACAAAATTCTTCGTCAAAATGGCTCATTATAAGTTTTAGCAGCGATTGGTTGTTTCCACCGGAAGATTCGATGAAGATAGTAAAAGCACTGACACTGTCTCATATTCCGGTTAGTTACCACTGTATCGAAAGCAACGCAGGGCATGACGCATTTCTACTAAAGAATGATAGCAATAAATACGGAAAACTCATTGCTTCATTCATTACCCCCTCACCATCTTCGGATATAAAATGCTGTGACAGTAATTCCGATAATCATATATTTAAACCCGGCCGCAACGACCTCTCTTTTTTTGCAGGGCTAATTCCCAACGGTTCAAAAATTCTTGATTTGGGCTCTGGAAACGGAGAACTTCTTCAATGTCTTAAACAACATGGAGCTTCGGTGCTGCAGGGAGTAGACATCGACTTTACTGCTATCACCTCGTGCGTAAAACGCGATATTCCTGTTATTCATCTTGATTTGAATAGCAAACTAGACCTGTTTCCTGATAACCATTTTGATTATGTTATTCTTTCGCTGACACTGCAATCCATAAAAGATACAGAACAAATTCTTTCAGAAATTGTTCGTGTCGGAAAACAGGCCATTATCAGTATCCCGAACTTTGCGTACTATAAACTGCGTGAAATGTTATACACAGACGGTGTTGCACCAATATCTAATGGAGTACTTCACTATGAATGGTACAATACTCCCAACATCCGTTTCTTTTCCATTAGCGATTTTGAAAGATTGTGCATAACCAATAAAATATCTATAATCAAAAAAATTGCTATCGATACAGAGTCAGAAAAAATCGTCGAAACTGACTCAAACCGTTTTGCGGACATTGCCCTTTATGTAATCCAACAAAACAGATAATTTTCAGATTTTATATCAAGCGACTTCAAAAACCTGTGCCATTATTAATACAGCATGATACATTGATAAGAGATCATTCCAAAAATAAGTTTTTAAAGTGCTCACCTGTTTAACATTTTTTTGTTTACAAACTACTCTTGCTTGATAACATTGGACTGACCCCTTAGAACTGTAAAGTTGTTTTTACCTTATCTTTATGTTTTAGAAGCGTTCTGTATTCTACAGGCGTCATATTTCCAATAGAGGTATGAGGCCTGTTATTATTATAGGTGTCAATGTATTTGAATATTGAGACAGCTGATTCTTCTTTGGTGTCATAGTCAGAGATATTT